>JBGARY010000039.1:0-25664 GCA_044229985.1 Chitinophagaceae bacterium
TGGCTCAAAAACTCTTTTGGTGACCATGAATATGCAGACCATTGCCCAAATGAGCTGTAATCCGGCCATGGGCGGCATTGCAAAGGGTCAGATTGTAAGGGAGATTGATGCTATGGGCGGCTATTCAGGAATTGTAACGGATCTTTCAACCATCCAGTTCAGGATGCTTAACAGAAGCAAGGGGCCCGCCATGTGGAGTCCCCGGGCACAGAATGACCGGATGCTCTTTCACCTGAAGTGGCGGGAAATGCTGGAGAAAACACCAAATCTCGATTTTTACCAGGATATGGTAAAAGGATTGTTGGTGGAAGGAAAGGAGTGTACAGGTGTGATTACCGGTATGGGGCATGAAATCAGGGCTAAGTCAGTAGTACTGACAAACGGTACCTTTCTAAACGGAATCGTTCATATTGGTGAAAAGAATTTTGGAGGAGGAAGAATGGCTGAAAAGGCTGCCACCGGTATTACCGAACAATTGGTTTCCCTAGGATTTGAGAGTGACCGACTTAAAACGGGTACGCCGCCACGTATTGACGGCCGGAGTCTTGATTATAGTAAGATGGAGGAACAACCGGGAGATAATGAGGTGCTTGGTTTCTCTTACCTGGATATAGAAAAGCCGAAGACACAAAGGAGTTGCTGGATCACCTACACTAACCAGTCTGTACATGATATTCTAAAAACCGGCTTTGATCGTAGCCCTATGTTCGCCGGTCGGATAGACGGAGTGGGTCCCAGATATTGCCCCAGTATAGAGGATAAAATAAACCGGTTTGCAGAAAGGGAGAGGCATCAGCTTTTTGTAGAACCAGAAGGTTGGAATACAGTAGAAATATACTTAAACGGCTTTTCGACATCGTTACCCGAAGAAACGCAATACGAAGCACTTCGTAATATACCGGGTTTTGAAAATGCCCGTATGTTCAGACCGGGCTATGCCATTGAGTATGATTTTTTCCCGCCTACCCAGCTTAATTATTCATTGGAAACCAAACTGATACAAGGTCTTTTCTTCGCTGGTCAAATAAACGGAACCACCGGTTATGAAGAAGCGGCTTGCCAGGGACTGATGGCTGGCATTAATGCGCATCGAAAGGCAAAAGAGCTCGAACCGGTCATTTTAAAAAGAAGTGATGCCTACATTGGTGTATTGATAGATGACCTGATCAGCAAGGGTACCCAGGAGCCCTACCGTATGTTTACATCAAGGGCCGAATTCAGAACATTGCTCAGACAGGACAATGCAGACCTGCGATTGACGGAATTAAGCTACCGGATAGGCCTTGCATCACAGGAAAGAATGGACCGGGTTAAAAATAAAAGAGAATCGGTTGAGAAAATAAAAACCGTTTTAAAAGAAATGGCCATTGAGCCGGATGAGATAAATGGCTGGTTTGAGAAAATCAACTCTTCTCCAATTGTTGAAAAACAAAAAGCACAAAAGATCCTGCTTCGCCCGGATGTAGAATTGAACGAATTTGCTGAAGCTATTCCAAAACTGAAAGAGGCATTATCATCATTTACAAAGGAAGCTATTGAACAAGCGGCCATCCAGGTGAAATATGATGTGTATATAGAAAAAGAAAAAGAACTGGTGCAGCGTATGTCACAGTTAGAGGAACTGGAGATCCCAGAAAGCTTTGACTATAAAAAAATTGCTTCTCTTGGTAACGAAGCAAGGGAAAAGCTTACCCGCATAAAACCCCGAACCCTTGGTCAGGCAAGCCGCATATCCGGCATCAATCCCAGCGATGTGCAGATATTGATGGTGTTTATGGGGAGATGATAGCCAATAAATATTTCCTGTCAATTCCGTTTTACTCAGTATAGTTTTTATACTGAATAGTTACCTTTATTTTACTGATTATAAAACCATTAAACCTTTAAAATACCTGAACATGAAAAAGAATTTTATTTTTTTGACAATTGCTGTTTTTGCTTTTCTGTTTCCACAAAACAAAATTGAGGCCCAGCAATACAAACTCCGCCAGGTAACAAATATGATGGGCATGAAAATGGAGTCAACCATCTATGTGAAAGGAATGCGGAAACGGACGGAGCCCGGAAGCATGATGGGTATGCCTGCCAGCCCCATTACAATAGAACAGTGCGATCTGCAACGTACCATTAAGATCAATGATAAAAAGAAGCTTTATTATATAGAGCCTTTTGCAAAAGATGATGAGGAAATTATTGATGAAGATGTAAAGACTGTTCCAAAAACAAAAACACCGCCCAAGCCAACTACCACACAAAAAGGGGGCATCATTTATATTTCTTACAGCATTACTGATACCGGTGAGAGAAAAAAAATGTACGGCTTTAATGCCCGCCATGTATGGACAAGCAATAAAATGGTCCCGTCTCCCGAATCTTGTACCATGAAAGACAGCCTGCTTATAAAAACAGATGGCTGGTACATTGACCTTCCACAATTCAACTGTCCGGTTAACTATAAAAGATATAACAATCCGCAGCAAACCGACCGCCAAACGCCGGAGTGTACAGACAAATTTGTAACCCGTCGCCGGGGTAAAGGAAAACTAGGCTTCCCGCTTGTTGAAACAACCACTATTATAATGGGTGATGGTAAAAAAAGTACCAGCCAGTTTGAAACCAACCTGGAGACACTAGAACTAACCACCGCAAAACTGGATTCGATGTTATTTGAAATCCCTATTGGCTATACAGAAACAAAAAACGAACAGGACCTGCAGGACAAACTGGATATTAACGACATCATGAACCAGTACAAAAAGAACAATAACAACGATAATGACGATACGCCAGCGGCGAATGATCCAAAAGGAGATGGGAAAATCAGGATAGGCGTACTGGTTCCAACCGGAGATGGACAGGTTAATGCAGCTGACCTGCAACAATATCTTGCCGGCATCTTAATTAGCGGAAACGTGGAAGCTGTAGCCGTTTCTTCAGAAGAGGAGGCAAAAAGCACACAATGTGATTATTCACTTGCTACAACCTTTATAAGGGTGAAAAGCGGCAGCAAGGTTGGTGGCTTGCTAAAAGCAGTAAAAAATGCAGACCCCAATGCGGCGTCTTCCTTTACTATAGAAGTAAATATGCTGTTGAAAAGTCTGGGAGACGGATCGGTAAAAGCACAGCCTAAAATTGATGGAAAGTTTGAAGGAAAAATTGATGATGCTGCTAAAAAAGCAATGGATGACGGAAGCCGGCAGGTGCTCAGAGCCCTTAAGTAAAACTGCTTTGTAATAAAAAAGGAGAGAATTCTCTTTCCTTTTTTATTGTTATTCTTTCAGGCAACCTCTTTGAGAGGCGGACTTGTAAGATCTTCTTCCTGCAGTTCAATTCTTCTTGTAATATCATTCAGGGATGAAAGACGTTGAACAGTGTACGGAATCGTATCAAGCCCGGAAACAAAACGTTGAATATAACTATAGATACCAACAAGGCTGCCGGCCTCAATACCTGACCCGGCTGTTTTATTGGTAATAAGCAATGAAACACCAATGACGACCATTACCAATATTTCCATCAGTCCAAAGTTCCATGCTTCCTGGTCGCTGATACGGATCTGCCATTTTCTTAAATTGTCGTAATGCTGTTTGATCAGGTGAGTGTTGCCGGTGGAGATAACATCTACCTGTTTTTCCAGTTCATCATTTTTTTGCTTGTTAAGCATTTTCATTCTTTTACCATACAGGTAGCTTAAGGCTACTACTGGTAAAAGAATACTCAGGCAAACCAGTACTACTGAGGTGTCATAGAAAAACAACAGAATAAGGGAACCGAAAATGCTGTACATCGCTTCGATGATATAAACAAGGTCAAATTCGAGAAAATCTACAAATTCCCTTGCAAGTGTAGAGTGTGCACTCAATTTTGAAACATCTGATTTGTTATATCTTCTTGCAAGGAACTTTGTTACCAATGATGTGTAAATAGCGGAATAAGTTCTGGTGTCTAGGCGGTGACGGATGGTGCCAATCAACAGCCAGCCCAAATGAACGGCAGACAACAGAATCAAACCCTGGTAACTTCCCTTTATCAGGTCGTTTATGGCCACACCCAGGAAAAAGGGTCTGAGCAGGTTACCAAGCATTTCCAGTGAAAAAAGAATGTAGGTCAGCACCAGTCGGCTCCGGTGTTGCAACATGATCTGTTTAAGTACGGCAAAACGGGACATAGTTCATCTGTTTAAGATAAATCATCTTATGAGTCAGTAAAATTTAATGGAGTAGTGCTAAGACTGTTGGGCTGGTAAGTCGTTTAACCCGGAAAGGGTTTGTTCCCGCAAATTTAAAGTATTGCCTTGTTTGCCCGAAATCTTTCCCCGGCAAAATGGAGAACCACATTGACAATCAAATGGTTCCATATTATCATCCAAAAAACCGGCATAATCGAGGGTGAGCTCAGCCCCTTGCGGAATATCTTTTAATGCAATAACATTCAAACCGTCAAAAGCCGTGTTGGGGTCGCAACAATGATTTTGCGGCGCCCATTCCGCCGGATCATCATCCCAAAGAATAAAGACCTCATCGCTGACAGGATATGCGTAACGACGGAAATGCAGTTTTTCATCTTCGTTCCAGTTCTTTTCAACAAATCGTTTGGTGATGATACGTTGAGCCCTTCCTTCCCCTTTAAAAACGACTTCACTCTTTCGTATAGAACGATTGGCATAAATACCGTAACCGGCGATGGAATTGCCTTTCATGGTATAGGGCCTCTTCTTTCTTTCTTGGCGGGCTATACCTTCTTTAATTATATGCCTGAGAAATCCAGCCTGGCCAATACCATCGTGTTTTAAAATATAATCGGCAGAACCTTCGTAGCCGTCTTTGTAAAAAACGGAACAGGTAAAATTTATTTCGAGAAAGTAAACCTCATTATGATCATTCACCCGGAAATCAAGTCTTGCATAGCCAACACCGTTAAAACCTTTAAAGATCTTTTCGGTAGCGGATCGAAGGGTTTTGTCCAGCAACGCATCATTGCAGGGCACATTGCAATCGGGATGCAGTTCAGATGTTTTTAGTGCATATGTTTTAAAAGCTCTTCCTTCCGGAAAAACATATTCGATGGGTCTGAAAACAGTACAACTGTGCTCATCAGCATTCGCAGCTACCAAAACGGTGAACTCTCTTCCGTCAATATATTCTTCGACCAGCAAAGGGCCATATTCCTCTATTGTGCTGATACATTTTTGCTGCAGTTCAATTTTATTATGCACCAGCGAATGTTCGTCCACGCCCAGGCTATCTCCGGCCTTGGCCGGTTTAACAAACAAAGGAAACTTTAAAAGTTTTATAGCTTCATCCACATCATTTAGTTCATGAATGATTACATAGCCCGGTGTTTTTACCCCCTCACAATAGGCCAGGTATTTCATAAGTTCTTTGGGAGGATCGTACAGGTTGGTGCTCGGTCCGGTAAACGGAAGGTTCAGTAATTCCAGTGTATAGATTACATCAATACTCGGCACTTCCCATTCTAAATAGCCCTCACAGAGATTGATGAAAATATCATAACCCTGTTTGCTGAGTTCTTTCAATTGTTTGTATGTAGTGAGTTTGTTCAGAAAAATAGTGTGTACTTCTGCTTCGGGTATTAGCGGTGCAAGATCTCTCGGCGGATCATAATTTTTATAATCAACCCCTGTGGTGGAATAGTCAGGCTGCAGTACACAAACTTTCATGGTTTGCTAAGGTAATAAGGCGGGAACACTATTTCACCTTAATAGTAGTTTTGTTTTTTGCTGTTCGTTTTTTCTTTACGGGGGCATGTGAAAGCACACTTCTTCTTAATGCATCCTTTAATATTTCCCCAATCACTTCAGTAAACGAAATGCCGGAAGCTTTTAAGATGGCGCCAATAGATGTATAATTTTCGTCTTCACTTAATCCACATTGTGCATTTACTTCCAGCATATATAGTTTGCCAGTAGCGGTATCCTCCCGGATATCAATACGGGTATAACCTTTTCCGCCGCAGGCTTTATAAGCATCAAGGCTGATTCTTTTTAATGCCGGTACCAATTCTCCTTTCACTGGTCTGTATTCATAAAAATTCTGGTTTTCAGGCATCGGCGACTCATCTTCATAGATTTCCCAAAGCCTGTCAAAGGACAGAAATTTCTCTGATTCCGGTAATGAGGGATGAAACACTCTTTCTACTGGTTCGTATACCACACAAGTATCAGGGTCATCTGCAGAGCCGGTAATAAAAGTGGTAAACTCTGGGCCTGCAATGAATTGTTCTGCAAAAACGCCATCAGCCAACAAATTCCATCCACGGTAGCCCTTTGAAAGTTCTTCTACACGACCCATCAGCTCTTCTTCTGTGTTCACTACATTTTTTACCGATACCCCCATGCTGCCGCCCGAAACCGCCGGCTTAATAATAAGCGGCGTTCCGATTCGCCTACAAAGTCCTTTCACGGAGCCTTTCTTTTCAGTGATCACCCTCCATGCCGCTGTTGGCACCCCCGCTTTGTCAAAAGCCTTCTTCATCGGAATCTTGGAGGTGGTGATTGTATAAAAATGAGCATCAGATCCCGTATAGATCAGGCCATGCTTTTCTAATTCATGTATCACAGAAACACCGGGAGTTCCATTCACCTCATCGCCATCACACAGGTTAAGTACAAGTGGCGTCTTACCGCTATTATCTTTTGCGATTGATTGAATGACGGTCTTAAAATCATGCATGGTTACCGGCTGCCACTTCCACTCGGTTTCCAGCTTTTCGAATACCCGGGTATATTCCTTTATGCTTTGAGAAAAATCGTAGTAATACTGGATGTTCGGATCGTCCGATTCAAGGTGCGGAGCCAGTACCCAGACGATATACGGCTTCAGTAATCTTTTCGCTTCATCGGTTTTCATTCGTCAGGCTACTTTTTTCCTGGCATCTTGCTTTGCCAGCTGTTGTTGAATAAAATCAGTAAGCTGATATTTTTCCCTTGCCTCTTTAGATAAGTAGGCCCCGCCGCGGATTTCTCCCTGGCAACAGGCATGGCCGCAATAGCAATCAAATGGCTGGTTCATTTTCCATTCGGTAGAAGGATAAAAGAAAACAAGTTCGTCCTGCGGGTTTAATTCTTTTAACGCAATCAGCTTCATCGTTGTGGTATTAAAGAAAACGTTGGGCTCACAACTATGATTGATATACTGCAGAAAATCGGGCTGCAGGGTGATATGTTTGCCCGCATCAATTTGAACAGTGAGATAAGTTGGTTCGGCAGAGATAGTACCTGCAGAAAAATCTGCAATAACTTCTCCGGGTTGATAAGACTTTAGTGTAAACAAACCGTGTTGTCCGTTGGAAATTAGCTGGCGCACTTCGGCAATTTCATGTGTGCTTACAATGCGGTAAGCGGGGCTGTTGGCTGGCTCCATAAATGGGTTAAGTAAGTAGTAAAATGAAGTTATAGATAAACTTCAATGTGACAAGTTTAATGCTGTTAAATGTGAATAATTATTAATTGATGTCTCCGGGTACAAAGAAGATCAATAAGCAAACGGTTCATTCATTATGGTGTAAATTTGCCGTTTCTATTATTGCAGCGGAGATGCTGTTGCTGAAATTAATGAAGATGCGGATTGTTGTTTTGTTGTTTCAAATACTTTTTTCAGGTGTTATAGCGTATAGCCAATGTACCGGTGGTATAAACAGCTTTCCGTATAATGAAGGATTCGAATCTTCTGATGGAGGCTGGGTTTCGGGCGGCACCGGTGATGACTGGGCCTGGGGCACACCAGCAAAACCTGTTATCAATGGCGCCGGTAGCGGCACAAGGTGCTGGGTAGTGGGTGGACTTACCGGAAGCACCTATACGGATGGCGAAGCATCCTGGCTGCAAAGTCCCTGCTTTGATTTTACGAATTTGCAATATCCATATATAGAATTCAAGGTGTTTTGGGAAATGGAACGAAGGTTTGACGGAGCCGCCCTGCAATATTCATTTGACAATGGCGCCTCCTGGACCAATGTTGGTTCGGCAAGCGATGCCAACAATTGCCTGAACACAAACTGGTATAATTTTTCACCCGTTACTTATTTGGCGCCGTTGAGTACAACAAGGGATGGATGGTCGGGCAACAGCCAGCCAACCTCCGGCAGTTGCCAGGGAGGTAGCGGAAGTAATGGATGGTTACTTGCCAAACACACAATGCCTTATCTCGCCGGCAGACAAGGTGTGTTATTCAGGTTCATTTTTGGTGCAGGTACAATCTGTAATAATTATGATGGGTTTGCCATAGATGATATTCTGATAAAAGAAGCACCAGCCAATGACGCATCTTTCACTTACAGTTGTGTTAACAGCAGAACAGTCAACTTCACTAATACCTCTGCACTTTGTCCCGTAACATATAGCTGGAATTTTGGCGATCCGGCTTCCGGAAGTAATAACACTTCTTCGATCATTAATCCATCACATACTTTTTCTGGCCCCGGAAAATTTACTGTTACTCTCACGGCCAGTGGTCCAGATAATGCACCCTCGACTTTTTCCAAAGACATATATATAATAGATGCAGAAGTGATCATGCTGCAAACGGTGAACTGCCAAACCAATACAGGCGGCTCATTAACAGTTGATGTAACCGGGGCTGACGGAGTACCGCTAAGCTTGTTATGGAACACAACCCCTGTACAAACCAGTACGATCATCTCAGGTCTTTCAGAGGGGTTCTATAGTGTCCAGATATCGGGCACAGATGTCTGTCCGTTGACGGCAACCGGTAAAGCAGAAAAAGATTTTTCTTGCTCAGGCATTTATTTCCCTTCTGCAATTACTCCCAATAATGATGGCAAGAACGATGGCTTTGGACCTTTGGGAAGTTTATTATCATTAACAGATTACCGGCTGAGCATTTATAACAGGTGGGGCGAAAGGGTTTTTTATACGGACAATCCTTTCGAACGATGGAAGGGAAAGGTAAAAGGACTGGATACCGACAGCAACACATTTGTATGGTATGCAGAATTCACCATTCCCGGTAAACCAAAAGAAACAAGAAAAGGAACAGTGGTTGTTATCAGGTGATTATTTCTGCAACAATTTCATACCAGCAACCACCATTCTTATTTCACCATAATTAATCTCCGGCGGCAGCTTTGCTTTTGCAGGGCCAACGCTTGTTCCATCATAGTCTTTCAAGGCCTCCAAAATCATTGCTGCTTTTTCCTTACCGATTACTTCTTCGATATTTATTTCACCGTTGCTGATGAACCGGCACAGGTGTCCCTCGATGGTGCTAATAGCAAGTTTTCTCTCTTTTGCAATATCAGCAATTGTTTTTCCCTCGTTGAATAAACGGAAAGACTCCGCATGACTATCGCCTTTTTTCTTAGCCACACCTGTTTTTTGTTTCCTTTCCCGTTTTGGTGTTTTTTCCTGAATATGGGAAGACAACCCATGTTCATGGCAATAGTCGAGAATGATATCTAAAAACGGCTGCCCATACTGCCGGATTTTTGCCTCACCCATTCCGCTGATCTTTTTCAATTCTTCCAATGACTGTGGCAGGTAACGGGCCATCTCATCCAGTGTCTGGCTGTTAGCTACCATATAAACAGGCAGGTCCCTTTTTTCACAAAAAGCATCCCGTTGTTTTTTCAATTGCATGAATAAAGCAGGATGTGGGCTGTCTGTTTTCTGTGTTGCCGCCCCGGCATACACATTAACAGGGAACGAGGGCAACACAAAATTTCTTTTTCGTTGATGCCATGCTGCAATATCAATCTTTCCGGAAAAACCGGTAATCAAATGTTTTTTTGCCGAAAGCCCGGCAAAAATATCTTTAAGCAATTCGTTGCATTCCTTTGCATGCAGCTTGCTGTCGGTAACAAGAGTAGTATTTCCCAACGAATTAATTATTAATTCTAATTCATTTACAAAATGTGCGGAAGCTTTAATTGTTTTTTCCAGCAAGACTTTGTTTTCTTCAGGAGCTTCCGGTTGCAGAAACTGAACCTGAAGCCAGCCATGAAATTTAACAGCTGTTTCCTGAAGCGTATTGAGTTGATTCAGCAATTTTTCAATCCAGTCTGCCGCCTCTTTATTGAATGATTCTATGTTTTCCAGCACATATTCTTTCAGAGAAACAGCATTGTTTATTGCGTTGTGATAATTAAAAGAATCAACCAGTATTCTTAACTGGTATTCTTTTTTGGCCTGCGACAATTCATTTTGTAATTGAGCAGAGGACGAACTGTTACGGGCAAACTGTATGATCTTAGGGTCTGTCAGCAAACTGCCGGTTCTTATTTTACTTTTTAAAACCAGCCCGTTTAAACTGGTGCAACGGCTTAATGCCACATATACCTGTCCCGGCGCAAAAGCTTCTCCGGCATCAATGATCACTTTATCAAACGTAAGTCCCTGGCTTTTATGAATCGTAATGGCCCATGCCAGTCGCAACGGAAACTGTGTAAAGCTGCCGAGCACATCCTCCTTCAAGGTTTGTGATGCTTTATCCAGGGTATAGCGGATATTTTCCCACTTTTCTTTTTCCACTTTTATTTCCGTATCGTCACATTGTACATACACGGCGTCTTCCTCCAGGCGGGTCACCTGCCCGATCTTTCCGTTGAAATACCGTTTGCCCCTGTCGGCAATATCATTTTTGATAAACATTACCTGTGCGCCCACTTTCAGGTAAAGCGTTTCATCGGCGGGGTAGGCGTTTGCGGGAAATTCGTCTGTAATCAATGCATCATATTGAACAGGCGGTGTATCCAGCTGCTGCAGTTGTGATACATTGATATTCCTTGCCTGCTCATTATGCGTAGTGAGTATAATGTAGCCGTCATCTTTTTTTCGTCTCACGGAAGGATTATAGCAGGACTCAAGAATTGTTAACCCATCCTCATCCAGTTCATTATTCCGCACCTGGTTCAGCACACGGATAAATTTTTCTTCACTCTGCCGGTATATTTTGTCAAACTCGATGTAAAGAGGCTGTTCTTCTTTGATTACGAGGCTGTCAAAGAAATAGGCGCTGTTATAAAATTCAGACAGCAGTTTCCAGTCAGTTTCTTTTACCACTGGTGGTAACTGAAACATATCTCCAATAAAAAGTACCTGCACGCCGCCAAACTTTTCATGATGTCTTTTGCGGACATGGCGCAATACGGCATCAATTGCATCCAGCAGGTCGCAGCGCACCATACTTATTTCATCAATGATCAGCAGCTCCAGCTGTTGCAGCATTTTTCGCTTATCATGATTAAAGCGCAGCCGGGCTGGCAGGCTATGCCGGTTATGTACTTCTGTATGGGAAGATGAGGTGGCAAAACCTGTTCGCTGCAGGGTAGGCAAAAAAATACCAGGAGGGATCTGGAAGAAAGAATGAATGGTAACACCACCTGCATTAATAGCGGCCACGCCGGTTGGGGCAACAATGGCCATTTGTTTGGGGCAGTTGTCGCGGATGTATTTAAGAAAAGTGGTTTTACCTGTTCCCGCCTTACCCGTCAAAAAAATATTCCTGCTGCTCTGGTTCACCAGGTCCGCCGCTAATTGAAATAATGTATTTGATGTATCAGGAGTGAACGTTGCCACAAATTTTATTTACAAGTACACAGATAAACACAAATGAACGCAGATTTTTAGTCTTTACGACAATACCAGGCGTTTGTATTCAAGTCTTTTTTTACCGAAATTAATGATTAACCCAACCGGACATCCGGATACCCGCATATAGTTCAGTATTTGTGCAATATATTCATCAATAATTCCTTTATCCGTTGATTTAATTTCAATAATGATATCGTCATAGCATACATAGTCAGCAAAAAATTTATGAGCTAGTATTTTTTCCTTGTATTTTACTTGCAACTCTTTTTCTCTGGTATATGGCAATACTGCGGCCCGGAATTCTGATTCCAGCGCATCCTTGTATATGATCTCGGAAAAACCAAACCCCAGCGTATTTTGAACCTCCATACAATACCCGATTATTTCAAAGGTTTCTTTCTTATAAATGAACTCTTCCATCAGTATATCATTTTGATAAGATAAAAAAGGCCACAGACTATCAGGTTAAACACATCTGTGTTTATCTGCGTTTATCTGTGGCCTGATCTTTTTTACGCTTCTGACTTTGCGCCGAGAAGGAGCAACTCGTTCACCTGTATTTCGGTGATGTATTTTTTGTTGCCTTCTTTGTCGTTATAGCTTCGGCTGATCAGCTTACCTTCAATAGCTACTTCTTTTCCTTTGCTCAGGAATTTTTCAGCGATCTCGGCCACCTTACCCCAAGCTACAAGATTGTGCCACTGCGTCTCAGTTACTTTCTCGCCTTTAGCGTTGCGGTAGTTTTCGCTGGTGGCTACAGAAAAACGGGCCATCTTTTTACCACTTTCAAGAGTTTTTACTTCAGGTGCATTACCCAGGTTGCCGATCAGTTGAACTTTGTTTTTTAATGCGTACATAACTTTAAGTTTTGTGCCCTCGTTCCGGTTAGGGGTTTGCAAGAGCGATTTAAAAATTTATTTATTTCAGCCAACCGGGTTATTCGATTGACAACACAAAGATGATAGTGCCGAAAACCGGTAGCCGGTTTTTACCCGTTTACTCCCGAAGCTAAACGTGTAGAAACGTTTGTACACGGATAAAATGTTGTATTTTAAGCCTCTGAAAAAACCTTATCTATGCCTGCATCAACCACAAACCACAGAAACCAAAAAATGCCTCGCCTGCGGGGCCGTTTTACGGGGCCGTGCCGACAAAAAATTCTGCAACGACTACTGCCGCAACAACTACAACAATGAACAAAAAGCCAAAGGCGGTCAAAGCCCCCTGGTGCGGAACATTAATAATGCATTATTGAAAAACCGGAAAATTCTCGAGGGTCTTTTACCCGAAGGAGAAGAAACCGCCAAAGCCAATAAAGACAAATTGCTGCGGCTGGGTTTCCAGTTTAAATACCTCACCCATATTTATACCACCAAAACAGGCAAGACCTATTACTACTGCTACGACCACGGCTACCTGCCTCTTGATAATGACTGGTATCTTATCGTAAGAAAAAAAGAAGAGTAACTATTTTAAGATCTTCCTTGTTTATGGAAGACCTCATTCTCAAGAAGAAAAAATTGGTGTCAATCTGTTTCATCAGCGTCATCCGTGTTCCATTCCCTTTACATTTGCAGCATGTCAAATCCTGTAATATGTATTGGTGCGGCACTGGTGGACGAACTGTTTCATGCCACCGAAGAAATGCTGCTGGCCACCACCATTGATGCTGTCGTAACCAAAACCGGCGGAGGCGTAAGCCGCAATATTGCCCACCAGCTGGCGCTGTTGGATGTGCCCGTTCAGCTCATCACGGTGGTGGGCAACGATAGTGATGGCGACTGGCTGAAGCAGGTATGTATGGCCGCCGGTGTGCAAATGGATGCCACCATCACCAAAGAAGGCCTTTCCGGAAAATATACTGGCATACTGAATAAAGACGGCTCTTTGTTCACCGCCTTTTTGACTAATGCTGCGAACCATCTCATTACGCCGCAGCATTTGGAAAAACATACCGACCTGCTGCGTACCGCTTCTTACATATTGGCCGATGCCAACATTAGTGTAGATACTGGCCAGTGGTTACTCCAGTTCAGCCGCAGCACAGGTATTCCATTTATTATAGAACCCGTTTCCGTGCCGCCTGCCCGGAAATTCAAAGGAGCAAAACTGGATGGCTTATACATGGTAACCCCCAACGAAGACGAGCTGCCGGTACTATGCAGCGAGCAGGCCAGCATGGTGCAGATGCAGGTGCAGGAGCTATTGGATGGCGGTGTACAAAATATCTGGCTGCACAATGGAAAAATGGGATCTGCCCTTTACCAGAAAGACAAAGTAACCACCCTGCATGCGCCTAATATTGAAGTGCTCGATTGTACCGGTGCCGGTGATGGGTCCTTGTCAGGGTTTCTGCTGGGCAAGTTCCTCGGTATGGAGGATAAAGAATGTATGAAGCTGGCCCATACTTTATCAGCAGAGATATTGCAGGTAAACGGTGCTATTGCCACACATCTCAACCAGGAAAAACTATTGGGGTTGGTGTCAAAATATTATCCTGCCTAATTTTTCTTTTGTTCAGATTCCAGATTTCTGCGGAAGCAGGCGCCACCTTTTCAAACAAAAAGAAGTTTTCTGCGCCTTGTTCCGCCGTAGTTTAGTTCATTATATTCTTTAAAGCATATTAAGGCGGAACACAGCGCTTTCCTGAGCCTTGCATAACACGAGGCGGAGTCTTCCATAATCGCTGCACCCGTCATCAATGTTTCAATAATTACTCCGCCGCCATAGGCCGAAAAGGTGCGTTGGCCGGACAAAGCTGCGGAGCATTAGCTTTGTCTTGACTTTTTTCTTACTTTTTTTGTCAAGAAAAAAAGTTAAAGCAATAAATAAGCATGAACCCATACCTCCACATACACCCCGAAGTACAACAAGCAATAAACAACAACAAACCTGTTGTTGCCCTGGAGTCCACCATCATTTCCCACGGCATGCCTTATCCCAAAAATGTAGAAACGGCGCTGGCGGTAGAACAGGTGGTAAGGGATAACGGCGCTGTGCCCGCCACCATCGCTATCTTCAATGGCAAATGCCATGTCGGGCTATCGGCTGAACAGATTGAATACTTTGGCCGGGCAAAAGAGGTATGGAAAGTAAGTTTGCGGGATATGCCCTATGTCATCAGTCAAAATTTATACGGCGCCACTACCGTAGCCGCCACTATGCGGATTGCTTCCATGGCAGGCATCAAAATATTTGTCACCGGTGGCATTGGCGGTGTACACCGCGGTGCAGAAACCAGTATGGATATATCGGCAGACCTTACCGAGATGGCACAAACATCGGTGGCCGTAGTATCTGCCGGGGTGAAATCCATTTTAGATATCGGGTTAACACTGGAGTACCTCGAAACAAAAGGCATTCCCGTTGTTACTTATGGACAAGATGAATTTCCCAGTTTCTATTCCCGCAAAAGCGGCTTCCAGTCACCGCTGCGCTTAGACACCGCAAAAGAAATCGCTGCACTGCTGCAAACCAAATGGCAATTGGGATTGAATGGCGCAGCATTGATCGCCAATCCCGTTCCGGCGGAGTTTGAAATTGCCCCCGGTGAAATGGAAGGGCATATACAGCAGGCATTAACAGCAGCCAGAGAAAACAATATTAAAGGAAAAGAGGTCACACCGTTCTTATTGCAGTACATCGCCGGCCACACCCGGGGCGAAAGCCTCGAAGCAAACATTGCATTAATAAAACACAATGCTAAAGTCGGAACGGAGATTGCGGTGGAGTATTACAGAAGCTAAATGATTTTTTCAGCTCAGTACCCACACACTTGAAAATGGAATATGTCAAGACGGGCAAAAAATCTAACTTTAGTTTGTAAAATTTGTAAGAATGAAACACTTTGCTTTGCTCGCATTTCTTTTATTTATTTTTATTACTAATATAAATGCACAACTCTATAAACAAGGACAAAAGGCTGAAGGGGGAATAGTATTTCCACATAATAAGAAAAACGGTCTTGTTATTGCGGAAAAAGGACTTGGTTTCATGAGTTGGGAGGAAGGAAAAAAGGCTTGTGAGGCATTGGTATTAAATGGGTATGATGATTGGAGGCTCCCGTCAATGAAAGAGCTGGCCATTATTTACTACCAATTTTATATGAAGGGGGTTGGTGAATTTCCTACAGGATATTATTGGAGCAAATCAGAGAATAAAGGTATTAGAGAATTGGCATGGTGTTTTGACTTTAAAGATGGACAAGAATATAATTCGCATAGCAAAGCCAATACTAACTACATTTTACCTGTTCGAACTTATTGATTTTTCCACTAGAAGGAAATCTAAACTACACTCTTTCAAGAAACTATCCTGGGAATCTATAATTACTTTAATTCAACTATTTCTCTTGCCCTTGTTCTAAACAAGAATACTTTATCAAAAAGACTTTCTATTGGTAAATCTATTTCGATATCACTAAATGAGCCAGAATAATAATTTCCTTCTCTTATTAAGAGCCATTGTTGAGAACAATTTGTATAAGTTGATAGTTTTTTTTCTTTATTCAAGAGAATATTTTTTATATGATTATTAGTAAGCCTTGAAACCACACCGCCTTCTGGCCTAGAGTCGATAGATGCGTTCATGCTATCAAATCGATAGATATAAATATTATCTATTTCATTTGGCAATTGATCATAGAAATTCTCAAGTTCCAAATGTTCAAGGTCTTTTAAATTAATTATTGCCGGGACACATATATCTTCCAGTTTTTTGAGAATAGCATATTTATTAGATTTTTTGATCGGTAGATTTTTGTTGAAATTGATTCCAATTGAAAATTTGAAAGGAATATGAGGTTGAATCAGATTTATAAAATTTTCGGTAAACGAGCCTCCTTCAGATGAAAACTGTTTGAGCTTTGAAATACCAAGATCAGAGTCTTGGAAAACCTCGGTTAATTCTACACCAATGTCATTTTCGTTAACCCTAATTATAAAGTCTGGAGCCTCCTGTTCATGAATAATTCTAATAGATCCTTTTTTATAGCTCTCTATAAAGAGCTGCATTATCCATCTTTCTCTTTCTTTTTTTATACTCATTGATAATTAAGTCTAACTATAAATTTACACCACCCTAGATGTTCTATGCTGACTGTAAATAATGAAGGTTAGGTAAAAGAAAATTCAAAATCCTCAAAAACATTGATAATCAGCTCAAATCCTCCTTTGCAAAGCCCACTTGCAGGCAAACAATGCATACTGTCACTCTTACAATTGCAACGTACTCTCTTACAATAGCAACAAACTGTCTTACAACTGCAACTTGCACTCTTACAATTGCAACAAGCTCTCTGACATTTGCAACGTACTGTCTGATAATTGCAACAAACTGTCTTACAATGGCAACTTTCTCTCTGACAATTGCAACGTACACTCTTGCAATGGCAACTGTCGTTGCTGCAATCGACAACTGCATTGCATAAATCGTAAAGGTTAACGGGTAAAAGGAAAGAAGATGATAAGTAAAAACCGTCTCTTCCCGGGGATCAAATTAAAGAGCCCGGGCATTTTTGAATCACCTGGGCTTTTTATACTTCACCGTGCTGTGGGTTTGAACCGCCGGGCGGAGAAAAAATGAAAATAAGTAGAAAGGAATCTTTGCGGAGCAATCAGGAGTGTTTGAGAACAATGGGGGGCGGAATGCAAAATTATAAATTGACCTGATAGCTTGTGCTGCGTCCTCCAGCCTTACCCGCCAATATAAATGCCTCTAATTCCACGAGGTGCTGCAGGTCCCTTGTAGCAGTGGCTTTTGATGTTTTAGTAATCCCCATATATTTTCTGGCATTCATCCCTCCTTCAAAACCTTTAGTACCCTCTTCCAGCATTCGCCTGATAACGATTAACTGGCGGTCATTCAGTTTGTTTTTAAAGCGGTCAAAGAATCTTGTTTTTTTCAAGGTAAATTCAATTTGTTCTTCCGCTTCAGTCTGTGCATCCAGTGATGTCCTGATGAAATACTCCATCCATGGTGTAATTTCATTTGATTGCTGGGCTTTTTCCAGTGAATCGTAATACAGCTTCTTGCTGGCCTCTATTGTTCTGGACAGGCTTAGTAGTACAGGCCTGCCGATCGTTTGTGATAATGCTTTTTCTGCAATAGCCCGTCCAATCCTTCCATTGCCATCTTCAAAAGGATGTATGGTTTCAAAATACAAGTGAGCAATGGCTGAACGTACGGGAGCCTTTTTGATTTCCAATTTACCGCCCGGCGCTGTATCATTGAACCATTGAATAAATTGTTTCATTTCTTCCGGCACTTTTGATGAAGGGGGTGCTTCGTAATGCACTTTCTCTTTTCCAAGGGCACCAGAAATTACCTGCATGGGTTCTTCATGGGAACGCCATTGACCAATGGCGATTCTTTTATTTTCACCGAGCAATAGCTTATGCCATGCAAAGAGTTTCTCTTCCGTCAAAACATCCTTGAATGTTTTACGGACATCAATCATCAGTTCACCTAAACCAACGGCAGACTTATCCTTGATGTTTTCAGTATCGTAAAGCAAGCCCAGATTTTTTCGAATGGATGAAAGCACATCTTTCCTGCTTGGGTATTCACCTTCTATTTCCGAGGTTTTGATGGCTTCTGCCAATATGATTTCTACAATAACGTCCTGCTTTGTTTCTTCTGGCAAGCCCTCTAAAATGCCCGATACCCTCCCTGCTTTTTCAGTAAAGATGAGCAATTCATCCTCCACAGCCTCAAGGGAGAATTTGAATTGCGGCCAGTCTTTTTGTTGCCAGTTGTATTTTGTCATGAGCCAATTACGGCATTTATTCGGCTCAAATATAATAAAATTAATGAGCCGAATAACCATCTTATTCGGCTCATTACCTATTCAAATTATAATTTATTATTGAAAATCAATGTAATAACAATAATTTGTTTTGATGACTTAAGATAAAACCAGACAAACCACAAAGTGTCCTGCAGGAAATAAAAAACCCCGTAAATAATTAATTTACAGGGATTAATTGTGGTGTGGAGCGGCCCCGAAACTTCGGGGGAACCACCGACACAAGATTTATAAGTTCTTGCCCTGGCAACTCAATAGCATTAAAAAATAAAAGCCCCGGTTTTTTAAACCAGAGCCTTCGTGGTGTGGGGCGGGATCGAACCGCCGACACAAGGATTTTCAGTCCTTTGCTCTACCGACTGAGCTACCGCACCATTCCTGAAACACATCGGCTCGGTAAGTGGAAGCCTAGCCTCGCTTTTGCGTTTCGGGGCAGCAAAAATAAGGCTAACACCCCAAAATCTGAAATCTAAAATCGCAAATATAAAATATTGGTTTACATGCCATACTCCGTCAAAAACTTGATCCGCATGATCTTCAGCTGCTCCCAGTTGAAATTATAATCAGCCAGCTCTTCCTGCGCCACTTGCAAAGAGGAAGTTTCGCAGCTTTTGAAGTACTCGATGATCTCATCCTGGTCATCTTCGTCCAGCATCTCATCAATGGCATAATCAAGGTTCAGCTTGGTACCGCTGGCCGCAATGGTTTCCATCTCTTCCAGCATTTCGTCCATTCGCCAGCCTTTATTCTTGGCAATGGTTTCCAGCGAAACCTTTTTATCCGTGTTTTGAATGATGTACACTTTGTTGCCGCTTTTGTTCACCACACTCTTCATCACAAAATCATCCGGCCTTTCAATATTGTTTTCTTCCACATATTTGGCAATCAGGTCCACAAAAGGTCTTCCGTATTTCAAAGCCTTGCCCTTGCTTACCCCCTGGCATTTTTCTAATCCCTCCATAGTGATAGGATAGAAAGTGGCCATATCCTGCAGGGATGACTCCAGGAAGATCACAAACGGTGGGAGATTTTTCTTTTTGGCTTCTTTGAGTCGAAGCTCCAGCAGCATTGCCATTAATTTTTCATCGGCCGCTGCGCCTCCGGTGGTTTCTGTTCCTTCTTCGTCATCGGCATTGGCATCATCGTACAGTTTGTTCAGTACGATCTGGAATGATTTCGGTTTTTTCAAAAAGGCTTCACCCTTCTTGGTAAACTTCAGTACACCATATTCTTCAATATCTTTTGACAAAAGACCTTCCAGCAACATTTGGCGGATAAGCGAATTCCAGAAATGCGCATCCCTGTCATTACCACTGGCAAAAGCATTCAACCCGTCGTGCCGGAACATCTGTATCTGCGGTGTCAATTTTCCGCTGATGATCTGCACTACATAATCGGTAGCAAAGCGTTCATCCAGTTCTTTGATCGCTTTCAATACAATTACTGTTTCGTCTTTCGCCTCTACCCTTTCTTTCGGATGCTTACAGTTGTCGCACTGTCCGCAGTTTTCCTTTTCATATTCTTCGCCGAAATAACTCATCAAAATTTTACGGCGACACACACCTGTTTCTGCAAAAGCTACTGTTTCGTTGATAAGCTGCGCCCCCACTTCTCTTTCACTCAGCGGTTTGTCCCGCATCAGGTGCTCCAGCTTGCTTACATCTTTATGCGAATAATAAAGAATACATTTTCCTTCCAGTCCGTCACGGCCGGCACGGCCGGTTTCCTGGTAATAGTTTTCAATTGACTTTGGAATATTATAGTGAATGACAAAACGAATATCTGGTTTGTCAATGCCCATACCAAAGGCAATGGTGGCGCAGATCACCTGCACATCTTCATTTAGAAACTGGTCCTGCCGGTCTGCCCTCAGTTTACTGTCAAGGCCTGCATGGTAGGCAACCGCTTTAATGCCGTTGGCCATTAAAATATCAGCCAGCTCTTCCGTTGTTTTCCGGTTCAGTGTATATATAATACCACTTTTACCTTTTGTGCCTTTGATAAAACGAACGATATGTTCATCTGTTTGCGCCTTCTTTATTTTGGGCAATACCTCGTAATAAAGATTAGGACGGTTAAAGGAAGAAATAAAAACATTCGGATTGCGCAGGTCCAGGTTCTTGATGATATCACTCTGCACTTTCGGAGTGGCGGTTGCTGTTAAAGCAATCACCGGTGCATCAGGATTTATCTGTATCATCATTTCCCGCAGCCTCCGGTATTCCGGGCGGAAGTCGTGTCCCCATTCGGAGATACAGTGTGCCTCATCTACAGCGAAGAAAGAGATGGTCAGGTCGCTGAAGAACTCGAGGTTCTCTTGTTTGGTCAGCGTTTCCGGCGCTACATACAACATTTTAGTTTTGCCGGTAAGCAAATCATCATGTACTTCTTTTATTTCTTTCTTGGTTAGTGTAGAGTTGAGAAAGTGAGCCACCTCATCATTGCTGCTGTAACCACGAACCAGGTCCACCTGGTTTTTCATCAGGGCGATAAGCGGTGATACAATGATGGCCACCCCTTCACTCACCATGGCGGGCAGCTGGTAGCACAGGCTTTTGCCACCACCGGTGGGCATAATCACAAATGTATCGTGACCGGCCATCAGGGACTCGATCGCTTTTTCTTGTGTGCCTTTGAACTTGTCGAAGCCGAAGTATTCCTGTAAGGATTTGTGCAGATCAAACTTCTTTTTGACAGTTTCGCTTTTTGCTGCTTTTGGCTTTGTTTCCTTAAGCGTTGTCGCTTTTTCATTTGCCGCCTTGGTGGTTTTGGCAGCGGCTCTTTTCAGTGTTGTTCCCATTTTTCAAGTTTTTCTTCATAGGAGTCCTTCCGGACTATGGATACCAATATGGTATAACGTCAGTTGTTTAAGATACTCAATTTTAGCCGAATGCCGGGGCAGGGCTGTCTTATTTTTTGCACAGCCAGCCTTTAAATTGATTCAAGGCAAACAACATCGTTGAATAATTTCTCAGCCTATAACCGGGGATTCAGCGGGTTGATTTCTTTTACCGGGCTCCGCAGCAGCAGAGTCGCACAACTTCTTTCCCCTTTTTAGTTGTTGAGGTGTTTCCGCTTTTGGCGGAAGGGTTGCGAAGCTACGACTGATTCGCCTCTTTTTCGGGGCAAAACCGTTAAAATTCAACACCCGGGTAACCGCATGGTTATTCCATAGTAAAAAGGCTAAATTTGCGGCCTTATCGCCGGGTTGCCAAAGGCGGTTACTGCCAATGCCAATTGACATTAAACATATAGCCCTCAGAACCATAGAGATGGAGGCCCGGTCAATTGCCGGACTTGCTGCCTCTGTAAATACTGATTTTGAAAAGGCCGTGCAGGTTATTGCAGCCTGCCCCGGCCGGGTGGTGGTTAGCGGTATTGGCAAGAGTGCCATCATAGCGCAAAAGATTGTCGCTACTTTCAACTCAACCGGCACCCCTTCCCTTTTTATGCATGCTGCCGATGCCATTCATGGCGACCTGGGTATGGTGCAGCAGGATGATGTGGTAATGGTGATCAGCAAGAGTGGCGAAAGCCCGGAGATAAAAGTGTTGGTTCCGCTGATCAAGAACTTTGGCAATACATTAATCAGCATCGTTGGCAGTAAAAGCTCCTACCTGGCCAAAAACGCAGACATTGTTTTAGATACAACAGTAGACCAGGAAGCCTGTCCCAATAACCTGGCACCCACTACCAGCACCACTGCCCAATTGGTAATGGGCGATGCGCTGGCTGTTTGCCTGATGGAGACGAAAGGTTTCCAGTCGGATGATTTTGCCAAATTCCATCCTGGCGGCATGCTGGGTAAAAAACTATACCTGCGGGTATCAGATTTGTCTAACGATAATGAAAAACCACAGGTGTTGTCAACTCAATCATTAAAGGAAGTGATTGTTGAAATGACAAAGAAGCGATTAGGTATAACGGCGGTGGTGGATGAAGAAAATAATCTTTTAGGTATCATCACCGATGGAGACCTGAGGCGTATGTTGGAAAACAACGTATCTATCGATGCTGTAAAGGCCGGAGATATCATGACGAAAAATCCAAAAGCAATAGGTCCGGACGAACTGGCGATAGATGCACTGGATATGTTGCGCAGAAATGAGATTTCACAACTGGCAGTTATACAGGATAAAAAGTATTTAGGAATTATACATTTACACGACCTGATCAGGGAAGGATTAATATAACAGGTGAAAGCAACAGCTGTTCACCATTCACCATTCACCATGAACAAACATCAATATGTAGCAATAATGGCCGGCGGAATCGGTAGTCGTTTCTGGCCGATGAGCCGTACCAATTTTCCCAAGCAGTTCCTCGATATCCTGGGAACCGGCCGCACACTGATACAGCAGACATGGGACCGCTACAGCAAACTGGTGAATAAAGAAAATATCTTCATCATTACTGCGCAGGAATACGTCAATATCGTAAAAAAGCAGGTGCCCGATATTCCGGAAGAGAATATCCTGGCTGAACCCTCCCGGAAAAATACAGCGCCATGCATTGCCTACATTGCATTCAAGCTGATAAAAAAAGATCCGAAGGCAGTGATGATTGCGGCACCGGCCGATAACCTTATACTGGAAACAGATGAGTTTTTAAAGACTGCTAAGAAAGCTTTCAGTTTTGTTGATCATATTAATGCCCTGCTGACGATTGGCGTAAAACCTACCTACCCCAATACCGGCTACGGCTATATTCAGCATGATACGGCAGAGGCAGCGCCGGATATTTTTAAGGTGAAAACATTTACTGAAAAGCCCAACCTGGAACTGGCCAAAGCTTTCATTTCCAGCGGTGATTTTTTGTGGAATGCCGGCATTTTTACCTGGAAAGTGAAGAATATAATTACGGCATTGGAAAAGCATGAACCGGAATTGTTTGAACTGTTTGCTGCCGAGAAAGATAAGTTCAATACGGATGAAGAATGGGAGGCGGTTGAAAATATTTACCCGCAATGCACCAATATCTCCATTGATTTTGCTGTGATGGAAAAAGCGGACAATGTGTTTGTGATCCCTGCCTCATTCGGCTGGAGCGACCTGGGTACCTGGAACAGTGCCTGGGAGAATAAAGACAAAGATTATTTCGGTAATGCAGTAGTGGGCAAACATGTGATGGTAGTGGATGCCAATAATTGCATGGTACATGTGCCGGACAACAAACTGGTGCTGCTGCAGGGGTTAAAGGATTATATCATTGTAGACACAAAAGATGTGTTGCTTATCTGCAAAAAAGATAAAGAACAGGAGATTAAGCAATATGTTTCTGAAGTAAAAAGGAATATGGGCGACAAATACCTGTAAAAAGATTTACCGGAAAGTGGTAATCCCGCTACGGCGGGATTTTTTTATTTTTATATAAACAGCAATCATGGCAAACTTTCCGGTAAACAATATCCTGTTTTTGGATATAGAAACAGCACCTCAGTACCCAGACTATAATGACATGCCGGAAGAATGGAGGCAATTGTGGGATACGAAATCAGCTTCTTTACTGAAATATCATGAAGGACAAACCAACGAAACATTATACCCCCGTGCCGGTATCTATGCTGAGTTTGGCAAAATCATTTGCATCAGCTGCGGAGTCCTGCAGGTAGCTGAAGGGCAGAAGAAGATCATTTTGAAAAGTTTTTATGGAGATGACGAAAAGCTGCTGCTGCACCAGTTCTCTGAAATGCTGAATAAATGGTCGGCAGGAGAACAAAAGTTTTTGTGTGCCCACAATGGAAAAGAGTTTGATTTTCCCTACCTGTGCCGCCGGATGATCATTAATAACTTGCCGATACCCACTTTGCTGAATATTGCCGGAAAGAAACCATGGGAGGTGTCGCACCTGGATACACTGGAACTATGGAAGTTTGGTGATTTTAAAAGTTTCACATCTCTTAACCTGCTGGCCTATACATTGGGAGTGCCAACGCCAAAAGATGATATTGACGGCAGCATGGTATGGGCGGTATACTGGAAAGAAAAAAACCTTGAACGCATTGTTACCTATTGCCAGAAAGATGTAGTGACCGTGGCGCAGATATACCTCCGGATGAATGGTGAGCCGCTGATCAAACAAGAGAATATTGAAATCAAGGGCTAAGAGTTCAAAAGAGGAATAAGGAGGTAAGAGTGTGTTCAAAATATTAAGACTCTCATTACCTTTCAAAAAATTCTCCTTTTCTCTTTTCACTCCTTAAAACTCTTAGCCAAATGAAAAGAACCAATTATTCTTCCGGTGCCAAATGGGAAGATATTGTCGGCTACAGCCGGGCTGTAAAAGTGGGTAATATCATTGAAGTGACGGGAACGGTTGCTGTGGATGAAAACAACCAGTTAGTTGGAGAAGATGATGCTTATGCCCAAACAAAGTTCATCATTGGAAAAATTGAAAAGGTTTTGCAAAGCGCCGGGTCCTCTTTGGAAGATGTGGTGCGGACAAGAATGTTTGTAACGGATATTTCCCGCTGGGAAGAATATGGCAAAGCACACGGAGAATTTTTTGGCCAGATAAAGCCCTGCACCTCCATGATAGAAGTAAAAGGACTGATTGCCCCGGAATATCTCATCGAAATAGAAGCAACTGCCATTGTTAGTGAATAACTTTATGTTGTAAAACTTTTGTTATGAGAAAGCTGATATTCCCCCTGCTGGCAGTAATACTCCTTATAAGTTGCCGAAGCAAGAATGAAGCGAAGAAAGCGGATGTAAGCAATGTTGACAGCGCTGCTAATACTGATATACATTATTACAAAATCGATCTTATACAAGTTACCGACTCCGCATGGGGTTCCGTTACCAGGAATACAAACTTTGAAGATCTGCAGGCAATCTATGGAGAAGCGAATGTAAAAGACGAACGCATCTGTGGTCCTGAGTGTATTGACTCGCTGGATGTAACACAAGTGTACCCGGGTACCAGTAAAGCCTTTACCGTGTACTGGAAAGAAAAGCAATACCACAAAAAGATCGAAATGATTGAATGTTACACGGAAGAAGCGCCATACAGGACTGCTTCGGATATTGGTATAGGCACTTCATTACAATACCTGCAGGAGCTGAATGGCAAGAAAATAACATTTTACGGCTTTGGCTGGGACTATGGTGGCAGTATTGTTTCATTTAATGGAGGTAAACTGGAAAAATCAAACCTGCATTATACCCTTGATATGACGTATGATACGACCATCAATTCAATAATGGGCGACGCAGAATTTAATACCGATATGCCCGAAGTAAAAAAACATATCGGTAAAATATTCGTTGGCAAGATGGTTTTATCCTTTGA
>JBGARY010000003.1:0-140924 GCA_044229985.1 Chitinophagaceae bacterium
GAAATGGCTTCCATATATTTTGATAGGCTTAATGGTAATAGCCATTATTGTCATAAAACAATATAAAAACAATAATGAGCCGGCGCCAAAACCAAAGATTACCAATAACAATAAGCCTAAAGATCCGGCCAGTAACCCGACTAACCGGGACAAGGGCTTTGACCGCAGAACATCTTATCTCGAATACAGCAACCATGCTACCTGCCGTATGCAGTGCCGGAAGATATCAAAGGCAGAAGTAGAAGAGATAATGCAGGAGGGGAAGATCAATTATAACAAAAGCGACCTGCAAAATGCCCGTTGCCCACGGTATGCATTAGAAGGAATAACGAAAGATGATCAGCGGGTACGTATCATATTTGCACAATGCAATGAAAAAACGGTGGTGGTAACGGTAATTGACCTGGAAACAGATTACCAATGTAATTGCCCGGGTGATGATGATAAATACAAAAATCGAAACTGATGAAGGTATTGCTAAAACCTTTGCAATGGATTTATAGCATTTACGCCTTTATCACTTTCGTGGCAATCATGCTGCTGTTATTTCCTTTTGCTGTTATTGCCAGTTTTTTTGGCCGTATAAAGGGTGGAAACATGGTTATGAGGATTTGTATGGTATGGGCAGATATCTGGTTCCTGCTGATTTTTATCTGGCATAAAAAAATCTTTGAATCGCCGCATGACAAATCGAAATCCTACATTTTTGTCAGCAACCATATCTCTTACCTTGATGCAGCAATTATTCCCAAAGCTTACCGGCAGCACATTCGTCCCCTTGGTAAAGTTGAAATGAGTAAAGTGCCCATATTCGGGTTTATTTACCGGAATGCAATTGTTACGGTTGACCGCAGCAGTCCCGGTAACAGGGCCAATAGTGTGAGGATATTAAAATCGCTCATTAACAAAGGGATTTCTGTATTGGTTTTTCCTGAGGGTACTTTTAATATGACAACTCAGCCCTTAAAAGCATTTTATGACGGGGCTTTCCGGGTGGCCATTGAAACGCAGACACCGGTTAAACCTGTTTTATTCTTGGATGCCTACAGAAGGATGCCTTATGAAAGTCTATTCAGCATGATACCCGGCCGCAGCCGGATTGTTTACCTGGATGAGATACCCGTAACCGGGTTTACAACTGCAGATGTTGCATTGCTGAAAGACGAAGTATTTGCCCTTATGGAACGAAAGCTGCTAGAGTACGGGGCCGCATGGCGAAAAGCCTCTCAAAATCTCTCCTAAAGAGGAGACTTTGCTTTCCTATAATTAGATTTGCCTTTTCATGTCGAAAGATAACTTCAATAATGAAACTATAAACTCCTCTTCAGGGCTGTCTGCCGGTAAGCCGAGGGTTGAGAGCTACGCAGAGATCATCATACCGGCCGCCCTTCCTAAAAATTACACATGGTCTGTACCTGCACATTTACTTGAATTAGTCAAGCCCGGTTGCAGGGTGGAAGTGAATTTGGGTAAATCAAAGAAATATGCAGGTGTTATAAAGAGACTTCATGATGGCAAGCCTGAATTTTTTGAGACAAAAGATATACTGAATGTGCTGGATACAGAACCGGTAGTGTTTGAGGAACAACTGAAACTCTGGGAATGGATCGCTTCTTACTATATGTGCAGCGAAGGGGAGGTGATGGCAGCTGCCCTGCCAGCACATTTCAAATTGTCAAGCGAAACAATATTGGTGTATAATGAGGAATATGGGGATGAATTTTCAGCGCTGGATCATGATGAATATATTGTTGGAGAAGCATTGCTCTTAAAGAAGGAACTTAATTTGTCCGAGGTTCAGCAATTGCTTGATTCTTCTCATGTTTACCCCGTAATTAACCGCCTGATCAATAAAAAAGTTTGCTATGTATGGGAAGCATTGAAGCAAACCTATGTTCCCAAAAAGGAAACCTATGTGCTGTTAAATCCGGAATATGATAATGAAGATAAACTCTCCGACCTGCTGAATAACTGGACAAGGGCGCCCAAACAGATGGAACTACTGCTCAGCTATCTTCATTTGATCAAGACAGAAGGGGAAGTAACCAAGTCAGCTTTGTTGAAAAAGTCCGGCGCTTCTGAAGCACAGTTAAAAGGGTTGACTGAAAAAAAAATTCTCTGGACGGAAAAGCGAATAATCGATCGTATCAAATACCTGCCAAAGAATGTAACGATTGATTTTGCACTGACGGAAGCGCAACAACAAGCCCTTGCCGGGGTAAAGGATCAATTACAAAACAAAGCAGTTTGCTTACTCCATGGTGTAACCTCCAGCGGTAAGACCAATATTTATATTAAACTGATCGAAGAATATATTAAGCAGGGGAAGCAGGTTTTGTATATGCTGCCGGAAATTGCCTTAACATCCCAGGTGATCCGCCGTCTGCAGAAACATTTTGGCGGATATATTGGCATTTATCATTCCAAATTTTCTCAAAACGAAAGAGTGGAAATATGGAATAAAGTGAAAAATGGAGAATTGCGGGTGATACTCGGGGCAAGGTCATCGGTATTCCTGCCATTTCAGAACTTAGGATTAGTTATTTGTGATGAAGAACATGACAGTTCTTTCAAACAGCAGGAGCCAGCACCCCGTTACAACGGAAGAGATGCGGCTATTTACTTTGCATCGCTGTTTAATGCAAAAGCTTTGCTCGGTAGTGGTACACCTTCTGTAGAAAGTTATTACAATGCGGTTACCGGAAAATATGGCCTGGCAGAACTGCTGCAGCGTTATGGCGATCTCAAACTGCCACCTATCGAATTCATTGATACAAGAAAGATTGCTCAAAAAGATAAATCAAAAGTTATTTTATCTACGCCGTTGATTGAAGCGGTGAATGAAGTAATCGCAAGAGGTAAACAAATAATCCTTTTTCAGAACCGAAGGGGTTATGCGCCTTACCAGGTTTGCAGTATCTGCGGCTGGATACCACAATGCAAGTATTGCGATGTATCACTTACTTTTCATAAACTCAGCAACAAACTGGTTTGCCACTATTGCGGTACTACTTACCCGCCGGTACATAGCTGTGCAGCCTGCGGCAGTGACAAGTTTGTACAACGT
Source organism: Chitinophagaceae bacterium (assembly GCA_044229985.1). Lineage (GTDB taxonomy): Bacteria > Bacteroidota > Bacteroidia > Chitinophagales > Chitinophagaceae > JJ008. The sequence goes on from JBGARY010000003.1 coordinate 3,068, forward strand.
AATTTCGGTACGGAAAAAATTGAAGAACAGCTGCAGGAAACTTTCCCAGATGCCAAAGTGGCCCGGATGGATATTGATACTATCAGAGGTAAAAATGCCCATGATGTGCTGATACAGCAGTTTGAACAAAGGCGTATTGATATATTGGTAGGTACCCAAATGGTGGTTAAAGGGCTTGATTTTGACAATGTTGACCTGGTAGGTATACTAGATGCAGATGGTTTATTGCATTTTGCCGATTTCCGGGTGAATGAAAGAGCTTTTCAACTGATGGAGCAGGTGAGTGGCCGTGCGGGCAGAAAGGAAGAAACCGGGAAAGTACTTGTACAAACATCCCAGCCGCATCATCCGTTACTGAAAATAGTGCAGCAACATGATTACAAAGTAATGTTCACAGAAGAAGTGAAAAAACGGAAAGAATTTTCCTATCCTCCTTTCACCCGAATCATTCATATTACGTTTAAACATAAGTTTAAAGAAGTGGTGGAGAGGGCTGCTGTTCATTACACCAGCACTTTAAAGAACAAATACGGTAATTATATTGTAGGTCCAGCCGAGCCGGTTATCGGCCGCATCCGTAACCAGTATTTAATGGAGCTTTTGCTAAAGCTGCCTCGTGACGGTAAAATTATTAATCAATGTAAGAAGGACCTGCTGGAACAAGTTGCTATACTGCACCAGGATAAAAGTTTTAGAAGTGTGACGGTGGTGGCAGATGTGGATGCGGTTTGATAGAGTATTATAGGTAAGTTTTTATTTCTTTAAATTGAGAATAATAAATTCCGGTAAGATTTTTCTTTGACAAATAAATCATGGCTTTTGCCACTTCAGCAGCTTTTATTGGTTTGTATTTCGGGGGTATTAAGAATGATATCACCGGCATTACCCACTGAGCTATCTTTTCCCCAAACCGTGATTCCTTCCTGTTGCCCAATAGTAAAGAGGGCTGCATGATATATAGATTTGTCAGTCCGACAGTTTTAACCGCTTCTTCAATTTCACCTTTCAGTTTCAGGTAAAAATTATTGCTTTTACTGTTTGCTCCAACAGAGGATACAAATATGAAGTTCTCACAGCCATTTAGCTTACAGAACCGGGCGGCATTTACCGTTATGTCGTAGTCAATTTTTTTGTAAGCGTCCTTGTCACCCTTTACTTTCTTCTGAGTGGTGCCGATGCTGCAAAATACTACGTCGCTGTCTTCCAGCGCCAGCCGAAAACTTTCCATATTGTTGAAATCAACCAGTTTCTTTTCCAGTTTGGGATGAGTAAATTCCATGGGCCGGCGAATGAGTATTCTGACTGAATCAAAATATTCATCTGCAAGCAGTAATTCCAGCAGGTGATTTCCGATAAGTCCCGTAGCGCCGATCAGTGTTGCTCTCATAAAGAATCCCGAAGTTTGCAGTATGCAAATTCAGGAAAATATTTCACTTCGGTCTTATAATACTTTCGGGATTGATGTAAAAGCCAGATACTTCTCAAGATTTAATAACAGTGACGAGTTAGAAGAACTCACGGCTAATAACTCCCGACTCCCGACTCTCATTCTCGGTGGCGGCAGTAATATTTTATTCACTAAGGATTTTGACGGATTGATTTTGAAAAACGAAATAAAAGGAATTGCTGAATTACATGAGGACAGTGAATATGTATATGTGAAAGCAGGTGCAGGGGAGAACTGGCACCAGTTTGTATTACATTGTATTCAACGAAACTGGGCAGGTGTTGAGAACCTGTCGCTGATCCCGGGCAATGTGGGCGCATCGCCTATGCAGAATATTGGTGCTTATGGTGTGGAGATTGATGATGTGTTCTGGGACCTGGAGGCTTATCATATTCAGGAAAGGAAAATGGTGACGTTTACCCGGTCTGATTGTGAATTTGGATACCGTGAAAGTGTATTCAAGAAAAAGTTTAAAGACCAGTTTGTGATATTGAATGTCACTTTCCAGTTGAGAAAGAAGCCAAGGTTCAACACCAGTTATGGCGCTATTGAGCAGGAACTGGACAGGATGGGGGTGAAGGATCTGTCTATTAAAGCGATTTCTGATGCAGTGATCAATATCCGGTCTTCTAAACTCCCCAACCCGAAAGAGCTTGGTAATGCCGGCAGTTTCTTCAAGAATCCAACTATTGCTGCTGCAGATTTCGAAAGACTTAAATCAAAATTTGAAAATATTGTTGGCCATACCAATGCAGATGGCTCAGTAAAACTGGCAGCGGCCTGGCTGATCGAGCAATGCGGCTGGAAAGGTTTTCGTAAAGGGGATGCCGGATGTAATGCCAGGCAGGCCCTGGTGCTGGTAAATTACGGGAATGCAACAGGTAAAGAAATTTACCAGCTAAGTGAAGAAATTCTCCAAAGCGTAAAAGAAAAATTCGGAATCACACTGGAAAGAGAGGTAAATATTATCTAGTCCGGTTGTTCATATGACTATTTAACTTTTCAGGCTTCCTCATCAAACTCAAAATCCTTATCGCTGAAGTTCATCATACTTCCTACCAGGTCCTTGAATTCTACTTTACTTTCAAACATTTTCTTGCTGATCAGTGAATAGGAGGCAAGGCCATGCAATACAAATTCCATTAATAAGGAAGCTTGTTCATCATTGGCACCAGGGAAGTATTTCTTCACCAATGCATGCAGTCCGTCTACTTTGTACAGTAGCAGCATTTTGTCTTTGTCTGATGTGTTAAATGAGATATTCAGTGTATTCCCTTTGTCGAACCAGTTGGTAACAGGGCGATAGGGATTGTCGTCCTTTTGTTCTTCCTGTGATGGTTTGCCTGTATTGCGTCTTTTCTTTAGCTGGTCAGGATTGGGGAAGTACTGGATAAACTGTGACCGGATAGCTTTATCCACAAGGTTCATTGCCACCTGGAAGGGACCTTCCTGTTCTCCTTCGTACACCAATTCTACTTTACCGGTTATAGACGGAATAATACCAGCAAGGTCGCTGACCCAGACCTGTGTTTGTTTTTCGTTATTGATAATAGCTCTTCTTTCGGCGGCACTTACTGCATTTTCAAACGCTGAAATCGTTAGCCTTGCACTGACACCGCTTTTTTTATCTACAAACTCACTGTTTCTTGCTTCAAAAGCTACTTGTTCAATAAGCCGCTTGATCAGATCACTCACTTTTACTTTAGCCTTTTGTTCGTCACTTACTTCCGCTTCCTGTTCAGTGATCTCCAGTGCATTTTCCAAACTCTTTGGATAATGAGTCAATATCTGGCTTTGTATACGGTCTTTCAGGGGTGTTACAATCGAGCCACGGTTGGTATAATCTTCCGGGTTTGCCGTAAATACGAACATAATATCCAGCGGCAGTCTTAACTTAAATCCTCTTATCTGAATATCTCCTTCTTCCAGGATGTTGAACAGGGCAACCTGAATTCTTGCCTGCAGGTCGGGTAATTCGTTGATGACAAAAATGCCCCGGTTGCTTCTTGGAATAATACCGTAATGGATTACACGATCATCAGCAAAACTCAGTTTCAGGTTGGCAGCTTTAATAGGATCAATATCTCCGATAAGATCAGCAACACTTACATCCGGTGTGGCCAGTTTTTCACCATATCTTTCGCTGCGGTGAATCCAGTGAATGGCTGTTTCATCACCATGTGTGGCGATTTCTTCCTGTGCAAAACGGGAGATAGGATTTAGTGGGTCATCGTTGATGTCACTGCCGGCAACGGAAGGAATGTATTCGTCCAAAAGTTCCGTCATCTGCCGGGCCATTCTTGTTTTGGCCTGGCCGCGGAGACCAAGAAACAGAATGTTATGCTTGCTCAACAAAGCTCTTTCTACATCAGGTATTACCGTGTCTTCATAACCTACGATACCAGAAAAGGTAGTTTCACCTTTTTGCAGTTTGGCAATAAGATTCTGGCGAATTTCTTCTTTGATACTTTTAGGCTGGTAGCTACTTTTCTTTAATTCGCCCAGGGTTTTTATGTTTTTTATATTCATTTTTCTGTGTGTCACCCAAAGTTTGCCGAAGGGTGAATTTTTAAGTGAACAGGCTTCGATTTGCTCAGCCTGACAATAATTAATAAACTGTCCTTCTTTTTCCGCTTTCAAAATCTTTAAAAATAAAGGCACCCAATTTGTCCAATGAAGCAAAGAAAGCCTTGCCGTGGTTCATTTCAGTGAACTCCTGCACAAAACTTTGCAGATAGGGGTCAGTGGCAATCATAAAAGTGGTAATAGGTATCTTCAGCTTTTTACATTGTGCTGCCAGGTTCAGGCAGCGGTTTACCACTTTACGGTCAAGGCCAAAACTGTTTTTGTAGTACCGCTTACCAATTTTCAAACAAGTGGGCTTTCCATCCGTGATCATGAAAATCTGCTTGTTTGGATTTTTCCTTCTTCGCAATATGTCCATAGCCAGCTCCAGGCCAGCCACGGTATTGGTATGATAGGGCCCGACTTGCAAATAGGGGAGGTCTTTCACTTCAATTGGCCAGGCATCGTTACCAAACACAACTATATCCAACGTGTCTTTGGGATATTTTGTTTTGATCAGTTCGCTCAGGGCCATGGCCACTTTTTTGGCAGGAGTGATCCTGTCTTCCCCATATAAGATCATGGAGTGAGAGATGTCAATCATCAATACAGTAGATGTCTGTGCTTTGAAATCTGTTTCTCGGATGCTCAGGTCATCTTCTTTCATGTGAAAGCTGTCGATACCATGATTGATCTGTGCATTGCGGATACTCTCTGTAAAATCAATTTGCTCCAGCATATCTCCAAACTGGAACTGCCTTGTCTCCGGGTTTTGTTCATCTCCCTGGCCCGGTTTAAAACTATGGTGATCACCCTGTTTTGTTTTTTTGAGTTTACCGAATATTTCTTCCAGGCTTCTTTTGCGGATTCCTTGTTCGGTCTTTGCTGTGATTTTGATCTGTCCCTGTTCGTTATTATCAGATATATATCCTTTTTCTTTTAGTTCTTCAATAAAATCACCCATGCCGTATTCATCATTTGTTAGCTGGTATTTCTTATCCAGTTCATTCATCCATTGCATGGCTTCACTTACATCACCGCTGGTATAGGTGAGTAACTGCATAAAAAGGTCAAGCAATTGCTCAAACCGGCTTTTGCCATAACTATCAGGGTCAAATCTGGTGAAATGAAAACCTTTCATTGGGTATACAATTTACGACAAATACCTCGCCATAGGTTCTTCTATAACAGTTTTGCCTCTGAGAAGTTGAGAATAAAAAAAAGCCCCGGAAATTATTCCGGGGCTATTTTTTATTGTAGGTAAGACTACTTATTGTTTGTACTGTCCGGTGAGTTGATAATAGTTCCTCCACCTTCCTCGCCTGGTTTAGGCGCCTGTGTTTGCGGAGCATACTTTTCTTCCACTGCTTTTAATACATCCATTAATCCCCTGTTGATAAGGATCTCGGTTCGCAGGCCTGCTTGTTTATCCTTGAGGCTGTTATTAAAATAATATTCAGCCTGGTTCATTTCCTGTCTTGCCTGGTTTTGCTGTTCGGCTGTCTGGGCAAATGCTGCTTTCATCTGTGCCTGTTGCCGCATATTATCATATTGATCCAGTATCTTATTGAATTCAATACGACTCATATCTCCTAAAGCTGCATAGTAATTCATTTGCTGCTCCAGATCTTTCTTCACTGCCTGACGAACTTTTTCGGCCAGGTCAGTTTTACCTGCCTTATAACAAGCCTCCAGGTAGATCATACCGGTCTGGTTGTGGCCGTTATACCGGCTAACCTGTGCATAAGGTAAGTTGGCAGGGTTTATTCCGGCTTCAACTTTATCTAATAACTTCTGAGCATCTTCTTTTCTGCCTAGGTCTGCCATATTACCGGCAGCTTCACCATACAGTGCCCTTATGTTAAGGATATGACGACGATTTTCTTCATCGAAATAGACGCCTTTTTTATTGGCACCACCAAATTCAAATTCGTTCATCATAACCCTGAACATGGAATCTGTATTATTATCCCTGATTTGGGTACCACCCAAACCATTCTGACGGAATGCCTGCTCCACTACCCAATTTTGTTGAGGTGCTTTATTTATCACCGGTACCAGGCGATAGGCCATACCATCTTTACGGAGATATTGGCCAAATCCAAGTTCACCAAAGTTGGCTGTGAAATAGATCGGACGCTTCCACTGGTTAGATGCTATTATGTTCATTATGATAAAATCACTTCTAACTAATCCTCCCTTAAGTTTATTCATTGGAATTTCAAACAGCATTTCTGAAAGCACACTATCACCTGCATTCACCGTTCCGTTCTTTCTCACTATGTCAGCATCAACAGGTACACTGAATTTGGCTACAGGATCCCAGTCTTTTGATTGAGGATTGTATACTTGTGCTACCGGGAATCCGTTGGGGCCTTCATCTCTTCCTGTTTCATTGTTGATGTAAGGTTTGCCGAGGATATTCTTCATTACCTCATATAAAGGATAATATTTGTTCGGGTCAGCATTCGGGCTAAGTTTATACCGCATGAATTCACGGTTATGGCCTTCTATTTGCTCCGGAGACCAGATCACATCCAATGAATCTGCTTTATTCACCTGGTAGCGCAGTTGGTTAATGTACCAGTCAATACCCAACAAACTGTTATTGATGATACGAATGTCAGGACGAATTCCTTCCACTTCCTGTGCATACCAGAGCGGATAGGTATCGTTGTCACCAAAGGTGAAAATAACCGCATTAGGTGCACAACTTTCAAGATAGTTTTTAGCAATATCCGGCGCTGTTGTTTTATTACTGCGGTCGTGGTCGTCCCATTCCTGTTGTGCCATAAGCACCGGTGCCACTATGCAAATGGCAGCAGATGCAATATTAGCCATACGGTGATTTTGACCATTGGATGAAACAGCTTTTATAAGAAAATATACAATTGTTGTAAAAATGGCAAATAAAGCCGACGCAAAAATGGAAACCATGAACATATCACCAAATGTGCCGGGTGCCGCACTCATTAATGTGACAAAGAAGGTAAGTATACTGCCCCCGATCATCAGGTTTTGGAATGTAAGTTTATCAGATTTGTCAATGGCCATCTTCACAAAACCGACCATTGCCAAACCAATCCAGATAGCATAAGCATAGAAGGAGCCTACATAAGCATAATCCCGTTCACGGGGCTGGTTACCGGGCTGGTTCAGGTAGAGCACTACTGCTATACCGGTGAAGAAGAATAGAAGGAAGCTGACCACCCAGTCATTCCTGTTTCGCAAAAACTGGTAAACGAACCCAATAATGCCTAATATGAAAGGAATAAGAAAAAGTTTGTTATTGGCTTTATTGTTCTTAATGCTGTCCGGCAGTTTTGACTGATCGCCCAGCCGCTTATTATCAATTAAAGAAATTCCGCTTATCCAGTTTCCGTCCCGTTTGTTGCCCAGGCCTTGTATGTCATTTTGCTTGCCTGCAAAATTCCACATGAAGTATCGCCAGTACATCAGCCCCATCTGGTAAGTAAAGAACCAGTTGACATTATCTGAAAGGGTTGGGGGAGTATAACGGTCTCTTCCGGTGACCGGACTTTTCTCCATTCCAATATTCAACCATTCTGCATAGAAATCTGCGTGGTATTGATCATTGCTGCTGTCCCAGATACGGGGGAATAACTGCATATCGCTGCTTTGGTACTGGGGTTTTCTGTCACGGCCAATAGGAATATATTTATCTTTTCCTTTTACATACTTCATGTCCCCGTCTTTCATTTTCACATACCCGTTCTCATCGTAATCGTAATCGGCAGAAAAATGCGGTCCGTACACCAACGGGGCTTCACCATATTGTTCGCGGCTCAGGTAGTAAACAAGGTTGATAGGGTTATCAACATTATTCATATCTACTGCCGGGTTAGCATTGGAGCGTATCATAGTAGTGAGGTACATCATGTAGCCCAGCATCATGAAGAGATAACACCAGAGTGACAGTTTTACAATTTTCAATGCGCTGGCTTTGATGAAATAACCTGCGGCAGCGGCAACGATTAATAACAGCAAAAGTTTTCCAATACTTAGTCCTGCACCTGGTTTAATAACAAAAGGCAATGCAGATAAGAAAAGGAATAAAGCAAACCAGATAATCATGACAGTGGGCGAAACTTTAGTTTCCTTTAAACGTAGTGCCCAGATAATGATCGCTGTTAACGCCAGGAAGTAAATGGCAAATCCGGCAAAGAAGGGAAGGCCGAAAGAGTTAACAAAGAATACATCAAACTGTCCGGCAGCCTTCATGGAGTATTGAATTACACCTACCTGTACTAAACCTGTTATCAAACAACCGATAATAAATGCAGTGATTGCGCCTTTTGTAGTAGGCTGATAACGCCGGTAATAGTAAATCATCACAATGGCCGGGATAACCAGCAAGTTCAACAAGTGAACACCGATTGACAAGCCCATCATAAAGAAAAGGAAAACGATCCAGCGGTCGCTCCTGGCCTTTGCATGGGGATCGTTGCCGGCATGTTCATCCGCATGTTCCCATTTCAGCATGGCCCAGAATACCAGGGCTGTAAAGAAAGACGACAGTGCATAAACTTCACCTTCCACAGCACTAAACCAAAATGAATCACTGAAAGTATAGGCGAGTCCGCCAACAACACCAGCTGCCATTGTAGTAAAGGTTTGCTGAGAGGTCAGCTCTTCACCAACACTAACAAACATTTTACGGGCAAAGTGAGTAATGGTCCAGAAAAGGAATAAGATCGTGGCGGCACTGGCGAGTGCACTCATGAAGTTTACAGCATTGGCGGCCGTCTGTCCATTATCTCCAAACAGGATAATGAAGAAACGCCCCAGCAAAACAAACAACGGGGCACCGGGAGGGTGGGGAAGTTGCATTTTGTCTGCACTGGCAACGAATTCACCGCAATCCCAGAGGCTGCCTCTTGCTTCACGGGTCAAAAAGTAAGTGGCAAAGGCAACGAAGAAAACCGCCCAGCCTGTAAGGTTATTGACTTTTCTGAAATTCATAAATAAACAATTGGTTTTAACTCCTTTGCAAACTGTGGCTGTCCCACAGAACGAAGGAAAGCAAAAATAGGGTTTCAGAGGTAGATTTCAGTTGCGCCGGGGTAGTTTTAGGAATTTAGGTTGCCGCCGGTTATGGTTGGAGAAAACGGATTTTATTAGTACTGGAAAGCAGTGAAATCCTATTCAAAAAACACTTTCACCGTTTGATAAGATAGCTGGCTTTGCATGGCTTTATCGCTATAACCCTTAAGCCCAAAAAGTCCGGCAGCATTTCCTTTATTGATTGCAATTTCAAGATAGCCTGCACTGTTGAACAAAGCCAGCTTTTCACCCTCGGGCACATCAGCGTATGTATCACTAATGCGGTCAATCACTTCATCTCTTTTAAAAATGATCCTGAAGCTTCTTCCCTTACGTTGCTCTTCAAATTGTTCATGGGTGATGTTGACAATTACATTTTCAAAGCTGTCTATGAAAATGATCTGGCCTTCTATGAGATTGTTATCCAGCATTGGTTTCAGGGCCCGTTTCTCAACATATTTGGCATCGGGAATACCAATGTTTTTTATTGATTCACCATTTACCAGCTTATTCACTGCGTCTCCCATTACTTTGGTGAGATAGGTGGTGTTTTTTATGGCAGTATCATCCAGGGGCAGACCTATTACCATTTCCGGAGTTTCTTCCAGCATCATAGTAAGCAAACCATTGTCGGCGCAAAGTATGTAGTGGTTATTATGAAAAGCCAGCAGCAGTTGCTCCGGTTTCTTTTCAAAAAGATTTACCAATATCAGGTGATAGCTGAAATCAGGAAAATTGCGGAGAGCAGCACGGCATACATAAGCCGCCTGCGAATAATTAAAAGGAGGAACATTATGTGTGATGTCCACGATCTGGAAATCCGGGTTCAGGTGGAGCAACTGTGCCTTTATAGCACCAACCAGGTAGTCGGGGCTTCCAATATCTGATGTCAGGGTTATTAAAGGCAAGGGTTAATGATTTACTTACTCCTATTTAACAAGGTTACCATCTTTAAAAAAGAATTTCCGGACCATCTTATCTGCCAGTTTTGGAAAGAATTTTTGCATGAATACGGTTCTCTTCCCCGTAAAAGTAAGTACCAGAGTTCTTTTCCTTTTTCTGACTGCCTTTAAAATATGCGCAGCACATTCTTCTGCTGTCATCATTTTACTTTCATCCATAGGTGTTTCTCCATGTGAGCTGCCTTTCTTGTTCAGGGCTGCATTTCGGATATTAGAAGTGGTGAAACCGGGACACACCCACATCACATGCACTCCATCGGCCACCAATTCTGTTTTAATAGCTTCCAGCCATCCTTGTACAGCAAATTTGCTGGCTGAGTAACCGCTTCTGCCGGGAAGGCCCCGGTAGCCGGCAATAGAAGATACACCAACAATCACTCCTTTTCTTTCAATGATCGATGATAAAGCATACCTGGTGCAATAAACAGTTCCGTAGAAGTTAATGTCCATTACTTTCCGGATCACATCAACTTCTGCTTCTTTAATAAGGGCCCGCATGGAAACACCGGCATTATTAATAAGCACATCAATACCTCCAAAAACCTTAATGGTCATTTCAATAAACCGGCGGCAATCGTTTTCACTACTTACATCAGCTACCATGGTATGCAATGGCGCAGATGGGTATTCTGTTTGCAGGCTGTATAATTTATCTGAATTGCGACCGCAGGTAGCCACTTTTGCACCGGATGCCAGTAAAGTATCTACCAGGGCTTTACCGATGCCATCAGTGCCACCAGTTACCACGAACACTTTATCTTTAAAATAAGTTGACATATGGAAGTAATTATTAAGTAATACAAACGTACTTCGAAAAGGTCAAAAAGAAAAAGCCTCCAGATGGAGGCTTTTTCCTGTGATCCCGCTGGGACTCGAACCCAGGGCCCCAACATTAAAAGTGTTGTGCTCTACCAACTGAGCTACGAGATCAACCTTTCCTTTTTAGGGAGTGCAAAAATACGGTCTGCAATGTTTTGAGCCAAAACTTTTTCAGTTAATTATCAACATCTTTTTTGAAGAATCTGGTCTAAATGTTTTGAATGGCTTTCTTTTCATCTGCTAAAATGTCCAGCAGCTTGCCAAACATTTCTATGTATTGTGCCAGCCGGCCATGTTGGGTTTCAATATTGATATAGCGTTTGTTTTTCTCCCCGTAGAAAACACTCAGTGACCCGTCTTTCTTTGCCCGTTCATTGTGTTGCCAGATACTGTTAAATCCCCGGTCAGCCATTTTTTTGAATAGAATACTATCCGTGGTCAGAATAATATCGTCAACATCCTGGCTGTCGTTGGCATAAATTTCACGGGCATCTTTTTCCCGGTCATTTCCAGGCAGGTAACTTTTTACAGAATAAGCCTCTTCTGTATTGTTATGAAGAGCAACAACGCAAGTGACCTCATCCGGGATAAGGCTCAATAAACGGGTTGCAAATTTTTCAATTTCTTCGATTGCATAAAGGTCAACCGTACTATTTTCTCTTAAGGTTTGTTCTATCCCGGCCCTGGAAAATATCCGGTTCGGGTCAAAGGCGTAATTTTTCCCTCTTAACCGGAAGCGAATAATCCGCTGCCTGTTGTTATCTAACTTAATAAGTATGCCGCCTTTTTGTTCCAACACGGATCTTGCCGCCTGTACAGACGTAAACTCATTATCGTGAAGGTTGATACAAACTATATCAGATGAATTGCCATACTGGCTGATAGAGAGAGGAATAGTTTTATCGCCCAATTTGTACAGGATTGTCTTTTCGGTCGGAATATAAAAGGCATTGCTCGCCAGGTTGACCTCGCTGATTGGCTGGGCATGAACCGAACTGATAAATAGAAGCGAAAAAATGGCAATTGATAATCTCAAGAAATGTATTTTCTTAAAGGTAGTTGGTTAAAAGAGGCGGGGTATACCGGGAAAGCGGTATTTTTCAACAATCAGGAAAGCTCCTCTTTCATTTTTTGCATTACATCCTTCTCCAGCATCAACTGAGCCAGTTTTATCATGTTCATGAATGCCCTGGCGCCGGAGATACCGTGACCAATGATAACTGGTTTGGCGACTCCCAGTACCGGCGTTCCGCCATATATCTCAAAGTTGAACCTGTCGAAATACTCATCCTCTAACTTTTTTCTTTGGCCGATTTCATATAAGGATTCAGCCATTTTAAGAATGATATTGCCGGTAAAGCCTTCGCATACCATTACATCTGCTTTATCCATCAGTACATCACGGCCCTCAATATTGCCAATGAAGTGAATGTGCTTGTTTTCTTTCAGCAGGGGATAGGTGGCTTGTGCCAGCAAATTTCCTTTTCCTTCCTCTTCGCCAACGTTGATCAGGCCTACCCTTGGATTTTCGATACCTAATACCAGCTGGGCATACACTGAACCCATAATGGCAAACTGGTTTAGTTGTTCCGGTTTGCAGTCAGCGTTCAATCCTACATCCAGTAACAATCCAGTCCCGCCATTTTCCTTTGGAATGATGGTTGAGATGGTTGGCCTAATCACCCCTTCCAGAGCTTTTATACTGAATAAAGTGCCCACCAGCATGGCACCTGTATTACCGGCGCTGATAAAAGCATCCATTTTACCGGATGCCAGGAGGTGAAAGCCAATGGCAATCGAAGATTTTTGTTTTTCCCGGAGGGCTTTGGTAGGGTGTTCATGCATATCAATGGTTTCATCTGCATGAACAATAGTGAGACAATCTGCCGTTACGTCGTTTTCAGCCAGTAATTGCCTGATGACGGGTTCGTTTCCGATAAGCACAAGATTCAGGGCATTATCATTTCCAGTTAAATAGGATTTTACTCCCTTTACTGACTCAAGAGGGGCATAGTCGCCACCCATCATATCTAAGCCGATCGTCATAAAATTCTAAAATAGCAAATTCCAAATCCCTGCAGAATTAAATAATCCGCCGGATTTGGAATTTAAACCTGATTCGTTGAATTTATTTGTTAACAGGAGATTTTTCAGCTACCACTTTTCCTTTGTAGTAGAGTTTTCCCTCACTAACATGTGCACGGTGACGCAGGTGTGTTTCTCCTGTTGTGCTGTCGGTCGATAATGTTGCAGTAGTAGCCTTATAATGCGTTCTGCGCTTCGCACTTCTTTGCTGACTATGTCTGCGTTTCGGATTTGGCATAACTCAAATATTAAAACGTTTAATCTAAATCTTTAAACTTTTCCAATCCTTTCCAGATCGGGTTTTCTTTGCTTTCCTTTTCATTTGGCTCCATTTTCTTCAGTACGTCCAGCGCTGCCGGGTTACAATGGGGGCCATCCATTTTTTCATATTCACATACCTTTTGCATCGGAATACTCAGGTTGATAAACTCATAGATCCAGTTGGCAACATCCAGGTGGCTTTCGCCACGGCTGATGTAGTAAACGTCAGGATCGTCTTCCTGGTCATTCATCAGTTCTGGTTCATCTACCATTTTCACTGTGATATTGAATTCATCCCACAGTTCGAACGGCAGATTATTGTTACACCGGTCGCAGGTTACTTCCAGGGTGCCGCCAATCTCAAATTTGAGCATCATGAAGCTGCTTTTTTTATCCAGCAGCAGCCTGATATTGGCTTTGCAGTTATGGAAATCCTGTTGTTGAAAAGGCTCAAAGAACTTATCGTCAATCGAATAGTTGTATTCATGAACCCCGGGCTTTAATCCCACAAAAGCTATCTCAAACTCCCGGCGACGGCTCATTTAGCAACTTTTAAAGAGTGTGCAAAGGTAGGGTAATTTACTCAAACAGAGACGACGATTTTGAGATTTTTTATAGAAAATTGGGTACTTTAGCCGCAATTCTTACACCCTAATAACTAGTTACTTGCAACAGTTTCTTACCCGTTTGTTTGCCCGATTGATGAAAAGCTGGAGCTGGGTAGTTCTTATCATCCTGACTATCCTTATTAAATGGGCTTCCTGGTATCCCGGCTGGGTGGAAAGAAATTACAGCCACGGGATATACCCGGTTATTTCAAGAATACAGCGGATTTTATTTGGCTGGATTCCCTTTAGTGTGGGTGATATTTTTTATGGGTTCCTGGTATTGGTTATTATTTCCCGAACCTATAAATTTTTTAAATACCTGTTTCAGCGCCGGTTGACAAGACAGTATTTCGTTATTGCCATGCAGCAGTTCATCTTCTTTGTACTGTTTGTATATGTTTTTTTCAACCTATTATGGGGCTTAAATTATAACCGGGTAGGCATCGCCAGCCAGTTGCAACTGGAAATGAAACAGTATTCTTTAGCTGATCTTGATACGTTGACAAGAACACTTCAGCAAAAAGTGAATCATTACGCTGCATTTGTAACCCCGGCACAACGGGACTCATTTAACCGTAAACGGGACTTGTTTGCCAGTGCCCATGCTGCTTATGAAGCTGCTGAAGTAAACCATTCCTTTCTGAAATACAGCTCCCGTTCGGTGAAGCCTTCTCTTTTTAGTTATTTGGGTAATTACCTGGGATTCCAGGGCTATTACAATCCTTTTTCAGGGGAAGGGCAGGTTAATACCACGATACCACGGTTCATGGAACCTTTTGTTACTACACATGAGATAGCACACCAATTGGGTTATGCCAAAGAAAACGAGGCGAATTTCGCAGCCTATCTTGCCTGCCGGTCGTACGATAATAATGCCTTTCGTTATTCGATGTATTATGACATGTACAACTATGCAATAGTAGAAGTCTTTCGGCGGGATACGACTCTTGGAAAATTGATTCAGGAAAAAGCCCATCCACAGGTAAAAAAAGATCAAAAGGAATTCAGGGATTTTTATAAGAAATACAATAACCCTATTGAAGACCTGGTGATGTGGGGTTATGGTCATTTTCTTAAGGCAAACAATCAGCCTGCCGGAAAGAGAAGCTATAATGAGGTAGTGACCTGGTTAATGGCCTATTATAAGAAATTTGGTATTGAATCGCTGTAAACAATAACAAACCTCTTTTGTTATTTGTGTATGAGCAATATTGTTAAAGCAATTATAGCCATTGCCATACCACTTATGGTTGGAGCAACAAGTGGTTTCTTTACTATATCCGGTGTGGAAAGCTGGTATCAGACCATTCAAAAACCATCATGGAACCCGCCCAATTGGATATTTGGACCTGTTTGGACCACTTTATACGTAATGATGGGTATTGCCCTTTTTCTTGTGTGGAAAGAAGATACCAGTGAAGAGCTTAAAAAAATTGCTATAGCCTTATTCGCCGTTCAGCTGACTTTAAACTTTTTCTGGTCTTTTATCTTTTTCAACCAGCAACAGCCAGGCTGGGCATTGGTAGAAATAATAGCCATGTGGTTTTTTATATTATTGACCATATTTGCCTTTGCACAAGTGAATAAAACAGCGGCCTGGTTGTTGGTGCCCTATATAAGTTGGGTAAGTTTTGCCACTATTCTTAATTATACGATCTGGCAGTTGAACAGGTAAAGATTTTATCCGGTCAAAATTTATTCTTCCACATCATACTTTCAATCGGTCTGTCAGGCTGATTGCTGTACTTGGAGTTTTTCTTTTTGTTATAAGCGATTTCAATTTCGCCATTTACCGGGAAGTATATTAATTGTCCGATGGGCATTCCTTTGTAAACTTTTACAGGTTGCTTTACAGATATTTCCAGGGTCCAGTTGCCACAGAAACCAACATCACCTTTACCAGCTGTGGCATGAATGTCGATGCCCAACCGGCCGGTGGATGATTTTCCTTCAAGGAAAGGTACATGGGCATGGGTCTCTGTATACTCTTCTGTTACGCCGAGATAGAAAATATGCGGATATAGCACAAACCCTTCATCGGGGATTTCAAAATATTCGATCTGGTTATGCTTTTTGGCATCGAGGATATGTTCCTTATAAGTTGCCAATGTTTTACCCAGGTGTACATCGTATGAATTGCTGCCCAGGCAATCTCTTTCGTAAGGTGTTATTTTGATAGTTCCTTTTTCTATTTCTTCCAGTATCCGGGTATCAGAAAGTATCATTGTATATCTTCGTTTTGTAATGAGCAAAGTAAAAAGGAAAAGCTGACGAATGCCGGTTTTTTTTCAACATCAAATCAACGAATATACACGGCTGGGAGTGTGGAAGATCGAAGAAACGGAAGATTTCTTCAAAGGAAATGTGCCGCAGCACCGGGAGGTAACGCATCCGCACAAAAGGCTGCAACACCTTGCCGGACGTTTTTTGTTGCAATATCTTTTTCCGGATTTCCCTTACGAATTGATACAAATTGCCGATACCCGGAAGCCCTTTCTGCCCGATGAGCGGTATCACTTTTCCATTTCGCATTGTGGTGATTATGCGGCAGCAATTGTTAGCAGTAAAAACAGGGTAGGAGTAGATGTGGAGGAGCCTGTGGAGAAGATTTTAAATATTCAGAATAAGTTTTTATCCAATAAGGAGAGGGAACAATTTTTATCTGATCTTGAGACTACAGATTTCAAACTCCCGACTCTTCTCTGGTCAGCCAAGGAATCAGTTTTTAAATGGTACGGAGACGGTGGGGTAGATTTTCGTCAACATATTCAACTATTCAATCTGCAGGAGGAAAAACAAACCATCGATTGCTTTTTTGCAAAAAATGAATCAGAACTGGTCATTAATTACAGGCATTTTGATGGATTGGTGCTGGCATGGGTAGTATCATGATTCCTCGCCCTCTTCTCCATTTTCGAGTAAATTCAGATTAACATCTGTTCCTGAAATACCTTCAATGGAACCACGGATATGTGCTGCATTGAGGAGTACTTTTTCCAGTTGCTTTTCCCTCGCTTTCCACAACTTTTCCATCTGGTCTCTTTCTTTCTGGATGGATACTTTCATACTCATAAATCCTTCCCTGATGGCCGACCACTGTTCTGCAAATTCACGGCTGGTCAGATAGTCGTACAGCAAGTGCATTTTATCACCTTTGTTTTCCTGACTTTTGGATGCATTGAAAATTTTGATAACAGCATCTCTCAGCATATGAACCACCGGCTTTACTTCGTTAAAAGAGCAGATCCAGACACCGTCTTTTTCGCCAAAACTGTTCATGTCCTTTGGCAGTGCCTGCGTAACGATCACTGCCACATCTGCTCCCTGGCTCCGCATATCCGCCTTAAGTTTTTCAATCCAGTCGTTGGCAAAATCCTTTGTCCGCTTGCTTTCAAAAATGATTTTGCCGCATTCCTGGCCAAAACCATTCCGCACTGTCTGGATACAATCTGCTCCCCGGACACCTTTTCCTACTTCTGTAATCACATCGAAAGGGAAGGAGGTCCTCAGTAATTCTTCCAGCAACAGTTCCTGTGACTCGCCCTGGGATTGCATGGAGCCTTGTTCGGCCTTACGTTTCATTTCTTCCGCCAGTTTTTTCTGGGCCTCCAATTTTTCTTCCATTTCCTTCAGGCGAAGCTGAAATTCAGTTTCTTTAGCGGCAATTCTTTGTTCTTCCAGTTTGCGTATTTCACCTGCCAGTTTTTCTCTTTCTTCCTGTAACTTCTTTTGAACAGAGAGTTCTAGTTCCGCTTCTTTATTCTTCAGTTCCTGTTCTTTTCTGAGAAATTCGGTTTGCTGCTCCCGGGCCTGTTTTAGTTTTTCTTCATATTCTTTATTATTCTTTTCAGCAATCTGCAGTTTATGTTCAAAATCTGCTGAAATCGATTTACGGATCAGTTCTTCTGTTTCTTTTTGTGTTTTCTTTTTTTCTTCCAGCAGCTGGGCTTCAAACTTCTGTTGTTGTTGTTTCTGCCATTCGCTCATTTTACTGCGAAGTTCTTTTTGTACTTCTTCCCGTATGCTGTCGCTGGGCTCAAATTCGTGGCCACAATTAGGGCATTTGATTTCTGTTGCCATTGATAAACTATGCTTTGTTTCAAATCTACAAATAAAAAAAGCGATTCAATATTGAATCGCTTTTAAGCTGTGCCCCGGACCCCGATTGCATCGGGGTAGGCCATTACTGGCTTACGGTAAACCGTTTGAATAAGTTGGCCAGTCGCCCGTAATAAGCGATTCTGTATAAATTCTGCTTTTCTGTTTTTTTATCCTTAGCTCTTCTTTTCTGGCGTCCGCTTCATTTTCAAAGGTCTTATAAGCACATAGTTTATAAGGGGAACAATTTCTTGTTGCCGGAACCATTCCATTATTGTGCCTGTTAACCCTCGCAGTTACATCGGTAGAAAACCCGACATAGTAGCGGTTACACTTTTTTGAGAAAAGGATATATACAAAGTACATAAAACAACAAAAGCGACAAATGTCGCTTTTAAGCTGTGCCCCGGATCGGAGTTGAACCGATACGGCCATTGCTGGCCACAGGATTTTAAGTCCTGCGTGTCTACCAATTCCACCACCAGGGCGATGATGTAAAAATTATTTTAAGAACTATGCCCTTCAAACCCATAAGGCCATTGCTGGCTATCCCGATTCTAATCGGGACGTGTCTACCAATTCCACCATCAGGGCAACCAAAAAAAATCCCTCCACCACTCGGCGGAAGGATTCTTGGAGCGGAAGACCGGGCTCGAACCGGCCACCCCGACCTTGGCAAGGTCGTGCTCTACCAAATGAGCTACTTCCGCAGATTAAAGAACTTTTGAACTTACCCTACCGGCACTATCTCTTTCCGGCAGCGGGTCGCAAAAATAAGGCTTACGCCTTTTTCAAAAAAATTTTAGACCTATTATTTATATTTTGGAGTGTACAGGCTGCTCTCCTGAACCGGGACATCAATCTTTTCATACCGCTTGGTGTACAGCATATAACAGCCGCCCAATGTGAAAGCTACAAAACAAGCTACCTGCAGGTAGAAAAGAAATCCTGAAGAGGAAACCCAGTTGTGGGTAAAATCACTATCCTGTACTTTTTTAAGTTCTTCGTGGTATTCCTGGTTATGACTCATAGTGGAATTTTGTGCTGCAAAAATAGGGGTTCAATCCAAAAAAAGCGATTTCAGTTGACCACAATTTCTGAGAATACCTTTTTCTTTTTTACAAAATGTTGCCAGGCCATGTTCTTTTTCAAAAAGCCCATTAAAGGTATATTTCTGTGCTCCGGGAAAACGCTTTTCTTTTTATAGAACAGCCACCATTTAATAAACGCCAGCTGCGCCCTGAGTATGGCTATGAAGTAGCCGCCATCGCCGTTTAATAAACCCTTCCAGGCGGATACTCCATCCAACAAGTTTCTTACCGGCATAACCCAGATTTTTTTAGACAGGGGCAGGTTTTTGGAAAGCATTATCCGGTTGTTCCGGAAATTAAGATACGTTTTTAATGAATTGCCTTTTGGCAATGTGCCGCCGCCTACATGGTACACTACTGACGCCGGGCAGGAATAAATTTTATGACCAGCCAGTTGTATGCGCCAGCAAAGGTCTATTTCTTCCTGGTGTGCAAAAAAATATTCATCAAATCCTTTGACTGCATGGTATACAGCAGGCCGGATAAATAAAGCAGCGCCGCTTGCCCAGAATATAGGTTCTGACCGATCATATTGACCTTTGTCTTCTTCACAAATGTCAAATACCCTTCCCTTTGCAAAAGGATAACCGTATTCATCCAGCCAGCCACCTGCTGCCCCGGCATATTCAAATAAGTGCTTATTATGCCAGGAAAGTATTTTAGGCTGGCAGGCTGCAATGCTTCTATCTTTTTCCAATAGTTCAACCATTGGCTCCAGCCAGCTCGGTTTTACTTCTACATCCGAGTTCAGTAATACATAATAATCAGCCGTAACCTGTTTGAGAGCTTCGTTGTATCCCTTGGCAAAACCGTAATTTTCTTTGAATTGAATCGTTCTGATGCCGGGGTACTTCATTTGAAGAAAGGACAAGGAATCATCATTTGAACCATTATCAGCAACAATCACTTCATAATTAGAATAGGTGGCAGCAGTAACTGATGGCAGAAACTGTTCCAGGTGTTTCCGGCCATTCCAGTTTAAAATGACAACCGCAACTTTTGGTGATAGACTCAACTCGCTGATTATTTATTCAAAAATAAGGTAAGAAGCACAGTAAATGTTTCTGCAGGGATGTTACTCTTATTTCCGATTTATACTGATAGCTGTTAAATTCGTATATGTTTCGTCAATTATTGAACTGGAGAACGGCGCTGGCAATCATTGCTATACTAATTATCAGCGGAACTGTTATCTATTCCCAGTACCTGGCCCGTAAAATTGCCCGGGATGAAAAACTGAAAGTGGAGCAATGGATCGATGCAAGTAAATCACTCATCAACGCACAGGAAACATCCGATATTACTTTCGCATTCAGAATAGTCAAGGACAATCAAAGTATACCTATTATTGAGACCAACGAAAAAGACAGCATTACCAACTGGATTAACCTTGACTCCGCCAAAGCTGCCAATAACCCGGATTATATTACAAAAAAACTCCGCCAGTTTAAAGCACAAAACCCTGCAATAATCTGGACAGATCCCAATGACTCCACCAGGCTCAATCGTTATTATTATGGCAATTCCCGTTTATTGAATGAAGTTCGCTATTATCCGATCGTTCAGCTTTTTATTGTAGCGTTATTCATCATCATTACATTGCTTTCCTTAAGAAGCAGCTACCGGTCAGTTCAGAACCAGGTATGGGCTGGTATGGCAAAAGAAACAGCCCATCAGTTGGGAACACCTGTTTCTTCACTGGAAGGCTGGGTGGAAATGCTCAAGGAAGATTCCCGGAATGAAAAGATTGCGCATGAACTGGAAAAAGATGTAAATAGGCTCAGGCTGGTATCAGACCGTTTTGGAAAAATTGGAAGCACACCTCAACTGGAGGATGTTGACCTTGTTCACCAGATCAACAACATGGTGGATTATATGCGGAAAAGAGCGGCAGGTAAGATTGTCTTTGCTGTCAATGATCATGGCAATAAACAGGTGATAGCTAAAATTTCTGCCCCGCTTTTTGATTGGGTGATTGAGAACCTTCTGAAAAATTCATTAGATGCGATGGAGGGCAGGGGTAGTATCACCGTAGATATTCATGATGATAAAAAGAATGTACACATAGACATTACAGATACCGGAAAAGGCATCAGCAGCCAGAATATTGCAAGAGTATTTAAGCCCGGCTTTACCACCAAAAAAAGGGGGTGGGGGTTGGGCCTTAGTCTTTCCCGCAGGATCATCAAGCAATATCATAAAGGCGAAATCTTCGTCAAACACTCAGAAATCGGGAAAGGAACCACATTCAGAATTGTTCTGAAAAAATAAACCGCTTACATTTGCACTCCTCCCGATAGCTATCGGGATGTTGCCCGGGTGGCGAAATTGGTAGACGCACCACTTTGAGGTGGTGGCGCCCGAAAGGGTGTGCTGGTTCGAATCCAGTCTCGGGCACAAAGGCCTTCAGTTTAGCTGAGGGCCTTTTCTTTTTCATTTAAGGAGATGGTTTTTAATAACTTTCTTGTTTTTCGCAGTGCTTTACCAAGCAATAATTTATTTTCCTTTCTTACTTCTATTGCAAGAGTTCCTAGTTGTCTGTATTCATCATATGTTTTCGGTAAGTAATCTTTTCTGAAGTGGCGAATACGGGCCAGGAATATCTCATTGTCTTGCCATAATCCAAGTTCATCAGTGATTTCATGTAATTCCTTTTCATAAAAAATAACCGGTAATTCGCCGGGAAGCATCCGCACCCAATAAAATATCTTTTTTAGGTGCTGCCTCAATTGATGGGGTTGCCGGAGAAGAAGGGGGCTATCCAGTAATTGTACTGTAATTATTGCTAATGCTTTTTGAACCGTGCCTTCATTTACGAGTAAGGCTTCTTCGTTTTTCAAAAGGACTTTAATGCGGCCAGTTTCGTCGTCATTGTATTGCCTGACGGCAATGGCTGTCCATTGTTTTGTTTTTTTCAACATCGATTCTAAGAAAGCAGATAGCTCATGGTAATGAAACCCGGAGTCAGCAATACAGCTTTCCAATTTCTCGAGGCAAATATCAACATCCCGCTGCCGGCCAGTTACACTGAAAAGTTCTTCGGTCTTGCTTATAGGGTTATCCATTAAGGTTTCGCCAGATGCTAATATATAAAGTTCAAGAATGGCCCTGAGTTTCTTAACAGACACACGGATATCGTGTATGGCATCTTTAACAGGCTGTTCCTTTATTATTTCCAGGTTTTTCCGGAAAGTCTTTTGTTCATTTTGCCAATGGTTAACTATGAATGCGGGGGTATCCATTTTTAGTGCCTGGTTTTTACTTCATCAACCTTTTTTCCCAGCCCTCAACTACCCACTTTTTACCTTTTTGTACAACAAGGTGCCCTTCCTGTGTGAGCAGTAAAGCTTGCTTCTCTGTTCCTCCCGGGTATTTCTCATTAATAACACCGCCTTCTTTTAATGTTCGCCAATATGGTGTTGTTTTCTTTACACCTTTCTTTTCCGCTTCTTCGGCAGCATTGGCTGCAATCCAGGAAAAAATACCTGTTGTGATTGGACAGCCGATTTCTGCTTTATGTTTCTGGGCGATTTTTTCTCTTATCCGATTAATGGTAATGAGTTTTCCGGGCGGAACTCTTTTCATGATGGCATTGACCTCCAGCGGAGAGGGAATAGCCATAGTTTTTTTTCCCCACTTTTTTTGCTGTGTGGCTGTCAGCTTAATCACTTTCGGCAGGTCTTTACTGTCATTAAGTTTTTCAATCCAGCTTTTTTTTCTTGTTGCCATTTGGATTGCTGATTTCTAGTGTTTTTCAAACCTGCCTGTTTTCTCTCTAAGAGCAATTTGGTAAATAATAGCAGTCAAGCCACGGGTCGCTCTTCTTTCTTCGCTGTTAACCGGTTCGTGAGGCCGGGCAGTTTCACTGGTTAGTTGCGGCTGTAACTTCATCAACATTTTTTGCAAGGCCAGTTCTGCTTCTTCGCCATCTAATTCTGTAAAAGTGCCCCAGGCTATCACACTTTGCCAGTTGGCCATGTTCTTCATTATATCTACTTCAAAACACACTTCAGGATTCTTTCTCATCATTTCCAGCTTCATTCCTTCCCGGGTATGACAAATAATATTTTGTCCGTCATAAACGTAAGTGACAGGAACTACATAGATTTTTCCATCAGTATAACAACCTAAACGGCCAACCGACTGGCTATATAATAGTTCATCTATTTGTTTGTCGGATAATTTACCAAGCATAGCTACAGTTTACTTAAGCAAGTAACTGCAATTATGCAATAATTCCATTGAGAGGGGTCAGGTAAGATTATGATTTAGTTCAATTTAAGGGAGGAAGGAGTAATTGTATTCTATTTTACCGGTAAGTTGTTTATCCCCATTGAACAATGCCTCTTTTGTTTTCAGGCCTTTACTGTCATAAATATACCTCCAGATCAGGTAGCCAAGGCTTTGGCTGGAGGTAGTAGTTATTTTTTGAATAACCCTGTCAGTTTCGTCATATTCAAACATGATGTCAGGCATCAGTTTCTTTAACCGGGTGTTGTAACGTACAATATCCGAAAGCCTGTTTTTGTCATCATAATAGTAGTAGAGATAGCCGGTTTCGATCCCTTTTCGAAAAGTTCTTTCCTCTCCAATATTTCCATCCTCGTCCTTTGTAAAACGAATCTCTAATGTATCATGGCCTGAATTATCGGCATTATTGATTATGCGCCACATTTTTTCAGGAGTACCATCTGGAGTATAAGCCCACAGGTGTATTTCCGTATGATTAAACTGGCTGGCAGAATCAGTAACTGTATTTTGAACTTTGCTGATATTCCCTTTAGCATCATATTCGTAGCTGGTAGTGTTATCAACAGCGGTAGATGAATCGGCAATACTGATGACCCGGCCTTGTTTATCAAAACGGCTGTACGTAACTGTCTTATTGAGATCAGCGATACTGGAAATTTTCAGGGCGGTGCCATTTTCTTTAACCTCATGGAATTCTGAAAAACCGGTTGCCTTTGCTCCCCGCTGGTCAAATCCTGTAGCGGAAACTGTTTTTACTTTGTTGGCCATATAGGAAGCCATTTGCCGGTTTGTTTCCCGGCTGCCAATGATATCATTGTAATAATACTGGGCATTAATTAAGGATGCGATGGATAAAAAACAACCTGTTAGCAGGAATTTCATGTGGGTGATATTGTATTGATCGTCAAAGTTACCAGAATTGTTCAGTAACGTAAAAACTGCGGGGGCTTGTATTTTATTTGTACTTATTTTTAAGAAAATTTTACCGTGTCTCATTCTCCCCAACGCAAAGAAAAAGATTGCCTGAACTGTGGCACTATTGTGCAGGGGAAGTATTGCCAAAATTGCGGGCAGGAAAATATTGTGCCACATGAGACCTTCTGGCACATGGTTAAGCATTTTCTTTACGACATTACTCATTTCGACAGTAAGTTTTTTGATTCGATGAAGTACTTACTGCTTAGGCCGGGTTTTTTGCCACAGGAATACATGAAGGGAAGGAGAGCCAGTTACCTGAACCCCGTAAAAAAATATGTGTTCACTTCAGCTATCTTTTTCTTGCTTTTTTTTAGCTTTTTTTTGAAAAAGGACACCATTTCGATCAACATTAGCGGCCCCGTTTCTGCTGATGATAAGGTGTTGATTAAAAAGTTTGTTGAAGATGAGCTGGCTAAGGATACCGGTAGTGTGGTATGGAAGGATGCCCTCCTGATAGTTAATGACACGACAAAGGTTTTGAAGTATACTGATGTCACTTCATTCTGGACGAAGAGCAGTACCATGCGATTCGGCAATAAGGTGTACAAAGGATTGGCTCATTACGATTCAGTTCAAAAAGTATTGCCTTCGGCAGAAAAAGACGGCTGGCTGAAACGAATAGCCATAAGGAAAGCGCTGCAGGTAAATGAAAAATACAAGGATGATCCAAGGACAGGGTTTAATAAACTCAGGGATTCTGTTTTTCATAAGTTGCCCTACCTGCTTTTTGTTTCGTTGCCACTTTTTGCTTTAATACTGAAGCTGCTGTATTTCAGGCATAAGGATCTCTATTATGTAGACCATGGTATTTTTAGTATTTATCATTACATTTTCACTTTCATATTATTGCTGATTGTGTTCTCGTTGGACAGGCTGAATAACCTGGTTAATTGGTCTTTTCTGGAAACAATAATGGGTTTAGTTTTTTTATCAGGCGGATTTTACCTGTATAAATCCATGCGGAAGTTTTACAAACAAAGGAGGGCTAAGACCATTTTCAAATTTTTATTGCTGAACCTTGCCGGTCTTATAATGATGGCTTTCCTGTTTTCTTTGTTTGTATTGTTCTCAGTATTTGAAATTTAATCATATTAATATCACATGTCAACTGAAATTGAAATAGCATTCTCTCGTTTAGTAAGTATTATGGATGACCTTCGGGAAAAATGTCCGTGGGATAAAAAGCAAACTATCCAGTCTTTGCGGCAAATGACGATCGAAGAAACTTATGAGCTGGCAGATGCCATCACAGAAAATGACTGGAAGGGTATCAAAGAGGAACTAGGAGATATGTTATTACATCTTGTTTTTTATGCTAAGATTGGTAAAGAGCAAAACCAATTTGAGCTGCAGGAGGTAATTAATGACATTTGCGAAAAGCTAATTGCCCGCCATCCGCATATTTATGGTGATGTACAGGTAAATGATGATGAGGAGGTAAAGAGAAACTGGGAGAAGCTTAAGCTGAAAGAAGGCAAGCTGTCTGTCATCAGTGGGGTGCCCAAATCTTTGCCGGCTACTGTTAAGGCGATGCGATTGCAGGAGAAGGCAAAGCAGGTGGGTTTTGAATGGGACAACAAAGAGCAGGTTTGGGATAAGGTAGAAGAGGAAATAGGAGAGTTGAAAATGGCTGTTGCCAGTGGTGATCATTTCAAATCGGAAGAAGAGATGGGCGATTTGATTTTTTCTTTAATCAATTATGCACGGTTTTTGCAGGTTGACGCCGAAAATGCATTGGAGAGAACGAATAAAAAATTCATTCAGCGGTTTACCAAGATGGAGCAGCAAGCCCTGCAAACCGGCAAAAGCCTGAACGAAATGACCCTGCAGGAAATGGATGCCATCTGGAACACCATCAAACAACAGCGATCCGAATAGGTGAAGCCACTCATTAAAAATATTTTCGGGAGAAAGTACAGCCTGCTGGCCCTGGCGGCTTTTCTTTTGGCATTTTCCTTTTTCTTCAATAAGATATACAGTAATCGTTCCTCAGTTACACAGGAAGTAAAAAAAGCTGAAAGTTACCTGCATCATCATCAAAAGGATTTTAATTCTGTGTTGGCTGATACTGGCTTGATTAACCGGCTGCTCGGGAGGACAAGCTCTTTACAGGAGTTTACTTCCCTTACAACAAAACCCTATGGTATCTTCCTTTATTCCAGTGACGATTTTGGAAATACCCGTATGCTATTTTGGAATGATCAGCTGGCAGTACCCCCTGATGAATTGTTGGCTTCGGAAGACGGCGAGTATTTCGATAAGCTTTCAAACGGTTGGTATTTCATCAGTAAAAAAACGCTGCAAGCAAAGCAGGGCAGAACGCTTGCTTTTGCGCTGATTCCTGTTCGGTCAGAATTTTTTATTGAAACTGACTATTTGCCAGAGCATTTTTCCTTTGGAAGAACTGCCGATAAAAGGGTTCGGATCAGTAAGGAGCCTACTGAATTTGCTGTTAAATCGCTTTCAGGTATGCCAATTTTTTATCTGGCTAAAAAAACAGCGAATGCAGTTCCTTATAATGACAGCCTCAGCATTTACTTGCGCCTTGGCGCAATTTTGCTTTTATTAATTTTTTTCTACAGGTACTCTGAGTCGTTTGCCAGGAAAAGCGGAGCATGGAGAGCCATTGGCTTATTAGCATTGTTGTTGCTAGCTATTCGGTTGGTTAGCTACTTTTACCCGGGGTTACTAAACCTGAGGCAATTTGAGTTCTTTAGTCCGCTTATATACGGTTCTAATGCAATACAACGATCGTTGGGCGACCTGGTGATCAATTCTATTCTGTTCTGTTGGTTGGTTTTATTTGCCTGGTCAAAGTTGAAAAATGAAGAAGATCTTTCAAAGAACTTTTCTTTTCGTTCAAAGCTTATCGCTGGCCTTTTGGCATTAGTACTTTTGATTTTTTCGACATTTATACTGGCGTCAGTTATCCGAAGTTTAGTTGCAGATTCTAAGATTTCTTTTGATGTAACCAATTTTTTTAGCCTCAACCAATACACTATCGCAGGTTTTTTTGTGCTTGCTTGTCTTTCTTTGTCTTACTACTATTTCTCTCAGTTATTGTTCAGGCTTATTTTCCCTTTGCTTAAGGAGCGGCGCTTCATGGTTTACTTTATCATTGGATTTGCAGGACTGTTATACCTGACAACCCGATCGGGTAACCCTGAAGTGTTATTTTATCTTCCGGTTTTAATATGGTTACTGGTTTACACCTGGCTAATCAATAGTAAAGGAGTATTCCTTAACCGGATAAGGATAAATATTGCGAGTATATTAACCTGGATATTTATTTTTTCAGCATCTATCGCTGCAATTATGCTTTCTCAAAACTCAAAAGTAGAATGGGAGAAAAGAAAATCAATTGCTGAAAAGCTTGCGGTGCAGACCGATCCATCAAGTGAAATGATGATGAGCATAGCGGTAAAGTATCTTGACAATGATTTTCTGAGCGAAAATTTCTCTCGTTTTCATAAGGAGGAGGAAGGCCAGGTTCTGCGGGATAGTATCATTACCGGTAATTACAGTGGTTTTTTGAATAAGTATGACACCCGGCTTTATGTTTATGATTCTGCCAACCGGGCACTTTATAACGAAGACCCCACCAGCTATGAAGCGCTGAATGTAATCTTCACTGTACAGTCAAAGCCTACGGCAACAGAGGGATTGTATTATTATGAAACTTCGTTTGACAAGTTTAATTACATCATTCGAAGAGAAGTGAAAGATACTGCCGGTAAAAAGATGGGATCGTTCTTTATTGTTTCCAACCTGAAAAATTTCAGTCGTGATGCGTTGTTCCCCGAATTATTCCGACAGAGCAAAGGCACTGATCCTGAAAATTCTCCCATCTATTCCAACGCAGTTTATATAAAAAACAGACTGGTGTCACCTCCCGGTAATTATCCTTATGCCACCTGGCTAAATGATGAGGAAATTCCAAAAGAGGAGTACAGGTTAAAAACAAGCGGCGATTATGATGAACTTTGGTACAGGGCCAGTAAAGAAAAAGTGGTCGTTATTGCCCGCAAGCGGGAAACCACAATCGAAACCATCACTTTGTTCTCTTACATTTTTTGTTCTTTTTTATTCCTGGTTGCCTTTCTGCAGTTGCTTTCTCTGATTGTAAGAACAGGAGCCAACTGGCAGGGATTCCGGAAGCTCTTGCAGATCAATATACGGTCCCAGGTACACAGCACTATCATTTTCATCAGTGTGTTTTCATTCCTGGTGATCGGGGCAGCCACTATTTCCTTCTTCATCAGCCGTAACCGGCAGAGTAATAATGATAAACTCAGCCGCACTATGAAGATCATGGTGAATGAAATGGAAAAGAAAATGTCCGATCACAACACATTTGATGATGTTGTGAAAATATATGATTCCGTTTCTAATAACGGGCTGCAGAAACTGGTAGATGAGGTGTCAGATATTCATGGTGTGGATGTAAATGTTTACGATCTTGATGGCAATCTGCAGGTTTCCTCTGAAGCGAATGTTTATACCAAAGGTGTGCTGAGCAAGAAAATGGAGCCAAGGGCTTATTTCCATCTTAGCAGGCTAAGGCAGGTACAGCATGTACAGGAGGAAAAAGTGGGAAATTTTTCCTTCCTCAGTATTTATTCACCGGTAAGAAATGAACAGGGCGAAGTGGAAGCCTTTGTAAATATTCCTTATTTCACTTCAAAGCCGGAACTGCGACAGGAAATATCCAACTTCCTTGTTACTATCATTAACCTGAATGCATTCATTTTCCTGATAGCAGGATTGATCGCATTGATCATCACCAATCGAATTACCAATTCATTCTCTTTAATTAGTAATAAGATGAAGGAGGTGAATCTTGGCAAGCAGAACGAAGCCATTGCATGGAACCGTAATGATGAAATAGGTGAGCTGGTACAAGAATATAATAAGATGGTAGCTAAGCTGGGAGAAAGTGCTTCTGCGCTGGCAAAAAGCGAAAGGGAAGGTGCCTGGCGGGAAATGGCCCGGCAGGTGGCTCATGAAATCAAGAACCCGCTGACACCAATGAAGCTAAGCATTCAGTATTTGCAAAAGGCTATAAATAATAACCAGGAGAATGTAAAAGAGCTTTCCGCCAGTGTAGCCAATACATTAGTGGAGCAAATTGATCACCTGTCAAAAATTGCTGCCGATTTCTCCCAGTTTGCTAATATTGGCAATGTCCGGGCAGAAGTATTTGACCTGCATGATGTGATCAGTTCGCTTCGGGATCTTTATCTATCAAATCAGCAGGTTGAGTTTGTCTGGTACCCGGTTTTGGAAAAGCTTCTGATAAATGCAGATAAAACCCAGATGAACCGTCTTTTTACAAATCTGTTCACCAATGCGGTAGAGGCCTGCAGGGAGAGAGGAAATTGCAGAATAGAAGTAAACGAACATAAAGATGCAGGACAAATTGTGATCAGTATAAAAGATAATGGCGAAGGCATAGCTGCTGAAATGCAAGAGCGGATATTTGTGCCCAACTTTACCACTAAATCATCCGGAACAGGGTTAGGCCTGGCTATGTGTAAAGGCA
Organism: Chitinophagaceae bacterium; assembly: GCA_044229985.1. Classification (GTDB taxonomy): domain Bacteria; phylum Bacteroidota; class Bacteroidia; order Chitinophagales; family Chitinophagaceae; genus JJ008. The sequence continues at coordinate 32,839 of JBGARY010000003.1, forward strand.
TTGTGGAGCAGGCAAAGGGTAGTATATGGTTTGAAACAAAGCAGGGTGAGGGGACTACTTTTTTTGTTCAATTGCCGGTGGTTACTTAATCCCCTTCATATCTTTATCACAAATTACATTGAATGAAAAGGCTCTTCATCATTTCCCTTTTAGGGATTTGTATAACTATTTCTGTTAATGCTCAGCAAACCCAAAAGCCACCCTTGCATGGAAAAAACTGGATGGCTATTACAGGCAAGCCATTAGCGGCTACCGCCGGCTCCATGATATTTCAGCAGGGCGGTAATGCAGTAGATGCTGCCTGCGCTATGCTGGCTGCTACCTGCACTATGTGGGATGTGCTGAGCTGGGGCGGAGAAACCCAGGCACTGATCTATAATCCCAAAACAAAAAAAGTAATTGCCATAAATGCACTGGGTGTAGCACCCACCGGTGCTACAGTTGATTTCTTCAAAAGCAAGGGCTATTCTTTTCCGCCGGAGTACGGACCGTTAGCAGCAGTAACCCCCGGTACAGTTGGAGGACTCTGCCATATGCTGGCTAATTACGGAACCATGAGCCTGGAACAGGTGTTGAAACCCGCTATGGAACTGGCAGCGGGTTATCCTATTGAGGCGCAAACTGCCAATGCGATGGAAAGAGGGAAAGACAGGATAAAACAATGGCCTTACAGTAAAAAAGTTTTTCTGCCACACATGGGTGAAAAAAGAGAGGCCCCGGAAGCCGGAGAGATATTTGTACAGAAAGACCTGCTGGCAACACTTACCAAAATGGTAGAAGCAGAAAAAGAGGCGTTGAAGAAAAAGAAAAACCGGAAGGAAGCCATCATGGCAGCCAATGACCGTTTTTATAAGGGAGATATTGCAAAAGAATTTGTAAGAGGCTGCCGTGAGCAGGGCGGACTGATAACACTGGAAGATCTTGCAAAATGGAAACCAATTGAAGAAGAACCCCTTTCTGTTAATTATAAAGGCATTGAAGTATACAAATTACAGCAATGGACACAAGGTCCTGCTATGTTGCAAGCTTTGAACATTCTCGAAAATTATGACCTCAAGTCAATGGGGTATAACAGTCCAAAATATATTCATACCGTTTACCAGGCTATGAATCTTGCTTTTGCCGACAGGGATTTCTATTATGGCGATCCTTACTTTACACCACATGAGCCTGTTCGTGGGTTGCTAAGCAAAGAATATGCAAAGCAAAGAGCCGCTTTAATAAAGCCTGATAAAAACGATCCTGCCATCGGACCAGGTGATCCATATCCATTTGAAGGAAAGGTAAATCCTTATACGGACTTGATTAAAAAATGGAATACCTCCGGAGAAGGTAATCGTAATTTTTTACCGGCGCATGATTCAACGGGTACTTCTTTTACAGACGAAGCATACATGGAACGATTGTGGATGGGTACCACCACTGTGGAAGCTGCTGATAAAGACGGATGGGTGGTTTCTATAACACCAAGTGGCGGATGGTTACCTGCCTGCATCGCCGGTAATACCGGTGTGGGTATGAGCCAGCGCTTACAAAGTTTTGTACTCGATTCAGCGTTGAATCCTTTTAATGTAATTCAACCCGGAAAAAGACCCAGGGTTACCCTGACACCATCATTGGCATTGAAAGACGGCAAACCCTTTCTTTCTTTTGCTGTTCAGGGTGGCGATACCCAGGATCAAAACCTGTTACAGTTTTTTCTGAATATGGTGGAGTTTAATATGACCGTTCAGCAGGCCTGCGAAGCGGCCAATATTAACACTAACCAGTTATGGCTTTCTTTGGGAGGTACTAAGATAACTGACCGGAAGCCAAGAGCAGGAGAAATATTGGTGAGTAATTCTACAGCAGATAATGTAAGAAGCGAATTACAGAAGATGGGTTATAAAATAAGTACTGGTAACAGAACCAGCGGACCTATCAATGCCATTTTCTTTGACTGGAAGCATGGAAGTTTTTGGGGTGGCAGCAGTAATAATGGTGAAGATTATGGTATAGGCTGGTAACTTTTTACCTCCTTTCCTTTTTTTGCTCAGACTGATCATTGTCATCTGTCTTCTTTTACATCTTCGGGAATTTTATGAAAGTTTTTAACCGAAATAATACTTTATGCAGCTGAGGCCCGTTTTTTGTTATGTTACATTACCCGGCATTGGGGTTACTAATAACAAAACCAGGCTTGTGATGCAGAAACCCGGTCTATTCCTTTTATTTTTTATACTCTTCTATTCATTCAACTCCCTGCAGGCGCAGGATTATAGGGCCATTCACGGTTCATCGTATGCAGGTGCCCTTGGGGCAGCTAATAACCCGGCTTCTATTGTACATGTCCCGTTTAAATGGGATGTAAGTCCTCTCGCTGTTCAGCTTAAACAGAGTACCAACCTACTCACCATAAATAATTTTTCACTGCTGTCTCCCGGCGGCAATGTTACCGTTACTGCTAATGCAGGAAATGAACGACGATTCCTGATGAGCAACCAGGATATAAAAGTTTTGAATGCGAGAATAAGGCTGAATGAAAAGTCCGCTATTGCCTTTGGGGCTTCAGTCAGGTCATATGTTTCTATAAAAACTTCAAATTTAAACTGGCAGGATACTGTTGCCAATGTCAGGGATTTTATGCGGCTTAATATGTCCAACTCGCCTTTGTCTGCTGATATAAGAACAAATGGCTGGGCAGAACTTTATGGCACATATGCCAGAACCTTAGTTGAGAATGACAACGGCATCCTCAATGCTGGAATTACTGTGAAGGTGAACAGGGGACTTGCTGGCTCTTACCTGACTGCTTCCGGATTTTACCAGGCACCTGGGACGATACATAATCAGCCAGGGTTTCTGCTTTCCAACGGTTTGCTGGAATATGGTTATTCGTCGAGCCTTGATGCATGGGATAGTTCCGGCAGTTTTACCGAGCAGCGAAAACTGTTTTTGAAGAAAACTTATTCTACGATTGCTTTCAACATTGGCGCTGAGTATATCATTCCGGCTGAATCAGAAAATTTCTATGACTATGACCTTAAAATCGGTGCTTCATTACTGGATCTTGGTTTCAATAACTTTCAGTACAGTAATAACAGCCGCAGAGCCGTAATGAACCGTTCGAATGTTTCCGACTCATTGATACAGGCCACATTCGAGAATCTACAGAATACTGGAGATGTGCCGGACAGCCTGGCGCAAGTAGCCGGAAATATATCGGCACTATATGGAAATTTCAAAGTCTTTCAACCGGCAAGATTTGTTATTAATGCTGACAAACATATAGCAGGAAACTTCTTCATCAACGCAGATGTAACTATTCCTTTGTCATCCCTTTTTGGTAAACAGCAACTTTTCGTCCGGGATATGAACTTGCTTACTTTAACTCCCCGATTTGAAACAAGGTTATTCGGATTTTATTTACCAGCCTCTTTAAATACTGAGATGCAATTTTGGTTTGGAGGGGCACTAAAAGCTGGTCCGCTGCTGCTGGGTGTTCATAACTGGGCCAATCTTTTCAGTAAAAATAAATCTCAAAATGGTGGCGCCTACCTGGCACTTACTTTTCGTCCTGGTAAGAATCATGATGAAGATGGGGGTGGAGGCAACAATAGCCGTACAAAAAGTAAGCGCATTGGCGGGAAAAAAGTACGTCAATATGATTGCCCTGCAAGGGTTATGTAATATTCCATTCGGTTTTGTAATTTGTTCTGCAAACAACTAAATGGTTGGACTACCCGGCTACACATAGTATGTATTTCATCGCTGTTTTATGTCCACCGGAACTGGATAAGAAAGTTCTGCAATATAAGTTATGGATGAAAGAGCAGTTTGGTTGTACCGTAGCCCTGAAATCATCAGCTCACATCACATTAGTGCCGCCGTTCTGGCTGGAGAATGAATCGGAAATACAACTTCTGAATAGCTTTCATGCCTTTACAAGTGATATGCAGGATATTCAGATTTATCTAAACGGTTTTGGACATTTTTCCAAAAGGGTTTTGTATGTAAAGGTAGAATTAAACCCAGCGCTGGAAGAATTAAAGCTTCAAACAGAAAATTATTTCACCGCAGCATTCAATAAAGCCATCAGGAAAGAGGAAAGGGTATTTCAGCCGCATGTTACAATTGCTACCAGGGATATGACACCCTCCGCTTTTTATAAAGCATGGGAACAGGTTTCTATACAAAATTTTACATTTTCCTTTTCAGCAAATAAAATCACATTGCTAAAGCTTAGTCCCGGTAAATGGGATACAATTGCTGAAAAAAACTGGGCGCAAAAAAAATATTAATTCCTGATAGGTTCTGATCCCGCTGTCGTGGTCTTTGTAATTGTAACTAGAAACTCGGGAGGTTTCGAAGCCTGAAGTATCAATTCCCTGTGCTTTTGTTTCATCTGCCTTTTAAATTCTCCCAGGTAGCCTGGTATGGGTATTCTTTCGTCTTCCAGAGTAGCGGTGTCAATGAGGTCATTATCTATGTACATCATCAGTTTCATAGTGGTAAAGGTGTAAGGCAAAGAAAACTGATTTTATTCTTTCGGACAATGTGATTAATACGGCAAACCTCCCTGTATTTTTACGAGTTTCCACTGATTTTTCAAGTGGCTGAAAGAAAAATGATTTGACGTAAATCGGCAGTTGAAATGATTTCTAACAGGCCTGTAGCACCTGATTTTTACTAACTTAACAGCCAGATGTTCAATTCCTTTGACATATGGAAAGTATTGGCTGGAGTAGCCATTTTTCTTCTGGGTGTTCGCTTTCTTGAAGAATCTCTTCAGCAGCTCGCCGGCCGTAAGTTCAAACTTTACCTTAAAAAGCAAACCTCCAGCAAGTTCAGGGCTATTGGAGGCGGAGCATTGGTAACGGCAATTCTCCAGAGCAGTTCAGTTGTAAGCCTGATGGTACTGGCTTTTGTTGGGGCAGGTATCATTACGATGCAAAATGCACTGGCTGTAATATTGGGTGCCAATCTGGGCACAACGGTAACAGGCTGGCTGGTGGCGCTGGCAGGCTTTAATATGAATATTGAGAACCTTGCTTTGCCCGTTGCAGGCATAGCAGGCCTGGGCTTTGCAGTTTTCGACAGGAACGGGAAATGGTATAATTGGAGCCGGTTCTTATTGGGCTTTAGTTTTCTTTTCATCGGACTTGGTTATATGAAAACGGGAATTGAGGGCCTGGTATTGAATCTCGATCTCAGGCAATATGCCAATGCGCCATTGTTTATATTTCTTCTTATCGGTTTCCTGGTCACATCGCTTATTCAGAGTAGTTCTGCCACTGTTGCCATTACGTTAAGTGCCTTATATGCCGGAGCTATTACCTTGGTAGATGGTATAGCCATTGTCCTCGGATCAGAAGTGGGTACCACCGTAAAACTTTTCATGGCCAGTATCAAAGGCGAAGCCGCAAAAAAAAGAGTAGCGCTGGGAAATTTTTTATTCAACATCATTACAGCCGCTTTAATACTGATCTTCCTTTTGCCACTGACGGAACTTGTCACTGATGTTATCGGCATCAAAGATGAATTGATTGCCCTGGTGTTTTTTCAAACATTTGTCAATGTTTTGGGCATCATCTTATTTTATCCGTTGTTGGGAATTTTCGGCCGTTTTTTGGAGAATCGCTTTCTGAATGATAATGATGAAACGATGTTCATTCATAAAGTTGCTTCGAAGGAGCCCTCTACGGCATTATTGGCGCTTGAAAGCGAAAGTCGTCACTTTATTTACAGTGTAGTTGATTTTACAAGGAGTTCTTTTAGCCTGGCAAACCCGGATATTGCCAGTATGAAGTTGCATAAAGAATTTCCTGGAAAAAGCATTCCTGAAAAGTATGAATACATAAAGTTCTTACATGGTGAAATTCACAGCTATTGTATTCAGCTGCAGAAAAATTTGGTGGATAAAGAAGATATTGAAAAACTGAACAGGCTTATTTCTGCTGTACGGAATACTATGTACGCTGCCAAAAGTATAAAGGATGCGCTGCCGGATATCAATCAGTTGTCAAACTCATCCAATGATGTGAAATTTGGATTTTATACTCAATCAAGAGTAGCGGTTGATGAATTCTGTACCAAAGCATTTCATATTGTGGATGAAAATCCGGACCTGCATTTTGAAGACCTTGCGGCCCTTTATCATTATGTTACAACCGGCTATACCGAATCATTGAAGCAACTCTACAAAGAGACAACCGCAGGTCATGTAAATGAATCAGAAATAACAACTCTTCTCAATTTTAACAGGGAAATATTTACCGCTTTCAAGTCATTTGTTTTTGGCATTAAGGATTGTCTTTTCAACAGGGAACAGGCAAAATACTTTGATGAGCTTCCCGGTTTCATCCGCTGATTTTGACCAAAGTCATTGTTGTTGCTAATACCCGTCATAGGTTAAACAGGACTGGATAAATAGTTTAGCTATGTTCAGCAATACTGTTTTTAAAACCTTTGCATATGAAAAAGATCATAGCTGCATTTGACGGTTTGAAGTATGCAGAAAATACCGCTGCTTGTGCTTTGAACCTGGCAAATCGTACACAAACACATTTGGTGGGTGTTTTTCCGGATGATTTGACATATACCAGTTACCTTATTCATGAACTGGTGATAAAAAAGGGGGTAACAGCAGACCAACTTAAGAAGTTTGAATTGAAAGATGCAGCTGCCCGAAAAGCATCCGCAGAAAAATTTGAAAAAGCTTGTAAGCAGGCGGGTATTCAGTATTCTCTTCACTACGACAAAAAAGTGGCGATACAGGGTTTGAAGCATGAAAGCATTTATGCGGATATGCTAGTTATCAGCATGAAGGAAACATTTTCTCATTTCCCGGAAAAGCCACCTACCCGATTTATCAGGGATTTGCTGAGCGATACCCAGTGCCCGGTGTTATTAGTGCCGGAAAAATATAAAGGAATTGAAAAGGTTGTGTTATTGTATGACGGAGAGCCTTCTTCAGTATATGCAATAAAAATGTTCAGCTACTTGCTCCCTGAGTTTGCAGATTTGCCGGCTGAGGTCATCTCTGTGAATCCTGCTAATAAATCTTTACACCTGCCTGATAATAAATTAATGAAGGAATTTATGAAGAGGCATTTCCCGAAAGCCGGCTATACCATTTTGAAAGGCATGGCAGAAGAAGCCATTGTGAAAAAGCTAAAAGAGCAACAAGAGAATACATTAGTGGTGTTGGGCGCATACAGAAGAGGATCGGTCAGCCGCTGGTTCAGGGAAAGTATGGCAGATGTACTGATGAAAGAAGTGAGGCTTCCTCTTTTCATTGCACATAACAAATAAACATACGGCTTATCCAATATGACTAAGCTTAGATTGGAGGAATTGCTTTCAGCGGAAAGTGATCAGTTGCAGAAACTGAATGAAATTGTTCTTAAAGCAATAGAGGAGGAAAAACTATTGTCGGAGAAGTTGCTTGAGTTTGAAGACCGCAACCCTCCGCTTATCAGCCGTGTTGCCGACAGGGTAGCAGGTTTTGGAGGCAGTTGGAAGTTCATCCTGTCCTTTGCACTCTTCATGCTTGTCTGGGTACTAATTAATCTCTACCTGCTTAGCAAACCATTTGATCCTTTCCCTTTTATACTGCTAAATCTTTTACTATCTACTTTGGCAGCCATCCAGGCGCCGATCATTATGATGAGCCAAAACAGGAAGGAGGAAAAAGACCGGCAAAGAGCTGTGAATGACTACCTGGTTAATCTAAAAGCGGAAATTGAGGTAAGGAACCTGCACCGGAAGTTTGATTTGCTGATGACTGAACAGATGAAGACCCTTTTTGAAATTCAACAGGCACAAATGGATATGATGGAAGAAATAAAGACAGCCTTAAATAACAATTCAGCCAACAATTAGATAATATTGCCGTAGCAAAAAATTGCATTGGATTCCTTAACTCATATCGCATTGGGCGCCTGCATGGGAGATGCTTTTGCCGGAAAGCAATTAGGTAAAAGGGCTATGTTTTTTGGTGCAGTGGCGCAAAGCCTGCCTGATATCGATTTTATTGCAGCTGCCTGGACAACTACATCAGAGAATTTGCTGGCCCACCGTGGTTTCACACATTCAATCCTGTTTGTAGTGTTAATCACACCTTTATTGGCTTTACTGGCAGAAAGATGGCATCGGCCTCATAACATTTCCATTGGTAAATGGATGCGTTTTTTTGGTGTTCAGGCCTTTATTCATTTACTGATCGATGGAATGAATGTATACGGTGTCGGTTGGTTCGAGCCTTTTAGTCATCACAGGGTATCCTACAACTGGATATATGTAGCTGATCCATTTTATTCCGTCTGGTTAGGAATTGCCTTTTTAATGTTACTTATACTTCGCCGAAATCATCCTAAAAGGGCCTGGTGGATTCGGTTTGGAGTGGGTATGAGCACTATTTATCTATTATACTGCGGTTTGAACAAGCTCAAAATTGATAATGATGTAAAAGATGTTTTTAAGAAGCAAAACATATCTTATTCAAATTATTTTACCACACCTACACCCCTGAATAACTGGCTCTGGTATGTTGTAGCTTCTAATGATTCAGGTCATTATATCGGATACAGATCTTTGTTCGATTCAGAAAGAAAAATTGATTTTCAGTTTGTGCCTAAAAATGATTCTTTGCTTAAACCGGTTCACAATAATGAAGACCTTCAGAAACTGAAACGATTTTCAAAAGGCTATTATGCTATTCAGAACCGAAATGATACTCTCATTTTCAATGATCTTCGGTTTGGCCAAATGATTGGTTGGGTTAACCCCAAAGCTCCATTTGCTTTTTATTATTACCTGCAGCATCCTTCTGAAAATGATCTTGTTGTACAGCGGGGACGTTTTGCCGGCTGGAATAAGGAGGCTTTCTTGGCCTTATTAAAACGTATTAGAGGCAACTAAGTTACTCCTGCCTGAAATAGAAGGTGAATAAATTCAAAACATTGTTGATGAAGCTATAGCAAAAGCGCTGCCAGATGCGTTTAAAAATATTGGTTGATGAAGTATAGTTTTCTTTGGTGATCAGTTTGCAGTGATCGTTCATGATTTGTTCCATTTCATTTTCCACATATGCGGCAAACGAATGGTTTTCCACATCCATATTCAATTCAAGGCTGGCATAGGCGCTGATATTATTGACATTGTAGGAGCCTATGGTAACTTTTCTTCCATCATAAACCGCAAGTTTGGCATGCAATACGGTTTCCTGGTATTCATACACTTCTATCTTATTTCGTAACAGCCAGTCATATAAATATCGTTCAGCATGTTTGGCCATCATTATATCCGAACGGCCGGCCAGAATTACCTTGACATTTACTCCTCTTTTTACAGCCTGGCTGATTTTTTTCCGGAATAAACGACCCGGAAGAAAATAGCTGCACATGATGGTTATGTTCTTTTCCGCTTTACTGAAAATGTCATAATAGGTTTTCCAAATCTGGTTTTTCCGGTTTACCCAGTCATTCCTCCTGGCCCTGACCATGATCTGTTCTTCTTCAGGAATATTATCACAGTACATTTCGATATGACTGGTATCAATGGGGAGCAAGTTTTTATCACCCCACATATCCCTGCAGATATGGTGCAGTGCGAAAGAGGCTTCTCCTTCACAATAAAGGGCTGTATCCAGCCAGGCAGGCTCTCCGGGCATATCATTATACCGGTTACACACATTTACCCCACCAACAAGTGAGTAAAGGCCATCTGCAACTACTACTTTGTGGTGTAGCCTTCTGCCAAAATAGAAGTGCTTGCTGCGAAACAGAGGCTCAAACCATTTTAGGTTAACACCAGCCGCTTTTAGTTCCGCAATCATTTTTTTGGACATTCCCTGTGATGCATATCCATCCACATGCAGGTATACATCCACCTTTCTTTGGGCGGCTTCAATAAGGGCATGGGTAACCTGCCATCCCGTTTCATCATTTTCATATATATAGAACTGCAGATGGATACACTGTTTTGCGTTGCTGATCACTTCCAAAAGGGTGTTAAAATAGTCTTTGCCCCCGTAAACTAATTGAACCCTGTTACGGATAGTATAAGCAGCAAAACTATCAGGCCTTCCCAATGACATATTGTTGACTGAAAGTACTGCAATATCAAAAAATCATCACTGACAGTACTCATAAATACTGCTGATGGGGCTCATTCAAACAGCCTGGCAATCATAATAGCTTTGAGTATCATGAAGACACTTTTATTTGCTCTGGTAAGTTTCATAGCGTTAACTGCAATTATTTCAGGCATATTAATGATAAGCCAGCCTGATGGTGGTGTTTTGTATCTGAATCAGGAGTTACTGGCCGGAAGCCCATTTACTGATTATAGGGTGCCGGGCATATTGTTGGCAGGGGTCGTTGGTGGAGTGAACCTGGGTGCTGCTTTTCTCAATATGATGCGGCACCGGCAGCGCTACAACGCTGCCATTGCAGGTGGAGCTATCATTATTGGGTGGATAATAGTTCAGGTCATTATGATCGGAACTATTCATTGGCTGCATGTACTTTATTTCAGTGCCGGAATCCTGGTAGTTTTAGGAGCGTACCAGTTAAAGGGTCGCTGGGCTGTTTAATTTTTTCTTTGCTATGAGAATTCTTTTTGCCCTTTTTGTGGTTGCCCACGGCTTAATACACATGATGGGTTATACAAGGGCTTTTGGAATAGCAAACATTCAGCAGCTGACTAAGGAAATTTCAAGACCCGCAGGTATTTTTTGGCTGCTATGTGTTCTTTTATTTATCAGTGCGGCTATCCTTTTCCTTCTTAAAAAGGAATGGTGGCTCTTTCTTGCAATTCCTGCCATAACGGTTTCTCAGGTACTGATCATCATGTCGTGGCAGGATGCAAAATTTGGCACCATCCCAAACTTCCTGATTCTTCTGGTAATTGTTCTGGCTATTGCTGAAATCAGGTTTAACAATATTGTCAATTCTGAAATCAATATGTTGCTCGAACAGCCAGTTGCAAGTAAGAAAATAGTTACAGATGAAAAATTGAACAATTTGCCAACTGTTGTACAAAAATGGTTAAAAAAATCAGGAGTAATTGGAAAACCGTTAATACAGTTTGTCAGGTTGAAGCAAAAGGGTGAGATGAGGACCAAACAGAATAGTAAGTGGATGAAGTTTTCTGCCCGGCAGTATTTTACAGTTGCAAAGCCCCAGTTTGTTTGGCAAACTTTGGTACATGCATTTCCGATGATTACGCTGAGCGGAAGGGATAAATTTATGAATGGAGAGGGGCATTTATTAATAAAGCTGCTCTCGCTGTTTACGGTAGCAAAATCCGGTAATGACAAAAAAATGAATTCGGCAACAATGATCCGCTATTTGGCAGAGATCAGTTGGTTTCCTTCTGCCGCATTGAGTGAGTTCATCCGATGGGAGCCGGTTGATTCGTCTTCTGCAAAAGCAATAATGGATTTTCAGGGTGTCAGGGCAGAAGGAGTTTTCCATTTTAATCCTGCAGGTGATTTTGTACAGTTTACTGCCAATCGATATATGGGTAATGGAAAAAATGCCAAAACCGAGAAGTGGCTTGTTGAAGTCACAGGTTACAGAGAATTTCAGGGATATCGCATTCCAAATAAAAATAAAGTCACCTGGCAACTTGAAACAGGAGATTTTAACTGGGCTAATATTGAAATAACGGAAATGGATTTTAATACGCCTGAAATACATCGGTAATATCCTGTAATCATCTCTTTCACTGATGGTAATCATTTTTCCCGGTACAATAGCAGGGTAAATTCGTAGTGATTGATAATTACGGGTACAATGACATTTCTGGGAGAAATAATAAGTTTTGATTTAATCGGCTGGATCGCAGCGCTGCTGGTTTTAGTGCTGTTTTTCTCCCATATACGCCGGGCAGTGGGTTGGGTATTAATGAAATTGTACGGCTTTTTTATCAGCGATAAAGATCATGTAACTCCTGTTTAAAAGCATTCATTATGAAAAAGAATATGAGCGAGGAATTGTTGCATGAGGTAAGAGCCATCTCAGGATTCAGAACCCATGTTAGTGTTTATCTTGTTATAGTTGGATTACTCTGGGTTATCTGGCTGATTAATGGTGGCCTGGATATTCATCCATGGCCCGTTTATCCGACTGTAGCATGGGGTATAGGCTTGTTTTTTCATTACATGACAGCATACGGCATTTACCGAAGAGTGGAAAAAGAGCAGGATGAATTAAACTAAATATAACACTCAGGTTATGAATTTCTTCGATGGTTATATCGGTGGTGATAAACCTGTGATTGCTGATTTTTTTGCAGGATGGAGCGACCCGAGCAAACTGATGGACCCTATCCTGGCTGAGCTGAAAGAGCAGTTGGGTGATAAAGCTAATGTGGTTCGGATTGATATTGATAAGGAGCCGGCTTGCATTGAATTATTTAAAATATGGTCAGTGCCGACTGTAGTAATTTTTAAAAAGGGACATGAAGTATGGCGAAAAACCGGAATAATTCCGGCCCATGAGATACTCACAAATCTGAATTATTACATCAGGTGAAAGAAGAACCACGAGTAGTATGATGGGGCAATGCAATTGTATTGCCCCATTCTTTATAGGAACATTCCCTGGCGAAATTGGTCAGTTCCGGGTGGAGCTATTGATGCTGAGAAACATCATTCTTTCACATGATAACCGTTATTGGTATCTGGATATTTACAGGTGTACATTCAATCGTAAAGATTTTCTCACTTAAATCTATTACCATGAAAAAGATTAGGTCTCCAGAAAAAAAGACAGGTATATGGATCGATCAGGAGAAAGCTTTGATAGTCCGGATTGAAGGTGATGGTCCGCCTGTTCTGGAAAAAATGAAGTCTGATGTTGAGTCACGGATCAGGATTGCCGGAGAAGGAAAAGTATCGGCCAGGTTTGGCCAGTCATTTATTGATGATAAAGAAAAGAAACAGCACAGGCAGCACAATCAAAGAGAGAAATTTTTTAAAGAGATAATCAAGGAGATAAAAAATGCGGATTATCTCTACCTGATGGGACCCGGACCTGCGAAAGAAGGTCTGTATAATGCTTTGGAAAACGATCAAACTGCCAGGGTAAAAGTGATAATGACAGAACCCGCCGACAGGATGACGCAACAGCAATTGATAGTAAAAGTCGAGTCCTTCTTTAACAGTAGACTTTTCTTCATGCTGAAGAAAAAATTAAAAAAGGACATGCTGGAGCATGCCTGAGCTACTTCAAAAGGCGATCTTAAGGTCGCCTTTTTTGCATAAAACAGTTCTTTGAATTATTAATACTTAAATTTTAATAGAGGTATCAGTAATTAATATCAACAACCTTCTTTTTATGTAGTTTTTGCATTGCTTTGGGAACAATGTTCAGAATCTGTTCCTTTAGTGTCTGAATCAGCTTTGTTTTAAGGTGGTCACGATGGGTTACCAGGCTCACCTCTCTTGCAGGACTTGGTTCTTTTAACCGTTTTACCAGTTTCAATTGTTGTTGGTCAAATTCCATGACAGCCAGTTCGGGTAAAATGGTAATGCCATCACTATTGTCCACCATTCTTTTTAAGGTTTCAATATTGCCTGTTTCATACCTGAATTGAATGCCGGAGTGTTTCTGGAGTTCACACAAGTTCAATATCTGCGACCGGAAACAATGTCCTTCTTCCAGCAACCAAAGCTGGGCAGGGTCAATATCGCCAGGCAAAACATATTTTTTATTGTGCAGCGCATTGTTTTTGGATACGTAAACAAATAGTTCTTCGTAGAAAAGTACATCTTCTTTTATCGAAGAATCCTTTAGCGGAGTGACAACTATTCCACAATCCAGCCGGTTGTTTTTGAGTTCCTGCACTATTTCTTCTGTTATTATTTCCCGGGCCAACAGGTTTACCTGCGGGTACTTATCACGAATGTTTTTAAATAGGGTTGGCAGAAGATATGGAGCCAGTGTAGGAATGATGCCAATTCTGAGTTCACCGGTCATTGTATCTTTTTGTTCGGCAATGAGTTGCCGGATCATGCCGGCTTCACGAAGTACAATGCGGGCCTGTGCAATGATGGTGGCTCCAATCTCTGTCGGGATAACGGGTTGTTTTGTCCGGTCAAAGATCTTTACTCCCAGCTCTTCTTCCAGTTTTTGGATCTGCATGCTGAGGGTCGGCTGCGTAACAAAACATTTTTCGGAAGCCAATACAAAGTGCCGGTAAGTATCCAGTGTGACGATATATTCAAGCTGTGTCAGTGTCATAGATATTAGTTATATCTTTATAAAAATAATCAATTTGATTTATTTTGAATACTGCGCTAACATTGCCGGGAATCCGGTAATACATAAATGATTCACTTCTCATAATCGTAATAATCTTTAAAACCATAAGAAATGAGTAACAGCACATCTCAGGGAACAACATCTTACAATGTAAACGGGGAAAGTAAATGCCCGTTCAGCAACGGAATGCTCAAAAAAAGTGCAGGCGGTGGTACCAGCAACCGTGACTGGTGGCCCAACCAGCTAAAGCTTAATATCCTTCGTCAAAATTCTTCCTTGTCCAATCCGATGGGAGATAAGTTTGATTATGCGGCTGAGTTTAAAACACTTGACCTGGAGGCTGTGAAGAAAGATATAGTCGAACTAATGACCACTTCACAGGATTGGTGGCCTGCTGATTATGGCCATTATGGTCCCTTCTTCATCCGTATGGCATGGCATAGTGCCGGTACTTACCGGATTCATGACGGTCGTGGTGGTGCCGGTTCTGGTACTCAGCGATTCGCCCCTTTGAACAGCTGGCCCGATAATGCAAACCTAGATAAGGCAAGGCTTTTGTTGTGGCCTGTTAAAAAGAAATATGGTAAAAAGATTTCATGGGCTGACCTTATGATTTTAGCTGGTAACTGTGCACTTGAATCTATGGGCTTCAAGACATTTGGTTTTGCAGGTGGCCGTGAAGATGTGTGGGAACCCGAAGAAGACATCTATTGGGGTTCTGAAACAGAGTGGTTGGGCGACAAACGCTATACAGGTGACCGTGAACTCGAAAATCCTTTAGGTGCTGTACAAATGGGTTTAATTTATGTGAACCCGGAAGGCCCCAATGGCAATCCTGATCCTATTGCAGCTGCCCGTGATATCCGGGAAACATTTGGTCGTATGGCCATGAATGATGAAGAAACTGTAGCGCTGATCGCTGGTGGCCACACTTTTGGTAAAACTCATGGTGCTGCTGACCCTACCAAATACGTTGGCCGTGAGCCTGCTGCTGCGGAAATTGAAGAGCAAAGCATGGGATGGAAGAATACATTTGGAAAAGGAAATGCAGAAGATACTATTACCAGTGGCCTGGAAGGTGCCTGGACTACAACACCTACTAAATGGAGTAACAATTTCTTCTGGAATCTCTTTGGTTACGAATGGGAGTTAACAAAGAGTCCGGCCGGTGCACACCAGTGGAAGCCCAAACATGGTATGGGCGAAGGCACAGTACCAGATGCACATGTTGCCGGTAAAAAGCACACACCTATCATGTTGACTACGGACCTTGCTTTGCGTTTTGACCCGGCTTATGAGAAGATATCACGACGCTTTTTTGAAAACCCTGATGAATTTGCAGATGCTTTCGCCAAAGCCTGGTTCAAACTTACTCACCGGGATATGGGACCCCGAGGCCGTTATCTCGGACCGGAAGTACCGGCTGAAGAACTAATCTGGCAAGATCCCATACCTACTGTTGATTATGAGGTGATCAACGAACAGGATATTGCATTGCTTAAAGGTATAATCTTGTCAAGTGGGCTCTCTGTTGCTGAGTTAGTATCAACAGCATGGGCATCAGCTGCCACTTTCCGCGGTTCTGATAAGCGGGGTGGTGCTAATGGTGCCCGTATAAGGCTGGCACCTCAGAAATACTGGGAAGTGAACAATCCTGCTCAATTGAGCAAAGTGCTGGACAAACTGGAGGCTATTCAGAAGGATTTTAATAGTACTCAAAAAGGCGGTAAAAAGGTTTCACTGGCTGACCTGATAGTTCTGGGCGGATGCGCAGCTGTGGAGAAGGCAGCAAAAGATGCCGGATACGCAGTAAATGTTCCTTTTACTCCCGGCCGTAATGATGCGTCGCAGGAGCAGACAGATGTTGAATCATTTGCTGTACTGGAACCAATGGCCGATGGTTTCTGTAATTATAAAAAGAGCAGGGCTCATGCTTGTGCAGAAGAGATGTTGGTTGATAAGGCCCAGTTGCTGACACTTACAGCACCTGAGATGACAGTGCTGGTTGGTGGTATGCGGGTACTCAATACCAACTTTGATAAGTCACAGCATGGCGTTTTTACTAAACGACCTGAAGTATTGACTAACGACTTTTTCGTTAACCTGCTTGATTTCGGTACTACCTGGAAGGCTACAACGAATACAAGAGATCTGTTTGAAGGTCGTGACCGCCAAACTGGTGAAGTAAAATGGACGGCTACCCGTGCAGACCTCATATTCGGTTCCAATTCCGAATTAAGGGCAGTTGCGGAAGTGTATGCCTGTGAGGATTCAAAAGAAAAATTCGTTAAGGATTTTGTAGCTGCCTGGAATAAGGTGATGAACCTGGATCGTTTTGATCTGGCTTAATTGAATCACAAATTATATTTTAAAAGGTGACCCAAACCGGTCACCTTTTTTTAAGACTAGAAATAAAAAAAGAGCTCCATCTTATGATGAAGCTCTTTTTTGTGCCCGGGACTGGAATCGAACCAGCACATTCTTGCGAACGGCAGATTTTGAGTCTGCTGCGTCTACCAATTCCGCCACCCGGGCTTTTCGGATTCAGCGTTAGGGCTGCAATATTAAGCCATTCCGGCTAATTGACGTCTTATGCGATCCAAATATTTTTTCTTGTAATAATAGTCTTTTACTTCCAACAGCTCTTTTTCAGTAGTAACACCTTCATGGTAGCCTTCTATGATCTTTTTAACCGGTTCATAAATTTCAGTTTGCAATTCATTGATCCTGCTTTCCAGTTGAGCAGTGGAAGCAGATTCAATATCCATCAGCTGCTCGTTTATCTCCATTACTTCCATCAGAAAACCAGCGGGCAATTCATATTTTTCCTCTTCTTCCAGCAGGCTTTTTAGTTGCAGAACATATTTTAAAGTTTCATCCGGGTTTTGAAAGGTCTTCCAGGCCTTGTTCAAAAGGGCTGATTTTTCCAAAGCCGTAGCTTGTTCCTCTTCGCTGCCTTTTACGAAATAATCTGGGTGGTATTTTTTACTTAACAAAAAATACCTGTGGGACAAGGCGCTTTTGTCCACTTTTAGTTGTACCGGAATATCAAATAATTCAAAGTAATTCATGTCATTCATTTTTCTAAGTACTTTATCTTAACAAATAATTCATAGTTTAGGTTACAAAAAGGAATTTTAAACTTACAAATTTAAGGATTAAGCATGGAGGTGATAAAAAACCTGCCGGATTCGGAGTTGCTTGATAATATCCGTTCTGGCAGAAAGATGGATGAGACGATAAAGGCTATTTACCGGGCTCACTTCGAGAGCTTGTGCTGGCATATACAAAATAATAATGGCAGCCGGCAGGATGCAGAAGATGTGTTCCAGGAAGTGGTAGTGAATTTCATTGACCTGGTACAAAAAGATAAATTCAGGGGCGATTCATCTGTCAAGACCTTTTTGTTCTCGCTGAACCGTTTTACCTGGTTGAATGAACTGAAAAGACGGGGAAGAGCATTGGCAAGGGAAGAAAAATATGAAAAGGGGCAGGAGAGAGTTGAGCTGGATACAAGTCACTTCATTGCAGAAAGAGAAGGTAAAGCTGAGGTATTAAGGCTGGTTAGCGAATTGGGGGAGACCTGCAGAAAGATATTACTCCTTTTCTATTATGAGAACCTTTCAATGAAGGATATTCTGGAAGCAACCGATTATGAAAATGAGCAAGTGGTACGAAACAAAAAGTATAAATGCCTGAAACAACTGGAGCAAATGATCAATGAAAAACCTTTCTTAAAACAAACTTTGAAAAACTTATTGCATGGATAATTCTACACCTGGTATGTCCGGAAAATTGGTTGATTACCTGGATGGAAAACTTGAGCCGGCCGAGATGCAACAAATAGAAAAGTTTCTTGAGACCGACAAAGACCTGAGGAATGAATTGGAGGGCCTGGAAGCTGCCCGTGAAGCGGTGAAACAATATGGCCTTCAGCAAAAAGTAGCTTCTGTTCATCAGCAAATGATGAGTGAAAATAAAGCTCCGGTTAGAAGTATTACTTCGACAAAGCGTAAAATACGTTATGCTATTGCTGTAGCAGCCAGTATTTTATTGATCGTTGCTGGTTATTTCGGGTATAGTTTTTACTCCCTTTCTTCTGAAAAAGTATATACAGCTAATTACCGGTCATATGACTTAACCGGTGTAAGGGATGGTAATACGGAAGAATCTGCAATTGAGACAGCTTACAGAGCCAAAAAATATACGGAGGTGCTGACATTCAATTTTGACGGGCCATTTACTATTAAAGAGAGCTTCTTGCGTGGCATGGCATATGCTGAAACGGGGGATAATAGTAATGCGATCCTGTCATTTAAGAAAGTACTTGAAGATAATAATACTGCTCATTCCAATATTTTCCGGCACGAAGCAGAGTTCTACCTTGCCTTAACGTATGTGAGAAATAAAGACTTTGATTTTGCATTGGAATTATTCAAAAATATTAAATCAAATCCTGAACACTTATACAAAGACAGGGTTACTTCAAAATTAATTCGCCAGGTACGGATGCTTAAATGGCGATAAATGAAGGATTAAGGTTTAATGGTTAATGTTTCCTCCCTGCTCACAGGGAGGATTTTTTTTGGTTACAGCTGGATGTTTGGCGGATACTAATTCATGTTAATCTAAATCTGTCAATTAAAAAGTGTTGTATGAAAAACATGATACGTCCTGCTTTTTTGCTGATGTTTACAGCGGTTACCATTTTTCATTCTTGTCAGAAGGATTCGTCAGTAAGCATAGCTGATATCAATAAGCCACATAGGGCGACTATTTACCTTACAGACCATCAGACCCCCGTTTTTGACAGTGTATTTATTGACCTGCAACGGCTGGAGGTAAAATTGGAGGATGATACATTGCCTAATGGCGGCTGGATAAACCTTAATATTCGTCCGGGAGTATACAACATTCTCCGTTTCCGGAACGGCCTTGATACTCTTTTTGCAACAGGTAACCTGCCCAATGCCAGGCTTAAAAAGATAAAATTGGTGTTGGGAACACAAAATAGTGTTATGAAGAATGGCCAGTCCTTTTCATTACGGGTAAAGAGTGAGGACCGGGAAGTAATAGCTAATCTGGAGAGCAGTTTATTTGATATAACGGCCACTGGCCAGGTTTTATTCTGGATAGACTTTGATGCGGGCAATTCCATTCAAGTGGATAACAGCGGTCAGGGCAACAACAACGGATATCGGTTAAAGTCACATATAAAAATATTCAGCAGAAGTCATACAGGTGAAATTGAAGGGAGAGTACTTCCCAGGGCTGCTGATCCAATAGTGAAAGCCGTTATTGGTTCAGATACAGCTACAGCTATTCCTGATCATGATGATGGCGAGTTTAAGATAGTGGGCTTACGTCCGGGTACATACCAACTTATAATAGATGGTCAAAACGGATATAGGGATACTACCATTAATAATGTTCTTGTGAGGGAACGGGAAGATACGCATCTGCCGACCGTTGTACTTTTTCAATAGTGAACTGAATAGGCTACTGACTATGAAGAACTAAGCCTTCTCCGTCCGGGGAAGGTTTTTTGCTTTCATCATTTTGTAAATGAGAGACCCTGCAATTAAAACAAGTGCAATCCACCACCAGTTATTGTTTTTGTGATAAGGCTCATAATTTCCAATCAGGATGAGATTAGCCCAATATACAGGTGATTTGTACCTGGGTTCTATATCAGTATTATTTAGAAAGTCAAGTTTTGCCTGCTGTAATGCCATATCCCTACTGAAGCCTTTGTCAATGTAATAATGAAGCCGACCGGTAATAAAGGCGGTGTTTTTGTCTGAAGCTTTCCAGAGGGAAGTAATAATGTTTTGGCAGCCAGCGTAGGCAAAAGCCCTCGACAAGCTCATGAGGCCTTCTCCTTTCACTAATTGACCGCCTCCTGTTTCACATGCACTAAGTATCACCAGCTGAGTTGAGTCAAGGTCCATATTGTAAATCTCCCGGGCATATAATTTGTTGTCAGGATCGGATGGATGAAACAAGATGAATGAACGCAAGGGATCGGCATTGTTCATACTTGCATGAGTAGCCAGGTGTATGGTTTTGAATTTATTGGCATTAAGCAGGAAGCTGTCTTTTCTTGCCTGATCAGACAAAAATATTTTACCCTTCAAATTATTTATTTCATTTGCTGATGCAGGCAATATGCTATAATTACCCTCTGCCATTTTAAAGCCGTCATCAGTAAATGGGGCAAACCCTAATATGCCCCCGGAATAGGTACTTATGTTTTTCTGCTCAAATAGCGCAGCAGTATACTGGTAGGTAATTGCAAATTTTTCAGTGAGGAACTGTTTTTTTTCATTTTCCAATGCTTCAAACGGCAGGTAATTGAGTTCATCGTCAGGTATAATAATTAGTCGTTTAATATGAGCTAAGCTGGATTGCAGAGGCTCAATGAGTACCTGGTAAAGATTCATTGCGGCAATGGTGCCGGTATAATTAGTTTCAACAGAAACGTTATGCAATGCAGCTTTGAATGCTTCTATGTCGCTAAAGAAGTTTTGTCTTAACGGGTATTTGTAATAGCTGAATTTTGTACCTGTAACAAGAAGAGTCAGCAGCTCACCTTCTGATAAGTGATAGGACAATAAGGCAGTATTATTATCCAGCTTCTTCTGTAGCTGGTGGATGGATGGAATTTCCTCACTTAGCTTTTTCTGCAACCACTTTGGATCTTTGTTAAGTTGCTCTTTTACATTTCCCAGTTCAATCTCATAGTCCCTTATACTGGCCAGTAATTTACCGGTTTCAGTTGTGTCTGTAGTATTACCTGCCTTTAAAGAGAGTCGGGTGATTTTTTCTTTTAAGTTAAGTTCCTTGTGCACCAGTTCACCTGGGTTGTTATCGTTTTTCCATATTGCCTCCTGAACATTTAATGCCAATATTGAGGCTTTATTTTGCTGATCAAAAGACCAGGCCTTTTCCAGGTATTCCCTGTTGTGGGTGGTTTCATAGAGTGAAAGACAAATATCGATTGGTTTGCTATGGACCGTATGTTTGATCTTTCCCAGGAATAGTCTTGATTCATCTGAAGTATAGGTTTTACCCACATAATCTGCAAGGCTGAATGCAGTTTCATAAGTATTGACGGCAGTAATCAGCAACTTTATATCCTTTTCGATCCTGTATTGCTGTTCCAGCACTTCGGCTTTGGCAGCTAATGCGCCAAAAAGGTTGATATAAGAAAATGCACTGGTGAAATCAGTTGGGTTTTTATTTACATTGCTCTCATTAAAATCTAAACAGAACTGTATTATGGACTGCTGGTACTGGCTGGCAGCTTCCCTGAATCGTTGCTGCTTTTTTAACTCGTCGCCCTGGTGTTTCTGAATCAGACCAAAAGTGGTGTTCTTTCTATGGCCATTCCATTTCAGGTTTTCGGCAAGAGCTTTATGAAGATAGAGCTCAGCGGAGTCTGCTTCATGAAGACCGGCCCATGCAACGCTGAAATTATAGCAGAGGTCAATTAGTTTTTTATTATCCTGGTAGCCAACTTTTCGAAAGAAATCAATTCCTTTTTTAAAATCTTCTGTTTTCAGGCAAATGATACCAAGGTTGTGATATATCTCGTTGGCAAAATCTGCGGACGGCAAAAGCCCCTCGTAGATGGATCTTGCCTGTTCATACTCTTCGAGTTTTACATGCAGGGAGGCAATATTGATACGATAATTGCTGAATAAACTTTTATCTGCCGCCGGGTCTGCTCCCTGAACAGCAATGGCTTTTTCAAAGTAGTTTTTCGCCTGTCGGTAATTACCAGTTTCATAATGCATCACACCAAGGCGATTGTAAAGCCGCTGAGATTCTCGCAGCGGCTTATTAGTTTTTTCAATAATAGCTTCAGCTTGTTTATAAAAGAAAAGCGCTGAATCAAACTGGTTTTCCGTATAATAAATTCCGCCGGTGTATAGAAGCGGGGTGAAAAGAACGGAATCTGCAAGTGACCCAAGTCTCATTTTTAAGGAGATAGCAACAAGATAATCTGCCTTGGCAGCTTCCAAACTGTCAAAATAATATTCGATATATGCTTTTCGAGATCTTGTCCAGAATAAAAGAGAGTCGGATAGTTTTTTTTCTCCATCCCTAATCAGTTTATCAAATGCCGCAAGGGATTCTTGGTAATATTGATCCGCCTTTTCATACAATTTTTCGTTATCGCCGGCATTTAGTGATAACAACTCGGCCTGCTGGAAAAGATTGTTAGCTAAATCATATGTTTTTTTCAGAGCACTGTTATCTGCAGGCACTCCTTGCTGTGCCAAACAAAAACATAAAAAACTGCCCAATAAGAGAGAAAGCAAAAATTTATTCATGATAAGCTGCGATAGCCTATCAAATTTAATCGTGAAAGCTTAATTAGCAATAATAATCACACAGGGAGGGCGGGGCCTTGCTTCTTTTTCAATCTGGAGGCCTGTATTATTTGTGGCCATATTTCCATTTCTAAGAAAAACACCTTGAGATGCCCTGTCGTTCAAAATTTCCCAAACATACTGTGGTACGTCAGCCATAGTATTGTACCAATAAAGCAAAACTTTAAGCTTATTCTGCGTTTTACCACTACCATCATTTATGCGGTATTTTATCTCAATTTCTTTTTTGTCATCATTCTGCGGATTGCTGCCAAAAACACCTTTTCTTATCGATTCAGCAAGATTTATTTTCCCGTCATTTGTTCTGACAGCACAACCCCCGCCATTAGCAAGATTGTCTTCATCGAAGATGGAACCGCTTAGGGGTATTATTCTGTCAGGGCTTGCATTGTAAACAGGATGTGCCACGGAATCTCCGGTAGAAAGGCGGTAAAAATTATCGGTAAATGTAATGCCCGAAAGAACAATCATCGTTGTGGTAATTCTTCCCTGGGGTGAGGTATGTGTAATACGATATCGCAGACCAGTTTCGCTTTTACTCACATTAATAGCCCCTGTTTTGTCATCAATTTCAATCCCGTCAGGGAAGCCGGTATACTCGCCTTCACGATGAACCATAGGATTAATGATGTAATCGCCAGCGGAGGGCCTCAGGTAAATGATCGAATCCCCATAGCTTAGATTATACGGGGTGTTATCATCTGTAGTGCCGGACGACTTGTCACAGCCAATCCAGGCCATGGAGAATACAATGCTGATTAAAGCTAAAATTGGTTTTGGGTAATTCATGCAGGCCTTTTTTGTTTGTAAACAGGGAATATCTTAACGTAACCGTACAGTTCAAAAGTATTTGAAGTTACAACATTTATCGTGCCGGAATGCCTGATCGAAATCATTTTGTATCACATTCATTTAAAAAGCAACTTTGCGGACACTTCTGGTTTAAAACGATTTTGGCTATATGATTAAGATTGGTCTTATAAGGGAAGGTAAAATACCTTCTGATAACCGGGTGGCATTAACCCCGGCCCAATGTAAATGGATACATAAGAATTCAGACAGTATAAAAATTATCGCTCAATCATCCGAAGGCAGGTGTTTTTCAAACCGGGAATACCAGGTAGCAGGGGTGGAAGTAAAAGATAATATTTCTGATTGTGACATTTTACTGGGTATTAAAGAAGTGCCTGTTGCTGAGTTGATTGAAGACAAAACTTATCTTTTTTTCTCCCACACAAAGAAAAAGCAGCCTCATAACCAACCATTGTTGAGGGCAATACTTGACAAGAAAATTAATCTCATCGATTATGAGTGCCTGGAACATGAAGATGGTCAGCGAATTATCGGATTTGGCTTTTTTGCCGGTGTCGTTGGGGCGCACAATGGTATGATGGCATATGGTAGTCGGACCGGACTATTTAAATTGGACAGAGTTTATAAGCAACGAAATTTCAGGGAGTTGATTCATAATTATTTTGGACTTAAACTTCCAAATGTCAAGATTGCTGTCACTGGTTCCGGTCGTGTTGCTCATGGTATTTTGGAGGTCATGAACTTGATGGGTATTCATGAAGTAGAGCCGGATGAATATTTGAAAAGAAGATTTGCTTACCCGGTTTATACCCAGCTTAAAGGCGCAGAACTATATGAGCATAAGGAAACCGGGAAATACAGCCGTGAAGATTTTCATGAGAATCCGCAAAGTTATAATTGCAGATTTCTGCCTTATGCCGCTCAAACCGATATATTAATGAACGGGGTTTATTGGGATAAGAATGTGCCCAGGTTATTTGAAAAACCTGATATTATCTCCGACACTTTTATTATTCAAACTATAGCTGATATAACGGATGACGAGAACGGGTCAGTTCCGGTTAATATGGGAGATCAAAGCATTGAAGATCCCGTTTACGGTGTTGACAGAAAAAGCCTGAAAAAGACAGCGCCTTATTTACCGGACTCAATTGATGTTATGGCAGTTGGTAACCTGCCCAATGAACTTCCCAGAGATGCCAGCCGGTATTTCGGCGAGCAGCTGATCAAATATATACTGGAAGATATCGTTGGAAATGGTTCTGAGATTATAGAGAGGGCCACTATTACCCAATCAGGAAAACTAACTCCACATTTCAGCTATTTGCAGGACTATGCAGATGGAAAGCTATAAATACAGGTAGTAATCTTTTAGTAGTGAAACAAAGGCAGGAGTATAATTATCATTATTATCTTTTATTGCCATTTCGTCAATGAAGGTTTCTCTATTTTTTTCTGATGGCAGCTTCCCGCAAAGCATTATACGGAAGTAGCCATGATTGACAGACTGCTTTACGAAAGTTAATTGAACCAATTCAAACTGGTGCTCAAGGGCCAGCTTCCTTATTTCTTCATTTCTTTTATAGGGCAGCAGCAGATAAAAATGCCCTTCCGGGCTAAGGCGCTGTTTAATAATTGCAAATAGTTCATTGAATGAAAGTCCCCCATCGTGGTGTGCAATATTCCTTTTTTCGTCTTCTGCTTTTAATTCGTTTTCATAAAAGGGAGGATTGCTGAAAATGGTATCATACTTTTTTCCGGGTTCAAACGATTTTATATCTGCATGAAAAACCTGGATGTTTTCTTTCCATGGTGAGGATATTATATTCTCATTGGCCTGCTCATAAGCATTATTGTCAATTTCAACAGCATCAATTGAGCAATCAGGATTTTTCTGTGCTATCATAAGGCTTAATATGCCGGTACCAGTACCGACATCAAGTAGCTTAACAGCAGTCATGGGTTGTTCACCTATCTGCTTGGCCACCCAGGCTCCAAAAAGGCAGCCATCTGTGGTAACCTTCATGGCAGCCTTGTCCTGCTGAATGGTGAATTGTTTGAAACGGAAATAATTATTGGCCATGATTGCAGAATATTACCACTCGGCCCGGGCAGTAGAACTGACGGAAAGATCAGCAAACTGACCTTCGAGATATTTATAATAACCGGTGATGGCTATCATGCCGGCATTATCTGTACAATATTGAAACGCCGGGATATAAGTGTTCCAGTTATATTTTTTACCCATTTCTCCAAAAGCTTTTCTGAAGCCGCTGTTAGCTGATACTCCTCCGGCGAGACATACATCCCTGATGCCGGTTTCCAGCGATGCTTTTTTCAATTTATTAAGCAAAATGGTGATAATGCGGTGTTGTATGGATGCGCATATATCTGCCAGGTTATGTTGTATAAACTCCTTTTTTTCTTCCTCTGTTGCAGCAAATTCTTCTTTATAGAGATTGCTCTTACCTGCATTTTGCAAAAAATAGAGGATAGAAGTCTTTAGGCCACTAAAGCTGAAATTTAGATCCGGTATGTTAGGCTCAGGAAATTTAAAACGGTCCGGGTTTCCCTCTTTTGCATATTTATCAATCAACGGCCCGCCGGGGTAGGGTAGTCCCAGCAATTTGGCTGATTTATCAAAGGCTTCACCAGCAGCATCATCAATCGTTTCACCAATAACTTTCATATTGGTGGGAGATTTGCAATGAACGATTTGGGTATGGCCGCCGCTAACAGTGAGGCATAAAAAGGGAAAGGATGGTTTGGGGTCGTCAATCAGGTTTGCCAGTACATGTGCCTGCATATGATGCACAGCAATCAGAGGCTTATTTAAGGCAAGTGCCAGTGATTTTGCAAACTGCCCGCCTACTAACAAAGAGCCAATTAGCCCCGGTGATTGAGTGAAAGCAACGGCATCAATATCTTTCATTCTACAATTGGCCTGTTTCAGCGCCGCATCAACAACCGGAATGATATGCTGCATGTGTGCCCTGGAAGCCAATTCAGGTACCACACCACCATATTTTTCATGCACAGTTTGGTTAGCAATAAAATTAGAAAGGATTTTACCGTCAGCACAAATGGCTGCAGATGTTTCATCACAACTGGATTCTATGGCGAGAATAAAAGGCATTATCGTTCAGTGAAAATTTTTAAAATACAGACTGCAAACTTACTTACTCCTGATGGCTTCGACAGGGTCCATTTTAGCTGCCTGCCGGGCCGGTATGAAACCTGCAATGATACCCACGGCTACACAAATAAATACGGCCATCACCATATGTGAGGTTGTAATAAATACGGGGAAATTGAGAGCAAGAGTCAATAATTGGGTAAGAAGGAAAACCAATGTCAGTCCTATCAGTCCTCCAATAATGCAGAGAAAGGCGGATTCCAGTAAGAATTCTGCCAGTATTACCCTTTTTTTGGCGCCTAATGCTTTTTTCAAACCTATCTGGCTGGTTCTTTCTCTTACGGAAACGAACATAATATTGGCAACACCGAACATGCCTACTATTAATGACAGGGCAGCAATTGCCCATCCACCAATGTTAAGGTTTACAAACAACGAACTGATGGCAGCGCTGAAATCATTGATATCATTTAAGGCGAAATCTTCCTCTTTGGTTGGGCTCAATTTATGTATGGCCCTCATGGTGCCGGCCAATTCATCTTTTAATGCTTTACTGGAAACATTTTCTTTGCCCTGTACCATAATTACCGGGTCGGCCTTCAATTCATTGATAATAGTGCGGCCATACATATATGGCATCAATACGCTTTTGTCGAACTCCCAGCCGCCAATCATTTGTTTTCCCTGTTTTTTAATAACGCCGATCACTAATACCCTTTTGCCCCTGACCTGTATAATTTTCCCGGTCGCATATTCAGCTTTGGTAAAGAGTTTTTCTGCTATTTCGTTTCCTATTACGGCCACATTGTTACCTCTTGAAAAATCAGCTTCCGAAATATACCGGCCATATTCAACGCTGAACGATTGAATGTCGTCAAAATCGTCTGATAAACTGTATATGTTTACGTTGGTAAGCCTGCTGCCTTTATAGTCAACAGCATCGCTTACATTGTTGGCAAAAGCCACAAACCGGGCATTGGCAGTACCCTGTTTGATGAATTTCATTTCATGGTATTTCGGTACAGGCCTGTTTACATATTTCCACCAGGGATAATTAGGACCTCCGCCGGCACTATAATCCCATTTATCGATATAAATGGTATTGGTGCCAAGGGATTTTACTTCGTTCTGTATATTTTGTTCCAAGCTGTTGACGGTAGCCAGCACACCAATGATGCAAAAAATACCGATTGTAATTCCAAAGAGGGAGAGGAATGTCCGTAGTTTATTCTTCCACAGTTCCTGCAGGGCCATTAAGAAGCTACTGCCAATGATTTCCAGAGTGCGCCGGAGCATAGGCAAAATTAATTCTAAAACCCCGAAACCCATGTCTTAATTTACCAATGGTCAGCTGTTAATGGTTTAAGTTTGCGTTATGGCAGATTTTATGCAGACAGAAGAACAGGTGCCGGTACTTTCTACAGGCAGCAGTGATACTTTTTTCAGAAAAAAATATGTTACCACTTGGGCATTTGCACTGGGATTACTTTTGTTTCTTCTTCCATTCAGCCAGGTGAAATGCGGTTCTGCTACGCTGGCTGAGAACAGCGGGTTGGGTATTGCCCTTGGCTGGCAATGGAAAATCGCCATGTTGGGGAGTAGTAATGAGCTGCTGAAAGCCATCAAAAAGGATGAGCCGGCTAATAAGAATTCTTTGAAGGAGAAACCCAATGTTTTTGCAATAGTGGCAATTCTGGCCGGGTTAATTGGTCTTGTAATGTCTGTCATAGAATATAAAAGCAGGTCACTGGTTACAATGTCTGCCGGGATCCTTGGTGCTATTATGCTCATTGCCCTGTTGGTTCAGTTCAAATTGGTTTTGCAGTCATCATTGAGTGATAAAGGCGATAAGGAAATGAACATGAGTTCCATTATCACGGTTCAGTTTACCATATGGTATTTTCTCTCGGTTTTTCTTTTCGCTGCTGCTGCCTTTATTAGTTTTAAAAAATACAAGTTAGAACTGCAGGATGCCCTGAAAAGGGCGTATGATTTTGAATTTGAACGGCAACAGCGAATGCCGGGG
Organism: Chitinophagaceae bacterium; assembly: GCA_044229985.1. GTDB lineage: Bacteria > Bacteroidota > Bacteroidia > Chitinophagales > Chitinophagaceae > JJ008. The sequence continues at coordinate 61,465 of JBGARY010000003.1, forward strand.
TAAAACCGCAGTGGCGTATGAGTAATCCGTATCTACAGGGTTAAAATCAGGCTCTCTGCCTTACCTTTGCCGGCATTTATGAAGTATCACAACGAAATACAACGCAGAAGAACCTTTGCCATTATCTCTCACCCGGATGCTGGTAAAACCACCCTTACAGAAAAATTTCTGTTGTTCGGAGGAGCCATCCAGGTAGCTGGTGCGGTTAAAAGCAATAAGATTAAAAAACATGCCACCAGTGATTTCATGGAGATTGAAAGACAGCGGGGTATCTCTGTGGCTACTTCGGTGATGAGTTTTGAGTACAATAACATTCTCATTAACCTGCTGGATACCCCCGGTCACAAGGATTTTGCAGAAGATACTTACAGGACATTAACTGCAGTGGACAGTGTAATTCTTGTGGTGGACAGTGTGAACGGGGTAGAGGATCAAACCCGTAGGCTGATGGAAGTATGCCGCATGAGAGATACACCTGTGATTGTCTTTATCAATAAGATGGACAGGGATGGAAAGAACCGGTTTGATCTGCTGGAAGAAATAGAGAAAGAGCTGAATATCGCTTTGCACCCGATGACCTGGCCGATCAATAGCGGAAAGGACTTTAAAGGTGTTTACAATCTTGACCAGAAAAGTTTATTGTTATTTACTGCCAACACCAAGGCTGACGAAGACAGTATTTCAATTTCTGACATAAATGATGGTGTATTGGATGATAAGTTGGGAGAAAAAGATGCCGCTCAACTAAGGGAAGATGTTGAGTTGGTTGATGGTGTACACGGCAAACTAAATGAGGATAATTACCTCGCCGGTAAAATTGCCCCGGTTTTCTTCGGCAGTGCTATTAATAACTTTGGAGTGAAAGAGATGCTGGATACGTTCATCCGTATTGCCCCCACTCCAAGAAGCAGGGAAACAACTACCCGGTTACTTGAAGTAGAAGAAGAAAAAATGACTGGCTTTGTATTTAAGATCCATGCCAATCTTGATCCCAAGCACCGTGACCGGATTGCATTTTTCAGGGTTTGTTCCGGAAGGTTTGAACGCAATAAATATTTCCATCATGTGCGGCTGGATAAGGATGTCCGTTTCAGCAATCCTTACTCATTTATGGCGAGGGACAAGAGCATTATTGAGGATGCTTATGCCGGTGATGTAGTGGGATTGTTTGATACCGGGAACTTCAAGATAGGTGATACGCTGACGGAAGGAGAAAATTTTTATTTTACAGGTATCCCTTCTTTTTCTCCGGAGATATTTAAAGAAGTGGTGAACAAAGATCCCATGAAGACCAAACAGTTGGAAAAAGGACTGCTGCAGTTAACTGATGAAGGAGTAGCACAGCTTTTTACCCAATTTGGGGGCAATAAAAAAATTATCGGTTGTGTGGGTGAGCTTCAGTTCGAAGTGATACAATACCGCCTATTGCATGAATACGGGGCATCCGTCGTTTTCAACACACTGCCGTTCTATAAAGCCTGCTGGCTTACATCAAGCAACCCGGCAAAGCTGCAGGATTTTCTGCGATTCAAGCAGGCTAATGCAGGGGAGGATAAAGACGGACACCCGGTTTACCTGGCGCAAAGTGAATGGTTTTTGAATACTGAGAAATCCAATAATCCTGATATTGAATTTCATTTTACTTCTGAAATCCACAAATAATCAATGAACGTTTTTGAAACAGAAAGATTAATTGTCCGGCATTTTAAAGAATCGGATGCGGATGATTTCTTTTTGTTGCAGGGTAATCCGGAAGTGATGCGTTTTATACGGCCAGTTAAAACAAGAGAGGAAAGTGATGCTTTTCTGTTAGAAGCTATTGCCGGATATTCCGAACCCTGGATGGGGCGATGGGCTGTTGAAGAAAAAGCAACTGGCAAATTTGTTGGATCATTTGTAATAAACCCGGTTCCGGAGGATAGCGAAAAAACGCAGCTTGGTTATGCATTTCTAACAGGAAGCTGGGGAAAGGGGTATGCAACAGAAGCCACAAGAGGCGGTCTGAATTATTTTAAAAATTTTACGCCGTTACAAGAAATTTATGGGGTAGTGGAGTCTGGGAATCTTGCTTCACAAAAAGTGCTCCTTAAGGCAGGATTTCAGTTTTACAGTAAAAAAATGGAAGAAGGGAAAGAATTGACGATTTATATCTGCAGAAGGGATTAAGAATATTATTTCATTACCTCCCGCATGGCAATACACATTACACTTACCCCTGTATGTTTGGTATAGTATTCTGAATATATAATATGGTCTGCAAAAATATTGATATGTTCCCAATAAACAGTTAACGGGAGCTGCATTTGTATTGTATAAATAATGCTTTTTTTTTCCTTGTTACCGAATCTCCACTTTATCGGATAGGTTTCTTTTCCGTTTGAGTATTCGCCTGTGTTGTCCTTCCTGAAGATGATATAATCATTTGGAAATTGGATTGTGTTTTCATGCCCCCCTCTTTTATAATATTCCAACTGGTTGTTTTCAATGAATTTGATCTCGCCAAACATCCACTTCTTCTCACAAAGCAATTTCTCTTTCTTTCCAGTACTGAAGTTTATTGGATTTGCTGCAATTAAAACTAACGTTGAAAAAACAAGTGAGAAAAACATGATATTACGCATGGAATAATTACTTTTCTGTAAAAGGAATAAGACCTGTATAGTTATGAGGCGTAATCTTTTTCAATTCTTTTTTTATCTCTTCTTTTACTTTTAGGGAATCAATAAACTGGTGAATGGTTTTTTTATCAATCTTATTATTACCTCTTGTCAGATTCTTTAAGGCTTCATAAGGATTAGAATATTTCTCTCTTCGCAGTATAGTTTGTATGGCTTCTGCCACCACTGCCCAGTTATTATCCAGGTCTTCATAAATCTTTGCGTCATTAATCACCAGTTTGCTCAATCCCTTTTCAATAGACCGGAAAGCGATTATTGTATGTGCAAACGGAACGCCGATATTTCTCAAAACAGTGGAATCCGTAAGGTCCCTTTGCAGGCGGGAAACAGGTAGTTTAGCAGCAAGAAACTCCAATAATGAGTTGGCAATTCCCAGGTTGCCTTCCGCATTTTCAAAATCAATCGGGTTTACTTTATGCGGCATGGCAGAGGAGCCTACTTCTCCCTTTTTTGTTTTTTGCCGGAAGTACTCCATTGACACATAACTCCATGTATCCCGGCACAGGTCTGTCAGAATATTGTTGATTCTTTTCATGCAATCAAAATGAGCCGCCAAATTATCATAATGCTCAATCTGGGTGGTATACTGTTGCCGGTTTAGGCCTAAGTGTTGCACAAATTCATTTCCAAATTTTATCCAGTCAGTTTTGGGAAAAGCTATATGGTGTGCATTAAAATTACCTGTTGCTCCCCCAAACTTGCCCGTAAAAGGAATTCCGATAAATTGCTCAATCTGGTTTTGTATCCGTTCTACAAAGACCATTATTTCTTTTCCCAGCCGGGTGGGGCTGGCCGGTTGTCCATGTGTATGCGCCAGCATAGGTATGTCTTTCCACTCTTCGGCCAATAATTTCAATTCAGTGTTCAGGTTAAGTAAGGATGGCAAGTATTCGTATTCAATGGCATGCTTCCACAAAAGCGGGATAGCTGTATTATTGATGTCCTGCGAGGTAAGCCCGAAATGTATCCATTCTTTGGCTTCCTGTCCCCCGTATTTTTCCAACTCATTTTTTAAAAAATATTCAACTGCCTTTACATCATGGTTGGTAGTAAACTCAATTTGTTTGATCTCCTGCGCATCTTCCGGGCCAAAATCTTCCGCTATTTTTTGCAGGTGTTTTGCAGCCTTGCCGGGTAGTTTGAAGATTTTTTTCTTCTCCAGGAAAAGCAGGTATTCCACTTCCACTTGCACCCGGTATTTCATTAATCCGTATTCAGAGAAATATTCATCCAAATGCTGTACTTGCTTACGATAACGGCCATCAATGGCAGAAATGGAAGTGAGCGGAGTAAGTTCCATGATTTTTTGATTAATTGTCAAAGCTTATAACAGCCTATTTTTGCTGCAAAGATAAAGAACACAAACCGCAGAAATGGAAGATAAAAACTCCCCTCAAGAGGTTGGGGGCAAGAAGATTCGTGTTGGTATTGTCAATTACCTGAATACTCTTCCCTTGCTTTATGGCTTGCAAAAACCACCCATAGCTGACCTGATTGAGCTAACGGGAGATTATCCTGCAAAGGTGGCAGAAAAGCTGAAAAAGGGTGAGATTGATGTAGGATTAATTCCTGTTGCAGTCATTCCGGATTTGCCTTCTTATCATATTGTGGGCAGTCATTGCATTGGAACCGAGGGTGAAATCGCATCTGTGGCACTTTTTAGTGAAGTGCCAATGAATGAGATTAAGACAGTATACCTCGATTACCAGAGCCGGACATCTGTGGCACTGTTAAAATTTCTTATTAGGGAGTATTGGGGTATCAGCCCGGAAATCGTTCCGGCTATTGGAGAGGATTATCGAAAGGAAATAAAAGGAACTACAGGGGGCCTTGTAATTGGGGACAGGGCATTAGAGCAACGGAAGGTTTCCACTTTTATCTATGATTTAGGATCAGAATGGCGAAAGATAACCGGTCTGCCTTTTGTATTTGCTGCCTGGGTCAGTATTAAGCCTTTGCCAGATGACTTTGTCAGATTGTTTGATAGCGGCAATGCAGTTGGATTAAACCACATAGATGAGATCGTAACAGCGACGCCATATGATTTGTACGATCTCAAAAAATATTATTCATTGCATCTCAGTTACGACCTTGATGAGGCCAAGCAAAAGGGGATGAATCATTTTCTAAGAGTAATAAAGGAAATTTTATAGAGAAAAAATATAGAATTTCTAGTCTTTGAAGCAGAAAATATTTAATTGTATATCATAAGGAATAGCAGGGTCTTTTTTTCTTGTAAAAGGGTGTTCGTAAACACCTTGTGCCTCACGAAAATAAAAGTTAAAGCCTGCTTTGGCTAGTATCTGAAAAATACGGTTTAACTCATCCTGTTGATTGTATAGGCCATGATACTCAATGAACATAGTTCTTACTAAGTTCAGCTTATCTTCAATATCACATAACACTCTAAATTCAGCTCCTTCAATATCAATTTTTAGAAAATCGATATTGTCTGTTATTAAGTCATTTAATCGGGTTGCCATTACTTTTTTTCCGTTAGTCGTTCCGGACTCTTCAATATGGCTTGACATTGATGCATCTTCAGAAAACTCAATTTCAGTAGTGGCAACCCAGATTGCCTCTTTTCTCAGCTCAACATTTTTATACCCTCTTGCCGAAATATTTTTTGATAATAAATCAAAATTTTTCTCATCTGGCTCAAACGCCGTTATTCGGGCATCTGGGTAATGTTCTTTAATATAAATAACACTCAGGCCAATATTGGCACCGCAATCCAGAACCCTGGCATTGGGTGGAAGTGTTTGTTTGTAAATTTCATCTACAAAAATCTCTTTTATCCCATGAAGAAATTCCTGGGGATTGTAAAAATAGGTTCTGGCTCCAAGAAGAACATGCGAATTTAGCTTTCCCGGTGGTAAATGTTTCAGGTATTTTACTTTAAAGAAATTCAGGCTTGCCTTATGATATTGGTTCTTTAAGGTTTTATTTATTCTATGGCGAATCCCGGCTTTAATGTTTTTATATAAAGACCCTTTATTCATAATTTGCAGGTTTTAAAAGTATATTACCCCTTTAAATAGATGATATCTGTAGTAATTTGTTCAGTTAACCCTCAATTTCTTGAGCAAGTAAAGAAAAATATTTCAGATACCATTGGGCTGGAATATGAATTGCTTGTTTGGGATAACCGTGAGTTAAAATTAGGCCTTTGTGACGTATATAACCGGATGGCGGATCTGGCAAAATGCGAGGTTCTATGTTTTGTCCATGAGGATATTTATTTTGAGCGAACCGGGTGGGGTAAAGACATAATTTCCTTATTCAACAGCAGAAATGAGTTAGGAGTTATTGGGGTTGCTGGCAGTAAGTATAAGTCAGCTGCATATTCCGGATGGTATACAGGTATTAAAGGTTTTGATTGTGCAGATTTAGTTCATATTGAAAGAGGAAAGGTAAGGCATATCTATCTTAAGCCGGATAACGGTTATAATAAAGAATTTGAAGATGTAGTTTGTGTTGATGGAGTATTTATTTGTTGTCGAAAAGAAATTTGGCAGAAAATAAGATTTAATGATAATGACCTCAAAGGATTTCATTACTACGATTTGGATTTCAGTCTTAGGGCCTCAGAAGTTTGCAGTGTCAGTGTATTATATAATCTCAAACTTGTTCATGTTACTCATGGCGGAGATTTTGGTGATAACTGGGTGATCACCACTTTTCAGTTTCATAAATATTTTAAAGAAAGGCTTCCGGTAGTGTTGCCCGGCATCGAAGTGCCTGAAACAGCAGAATTTAAAATCAAGAAAATATGGCTTGATGTGTTGAAAAACCAGAATGTTTCTTTTAGAAACAAACTGAAATGGATTTATAATGAAAACCTGTATTCTGGTTTTAAGCTGGTTTACTCAATATTCAAATTCTTATTTTACAAACCATTAGGTTTGCGTTATATTCATAAAAGAAGAACATAAGTGGAAGGGCCATTTATTTCAATTTGTATTCCTGCCTACAAGAATGAGAAATTTCTTAGCAGGTTACTTGATTCAATCCGAATCCAGGAATTCACTGATTTTGAAGTGGTCATATCTGATGACAGCCCGGACTTTAGATTAAAGGAGCTTATCGAAACCTATAAGAAGGATTTAAAAATCGTTTATATTAAAAATGAAAGCCCTTTAGGTTCACCTGCCAACTGGAATAACGCAATAGCCAAGGCGACCGGTAAATGGATAAAGCTAATGCATGATGATGATTGGTTTGTTGATAGAAGTAGTTTGGATCGGTTTGCATATTATGCAAAGCGGTTAAATACATCTTTTATATTCAGTGGATTTTATAATGTTACTGACTCGACTTCATCAAAACATGTGGTTGGGTTTATTAACCAGACTTTGTTAAGAAAAAACCCCGTTTACCTTCTCCGTAAAAACTTTGTAGGGCATCCCAGCACAACATTAGTCAGAAATGACAATATTAATTGGTATGATGTGCGGTATAAATGGGTGGTGGATATTGAGTTTTATATAAGAAGATTTTCGACTGATAAAAACTATTTTATTATCAGGGAGCCGCTCGTCAATCTGGGTATCGGCGACCAGCAGATCACATCAACGGTATTTAGAAAACCTGAAGTTGAGATACCTGAGAATATTAGTTTTTTGAAAGATATTACTCCCCGGTCTTTACGTAATATTTTTGCCTATGATTATTTTTGGCGGTTTATCAGAAATTTATCTGTTAGAAATGCAGGGGTTGTTCATAAGTATTCAAATAATACGGATATACCAGTGATATTGACTTTTATGATAAAACAACAGGCCATGTTCCCCTTATGGATTATTCGTATTGGAATATTTTCAAAATTTGTCATGTTTTTCTCATACCTCTGGAACAGAATAAATAGAAGAATAAAGTGAAAATTGCAGTAAATACCAGGTTACTAAGGAAGAACGGCATGGATGGGATTGGTTGGTTTGCATACAATACCCTTAAGCATATCGTTAATAAAAATTCCGAAACCGAGTTTCATTTTTTCTTTGACTCGACAATTGAAAATGAGTTTCTTTTTGGTACGAATGTTATTCCTCATAAACTTTTTCCACCGGCAAAGCATTCCGCATTGAATATTGTATGGTCCGAATTCAGTGTCCGCAATAAATTAAAGAAGATTAAGCCAGATATCTATTTTTCACCCGATGGTATGCTATGCCTTGGCTGGGATGGTCCGCAGTACGGCGTGATACATGATATCAATTTCATGCATCATCCTGAGTTCCTGAAATTTTCAAACCGTATTTATTACAGGCATTATTTCCCAAAGTTTGCACATAAAGCAACCCGCCTGGCTACAGTGTCAGAATACAGTAAGAACGATATCGTGAATACATTTAAGATAGATTCACGGAAAATTGATGTGGTTTATTGCGGAATCAATTCATTTTTTCATGAAATTGATGAAAGTACCCTCCTCAAAACAAGGCTGGAATTTTCAGGTGGGAAGCCCTATTTTTTGTTTGTGGGCACTTTAAGTCCGAGGAAAAATGTTGTAGGGCTGATAAAAGCTTATGAAGCATTCCGGAGAGAATCCAGTAACGCAATAAAGCTCCTTATTGCAGGCGGAGGAATGTATAAATCTGATGAGGTAACTGCAATCAAAAAGCAATCAGAATTTGGAGAGGATATTATTATGACAGGCAGGGTTGATAATGATGCCTTAAATAACTTGTATGCTTCTGCTCATGCACTTGTTTTTGTTCCTTTTTTTGAAGGATTTGGTATACCTCTTGTAGAAGCGATGCAATGTAAAATTCCAATTATTGCATCAGGCATTACATCACTTCCCGAAATTGCCGGAAATGCCGCTTTAATAGTTGACCCTTACGATGAAACGGAAATTAAAAATGCTATGATCTTGATTTCTTCTGACAATAACCTGAGAAATGAATTGATCAGTAAGGGACAGGAACAAAAAAAGTTGTTCTCATGGGAGAGAACAGCTGATCTTTTATGGGAAGGCATAAATAAGTGTCTTTACTGATAGGTTATTACTAGTTTAGGATGCTTGCTCGTATTTGAATATTTACTTGAACAAAAAATCCTTGAGTTATACGGGGTTTCATTTTGGAGGCCTATTATGAAACCATAATTTCCTGTAGCTACCATTGTAGCAACCTGGTTTTTAACATCTACATTCGTCAGGTCAAGAAATGACGCCGAGGTATGAGGAATTAACACCTGGTCAGAAACAGAGGATGCAGGTTGATTGCTCCAGGTAATAGTAGAAGAACTCCAGTTGGATAACAGCCTGCGTATATACATTGCATTATTTGGGCCTGAATTTGCATCAACCTGGTTTCCGTTCAAAGGAGTTGGGTTGGAATAAAGCGTAAGACTGGCAGATAATATGGTTGCAGTAGTGGGTATTGAACTTAAATCAAATTTGAATGCACCCCTGAAATCATATGGTGCGCCTCCCGAGGTCCATGATGCTGCAACTAACTCAGGAGCATTGGGGTCTGTTTGTGGTACTCCTCCCAATATTGCAAAATGAGCTTCATTAGTATTATTCGCTGGCTGTAAAGTCAGTGTCTGGATAGGTGCCTGAGTCAGGGTTAATTTCGTTGTGTCAACACCCGTTAAACCTGCATTGTCTATCACCATTAGCTGAAATATATAAGTGCCCGCAATAGTTCCTGTTACATTGGTTGTTGGTGAACCCGGTGATGAAATTACTGGTACATTGGGACCTGAGACAAGGCTCCACAAGTATGCGGTAATAGTGCCGTTCGTTGTAGTGCCGGAACCTGTCAATGTTATAGAAGCAACAGGTAATTGAACGGTTTGACTGGGGCCGGCATCGGCAGTTGGCGGGGATTGCAATAACAGTTCATCTGTTTCTTTTTGACAGCTCCAAAAGAGGAAAGAAATTAAAATAGTTACCAGGGCACTTTTCAGGTAAGGCTTCATAAACAATCTTAAAATTTGACGGCAAAGTACAATTTTTCAGCCTCTTTATAAACTTAATTTCAGCTTTTTGATTATTTGCTCCCAGTTGTAAAGTGTGTAGAATTCAGCTGGTGTTGGGTTTCCCGGTTCAACATTTAAAATACAATTTGTAAATCTGGCCCACTCATTATCACCAGTTATTAGGAGTTTACTACCACAAACCGCCTTCTCAATTCCGGCAGCACCTGTTTCTGTTGCGACAACGGTAGCCCCATAAGCAATGGCTTCTACCATTTTTGTTTTCACGCCACCACCACTTTGCACCGGGTTTAGCATTACATCGGCGGCTTTAAAATAGAGAGAAATATCATCTACAAAGCCGGCATAGATAATGTTTTTATTTGCGTAGTCTTTCAGGTTGTTCAATGAATCCGGTAACCCTTTGCCGCAAATGATGATTTTATAATCGAAGGTTCCATTTTTAGACAAGAGAGGATTAATATGCTCAAGGATCGCTTTTAACGCATCCAAATTAGGTTTGTAGTTAAGTAAGCCGTTGAAGAGATAAATTTTATCATTAGAGCTGATGCTATGTTTTAACGCTACTTCATTCCGGCATTGCAGCCGGTCTGCGGGAAATTTGTCTGTTTCAACACCAAAAGGAAGATCAAAGCACCTTGCCGGATCAATCTTCCAGTTGTTAATAGCGAACAATTTGTCTTCGGGAGTAATAAAAAAAATTCCATCTGCTTTTTTAAAACAGCTTTTTTCATACCATTTCAAAATTGGCCACCACCAGCGACCCGTACTTTTGAAACGCTGGTATTCTATGTTATGCGTATGCATAAAGGTTTTTATCCCGGTTCTTTTCCTGACCCGGTAGGCAAGCCATGCATAATAGGGATGCTCCCAAATTACCGCATCAAAACCGCCTTCTTTTACAATGGCAGTTATTTTTTTTATAAGGCCCCGGTCGTAGTAGCGGGAAAACGATTTTTTTAAAAGTGGAATCGCTTTATAGCTACTGACCAGCGAAAAATCATTTCCCTCAGTAGAAATTACTGTGAGGTCAGTTTCTTTTCCCAGGTAATGAAAAAACTGTGCAATAAACTTTTGTCCCCCTGAAAAGTAAGGCAGGTAAGGGTAGGGGGCTATTGCAAGAACCTTTTTCATTGTTCAGCTCAATTGGCTTTCCGGCTTTGTTTCCACGCCATAAATAAACCGCCCAATAAACTTATGAGTATGGCAATCGATGCCATATACATAATGGAAGTGCCTTTTTTCACCGATGCTGGTTCAAAAACAAACTTGATTATGTGCTTGCCTGTTGGAACAGAAAGCCCACGAAGAATGTAGTTTACGTTGCAATAGTCCACTTTCTTGCCGTCGAGATAAGCATTCCAGCCTTTAGGATAATAGATTTCGCTGAAAACCGCAAACTGCGGACCATTACAATTAGCCTCGTATTCTACTGCATCATTATCAAACTTTGTCATTTTAATAGTGGACGTAGTATCTGCCTGTGGTTGAATAACCAGGCTGCTGAATGATTTGTCAACAACCGCTGTGTCTTTTAAGTTAGTTGTTCCAATCGCTTTGAAAGCCGCAAGCCTGTCATCGGCGATGCGTACACTCTTTACCAGCCAGCAATTGCCGTAAGCATCCGGGTTAGGGATGGCTAATTCCTGTTTCATTTGCGGATCCTTGTATACTATATACTTTGTATTCAGCATATTCAATACCTGCTGGTTGGTATTGCCGCTCATGTATTTTTCAATCACATCCTGGTATATCCTCAGTTTAGCCGGGTGGTAGCCGCCAACTGATTTATGATAATAGGATGTCCTGGACTCACTGAATGTGCCGCCATTGCTTGTGCCTGCCATATTTAATACCCGATAATTAGGGTCGGTATCTTTCAGAATCTGTTCGTCAATAGCAGTTTTGGCAAAATTGGAGCTGGTATAATCATCAGCCGGTACAAACAACTGATCCTGCCTGTTTTCATAAGGCCCTTTATCGTTGCTGAAATATAGATGGCTGGCAAATGTGATTTCAATGGTGCTAACAATTAATAATACAATGGCAGCAATTTTGGCATTGATCGTATTTTTGAAATAAAGAACGAACACCCCCAACGCAACTATCATCAGCCCTAGTGCTCTCAGTAGTTGTCCACCAAATAAAGCTTTTCTGTCAGCTTTCAATCCATTTACGACGGCCTGTCCTATTGCCTCGTTTTGTGCCTGCTGCGAAATACTTTGTGCTATCTCCGGATCGTACGGTGATGAATAATTTGCAGAGAAATAAAAAAGACCTAAAACAGCAAACAAACCACCTGCTGTGTAAAGTATCTTTTTAAGATCTGCTTTTTGCAACGGACCTCCAAAGAGCAATTGCTGCAATGTCAGTACAGCGGCAATACCCATGGTAAATTGCGGTATCACCTGGGCAAATGCCGGAGAACGGAATTTGTTGTATAAAGGAAGATGTTCGAATAAGAAAGTATTAAAACCTGGAAGATATTTGCCCCAGGTCATTAAAATACCCAAAACAGTAGCTGCCAGCAAGCCCCATCGCATTGGAGTTTTTAATAAAACAAAACCAATCAGGCCGAGCAAGCAAATGATAACTCCCAGGTAAGCCGGGCCGGATGTGTACAATTTTCCCCAGTAAACAGGCATGCCTTGTGCTACCTGCACAGCATTGTTTTCCGGCACACCCAAATCAGTTAATTTCTTTACCACATTCGATTCTTCACCGGCATAACGACCGCTATACCCTCCGTAGGCGTTCGGCATAATCAATGACACCGTTTCTCCTTTACCAAGGCTGTATTCAAAAGCATAAGAGGTATCAAGCCCTTTTGTTTTGACGGCTTTTACCGTGTCGCTGGTAATATCAAGGTCTTTTCCTCCCCGCATGGTGAATTTGCTGTATTCAGAAGTAGTCATAAGGATAAGCGCATTACCGGCAATGCCAATCAATCCTGATACAATGGTAATGGCACCGGCAATTACAATATGTTTCCAGTCTTTTTCTTTTATCCATTTAACTAAGTAAGCAATAGTTAGTATAACAGCGATCAAAAAGAAATAGTAAGTTACCTGTAAGTGGTTAACGCCGATCTGCTGGTAAGCAGCAAAAGTGGTGAGTGCAAAACCAAGCCAATATCTTTTTTCATAGATATTGATAATGCCTGCCAGCACAAGCGGCATAAAGGCTGTGGCGAGCATTTGTGTATCATGACCTGCAGCTACAATCACCGGGTTGTATGTTGAAAATGCATAGGCTAAGGCGCCAAGCATACCGACGATCGGATTGACCCGCAACGTAAGACATAGTATATAAAAGCAGATACAAGCAAGGAAAAAGAAGTTGATTGGTTTCGGTGTCCATAAAGACAATATGCTGATCATATCCGGCATTACACTTTTACCTTCCATCGCCACCTGGTAATTGGGCATACCGCTGAAAAGATTGGGATTCCAGAGAGGGTAGTGGCCATTTTTTTCTTTGTACTCAAAAGCGTTTTGCGCCATTCCTTTCCAGCCCACATTATCATGCTGGTTCAGCACATTTCCTTCCAGAACAGGTTTGCAAAACAGGGCAGAAATGACCAGGAAAACAACGACAGCTATGATATGCGGTAAAATCTTTTTCAGCAGCGGATTGTTCATATTATTTCACAATTAGGCTGACAAAATAATGCTATTTTCTCCTGTAAATAAAATTTGATAATATTGGACAGGAGGAATCTTTTAAGTAATTTTTCCTGCCTTTGTTTGTTAATTTAGGCCGAAAAAAAATACTTAACGATTTAGATTAAAATCCCGATGCGCTGGCTTTTATTTTTGTCACGACTGGCTTTCATCTGCGGCTTATTTTTCTTACTCACTTTATCCTTATTGGTGAAGGATTGGATCAAAGACGAAAGTCTTGTTTCTACAATTATCACCATCGGTTTTTTTATGGGAATGATAATTGTTCCGATAACCCTGCTTTGTTACCTGCTTCTCTGGATTTTTGGTAAAAAGCCAGGAATGATTGTGCCGAAATGGTTGATCGTTTCCAACATATTTGTGATGCTTATCTTACTCAGTTATATTGTTTATGTAAACTACCTGTATACACAGGCCTCAATATGATTAAAACCATTATTCAAAGTAAGCCCACCAAGCTTTTTATTATCCTGGCCGGTATTTTTATTGCTAATGCGCTAATAGCAGAGATTATCGGTGTAAAGATATTTTCACTCGAAAAAACGCTGGGCTTTGAGCCGATGCGTATCAGGCTATTGGGTAATGACCTTTCTGTAAACCTGACAGCCGGTGTTTTACTATGGCCTGTTGTTTTCATCATGACAGACATTATAAATGAGTACTATGGGATGAAAGGGGTACGATTCCTGTCCTATCTCACGGCTGCATTAATTGCTTTTGCTTTTTTGATCTTTTACGGGGCAATGAAACTCATACCTGCTGATTTTTTCATTACCAGTAAGCAGGGCAGTGGTGTACCAGATATGGAAAAGGCGTACAATAGCGTATTGGGGCAGGGAGGTTTTATTATCATCGGGTCTTTGACGGCATTTATATTAGGCCAGCTGATTGATGTTTTTGTATTCCATAAGATAAAAAGAGTAACCGGGGAAAAACGTATCTGGTTAAGGGCTACAGGCTCTACGCTTATCTCGCAATTCATTGACAGTTTTGTTGTACTGTTCATCGCTTTTTATGTGGGCACAAGAGTTAACGCTTCAGGTAATGACTTTGTCTGGCCTTTTGGATTGTTTATTGCAGTAGGAGTAGTTAATTACATTTATAAATTCATTGTTGCTATTCTGCTGACTCCGGTTATTTATCTGGTACACGATGTTATTGAGAAATACCTGGGACATGAGCAGGCTGCTGAAATGAAAAGAGCAGCTATGGGAGATGAATAAGTTTCTCTTTCACTATTGCCGCTACGATCTTGTCAATGGGAAGTGTGACTGATTCTGCTGAAAAATCATCCCAATCAACAAAACGGAATGTTTCTGTTTCTCTGGTAGCTTCATAAACTCTAAGCTGTTCTTCATCGAAATCAAATGGCTTGTTGCGCAGCGGTACCCTGATCGGCTCAAGTGCTTTGGCAAAATAATATACCGATATGATCTGGTGCTCAGGATTGAAAGCAGATATCTGGAAGTAGTCAGTGGTGTAAATATGGTCACCTATTTTTACTTTTAGCTTCATTTCCTCCTGGAACTCTCTTCGGAGGCAGTCACGGGTGCCTTCACCAAATTCAAGTCCGCCTCCCGGAAATTTGGTAATGTAACTTCCGCGGATCAATTCATCGCTTACCAGTACCTGTCGCTGACTATTTATTAAAATGCCGTATACCCTGAGATTGAACATGCTCTTAGAATATTTTCTTTCGGAAGAAGAACCAGCCAATGCCAACTGATATTCCTAGTGACAAGAAGGCGACTATATAAAACGCATAAGGGGAATGTTCAAAACCACTCTGAACATTCATGCCAAATAAACTGGCGATCAGTACCGGAAAGGTAAGGACGATTGTAATGATGGCGAGACGTTTTAATACCTGGTTCTGGTTGTTGGCAATGATGCTGGCAAAAGCATCAAGCGTACTGCTGAGGATATTGGTATAAATATTGGCCATCTCCAGGGCCTGTGAATTATCTACGATAAGGTCGTTTAAAATCTCTTTTTCTTCTTCCGTCAATCCAAGGAAATTGGTTCTTTCCATTTTTAGCATCAGCATTTCATTGGA
Organism: Chitinophagaceae bacterium; assembly: GCA_044229985.1. Classification (GTDB taxonomy): domain Bacteria; phylum Bacteroidota; class Bacteroidia; order Chitinophagales; family Chitinophagaceae; genus JJ008. The sequence goes on from JBGARY010000003.1 coordinate 76,830, forward strand.
GCGCAGAGCTGTCACAAAGTATACAAGGCTTTTCTGAATACGCATTAACTCAAGCAGGTGTTCATTCCGGCTGGCATCATATAATTTCTGTTCATACGTATTGCGTCGTTGGTTGATTTCCTTCAGTTGTTCCATGAAGTTTTGAACGATCTTCTCAAAAACTTTGAGCACCATCATGTTTCTTTTATCAGGGTGCCTGTTTTGAAAAGTGTTCAGAAACTTTTTGATCGCAGGGTTTTCAAAAGAATTGACTGTTACGATCTGGTTATGGGTTAGGATAATGCAGATAGGAATCGTTATAAAGTAGGCGTCACTGTCATTGAAGGAATTGTTTTCAGTAGGTGTTTTGATGACAATAAGTTTTACGTTATCGTCCTCTTCAAAACGGCTTCTTTCGTCAATATCCAGCGAGTCAGTCAAAAAGTCAATGGGAATATCCAAAGCAGTGGACAGTTCAGAAAACTCTTCTTGTTTGAGGGGTGGCAGTACATTCACCCATGCGCCATTCTCTGCCCTGTCAATGGCTACTGTTTGCTGGTTAATATTTTTAAAGTACTGGATCATGAACGGTGCCCGAAAGGTTTTTTATATGCGGGCAGGCAAAGGTAAGGTGCTGAAAATGGAAAGAGCTAATTGATTCAAGAGCAGCTTTAATCATATTTCAACATGGCCCTGAAAAACCTTTTCTGCCGGGCCACATAGCCAGATATTTTCAAAACGGTCTTCATCTACCCGGTCAAATTCAACGGACAGGTGTCCGCCGAGTGTCTGTACTTCCACATCGTTAAATCCATTTTCATTATGGTAACAAACGAGGGCGGCAGCTGTAACACCTGTGCCGCAGGAATAAGTTTCGTCTTCCACTCCTCTCTCAAAAGTCCTGACGATGATCTTATCGGGCTCTACAGATTGTTCAACGAAGTTTACGTTGATGCCTTCTTCTTCAAAGTCCTTGCTATGCCTTATCTCGTATCCTTTTTTATAAACATCCAGGTGCATTACATCAGTAACGAGTTTGATATAATGGGGAGAGCCTGTATTTAACAAATAATCACCACGGAATTTTTTAATAACACTGACATCTTTCATTTTTAAAGAAACGATTCCGTCAATGTCAATCTCAGCCTCATGTACACCATCAGATGCCAGGAAGCGGTACACCTCCCTGTGGATGCCCAGGTGGTAAGCAAATTTTACCATACAACGGCCGCCGTTACCACACATACTGCCCTCTTTGCCATCAGCATTATAATACTTCATTTCAAAATCAAACCCTTCTTTGTTCTGCAACAGCATCAGCCCATCGGCACCAATACCAAACCTGCGGTCGCAAAGTTTATGGATCTGCTGTTGTGTTAAAACATATTCGTTTTGGCGATTGTCTGCCAGAATGAAATCATTGCCTGTCCCCTGGTATTTATAAAAATGTAGTTGCATCAGATGTTTTCGCTAAATATTCCAATGAATTTTTTGATAAGGTTTTCTACAGCAGCCTGTCCGTCTTTGGAGAACTCCTTTTTTACCCTGTTGGCTACAATTGCATTGATGGCCAGGCAATGATGCCCAAGCAGTTTGCCAAGTCCATAGATGGCAGATGTTTCCATTTCGAAATTAGTTATCCGGTGCTGACCAAAACGAAAATCCGTAAGTCTGTTTATCAATTCCGGATTGCGGATACCTAAACGAAGTATTCTTCCCTGCGGGCCATAAAAACCGGGGCAGGTAACTGTTATTCCCTGGTGAAAATCTTTTACAAAATGTTTGATTAAAGAGGCAGAACAACTGGTAATGTAGGGATTCCCGATTTGCCCATGTATTTGAGTGTGGGTGATGAAGGAGTGAAGCAGTTCTTTTTCCTGTTCGTTTTGTTCATGCCGGTAAAAGTTGAGCAGGTTGTCCACACCTAATCCATGAGTGGAGGCCACAAAGCTGTCAACAGGTATATCTTCCTGTAAGGAACCTGAAGTGCCAATACGGATTATATTCAAGGAAGTGAGATCTCTTTTTATTTCCCGGGAGTCAAAATCAATATTGGCCAGTGCATCCAGTTCGTTGATCACAATATCAATATTATCGGGACCGATTCCGGAGGATAAAACAGTAAGCCTTTTTTTTCCAACATAACCAGTATGAGAAATAAACTCCCGGTGTTGTCTTTTAACTTCTATTTTATCAAAGTATTTGCTTACCTCTTTTACCCGGTCAGGGTCGCCAACTGTTATTACAGTACCGGCAATTTCTTCCGGCCTTAGGTCCAAATGATAAACAGCACCCCTTGCATTAATGATCAGTTCCGATTCTGCAATTCTGCTCATGTTCTTTTATTATTTGTTAGCGAATTAGTCAAAAAATGTATATTTGCAACCGTTTCGGATTTCAAATCTAAAGTCTTAATTCTACAATCTGAAATAATTGAAATGGTCCTGTGGCCGAGTGGCTAGGCAGAGCTCTGCAAAAGCTCCTACACCAGTTCGAATCTGGTCGGGACCTCAAAAAAAGTCATCTTACGATGGCTTTTTTTATTGGGAAATATAAACCCGTTTTCCATTCAGCCTGCTGAGAGAATCTAAAACCCTGCTGGTATCGGCAGGCGATACCGGTAAAAGCATGTAAAGCGTAAACGAACTTGAATCCCTTGTTTCCATCTCTACCTGCCATTGAAATGTCTTTAGCCGGTTATACCGGTATAAGGCTCTTTCTTTCGGTGAAACTTCTAGTATGAACTTTTTAGTACCTGCCGCTATTATTGGAGGTTGAGTTGATATAGCTGTTGCGTTTGCTATAGTATCTTCTTTTTGTGTTATAGTGTCGGGAGATTCGTTGATTGCATTTTGATGCTGATTTGGTTTGTTTTTTTCACTGCTCACTACTGTTTCTTCTTTGTCACTTCTTTCAGCCCTTTTCTTGTAAACTGTATATCCTCCCCAAATAGCAAGACCAAATCCCAGCAGTATCAGACCTATAGCAGCGGGTTTCTTCCAGGCGGATTTTGTGTGTTTGTTGTAAAAAACACTTTTGTAATCACCAACTGGTTCTTCGCTCATTGCTTCTTTTCCGTATTCCCGGTGAATTGCAGAATCTATTCGGTCTGGAATTACCTGTCCGGGTGTAAAACTGAATTCTCCAGACTGGGTTTTTACAAGGCTGCCAATTCCCTCAAAAAGAAACGGTTTTCCGATATTCAGAAACTGGCTGGCTAGTTCAAGATGTGAATTAAGATCAGCAGAGGCAAGAGCTTTTATTTTGCCGCTGTGTTCTGAAATAAAGGCAATAAGATCCGGATCTTCCTTTACTGTTCGGTCATGTCTAAATGAAACCCCTTCCAGGGTAAATGTTTTGTTGTGTTTGGTTTTTTCAGAATCAAGCACTATATCATTATCCAGGGTAAATGTGCCGATACCTGGCAGGTCTAGCTGCTTTTTGGTATAGAGATATTGTGCCAGCAGGTTGGTGATTTTCAAAGTCATGGAGTTAAGACGCACAAGATATATATTTTGTTCCGGCAATGCAAGGGTGAAAGTCCTTTGTGGTTTACCTTTGCACACTATGTGAACGTCATAGAGGGGAGGAATAAGTTTATGTTAACAAAACAGGAATCTGATTTTATCATTTATTGGGAGCAAAACCGTTTAAAAAAGAAAAAGGTACTCCGGCAACTATATGTCGGTTTACCACTGGCAGTCGTAATGGTGATCGCTATTTTTGCAAACTTCTTTTCCGGTTGGTATAAAAGGGCCGAAATGGTGATGAGAAGAGAACAGTCATCATTGATCCTTGTTTTAATGATTGCAGCCATACTGATCGTTATATTCGTAGTGATCTTTTCTGCCCGCCATAGGTGGGATATTAATGAACAACATTACAAGGAACTGTTGTTTAAGAAGGACAACACTAACTTTGAAAAAATTGAAAAAGAATAAATATGATTAAGAATTTACAGATAATTACCGCTTTTGTAGTAGTGCTGATGACGTCTACAGGTTGTCTGAAAGACAATAGTTGTAACCCCAAGAGTGTAGAAAGTGAGGAAGCAGCGATACAAGCCTATGCTGCCGCTAATTCAATCAATGCGGTGAAGCATTCAAGCGGTATGTATTACGAGATTGTAAATCCAGGCAGCGGACCTACGCCAACTGTCACCTCCGTAGTATCTGCCCGGTATGTTGGCAAGCTGACTGACGGAACTATTTTTGATTCTCAAACGGTAAATCCTGTTTCTTTTCCGTTGGGCAATACCATTTTAGGCTGGCAGTTGGGAATACCGCTGGTTCAGAAAGGAGGTACTATTAAACTGATAATTCCATCAGCTTTAGCATATGGTTGCACTGGGCAGGGGCCAATTCCAGGAAATTCAATTTTATTTTTTGAAGTAAACGTAGTAGACGTTCAATAAGCTGTATATTATCTGATCGTCTGTTAATAATACTTCACCTAAATTTTTCACCTTGTCACACGAAGCCATTTCTGTTTTCGATATTTTTAAAATAGGCGTTGGTCCTTCAAGTTCGCATACCTTGGGACCATGGAGGGCGGCACAGCGGTTTATACAGACAATTCAGCAAAAGAACAGTCTTTATGATGTGAAATCCGTGAGGATTTTATTGTATGGCTCCCTGGCCAAAACCGGAAAGGGACATGGCACTGATGTGGCTGTACAGCTGGGTTTATGCGGTGATGACCCGGTAACTTTTGCTGTTGAGCAAATCTCATCTAAGATCAGTGACATTTCCACGATGAATAAAATTCTGCTGCTGGGTTTGCATGAAGTTGATTTTAATCCTGCAGAAGATATTGAGTTTCTGATTACAGAAAACCTCCCTTATCATCCCAATGCGGTTACTTTTCTTGCAGACATGGTTTCTGGTGAATCAATCGCAGAAACTTTTTATTCTATTGGTGGCGGATTTGTGGTAAAGGAAAATGAGGAAGTTTCAGATAAACAGGATGAACAACTTCCTTTTCCGATTAATACTGCCGATGATCTGCTGCACTGGTGTATAAAGACGGGGATGTCGATCAGCGAAATCGTAATGGAAAATGAACATGCATGGCGAAGTGAAAAAGAAACCCAAAAGGGTCTTCTGAATATATGGCGGGTAATGAAAGAATGTATATACCGGGGTTGTCATTCACCCGGTATGCTTCCCGGAGGATTGAATGTAAAAAGGAGAGGGGCTGAATTAAACAAGAAACTCTTAGCTGGAAAATCATATAGTGATTACGAATCATGGCTGACAGCAATCCGTTCCGGAGGAAATGATTTTAAATACACATTGGACTGGGTTAGTTGTTTTGCCCTTGCAGTTAACGAAGAAAATGCTTCGTTTGGAAGGGTAGTAACGGCGCCTACTAATGGGGCAGCGGGGGTTATTCCTGCTGTACTCCAGTATTACATAGCTTTTTGTGAAGGGAATAGCGAAGAAAAAATAGTACAGTTTCTTTTGACCGCGGCAGAGATCGGTAGTATTTTTAAGAAAGGCGCAACACTTTCTGCGGCTATGGGCGGATGCCAGGCAGAGATCGGCGTTTCCTCAGCCATGGCAGCTGCAGGGCTTACAGAATGTATGGGAGGCACACAAAAACAAGTGATGATGGCTTCTGAAATTGCAATGGAACATCATTTGGGCCTTACCTGCGATCCGATAGCGGGGCTTGTTCAGGTTCCCTGCATAGAACGAAATACGATGGGTGCTATCAAGGCTATTACTGCATCGCAATTAGCTTTGCAAAGCACTCCTGATTTTGCCAAAGTTTCATTAGATGCGGTGATAAAAACTATGTGGGATACTGCAAAAGATATGGACTTTAAATACAAGGAAACTGCAGATGGAGGTCTTGCGGTTAATGTACCGCTCAGCCTGCCTGAATGCTGATTTACTAGTATCTTCCACTAAATATCCCTTACCATGCGGAGACTTTTACTTGCCTGTATCTTTTCATCAATTACCTTAATCACTTTTTCTCAGCAGTTCGGAGGAAACCCGCCTTCGCTTAAATGGAGGCAGATCAATACAGATACGGTACGGGTAATTTATCCTGCCGGACTTGACAGCCATGCACAGCGGGTGGCCTCAGTCGTTCACTACCTGGCTGCCAACAAGCCATTTTCCTTGGGTGATCAGTTAAAGAAAGTAGACATTGTGTTTCAGAACCAGACAACCATTGCCAATGGCTATGTACAACTGGGGCCTTTCAGAAGCGAGTTCTTTTTAACTCCTGAACCTGTCAATTTTAACCAGGGAAGTGTAAGCTGGACAGATCAATTGGCATTGCATGAATACAGGCATGTGCAGCAGTTCAACAATTTCAATAACGGATTGAGTAAGTTGATGAAAGTGCTTTTCGGAGAAGATGGTTATACCCTTGCCATTAATGCTTCCATACCCGACTGGTTTTATGAAGGCGATGCCGTGTACCAAGAAACTGCCGTCAGCAAGCAGGGAAGGGGAAGGTTACCACTTTTTATGAATACCTATCCTTCTATCTGGCAGGCCGGTAAAAAGTATTCCTGGATGAAATTGCGAAACGGTTCATTAAAAGATTATGTTCCCAATCATTACAACCTTGGCTATTTGCTGGTTAATTATGGATATGAGAAATACGGAACTGATTTTTGGAAGAAGGTTACCCGGGATGCCAGTGCATTCAAAGGATTGTTTTATCCGTTTCAGTCGGCTATCAAAAGAAATGCGGGAATAGATTACAAAACTTTTACAAAAAAAGCTTTTGACTATTACAAAAAACAAACAGATACTACGGTAAAGACTGAAAGTTTTCTAATGCCTGTAAAGAAGAGTTATGTGACCAATTATTATTTTCCTTACAGTGCAGGGGCGGATTCTCTTGTTTACCTGAAAGCCAGTTATCGTCAAAGACCAGTTTTCTATGTAAAAGATAAGAACGGTGAACATCGTTTGAAAGCCAGGGATATTTCCATTGACGAACAGTACTCCTACCGGAACGGGAAGATTGTTTATTCGGCTTATGAAACAGATGTACGCTGGGGCTGGAGAGATTATGGGGTTATTAAATTATTAGATGTAAAAACCGGGAAACAGCAAACGCTGACAAAAAAATCAAAGTACTTTACCCCCGATATTTCGTCCGATGGTTCAAAAGTGGTGGCTGTTCAAAATAACAATGATGGCAGCAGTGAATTGCATGTGCTTAATACCAGTGATGGAAAGGTTTTGAGGCGTATTCATTCATCTGAGATAGCAGTATTTACGGATCCCAAATTTATTGATGAGGATAATCTTGTCACAGCGGTAAGGCTCAGAGATGGCATGATGAGCCTTGCAACTGCTGAAATATCCACCGGGAATACCATCAGGCTTACTCCGCCATCTTTCAATGTGCTGGGTTATCCATGTGTAAATAATGGGCTCATTTATTTTACTGCCAACTATGAGGGAAATGATGATGTATTTGCCCTGCGGCTAAGCGATAAGAAAATATTTAGAATCAGCAACGGCCCCCTGGGCAATTATTATGTGAATGCAGGCAATGGAAAAATTACATGGTCAGCTTTTACAGCTGAAGGGTATCAGTTAAAACAAATACAGGAAAACGAAATTGTATGGAATGAAGTTGGTAATGCAGTAACTGAATCATTGAATGAAAAATACACTGTAAGTCATGCAGGTGAACCTGGTGATATTTTGCTATCAAAAGTGCCTCAGCGAATCTTCTCTAACGAGAAGTACAAAAAATCAACCAGGCTGCTGAATTTCCATAGCTGGAGGCCCTATTATTCAGATCCCATCTTTACATTTTCTTTATACGGAGAAAATGTGTTGAATACGTTACAAACCGAACTCTACTATCTATATAACGAAAACGAAAGAACCAGTGCTGCGGGATTAGGTATGACGTATGGGGCTTTCTTCCCTTATATCAGTGTGGGAACCGAATACACATTCAACCGGCAGGATGTAATTAATAATAGGGTTCGTCAATGGGATCAAATGGACACAAGGATTGGTTTAAGTATACCGTTGAATTATGCAAGCGGTCAGACTTTTAAGAGCTTTAACGCAGGCAGCAATTATGTATTACGAAATGAGTTTAACAAGGGCCAGTTTGCAAACTTGTTGGGCAATACTTCTTTTAGCTATCTCCTTCACAACATTTCATGGACACAGCAAATACAAAGAGCCGTTCAGCATATTTTTCCCCGGTTTGCTTATTCGGTTTCTGCCAGTCACCGTCATGCTATTACTAGTGTAACCGGTTACCAGTTCATCACCAACGGAGCTTTATATGTCCCAGGCTTATTGAGTAATCATAATTTGGTATTGACTGGCTCGTTTCAGCAGCGGGATACATTATCACAGGTTACTTTCTCCAATCGATTTGGCTATTCAAGAGGTTATGAAGGACGTTATTTTTCCCGGATGTGGCGTTTGTCGGCCAATTATCATTTTCCCTTATGGCATACAGACTGGGGATTTGGAAATATTCTATACCTGCAGCGTATCCGGGCTAATGCTTTCTACGATTTTACAAAAGTCTATTCAAGAGATAAAACAATTACTGCTGACCAGCGAAGTGCAGGTGGTGAAATATTCATAGATACCAAATGGTGGAACCAGTACCCGTTAACCTTTGGTTTCCGGATAAGCCATCTGCTTGACCGTGACCAGTTTGACGGCTTCAAAGGAACCGTATTTGAGTTTGTGCTGCCCGTAAGTATTATACCAAGATAAGTGTTAGCCCTGTAGGGTTTGAAGACTTTCTTCTATCACCTTAATCTTGGCTTCGGCATCTGCTTTTTTCTTACGTTCAGTTTCAATTACTTCAGGTTTGGCATTTTGAACAAATCTTTCATTGCTTAATTTCTTGTCTACTGATGCCAGGAACCCTTTCAGGTAATCGAGATCTTTTTGTAATTGTTCCTTTTGAGTGCTTGTGTCAAGAACTGTTGTAGTTTCAATAAAAAATTTATCCTTCTGTACTACCAGGGTGATGCTATTGGGAACAGCATTACTGGTATAATCAATTGTTTCTGCATTTACCTGTTTGGTTAAAACAGGCTCCAATTTTTTATAGGAAGTATTATTCTCAGTTTGAATATGAAGCTTGATTGTCTCTTTAGGCTTCAATTGGTTCTTGTTTCTTGCATCCCGTATTCCGGAGATTACTTCTTTCAGTAAAGAAACTTCTGCGAGAATAGCAGCATCAACAATTTTAACCGGAACTAATTGTCTCACGGTAAGGTCATCAGGCTGTGATCTGAGTTGATGATAAATTTCTTCTGTTACAAATGGCATGAAAGGATGCAGTAATTGCATCAGCTGCTCAAAGAACTCCACTGTTTTTTTATAAACAGCTTTATTTATCGGCTGCTCAAATCCCGGCTTCACCCATTCCAGGTACCAACTGCAGAAATCATCCCAAATAAGTGAATAAACCGTTTTTAAGGCCTCACTGAGCCTAAAGTCTTTGAACTGGTTATCTAATTCTGTTCTTGCCTGGCTCAGGCGGTTTTCAAACCATTCTACCGCAAAGTTGCTTTCAGCATCTTGTAATTGCCCTTCTGACTGCCGCCCTTCCCACATCTTGACCAGTTTCAAAGCATTCCACATCTTGTTGATGAAAAATCTGCCTTGTTCATTACCTGCTTCGTCCCACATCAGGTCATTACCGGCAGGGGATGATATCATGATGCCAAAACGAACTGCATCGGCACCATCCTTTTCAATCATTTCAAGCAGGTCAGGTGAGTTGCCCAACTGCTTGCTCATTTTTCTGCCAATCTTATCCCGCACAATACCGGTAAAATAGACTTCGTTAAAAGGTTTCCGGCCCTTGTATTCATACCCGGCCATGATCATCCTGGCTACCCAGAAAAAGATGATCTCCGGTGCTGTTACCAATGTATTGGTAGGATAATAATAGTTAACTTCTTTGTTGCCAGGATTACTATATCCTTTGAATACCTCAAAAGGCCAAAGCCAGCTGGAGAACCATGTGTCTAGGCAATCCTCATCTTGTTTTAAAGCAACATTGTCTATGCCGTGATTTTTCTTGAAAAGTTCCCGGGCTTCTTTTTCTGTGGCGGCAACTACAAACCTGCCTTCGGCATCGTACCAGGCCGGTATACGATGCCCCCACCAGAGTTGTCGGGAGATACACCAGTCTTTTATATTTTCCATCCAGTGCCGGTAAAGGTTCTTGAACTTGGAGGGATAAAACTTAATTTCTTCATCCATTACAGCATTTAAAGCCGGACCGGAAATTTTTTTCATGTCAACCCACCATTGCAATGAAAGACGGGGTTCAACCACTACATCTGTTCTTTCGCTATAACCAACCTCGCTGGTATAGTCCTCAATCTTTGCTATGTGCCCTTTTTCTTCCAGTTCTTTTGCAATCTTCTTGCGGGCTTCAAACCGGTCCTCGCCGATGAATATTTCAGCTTGTTCATTAAGGGTTCCGTCTTCGTTTAGAATGTCAACAACTTCAAGGTTATGCTTTTGGCCAAGCTGGTTATCATTCATATCATGGGCAGGTGTTACTTTTAATGCCCCAGTTCCAAATTCCATTGTTACATACTCATCAGTGATGATGGGAATGCGTCGGTTGATTAGGGGGACAAAAGCAAATTTGCCATGCAGGTGCTTGTATCTTTCATCTTCTGGATGTACACAGATGGCCGTATCACCCATGATGGTTTCAGGCCTCACTGTTGCGATAACGATGAATTCATCACCCGGGACATCTAACTTGTATCTTAAATGATAAAGCTTTTGTTGCGTTTGTTTACGGATCACCTCTTCATCACTCAATGCCGTTTTGGCCTTAGTGTCCCAGTTGATCATCCTTTTACCACGGTAAATGAAGCCTTTATTGTACAGGTCAATAAATACATTAATTACCGACTGGTAATAGTCAGGATCCATGGTAAAAGTGGTACGGTCCCAGTCAAGGCTGCATCCCAGTTTTTTTAATTGCTGCAGGATGATGCCCCCATATTTTTCTTTCCATTCCCAGGCATATTTTAGAAACTCTTCTCTGCTTAAGGATGATTTGGCAATACCCCTGTCACGGAGCATATGTACCACTTTGGCTTCGGTCGCAATAGAAGCATGGTCTGTACCGGGTACCCAGCATGCATTTTTTCCCTGCATGCGGGCACGGCGAACCAGTATGTCTTGTATGGTATTATTCAGGCAGTGTCCCATGTGCAGCACACCAGTAACATTGGGTGGCGGAATAACGACTGTATATGCTTCACGGTCATCAGGTTCACTATGAAAATATTGCTTATCCAGCCAATGCTGGTACCATTTCTGTTCAGCTGCACTGTGGTCAAAATTCTTGCTCAATTCCATGCTTCTCTCTTGAGATTAATTAATGTAATGAAAGCCAGTCGAATGGACTAACGGTAAGGCCGCAAAATTACCGGGTTTTGAGAAGATGGCGAAACGGAGGATTATACATTGATTTATTCCGGGTGAATCATCCGGGACCTTATCTCTTCACAGATGTAAATATGCCCTTCAAATACCTCGATAATTCCTTCATAGATCTCAGTAAGCGGTGAGGTTTTGGTCAGGTATCCTTTTGCACCAAGACTGATCATTTTTATTGCATAATGAGGCCTGTTGCTAACCGATATGCCCACAACTTTTAGAGACGGAAACTGGCGGATAATTTTTTCAGCCATCAGGAGGCCGTCTGCAGGAGAGTTCGTCATATCCATCAGAAGGATATCGGGGTGAAGCTCATTAACCAATTGTTGTGCGGTACTGGCATCCTCGCAATCTTCAAGTATGGCAAACCGGGGATTAGCTTCTAATATCTTTCTCCATGATTTGCGGATAGCGGTATGTTCGTCAGCCAGTACGATACGGATCTCTGGGTTGCTACTTTCCATTCCTTAACGTTTCTTAATGGGTATAACTTTTGAATCTTGCCGGAATCTAAAGGAGAGTGGATTTGAGAGGGTAACTCTTAAGATTTATTGGATAGTAAAAATACTGTAAAATAAAAGTAAATACACTATGATAAATTACCAAGTATTTTTTCTTGTATTTTTAAAACCTACTGATTTACACTTAGGTATAATAAGAGGAGGTTGAGCTTATAGCCTTACCGCAATTCCAGTTATCTTCGCAGAAAATCCGCCAAACCGGAAAAATCTCAAAAGTTTTATGAAGAAAGATATAGCAAGCTGGCACAGCCCATCGTTAAACAAAGAAATGCCCATAGCCACTTATGGTGACTATGGATTTGCCCTCTTATTGGTTCCAACTGCAGCGGCTGACTACCTGGAATATGAAAGGTTTCAGTTAATGAAGCATATTGCTCCCTTTATTGAGGCTGGCGTCGTAAAAGTATTTTCTATAGACAGTATCAATAATGAAAGCTGGCTTAGCAATACTGTGGAGCCGTGGCATAAATCTGTCCGTCACCAGCAGTGGAATGACTATGTTTTCAATGAAGTAGTACCCTTCATCCGTAACAGTACCAGTTCTGAAACACCCATCATCACCTGTGGTGCATCATTTGGAGCTCTTCATAGTATGAACTTGTTCCTGAAGAGACCAGACATAATCAATGGCGTAATTGCGATGAGTGGGGTTTATGATCTTACTGAGTACACTAAGGGACACTATGATGATCATGTTTATTTCAATAGTCCGATGCATTACATGCCCAACCTGGCTGATCATAACATTCTGGAACAGATACGTCGCAGCAAGAACATTCATATTGTAACCGGCAGCGGATCTTATGAAGACCCATCTTCCAGCGGAAAATTTGCAAAAATTTTATACGATAAGGGTATCTGGTATGAGCTGGATGTATGGGGCAAGGAATGGCCGCATGACTGGGATACATGGAGGGCTATGTTGCCTCATTATATTGGGTCGAGATTTTAGGGAATATACGAGATGGAATTGACCGAAACGGATACTATTGAAATATCATTTACGGATTAGTTCTTTTAAAAAAGAAGTGAATTCATTCCTGTCTATCATTCTTGCCCCAAAACTTTCGAGATATTCAGTATAAACCTGGCAATCGATCAGTTGAACACCTTCTTCCTTTAAGTGTTGCACATATTTCATGAAAGCAAAACGGGAGGCGTTGCTCTCAATGCTAAACATACTTTCTCCAAAAAATACTTTTCCGAGTCTTATTCCATAAAGCCCGCCTACCAATTTGTTGCCATTCCATACTTCTGCACTGTGGGCATATCCCATTTCTTGCATTTTACAATAAGCATTTTCTACTTCGTCGGTTATCCATGTTCCTTCCTGTCCGGACCTTTTTATGTTTTTACATTGATGAATAACTTCTCTGAATGACCTGTTGATTGTGAACTCAAAATTGGTGTTCTTCAATACAGATTTTGATGTTTTATTGATTTTTAGTTCATCGGGAAACAGGACAAACCGGGGGTGAGGGCACCACCACAGTATCACATCACCTTCATACCAGGGGAAGATGCCGTTTTTGTAAGCAAGAACTAATCTTTCAACAGAAAGATCACCTCCCATAGCAAGCAGGCCATCTGGTTCAGCTAGATGAACCGGGGGAAAAATGAGTTCCTTATTTTCTAACGCAAAAATCAAGGATACAAAAATAGCGGACAACTTTTTTTGGCTCTTACATATCTTTGCACCGCTTTAGAATTTTGCCCAACCTGCAATTGGGGTTCAAAGCCTGTCCCGCTTATACGGGATGAATTAAAATTCATACATCATGGCACAACTACACAACCGCATCTCCCGAAAGGAGTTGAAGGAAGCTGTTTTAAGCGACCCGACTCCAAGGACCACCATCTCATTTTACTGTTATTTTAGAATTGAAGATCCCCAGGTTTTCCGGAATGTATTATACCGGGATTTAAAGGAAATTGATGTGTTGGGTAGAATCTACATAGCAGAGGAAGGTATTAATGCACAGATCAGTGTTCCTGCTGGTAACCTTGAGCAGTTCAGAAATTATTTGTATTCAATTGAGCTTTTGAATGGCCTCAGGCTCAATATTGCTGTGGATGATGATGGGAAGTCTTTTTTTGTACTGGATATAAAAGTCCGCAAAAAGATTGTGGCAGATGGCATTGAAGACCCGGATTTTGATATGGCGAATAAAGGTAAATATGTGAATGCCGAACAATTCAATACGTTGACGGAAGATGCCAATACCGTAGTGATAGACATGCGAAATTATTATGAGTATGAAGTAGGTCATTTTCAAAATGCTATTGAAGTGCCCTCTGATACCTTCAGGGAGCAGCTGCCCATGGCAGTTGATATGATGAAGGATAAAATGGATACGAATATTATTATGTATTGCACCGGTGGTATTCGTTGCGAGAAAGCCTCAGCATATATGCTGCACAGAGGATTTAAAAACGTTTTCCACCTGGAAGGAGGTATTATTAATTATACAAGACAAGTGAAGGAAAAAGGATTGCCGAATAAATTTATCGGTAAAAATTTTGTTTTTGATGACAGGTTGGGAGAGCGGATCACAGATGACATCATTGCAAACTGCCATCAATGCGGAAAACCAGCCGATACTCATACCAATTGCAAAAATGACGGGTGTCACCTCCTTTTCATTCAATGTAATGAGTGTGCTGTAAAACATGATGGTTGCTGCAGTAAAGAGTGCCAGGACACTATACATCTTCCGGCCGAACGAAGAAAAGAACTCCGGAAAGGGATTGATAAGGGCAGAAATATTTTTAACAAGTCTAGGGAAAGGGTTAGGCCAGGATTGAAGAAATGAATTTAGGACTTGTCTTTATTGAATCACTGGATTCTTCTTACTGATAATCAGCCTGCTATTGGCAGGTATTTTTTTTTATAAGTGGCAATCTGCCGGGGTTTATTTGTCGTATGTAGATATAGGTCAACCTTCTTCCAAAAATTCCTATTTCATTAAATCCGGTATTCTGCGAAAAACTTTAATCCTAACCAATTTTTCGTACCATGAATACTATTATGCTTACCCTGCCTAAGATTTATTTTTCCATCCGTTCTATTGGCGTTACAAAGAATCTGGATGAATACGAAAAAAGAAAGCTGGCCATTTTCAATATTCTTAATTGCATGGCAATTTTTACAGGCTTTCTGATTCCGGTTGCCGGCTTGTTCAATGATGATAACTTTCCTCCTTTGGCCTGGATTGCTGCAGTTTCCCCGGCTTTAATAAGTGCTTTTGTATTGATTGGTGTGTACAAAAGAAAGTATGAGCAGGCTAAAATGGTTTACTTTATTTTCTATCCTTTTCTCACATCACTTGCCTATGCATCGCAGATCGATATAGGGATTGAGCTTTTCTTTTTTGTTTACGGGGTACTGGCGGTATTCTTACTCAAAAGGATACTGCATGCGGTCGTAGCTTTTGGCTTTTCGGCACTGTTGTATTGTATCGTGGCTGTCTTTTGGAATGATTACGAAATCAGGCTGGTTGAAGTCAACGCCGCATTCTTTGTATTCAACCATATTCTGGCAGTAATTTTTATTTTTTTCAGCCTTTATCTTTTTAAGACGGAAAATAATGCATACCTCGCCAACCTCAGTAATAAGAATAGAAAGCTGGCTGCCCAAAAAGAGGAAATTGAAAAACAGGCAGCAGAACTTAAGGAGCTTGATCAGCTTAAGAATAAACTCTTCTCTGTTATCGCACATGATCTGAAAACGCCCATGTATGCATTAAGAAACCTTTTCAGGAATATGCAGCAATTTGATTTGCCGGCAGAAGAAGTTAAGCTGATGGTGCCGGATGTAGTTACCGATTTGAACTATACGACCGGGTTAATGGAAAACCTGCTTCATTGGGCAAAATGTCAGATGCAGTCGCAGGCCTTAAAGCCGCAGTTATTGGATGTTTCAACACTAATCAGGGAGGTAGTTCAGTTATTGCGGCTTCAGGCAGATGCTAAAAAAGTTTACCTGGAGACCAAAATTGACCAGCCGGTTTATATTTATGCGGATAAGGATATGGTGAGTCTTGTTTTGCGAAATCTTCTTTCAAATGCAATAAAATTTACACCTGAAAATGGGCATGTTTACCTTGGCGCAAATGCGTCATCTTCTTTTGTAGAGGTCTTTGTTCAGGACACAGGAACAGGAATGACAGAGGAGACCATATGCCAGATTAATGCAAATAACTACTTTACGACAAAAGGTACGGCAAACGAGGCTGGTACAGGATTAGGTCTTATGTTATGCAAAGAGTTTTTGGCAAAGAATGGAGGCAGAATGTTTGTAGAAAGCGAAGCAGGAAAGGGGAGTGTCTTTTCATTTACACTGCCTGCTGCTAATTGATTTTACAATGCTATCCATTTGATACAAACTGGCTTGCCAATTGATACTCTTTTCCCCGAATCAGTAAGAAGCCCTGTATTGATATTTCTTTTAAAGATGACTATCTCATTACTGTTTTGATTACAAGCCAACAGGTAATTGCCAGTCGGATCAAAATTGAAGTGACGGGGAGTATTTCCCAGAGTTGGCTGATGCCCGATCAGAGTGAGTTTACCTTTCTTATTCAAAGAGTAAATCACAATATTATTTATGTTACCCCGGTTCGAGGCGTACAGGAATTTGCCATCTGGTGAGATGTGAATATCAGCGCTGCCAGCGAAACTACTGTCTCCTTCTGCCAATGTGGAAACCCTTTGTATTCTTTTGTACCTACCGTTTTTATATTTATGTGCTACAACTGTGCCGCTTAATTCTTCAATAAGGTATCCCAATTTTTTTGTGGGATGAAAAACAAAATGCCTTGGTCCGGCCCCGGGCTCCGATGCTATGAATGGTTGTTTTCCGGTCGTTAACTTCCCAGTTAGTGCATCAAAGCCATAAATCATGGTCTTATCAATGCCAAGGTCTGGTACCAGCAACCATTTATTATCCGGTGAAAGGACCGTACAATGAACATGCGGCCCTTTTTGTCGCTGTTCATTTATACCTTTCCCTGTATGTTGAATGAGAGTTTCTGCCAGGCTTAATCCGCCATCTGTTTTTACAGGAAAGACGGCGAGATTGCCAGAGCTATAGTTTCCGGCGAACACCCATTTCCCGGTTTTATCTGTTTCAATAAAACAGGGGTGGTCGCCACCAGATAACTGTATATTAACAAAAGACAGCCGGCCATCCTTTTTGTCAAATGAAAAAGATGTGACCTCACCTCCATTGCCATTCTTACCATTTTCATTCACAGCATACACAAATCTTTCATCCTTGCTTATGGCGAGGTAGGAAGGATTCGATGTTTTAATGTGGCCTACTTCTTTTGTATCTCCATTTGCAGCGTTGAAATGGTAAACATATATGCCTTCACTCTTGGGTGAATCATAAGTGCCTACGAGCAGGTAATACTCCTGGCATAAGACAAACTGTGATAAGATGAGAGTAGGAAGTAAAACAAGAGACTTCATAACATTTCTTTCAGAAAGTGAATATCCCTTATTAAAATGATTTTAACAAACCGGTGCCGGCTTTGGCAAGGTCTGGCACAATCTTATCATAGTAATTAACGGAAACAGATTTTTAAACTATTAAATCAAAAGCCATGAAAAAGATATTTACACTTCCGGTTCTCTCATTATTAGCTCTTGTATTGTTACTCAGCAGCTGTTTCAGGGATACTACCATTGTAAGCAGCAATGAAAACTATTGGTTATCCAAGGAGCAGGGTGAAGTTGTGTACAGCGACAGCTACTGTAACTATTATGTAGTTGAAACCTATTATGGGTACAATATTGTTCGCAGCTACGGCGGTTATAAGCCTTTTGAAGGATCAATAGTTTATGGAAACTTCAGCAGCCAGGGTACCCGTGACATGTACAACTATTCAACAGGTGTGGTTTTTACCGGTACAGTAACCGATTACTGGTTAACCTACAATGAAGCCCAGAATGCTCTCGATTATTACTGTCCTCTTTATGGAAAAGGTGCCAAAAGAGAATTCAAGACTTCAACGGTTATCAAGAAAAAATAGACTGACGGGGGAATAATAAAAGGGGCGGTCTTGAAAACCGCTCCTTTTTCATTTTAATGTATTCAGGCAACTAGCCACACTTTTATATAAATCGTCATCACTGATTTTTTCAGGTATAAAAGGCTGGCCAATTACTTTTTCATACAGTTCAATATATCTTTTCGAAATGGTATCCACCCACTCATCAGTCATCTCCGGAACAGTTTGCCCTTCTTTCCCCATAAAGTTGTTAGCTATCAGCCATTCTCTGACGAACTCTTTGCTTAATTGCTTTTGACGTTCGCCTTTTGCCTGCCGGTCTTCAAAACCCTCTGCATAAAAATACCTGGAGGAGTCGGGGGTATGTATTTCATCCATCAACACAATTTCATCTCCCAGTTTGCCAAATTCATATTTGGTATCTACTAGTACAAGGCCCTGTCTTGCGGCAATTTCTTTACCTCGTTCAAAGAGTTGTAATGCATATTTGCTTAAGATTTGCCATTCCTCCTTCGTTGCCAGGCCATTTTGTATGATCTCATCCGGAGATATATCCTCATCATGTCCCTCAGAGGCTTTGGTACTGGGGGTAATGATAGGAGTTGGAAAATAATCGTTTTCCTTCATCCTTTCTGGCATCACGGCGCCGCATAAGGTCCTTTTTCCGGAATCATATGTTCGCCAGGCATGTCCGGTCAGGTTTCCCCGAACTACCATTTCAATTTTGTATGGCACACATTTTTTACCAACCGAAACATTTGGAGCTGGGACGTTAACCAGCCAGTTTGGACAGATATCACTTGTAGCATTTAGCATATATGCAGCAATCTGGTTTAAAACCTGTCCTTTAAAGGGTATTGGACGTGGAAGGACAACATCAAAAGCTGATATCCTGTCAGAAGCGACCATTACCAGCCATTGATCACCGATAGTGTACACATCCCGGACCTTACCGCGGTAAAAACCGGTCTGGCCGGGGAAGGAAAATTGACTCATAAACCGAATTTAGGACGGGTCGAAAAACCGGCCAATACGGGGGTGTTTAAGATTTCAACAATTTATCCTTTCCCCTTAAAAATTAAATTTTTAGATAAACTTTACAATGCTTATTTTTCCGCCAAATTCCAAAACTAAAATTCCCTATTATGAGAAAAAGCTATAGCTTTTTGGCTGCATGGTTGATGGCTTGCCTTATTTCTTTTAGTGCCTATGCACAATCCATAACCATTTCAGGTACAGTAAAAAACAGCACCACAAAAGAGGGTGTGCCTGCTGTATCTGTAGCCGTAAAAGGTACCAGCCGGGGTACTTACACAAATTCCGATGGTGAATTCACCCTAACAGTACCCAAACTTCCCGTAGTATTAGTATTTACTTCTGTTGGTTTCGATAGCCAGGAAGTAAGCGTATCCGATGCCTCTCAGCCTGTTGCAGTTGACTTTAAAGTAAACTCGGCTCTTGGTCAGGAAGTAGTTGTTGCTGCTGCCCGTGCGCCTCAGCGTTTGCTTGAGTCTCCAGTTACGGTTGAAAGACTTAGCACAACCGCTCTTCGTAATATGCCGGCGCCCAATTATTATGAGGCTATCGGTAACCTGAAAGGTGTGGATGTCCATACCGCCAGTTTGACTTTCCGCACTATAACTACCCGTGGTTTTGTAAGTTCTGGTAACCTCCGCCTTAATCAATTGATTGACGGAATGGATAACCAGGCTCCGGGCTTGAACTTTTCAGTAGGTAGTGTAGTTGGCCCATCAGATCTTGACGTAGACAACGTTGAGGTTCTGTCAGGTGCATCTTCAGCCTTATATGGTTCAGGTGGTATGAACGGAACAGTATTGGTTACTACAAAGAATCCTTTCAAATATCAGGGACTTAGCTTCAATGTAAAGCAGGGTATAATGCATGTTGACGGAAAGCAGCGTAATGCAGCTCCTTTTTATGACTGGAATTTCCGTTGGGCAAAAGCTTACAATAACAAGTTTGGTATCAAAATCGCAGCCCAATTAGTAAAAGGTAGCGATTGGGAAGCCGAAGATTACAGGAATAAGCAGCAGATCGGTATTCTAAGTAAAGTGGTTGGTGGTAACAGACAAAACGATCCTAACTTTAACGGTATCAATATTTATGGAGATGAGACCAGTGCAGATATGAACGGTTTTGCCTATTTCGTACAGGATCAAACCAGGAGGCAGATACTTGCTGCATCTTCGGTGATTATTCCCGGAGGCTTTGATGTTGTGAATGCTGCTAACACTTATTTCACAGCAATTGGCAATCCTCAGTATCCCACAAATGCACAAATTTCAACTTTCATAACTTCTCTCGCTGCTCTGGGATCTACAGCACAGGCTGCAGTACAGCAAATGATGCCATTCTACATTGGATTAAGAAATAACTATTTCAATAAAGCCAGCGTATCAAGAACTGGTTACCAGGAAGATCAGTTGGTGGATTACAATACAATGAATTTCAAATTGACTGCTGGTTTACATTATAAAATAACCAATAACCTGGAGGTTTCTTTGAACAGCTACCTCGGTACCGGTACAACTGTTTACACAGGTGCTGACCGATATTCTCTGCGCAACCTGAAAATGGCACAGCACAAGTTGGAGTTTCGTTCTAAAAACTGGTTTATCCGTGGTTATACAACCCAAGAAAATGCCGGTGATTCATACAACGCATCAGCATTGGGAGCTTTCCTTAATGAAACTTACAGAGCCAGCTCTGCCTGGTTCCCACTTTATATCGGTACTTTCTCAGAAGGACGCAGGTTAAATGGTGTTGCTGGCCAATTCCCAAGTGATTTCCAATTGCACCAAGCCGCCAGGTCTTCGGCTGATGTTGGTCGCTGGGTACCCGGAACAAAAGCATTTGATTCCGTAGCTGCAGTTATCAAGAAGACGCCAATCAGAAGAGGAGGGGCCTTATTCCTTGATAAATCAGATTTATGGGCATCAGATGCACAGTTCAACATTTCTGAAATTTTCAAATTCTCTAAGGTTATCGATGTTGTGGCCGGTGTTAGCTGGAAGCAATGGGTAATGAACTCTCAGGGAACAATCTTCGCTGATACTACCCAGGTGATCAGGATTAATGAATATGGCGCATTTGTTCAATTAAAGAAAAGCCTGTTCAACGATTATCTTACATTGAGTGCTTCAGGCCGCTTCGATAAACAAACAAATTTCGATCCCCGCTTCACTCCAAGGTTTACTGCTGTATTGAAAGTTGTTAAAGACAATTTTATTCGTCTCTCTTATCAGTCAGCTTACCGCTTCCCATCCAACCAAAACCAGTACATCAGCCTTGTTACAGGATCTGGTACTTTGATGGGAGCATTACCTGAGTTTCAAACTTATTATAAGTTGAATTCAACTTTACCTGGCTACACAGCAGCAAGTGTATTAGCTTATCGTTCAGGAACGCTGGCTGATTCAAGCCGCCTGGTAAGAGCTAAATATAATCCTGTTATACCTGAAACAGTAAAGTCTTATGAGTTGGGTTACAAAGGTGTAATTGGTAAGAAATTGCTTGTTGATGCTTATGTATACTACAGCCGTTATGCCAATTTCCTGGTTAGCGAAGCAGTAGTGCAGTCTCGCAACGGAGCAAACTTTGAATTGTACTCTCCTTATAGCAGCACCAACGTTTCTTATGTACAAAACTCCAAAGATGTAATAAAATCTCAGGGTTGGGGTATTGGCTTAGAATACCAGGCCATCAAGAATTACTTCCTTTATGGTAACGTATTCTCAGATTACCTGAAAAATGTTGATCCAAGTGTGGTAACATTCTTTAATGCTCCTAAGTACCGCTTTAACATAGGTTTGAGAAACGACAATGCTTATAAGAACATAGGCTTTAACGTAGTATTTAAATGGCAGGATAATAACTATTATGAAGGAACCTTCGTTAGTGGCACACTTCCTTACTTCGGATGGTGGGATGCCCAGGTTACTTACCGTCCTCAGGGAACAAAGAGTGTATTCCGTATAGGTGGAACTAACCTTGGAAACTTCTATGCAAGGACAGGTTTTGGAAGCCCTGCAGTAGGTGGCTTATACTATATGAGCTATGGTTACAACTTGTTCTAATAATTGATATTGGGTTATAAGTATAACTAATCCCCCGCATCAGCGGGGGATTTTCTTTTACCCGGTTAATGATTTTAGGTGACGATGAAAGTGATAGAAGAATAAAGAAACGGTTAGTTCAACGTTTTGGAAATTTGCCCTATCATTAGCCCATTATGATATAACTGAACTGTATAGGTTCCTCTTTGATAATCATCGGGGCTCAGTGAAAAAGAAAGTTTTTTGTTTTCTCCTTTCTGGTATTCAAATTTCACTTTCCGGGTGTACCGTTTTTTTCCTTCGTTTCGGGTATCTATAGTAGAGGACGACTCCCATGCATCTATTGTCATAACGTTACCATCCGGTTGATTTACGACAACATAAAGCTCTGCATTATCGTAATCGCTGATGTTGTTTTTTACACCAAAAGATACCACTAGTTTGCTTGTTTTAGCAGCAGAATTTGTTTCAAGTTCCTTGTCTCTCTTCAGGGTGACTGGCACAAGGTTAAGTTCAGTGGTGACAAATGTGGATGCCAGGCTAACTTTTTCTGCCAATACTTTATTCTCTTTTGACAGCTCCTGCATATTTCCTTCCAGGCTTTTTACCTGAACATTAACCTTATCGAGAGCAGCAGAGATTTGCTGCTTTTCTTCTTCGATAGTAATGTTTTTACTTTGAAGGTCCTGTACGAGCTGTTGTAGCTCAACAGTCTTCTTTCGGGCAAGTGCCAGGTCTTCTTTTTTTACGTCATTCTTTTTCAGAATCGCCGCAATTTCTGTCCTTAGCCTGTATATTTCAGCCAGTTTGCTACTGAGTTCTCCTTTCAGAAGACCAGTTGATGTTTTGGAAGAGTCAAGCCGTGCATCCAGTTCATCGATGGTTTGTGAGTAAATTTTATGAAGAGAATCCTGTACGCCCTGGGCCACAGCAAGCGAATCTTTTACAAACACCTCCCGTCTGATTTTGCTGTATTGGGTCTTGTCGTAAAGGTGATAGACCCAAGTTCCCGTCAGCCCGACTGACAACATAACCAGTAAAAGGCTCTTGGTGTCTTTCATTACAATTAAGCTCCTTATTTGGTTATCTGCTGGTCAACGTATGCTGAAACCCAGCCAACCTGGCCATTTTTTACGAGGTAGAAATGTTTTGTATCAAATGCTGATTCAAATTGGCGCATGATCTTTAATAAGAGGCCACAACCTGCCATCAGCGATTTTTGGTCAAAGACCTGGTGAACTCTTGTGACTTCTTTTATTACTGCCTCCTTTTCATTGGGACGGTTAATATTTCCGGCAAGAAAAGATGCAGAGTAAACAGAGAAATTGGAATAAAGTTTCTCTGAAAATTTTCTGATCTCTTCAAAGGTTACTGATACTACAGGGTTGTCAATTAATTCAGGGTGGGTGAGGGTGGAAATCGCCCATGCTATTCCTCCGCTAACAGCAATATTGTCACTTAACGGAAAAGCACCGCTGGCATTAACTGCATAAATGATTTCTGAATTTTCTGCAGCCGCCAGCACCCTGAATAGTTGTTTATTAAAACTTGTCAGGCTTTTATCGTCTTCACATCTCTTATCCGTCTCATTGGTGGTACTTTTTGTGCCCCAGTTAACCTGGAAAAGTTTAAAGTCCTTTGTATTACCAAAAGGGAAGAAGCCGCCTTTTGTATTGCCGCTGCCTATGTCAATTAAAAAAGTGGTAAAGCGGCGGCTTTCCGGCACGATTCCCAGGTGTGAAAGGCGGGCCTCTTGTAAGACGTCCACAACTTCTACTTGCCGCTGGGGTTCATTTATCCTTACTTTGAAAGAATCAATGAGTCGTTGCATCCAGGCAGTTTTTTGGTCTTTCTCAGCCTGCATTTTGACCCCACTGCTGAGTACAGTAAATATTTTGTT
The DNA here is from genome assembly GCA_044229985.1 of Chitinophagaceae bacterium. Lineage (GTDB taxonomy): Bacteria > Bacteroidota > Bacteroidia > Chitinophagales > Chitinophagaceae > JJ008. The sequence goes on from JBGARY010000003.1 coordinate 100,758, forward strand.
GGAAGGTATCTGATAATCTTTTACCGCCTTATTGAATAACCCGGTAAGGCCATTCAGAGTGGCATAAAATGTTTCGTTTGTGAAAGTGATGAAATCTGTATTGACGGAAGTGTCTTTCAAGATGGCAAGAGCTCCGCTGCTTTTGGCATTTTTACCAACCTCAATCACACTCATCTTCACCCCTTTGGAGCCAACTTCAATGCCTGAATAAACAGTTGAATTGCTGTATTTTGTTTTAATACTGCTTTGTGCAATTGCAGCGGAGAAGAAAAGTAAAAGACTAACCGATACCAGCAGCCTGCAGAACTTAAAAATTGTCATGGTGAGTTTATTGGTTCCTTAAAATTACTGCATTGCCTTGCAGTAATTGTGCCTTGTTATCCAGCCGGAAGAATTTGTGTAAAAGATGTGTGTTACACAGTAAAACAAAAAGCCGTCTGATGAATCAAGACGGCTTTTGTTGCAGGAGTTAACTGCTTTTAACCGAATAAACCACCTTTTTTAAGGCTTCTTACACCTTCACCAATCTTGAAGCCATTATGATAAATTTCAACTTTGTAATTGCCGGTCATGAAGTCGTTTTGCTGAATAGGGAACTGAACTGACTTACGGGTGCCCTGCTCATAGTTTACTGGTATTTTAGCAGTAAAGGTCTTATCGCCGTCGATACGGGTATTGAGCACACTGCCATTTTCAGAGATTATTTTACCATCAGGAGCAGTTACTATGAGGTACATATCCGCTGGGCCAGATTTGGCTATACGGTTCTCAACGTCAAAAGAAACTACAAGTTTATCTACTCTTTTTGCAGTGGTTGTATTTTTCTCCTTACCACTTTTTTTCTCATTTACAGGGGTAACCTGTATGTTGGAGGCACTGAAAGTAGAACCCACATCAACCGTTTTTTCGAGGTTTTCCTTTTCAGTCTTTGTAACGGTAAGGTTTTGCTCAAGGTCAGATTTCTCTTGCTTTAATGTTGTATTGTCTGCTGTTAGCTGCTCGTTTTCGCCGGTCAATCGAGCCACTTCTGCTTCCAGGGTTGATATCTTATCATTCAGCTCTGTAATCATCGATTTGGCTTTTGCCAATTGCGATTGAGTAGCATTTTTATCATTCAAAATTTTACGGATCTCAGCCTTTTTAGCGTCAATCTCTTTTTGCCTGTCAGCTAATTGTCCCTGAAGGTTATTGTTGGCGCCTGTAACAGAATCAAGGCGTGCCAAAGCATTATCAAACTCCATTTGAATCTCTGTTTTGGCTGAATCAAGGGAAGTAATCTGCGTTTGCTGATTGGAAAGCTTTTCACTTGACTTATTCTTGTCCCATAAAAAATAACCCCAGGAACCCAATACCACTGCTGCCAGTGCTCCGATAACGATATTTTTTGAGTTATTGTTCTTTGCCGGCTGAACCGGTGTACTTCCAGTAGCGGAAGGATAGTTTGTCTCTGCCATATAAAAGGAATTTAGATTTTGATAATTGATTTTATAAGGATTACTGAATCCGGCTGCAAGGTACTTCAGCAGTTGCATCCGTTTTTTTTATTTCCTGTTAAAAAACTTATCCGGGCTCAGAAATTTCTAAAACCGTGCCAGAAAATCCGGCACCTTTTTCACAGTCGTGGATTTTTATTGCAATATCCAAGCCTGAAAGCCTGTAATTTAGTGGCTTATGAGTGTGCAAAAGATATTGGATGATTGGAAAAAGAAGACTTTTAAGCCAATTTACTGGCTGGAAGGAGAGGAGGAGTATTTTATCGACAAGGTCATCGATTATGCCGAACATAATATCTTGGCTGAAAGCGAGGCTTCATTCAATCTCAGTGTTTTTTATGGTAAAGATGCTAATTGGGCCGATATCATTAATGCTTGCCGGCGCTATCCCATGTTTGCAGAACGACAGGTAGTGTTGCTGAAAGAGGCTCAGCAAATGCGGGATATTGAAAAGCTGGAAGCTTATGTAGACAATCCACTGTCATCAACTGTGTTTGTTGTCTCGTACAAAGAAAAAAAATTAGATGCCCGGAAAAAGTTTACCAAGCTGGTAAAGGAAAAGGGTGTGCTGGTAACTACTAAAAAATTGTACGACCGTGAAGTGCCCGAATGGACACAAAATCTGATTCAGTCCAAAGGGCTGACGATTACACCCAAGGGGCTGGCGTTATTGGTAGATCACATAGGAAATGACTTGTCAAGGATAGAAAATGAGATTGATAAATTATCTGTAAACCTTGGGAAACGAACCGGTATTACCGAGGATGATATTGAGAACTATATCGGGGTGAGTAAGGATTATAATGTATTTGAACTGCAAGCTGCATTGGCGGCAAAGGATCTTGCCAGGAGTATTCGTATTATCCAGTATTTTGAGGCAAATCCTAAGGCAGGCCCCATCCAACTGGTATTGCCATCCATTTACAGCTTCTTCAGTAAGGTGTTTATGATATTTGGTACGGGTACAAACGATGAAAAAACCATTGCTACGGCTATTGGGGTGAATCCATACTTTATGAAGGAATATATGCAGGCAGCCCGGCTTTATACATACCCAGGTGTAGAAAGAGCTCTTCTCTTACTGCATAGCTATAATCTCAAAAGCATAGGTGTGGGCAGTACTGCAACTGAAGACGCCTCTCTGATGAAGGAAATGGTAGTGAAAATGATGAGCTGAATAATTTGTAACCCTTATCGCCAAAAGCCCTTTCTTTGTGCAACTTTTTAAATTTAAAGCACATCTTTTTGAGCGATAAAAAATAATATCTGATAACACATAAGCAATAAAATAGATATCATGAAGAAATTACTCCTTTCCCTTTTTGCCTTTACTTTTCTACTGGTGGGCTGTCTTGAAACCACACAGGAAATAACCATTAATGAAGATGGAAGCGGCACAGTTGTGAATACGAATGATTTTAGTGCTCTTATTGGTCTGGCCAAACAAATGGGTGGTGCAGGAGATCTGGAAAAAGCAGGAGATTTGGCCAAGGATACGGTAATTTCTATGGCACAAGGCGCTGACAGTATTCCTAACCTGACCCCGGAAGAGAAGGAAATTCTGCGTAAGGGATCGCTAAGGGTGAACATGAATATGAAGGATGAAAAATTTCTAACCAGCCTCTCTCTGCCTTTTGGTAAACCATCTGACATTACCATGATCAGTAAACTTTCTGGCAAGGCGATGTCTGAAGCCATGAAGGAGCAGATGGCAGACGGATCACCAATGGGAGGTAATAATGAAATGCCTGAAACAAGCAGTTTTGATGATTATTATAAATATGAATTTTCTGAAGGCGAACTTACCCGGAAATTAGATAAGGATAAATATGCAGGAGTAGAAAGTGATGAGTTCCTTAAAGGAATGAAAGAAGCATCATCTATGGGCCTTTCAATGAAAGCAACCTATGTGATTAACCTGCCTAGGCCTGCACAAAAAGCTGAAGGAAAGGGTATAAAGTTATCAGAGGATAAAAAGAAGGTAACCATTACTGCTGACCTGGATGATTTTTTTGCTGACCCTGCAAAACTGGAATATAAAATCAAGTACTGAGATTAATATTTAATCGAAAAAAAGGCAATCTATTGATTGCCTTTTTTATTTGCTTTTAGAGTACTTGCAGGCTATTAATCTTATCCTGGTCTATTTGTTTTACAAGTGCTTCCAGGCTGTCATATTTTACCTCTTCCCTTAAAAACTTTTTGACGTAAACCTTCAGCGATTGCCCATAAATTTCTTTATCAAAATCAAAAAGATTGACCTCTACTACTCTTTTCTTGCCATCAACAGTAGGGCGGAACCCGACACTCATCATACCTTTTAATTTTTTGGCGGCTCCTTCGGGTTGTGCATAAACGGCATAAATGCCATTCCCCGGAATTATCTTTTCTTCGTTTTGAATTTTGAGATTAGCAGTCGGGTACCCCAATTTGCGCCCTAGTTTATCACCATGTACTACTTCCCCTGAAAAAAAGAATTCATACCCCAACAAACTGTTAGCAGTTGCAATGTCACTGTGCAGGATGGCCTCCCGGATATTGGTGGAACTTATGGAGATGTTCTCAAGTATATGCTTAGGAATCTCTTTTAGTTTGTAATTATGGGTTGCTGCCATTTTTTCGAGCAAACGATAATCGCCCAGCCTGTCCCTGCCAAACCGGTGATCATAGCCAATAATTATTGTATTGGGATGAAACTTGTCGAGGAGAAAGTCTTTTACATAATCTTCTGCCGGCTGGTTGGCAAAAGCATCTGTAAAGGGAACAATTACCAGGTGGTCAATACCCAAACCTTCCAATAGTTCAATCCTTTCCTCAAGTGTATTAATGAGCCTTATTCCTAAAATAGCCGATGATACCACTTTTCGGGGATGGGGATGAAAAGTGATAATAACGGTTTCGCCATTATTGGCTTTTGCCTCTGACTTTAGTTTGTCTATTATCTGCCGGTGGCCCATATGTACACCATCAAAAGTGCCGATAGTAATAACTGCGTTCTTAAATGCCGGGAGATGCTCTATATCACGATGTATCTTCATAATTAAGTGAGCGAAATTAGTTGATAATTGATAATTGAAAAACCCGGAATGGCCTTAGTTTTACAGCCTAATTAAAAGTTATGAGCCTTTATAGCAAAAGAGGGGTTTCGGCGCAAAAAGAAGAAGTACATGCGGCAACTAAAAATCTTGATAAAGGATTGTATCCTTCCGCATTTTGTAAGATTTACCCGGACATTCTTTGCGGAGATGATGCATGGGTAAATGTAATGCATGCTGATGGAGCTGGTACTAAAAGCATTCTGGCTTATTTATATTGGAAAGAAACAGGTGATGTTTCTGTCTGGAAAGGCATAGCACAGGATGCTATCGTTATGAACCTGGATGACCTGCTTTGTGTTGGTATATATGACAATTTCCTTTTTTCTTCTACCATCGATAGAAATAAAAATGCCATTCCTGCTGAGGTATTGGAGGCTGTTATTAACGGTACCCAGGAATTTTTCAATAAAATGAATGATTTTGGTGTAAATATCAGCTTCATGGGCGGGGAAACTGCTGATGTAGGTGATGTGGTGCGTACCATTGCCGTTAACGGAACAATGACGGCACGTTGGCCCAAAGCAAAACTGATTACGAATGAGAAAATTAAACCTGGTAATGTAATAGTGGGCCTTGCAGGGTTTGGTAAGGCCAATTATGAATCATCATATAACAGCGGCATAGCCAGTAACGGGCTTACCAGTGCCCGGCATGATGTGTTGCATAAAACCTATGGAGCCCGGTTTCCTGAGAGCTATGACATTTCGCTGGATGAATCGGTAGTTTACATTGGCCCGCACAGAGTGACAGATATTGTGAAGGATGATGCAGGGGAATTTGAAGCGGGCAAGTTGCTTTTAAGCCCAACCCGGACATTTGCGCCGGTAATGAAAAAATTGCTTGAAGATCATTTTGAAACCATTACTGGGTTGGTTCATTGCAGCGGTGGCGGACAAACCAAGTGCCTGAAGTATGTACCCGAAAATGTCCGTATTGTAAAAAATAATTTATTCGCTCCGCCGGTAATTTTCAGATTGATACAGGAAGCCAGCAAAGCGAATGACCGGGAAATGTACCAGGTGTTTAATATGGGTACCAGGCTGGAAATTTATACCAACGAAGAAGACGCTGACTCGATTATCAGCGTCTCAAAATCTTTTGGTGTGGATGCACAGGTAATCGGAAGGGTGGAAAAAGCAGAACAAAAAGAACTGTGTATAAAAACAGCCTCATCAGAATTAATTTATTAATCCTGCTTCTTGTTTTTCTTCGTTTTTTTCTCACTGATGACCATAAAGGTTACAGGCTGCTTCCTGTAGGCTTTTACATGCCTGCCGTCCTGAACAGCAGGTGACCATTTTGGTCCCTTTTTTATTACACGGATAACTTCAGCTTCCATACCATAACCATGATTGGTTAATGCTCTTACATCAAAAATATATCCTTCTTTGTCTACAATAAACTGAACTACTACAGTGTAGGTACCTTCTGGTGCTCCATTTTTTGTAGGTGTTGAGCCATCAAGATTTCTCTCTAAATACCTTCTCCAAAGGGCATCACCACCGGGAAAACTGGCTTCAATCTCCACCCGTTCAAATACTTTTTCTTCATTATTGTCAGGGGTTCCAGATGTATCCGGTTTTCCATTGACGACTGTCAGCGTATTTGAGTCTATTAGTGGATAGGCAGCCATCATGGAGATGCTTGACTTATTGGTATCTGTATTAGTTTGCCCAAAAGCTGTGGTAGTGGTACATGCTACAAAAAAAGCTATGCTAAAAAAGCGGATCATTAAATTGTGATTGGTTATTTAAGATAGTAAATATCTGCAAAATTGATTTGCAGGCTTTCTTTTTCTTACTTTGTACACAACATTTTTTCGGAATATATTTACACCTATGCAATCCTTCGAACTGTTATCCAGGAAATTTGCTCTTCATTTTGAGCAGCAGCATTTCCCTGCTGAACCTGCCAGCCTTTATCAGCCAAATGAATATTTTTTAAAATTAGGCGGTAAACGCATCCGCCCGGTGCTTTGTTTGATGGGTAACGAATTATTTGATGATATTAAAACTGATGCATGGGAGGTGGGCTCGGCCATCGAGTTATTTCACAATTTCACCCTGATACATGATGATATAATGGATAAAGCTCCCTTGAGAAGAGGAATGGAAACAATTCATGCAAAATATGGGGAGAATGTCGCCCTGCTGGCCGGTGATGTGATGCTGGTGAAAGCTTACCAACAATTGGAAAAAGTTCAGCTGGAGTTTCTGCATCCTGTACTTCATTTGTTTAATAAAACGGCTGCCGAGGTTTGTGAAGGCCAGCAATGGGATATGGATTTTGAGAAAAAAGAAACAGTAAAACTGAATGATTACCTGCGGATGATTGAGCTAAAAACCTCAGTATTATTAGCAGCCAGTCTCAAGATGGGGGCCATATTAGGTGGGGCAGGAGAAAGAAATCAAAACCTATTGTATGAGTTTGGAAAAAAACTGGGTATCGCTTTCCAGGTACAGGATGATTATCTCGATGCTTTTGGCGACCCTCAAAAATTTGGCAAACAGGTTGGAGGTGATATACTGGCCAATAAAAAAACATTCTTGCTGATACATACTTTTGAGACTGTAAACGGTACGAAGAAAGATGAATTAAATGAATTGCTCGCAGCGAATGCCCCCGATAAAGTGGAAAAGGTATTAAAGATATTCAGGGATTGTAAAGTGGATGAATGGGCACTGGAGTTAAAGAACAAATACCTGGATGAAGCATTTTTACACCTCGAAGATATTGCTGTAGTTTCCAAAAGAAAACAACCGCTAAAGGAATTGGCGCAGTTCCTGGTAAAAAGGGAGCATTGACTTTGTTGGCACATCCTGTAATGGCTTCTGTTTTTTTCCTATTTTGAAGTATCAAAACCAACTGACACATGTTAAATCAACTTTTCCGAAAAAAATCTATTGCCAAAATTTTGCATGAAGCAGAAGCTGGCTTAGGCGATGGCCACTCATCTGGTTTAAAAAAAGTATTGGGAGTAAGGGACCTGACTTTTTTTGGTGTTGCAGCCATCATTGGGGCCGGTATTTTCAGTGGTATTGGATCAGCTGCTTCAAGCGGTGGGCCCGGGGTCGTATTTCTTTACATTTTTACGGCTATCGCCTGCGGATTTGCAGCATTGTGTTATGCTGAATTTGCGTCTACGGTTCCGGTTTCAGGAAGCGCCTATACCTACTCTTACGTTGCCTTTGGTGAAATTTTTGCATGGATCATCGGTTGGGATTTATTAATGGAATATGCAATTGGTAATATTGCGGTTGCCATTTCCTGGAGTGATTATTTTACCCGTCTGCTTCACTCAGCCGGTATGCATATTCCCGACTGGATGACGATGGATTATATGACTGCCAAGGCAGGAGCAACTGCTGAAGCAGTTTCTGCCTGGACAAATGCACCCAATTTTTTTGGTCTCAAGATAGTAATGGATATCCCTGCATTGCTGATCGTGGCACTGATCACTTATATCGTTTTTGTTGGGATCAAAGAGTCCCGTTCTGCCAGTAACGTTATGGTTATTATTAAGCTGGCAGTCATCTTCTTTGTAATTGTGCTTGGTTCCGTATACGTAAATCCAGGTAACTGGACTCCGTTTACTCCGGAAGGCTTTGGAGGGATTATGAAAGGGGTCTCAGCAGTATTCTTTGCTTATATTGGTTTTGATGCAATTTCTACAACTGCAGAAGAGTGTAAGAATCCACAAAGGGATCTCCCCAAAGGGATGATCAATTCATTGATTATTTGTACAGTGGTGTATGTTTTGCTGGCATTAGTACTGACCGGCATGGTAAACTACAAATCATTGAATGTGGGTGATCCGCTGGCAATGGTTTTTGATGCAAAAGGCCTGAAATTTATTTCCGGAGTTGTTGCGGTTAGCGCCATAGTTGCCACAGCCAGTGTGTTATTAGTATTTCAGTTGGGGCAACCCCGGATTTGGATGAGTATGAGCCGTGATGGCCTGCTGCCCAAAATTTTCTCCCGCATACATCCCAGGCACGGCACACCTTCCTTTTCTACGATACTTACAGGCATAGTGGTGGCAGTGCCTGCCTTATTTCTAAACCTTGGAGAAGTGTTATCGCTGACGAGTATCGGTACTTTGTTTGCATTTGTGCTGGTATGCGGTGGTGTTTTAGCGTTAGAACAGCAGAAGGACAGGCCTGAAAGCAAGTTTAAAGTTTTTTATATTAATTCTCAGTTTGTCTATCCCGCAATGTTGATAGCAGGAGTAATCCTGATATGGATATATGTACCCAGCCATTTTACAGAAGATATCTGGACAAAAGATACCTGGCCGATGGCGGTTTTCTGGTTCATTGCTATTATAATGGCTGCACTGGCCTTTGTAAAACGATTTTCATTGATACCGATTTTGGGTATGATGAGTTGTTTTTACCTGATGGCCCAGGAAACACATAAGGTCTGGATGAGGTTCCTTATCTGGCTGGCTATTGGCTTATGCGTTTATTTCCTGTATAGTTACAGAAATAGTAAGCTGGCTAAAGAAAAATAATTTCTTATTTATCTTATTTGCAAATGGCACGGCATAGAAGCTGTGCCATTTGTATTTTTGCAGTATGAAGTACCAGATCGGTGATATAGTGTTGATTTTGCATTCTAATGAGGAGGCGGAAGTGGTGGACATCATCAATGATAAAATGCTGATGGTAGATGTGAAGGGGGTGACTTTTCCGGTGTATAAAGATCAGGTTGATTTCCCTTATTTCAAACGATTCACAGAAAAGAAACCTGTATCTGCCAAAAAGGAAAGGACATATATAGATGATGTGCGAAAAGAAAAAAGACAGGAGCAAAACAGGGTAGAAGATGGAGTATGGCTGACATTTTTGCCGGTAATGGATATCGACGAATTTGGCGATGTGATCGTTGAAGAACTGAAACTACATCTTGTTAATCATACATCGTTACCTTACAATTTCATTTATAAGCTGCATTTCTTTGGCAAGCCCGATTTTGAGCTAAAAAATACAGTTCAACCTTTTGAAGATTTTTACCTGCATGATATCCCTTTTGAAGATTTGAACGATAGCCCTGCATTTGATTTTGAGTTTTCGTTGCTAACGCCTGATAAGAAAAAAGCTGGCCACTTTGAAGCAGCGGTCAAACTAAAACCAAAACTGTTGTTTGCAAAAATTGAAGAGTTAAAGCAAAAGAACCTTGCTACTTTTTCCCAGCTTTTATTTGAGAAATACCCGGATAGAGCTGTGGAAGATGTTGTGGAGATGGGACGCATGGCAGCAAAAGGCTATAAAGTTTATGATGCCTCAAAGGCCCGGCAGCATTTAGAATCTCCCCGCAGTGTAATTGATTTGCATATAGAAAAACTTAGCGATGACTGGAAGCATATGAGTAATTATGAAATACTCAGCCTGCAATTGAAAACCTTTGAAAAATATTATCATCTTTCAGTTATACATCATCAACCTTCACTAATTGTCATACATGGAGTAGGAGAAGGGGTGCTTAGGGATGAGATTCATGATATTTTAAGACTTAAAAAAGAGGTCAAATCATTTGTAAATCAGTTTCATCCGGCTTACGGATACGGAGCCACAGAAATATTCTTTCAATACTGAGGTTTGCGGTTTAATTTTACTCTTGCTACAAGCCAGGCTATCGCTTTGCTGCCATAGGCGGGAAGGAGGAAAGTCCGGACAGTATAGAGCAATGCACCGGTGAATAGCCGGGCTCCGGGAAACCGGTGACAGAAAGTGCCACAGAAAATAACCTCACCCCTCAACTCATATTAATAATATATGGGCTGAGGGGTGAAAGGGTGAAAATGTGAGGTAAGAGCTCACGGCTTTTGATGGTAACATCAATTGCGGGTAAACCTTGCATGCTGAAATGCCACGTATAGGATCGTTTTGAGAACTGCTCGTTCAAGATCCAGGGTAGGCAGATTGATCCTGCAGAGTAATTTGCGGGACAGATAAATGATAGCCCACGACAGAATCCGGCTTACCGGCTTGTAGCTTTTTTAATTCATATTATTGCCTATATATCCGGCAATTTCCATCATCCAGGCTATTCCCAAATGAACGATCAGACCTCCCCAGATGGACCGGGTATTGTATACAACTATGCCCAATAGCAGCCCGCCAAAATAAGAGCTGATACATTCGCCCAACGGCTTGCCAAAATGAATAGTGCAATAAAAACAGGCCATAGGCAATATGGCATCTTTACCTACCCATTTGGCAAAGCCTAGTACGAGGAATCCCCGGAAAAAAAATTCAATGGTGAAGAAATCACTACCATACGAAAGTTCGAATAATAACTTTTGCCACCATTCAGCATCTGAAGAAACGGAATTCAATTTTGGATATACATAAAGAAAATCATCTTGAGTTGCAGCAAGGGTAATTAATGGTACCATGATGAGTAACATCAACAGGTATGGTTTCCACGCCATGTTCCCGGTTTGTAAACCATACAGTGGCTGTTCTTTGTGATGCAATTTCCATATTATGTAAAGCACTATCAAAATAACAACTGCAAGTGCCGGCCAATAAGCTACCTGGTTCCAAAAATGATTATTTGTTTCATATTCTGAAAACGATATTTCAAATGAGGCACTTATTTTCCACGAAAAGATTAATGGTGTAACGACAAGTAAAATGTAGAAATCTTTGTTTTTTAGGTGGTTCTTTTTCCCTCCGAGCCCAACTATTAAATAGGGGAAACTAAATGCGGCGGCAAAGACTATATACCAGCATAAAAGTTTAACTACAAAAGAATTATTTTTTCTGATCAAACTATCAAGATCAAAATAGTAATTACAAAATATAAGGAATGCTGTAAACAAGCTGACAAATAAAAGGATCGTTCTGTCAGTTTCTTTGTAATAGCACTTAATATAGAGTATGATATCCTTCATCTCAACTGAAAAAATAAAATTTTACGCCGGTCTTTAAACTTTCTTGCTTCATCCTTTTCAAAACATACGTTAAAAATATTTGAAACCCCAAAAGTATAGTCATGAAATGAGTCATAAATTTTCGAGCTGGAATGTCCAAAAAGCGAAGAAAATTTTATGGTGAATAACATGTGACCCTATTAATCAATTAAAACTACACACATGAAAACTATCACACTAAACCGGATGATGATTGCAGTATTTGCTATTTTGTTATCCATCTTTTTTGTTTCCTGTCAAAAAGAATCAAGTCTAACTGAGCCCACAACTTTAACCGAAGAAGAAGCCGCAACTTATTCAGAAGAAAGTACCCAGGCAGAAGCCAGTTTTGATGATGCTGAAGATATAGGTTTTACAGCCGCTGAAGAAGAAGGTAATGCAGGCGGTTTTGGCCTGGAAGGCCGCTCGGCATCTGAGCAGGGCAGAATTTTCTTGCCCGCTTTTGCTGAATTACGGGGCCGTATCGGCGATTGTGCCACTATTACTGTTACGCCTAACGACAGTACGTATCCAAAGACAGTAACCATTGACTTTGGTGATAGCTGCCGCGGTCGTGATGGAAAAGTGAGAAGCGGTAAGATTGTTTTGCACTTCACAGGCCCAATCCGTCGCCCGGGTTCTGTAGTAACTATGACCTTTGTGAACTACTATGTAAACAGGGTACATATTGAAGGAACGAAAATATTCAAGAACCTGAGCGAACCTCCTATGCTGCATAAATGGAGTGTGGAAGTATTGGATGGTAAGGTAACCTTCCCTAATGGCAGAGGATACACTTATGATGGTATTAAAACAGTAAAACAAATTGCCGGTATGCTTACCAATGTTGTAAGAGATGATGTGTACCAGATTACCGGCCGTTCTAAAACAGTTTTCAGAAATGGTACTACTGTAAATATCAATACGGAAGATCCGCTGATCAAAAAAGTAGCCTGTCACTGGATAAGCGAAGGCACTCTGAAGATTAAGATCAATAGCAGAATTTTATTCCTTGATTTTGGTTTCCCCAATAACGGAGGCTGTGATAATAAAGCCCTGTTAACATGGAATAACGGAAATAATCAGCGAATCATCATCCTTCCATGACAGTTGAGTTTATAAATAAAAATCCCGGCTAAATGCCGGGATTTTTTATGCTTACTGAAAACCCATTACTCAATATGGTATTTAATCAAAGTAGAAATTTGCTGTAGCTTGATTGTCCAGTCGCCCATTGGTGCTTTTTCCTGGATATATTTTACTACTCCTATGCCCGGCTTAAAGAATACCTGGTCCTTGCGATAGTTTCGGGCATTCTTTTCAAAATAGAGACAGCTACTATAACTTCCTGAAGGGGTGCTAACAGAGCCAGAAAGTTTTAAAGAACGTCCCATAGCTGCTGCATCTTCAAAACTGGCAAGGTAACGTAGCGAATCGCCTGGAAACAGACTATAATCTTTCTTGACATCTTTTATGCCTGTAGTGAACATCCGGTCTGCCAGGTTGAAAAAGGCGGAGTCATTAGCGTACAATATTTCGGGCAGGCCAATGGAAACATTATTCTTTTGCCACCACACGATATTGTCGGATGATCTGAAATTGGCTGTAAACCGGAGTGTGTCATATTGCACTCTCAGGAAAACGCCATCGTTGAATATTGAATCTTCATAGATCCAATAATTCTTTGAGCTTAGCGGCATAATGCCACAATGACTGGAAGTGCAGACATAAGCAGCTACTGAATCGACCGGATAACTGCGGCCGGCCGGGTTAGCGGTTTGTAGTTCACAAGGCTCCTTTTCAGGGGCGGGAACTTCAAAGTTGTCTTTTGTACAGGCAGCTAAAAATAGTATGCCTGTCAGCAGGGGTAGAATTTTCTTTTTCAAAGGAATCCGTTTTTAAAATGTCCAAAAGGGATGACAAAATAGAAACTGGATTTTACAATTCATAACTTTTACTAAGGAAAATTACGATTAGGCTGCACCGTATTTTATGCAATTCCTTTGTTTTCAGCTGCTTTATCCTGTCTTATTAAAATAAAAAAAGTCCGAAATTAATTTCCGGACTCTTTATTGAATGACAAGATTTTGTGCTGTTTACTGGAATATCCGATCGAAGAATGACTTCATCTCATTCCAGGAAGCTGTGTCTGCTGCCGTATCGTATTTGATGGGCAACTTAAACTTTTCGCCCATTTCAGTAGCATTGGGATTAGTAAAGGCATGCAATGCGCCATCATACCCTTTAAAAACGTATTTAGCGCCTACGGAATCCATTTGTTTTTTAAAAAGGTCAACCTCTGCCTGCGGAACCAACGGGTCGGCGTTGCCATGACAGACCAATATTTCCGCCTTAAGCAGGTCTTTATTAAGAGGTACCACATTGAGGTTGCCATGAAAACTTACAGCACCCTTCAGGTCAAGACCCATTCGGGCAACACCGATTGAGACAGACCCCCCAAAACAATATCCCATGATGGCCATTTTGGTGGTATCAATCAGGGCATTTGTTTTGATATTTTCGATTGCTGCCAATACATGCTTTTTAGCCATATCCGGGTTTTGATAAAAAGGCATGGCCAGTTTACCAGCGGCATCAGGGTCATTGCCCATCTGGCCGTTTCCATACATGTCCACTGCGAGGGCTACATAGCCCAGTTCTGCCAGCTTTTTAGCCCTCATTTTTACATAATCATTCAATCCCCACCACTCATGAATGACCAACACAAGCGGACGTTTACCCCCGGCAGTCTCATCATACACCAGGTAGCTGTTCATATTGAGGGTATCTACCTTGTAAGAAACGGTTTCCTCTTTTAATTTGGGCTCTTGGGTTGTTGTCTCCTCTTTTTTGTTGTCTGCGTTTTTACAAGCAATTGAAAAAAATGCTAATGATAATGTAGCTAAAATGATTTTTTTCATATTAATGTTGATTTTGTTACTGAACAATAAAGTTCATTAAAAGTTTTGATAAAGGGTAGTCAATGATGACTTGTGAGCTTTCCCTTAATTTTGCACCCATGACAATCGAAAAATTACAGGATATGCGGTCCCGCATTGCCGGGATAAGGAGGTTTCTTTGACGTCGATAACCGGCTGGCAAAGATCGAAAATGACAAACAACTCTCTCTGAGTCCCGGCTTTTGGGATGATAATGCCCGGGCTACTTCCATTCTGAAGGAGATTAAGTTGAACGAGTATTGGGTGAATTTATATGAGCAAACCAATACCGCTGTAGAAGATTTCGCAGTACTCTTCGAATTTTGGAAAGGGGGTGATGCCACTGAAGAAGAAACAAAAGATGCTTATGATAAAGCAATTACTGCTTTGGATGATGCTGAATTTAAAGCCACATTGAATGAGCCAGAGGATGAATTACCGGCAGTGGTTCAAATTAATTCAGGAGCCGGAGGCACTGAAAGTCAGGACTGGGCTGAAATGCTTGCCCGTATGTACCGTATGTACGGGGAAAAGCAGGGCTGGAAAGTAACCGAGATTGACTGGCAATGGGGTGACGGTGCCGGTATAAAAACAGCCACACTGCAGTTTGACGGGCCCTTTGCTTATGGATTTTTAAAAGCGGAAAGCGGGGTACACCGCCTGGTTCGTATTTCACCTTTTGATAGCAATGCCCGTAGACATACATCTTTTGTGAGTGTGTATGTATATCCGTTGGTGGATGATACTATAGAAATAGAAATAAAGCCATCGGATGTAAAAATGGAAACATCCCGCAGTGGTGGCGCAGGCGGACAAAATGTAAACAAAGTAGAAACTAAAGTTCAATTAACGCATATACCCACCGGTATTGTGGTCATTTGTCAACAGGACAGAACGCAACTTGGCAACCGGGAACTGGCCATGCAAATGCTGAAAAGCCGTTTGTATGAACTGGAACTGCAAAAAAGAAATGCTATTAAAGACGCCAATAATGCCAAAAAGAAAAAAATCGAGTGGGGCAGCCAGATAAGAAGCTATGTGTTCCATCCGTACAAAATGATAAAAGATCACCGGACTGATTATGAAACAGGAAATGTGCAACCGGTGATGGATGGAGAACTGGATGGCTTTATTAAAGCTTATCTGATGAGTGAAAAGGAAGCAGATGTGTAATATTGGTACTAAAAACAGCATATAAATTCACTTTAAAATTTGTCATATGAGTACAGGAATTTTTTCATACCCGATGCCGGTCAACGAGCCGGTTTTATCATATGCTCCCAACAGTCCGGAAAAGAAAAGACTGAAAGAAGTATTGGCTGAGCTTAAAAGCCAGGAAATAGATGTACCCATGTACATCGGCAGTAAGGAAGTAAGAACAAATAAAAAGAAAGCAATACATCCTCCGCATGAAACAAAACATACATTAGGCTATTTTCATGCCGGTGAAGAAAAACATGTTCACCAGGCAATCGAGGCGGCACTGGCCGCCAAAGAAAGCTGGGAAAATATGAGTTGGGAGAACAGGGCGAATATTTTTCTGAAAGCGGCAGACCTCATTGCTACAAAGTACCGTCCCTACATGAATGGTACTACCATGCTTGGGCAAAGCAAAAGCGCCTTCCAGGCAGAGATAGACGCAGCCTGCGAGATCATAGATTTCTTACGTTTCAATGTTCACTTCCTGAGTGAGATTTATAAACAACAACCGATTAGCGGCCCGGGTATGCATAACCGCATGGAGTACCGTCCACTGGAAGGATTTGTAT
The DNA here is from genome assembly GCA_044229985.1 of Chitinophagaceae bacterium. Classification (GTDB taxonomy): domain Bacteria; phylum Bacteroidota; class Bacteroidia; order Chitinophagales; family Chitinophagaceae; genus JJ008. Next base: position 116,976 of record JBGARY010000003.1, read on the forward strand.
TGGCTGTAACGCCATTTAATTTTACTGCCATTGGAGGCAACCTGCCTGCATCTGCTGCCATGTGTGGCAATGTAGTGGTATGGAAATGTGCCAATACACAGGTTTACTCTGCCCAGATGTTTATGCGGGTTTTAAAAGAGGCCGGTTTGCCAGATGGTGTTATCAATTTGATTTTTGTGGATGGTCCTACCATAGGAAGGGTTTGCTTTAACCACCGGGATTTTGCCGGTGTTCACTTTACTGGTTCTACCGGTGTGTTTAATAATATGTGGGAGACTATTGGAAAGAATATGGCTAATTACAAATCTTATCCCCGTATTGTAGGAGAAACCGGTGGAAAGGATTTTGTGCTGGCGCATAAAAGTGCCGATCCGGATGTAGTAGTCACTGCATTATTACGTGGCGCTTTTGAATACCAGGGCCAGAAATGCTCGGCCGCATCCAGAGCTTACATCCCATCTAATATAGCAGAAGAAGTGAAAAAGAAATTGATAACAGGGGTGAAGAGTTTTAAAATGGGAAGCCCGGAAGACTTTACCAATTTTATCAATGCAGTTATTGATGAAAAAAGTTTCAACAGTATCAAGCGATATATAGATAATGCAAAGAAAGATCCCAAAGCAGAAATTTGGGCAGGTGGTAAATGTGACAGTAAAGAAGGCTGGTTTATTCAGCCAACAGTTATCCAGGCTAAAGATCCAAAGTATGTTACTATGTGCGAGGAAATATTCGGGCCTGTACTGACTGTTTATATTTATCCTGCTAACAATTTTGAAAAAGCATTGGAATTGGTAGATACAACATCACCCTATGCGCTTACAGGAGCCGTTATTGCACAAGACAGGTCAGCCGTTGACCTTGCAACAAGAAGACTAAGAAATGCAGCGGGTAATTTTTATATTAACGATAAGCCGACAGGTGCAGTTGTTGGCCAGCAACCTTTTGGTGGTGCAAGGGGAAGCGGCACCAATGACAAGGCTGGTAGCATTTTAAATCTTTACCGCTGGCTAAGTGCCAGAACGATCAAAGAAACCTTTAATCCACCAGTTGATTATAAGTACCCGTTTATGAGTGAAGTGTAAAAAAAAATATAAAAAAGCTGAAAATCATTGCATTCTGAGTACCCCGTCATTATCTTTGCGGCACAAAAAACCTTATAAACTTTAAATCAATTATTATGAAAAAAGTTGTTTTAGTGTCTGTACTTGCCCTTTCTACAATGTTTGTAAATGCCCAGGTTACTTTCGGCGTAAAAGGTGGTGTCAACTTCGCTACTTTAGGTGGTGATGATGCTGATGAACTGGAAGGCAAAAAGTCTAATACCGGCTTTTACCTCGGTGGTACTGTAAATGTTCCAATCAGCAGCAATTTTGCTTTTCAACCTGAATTAATTTATTCTGCTAACCAGGGTATGGAATTCAGAGAATCACCTCTGGAATTGAATTACAATCTTGGTTATTTGAACATTCCATTGATGTTGCAATACCGTAACAGTGGTTTTATTGCAGAAGCAGGTCCTCAAATTGGTTTCCTGATGTCAGCTAAAGCAAAAATATCTGATGGTACTACCACAGATGAAGAAGATATTAAAGACGAGTTTAAAGGAACAGATTTTGGTATCAACCTGGGTCTTGGTTACCAGTTTAGCAATGGTTTTGGCTTAAATGCCCGTTATAATTTTGGTATGTCAAATATTATTGACGAAACCGATGTTGACGTTAAAAACAGGGTATTCTCTGTAGGTGTTTTCTTCAATTTTGGTGGTAAAAAAGCAAAAGACTAATTTTTTAGAAATAAGTTTTTTAGAAAGGGCCGGAACTCCGGTCCTTTTTTTATTGCTTTTACAAAACAATCGAGAAGTGTGCCAGTCTTTGCGCAACTGTTATCCTCATGATTTGATACCTTCACATTAAATTTAAACAATGCAGGTTCTGCTTTCTACTCAGCAATTATCGGATACTATTCATAAACTGGCAGGCCAATTAGCCAGTCATCATAAATCAGTGGAGGATGTTGTTTTTGTAGGTATACAACAAGGTGGTGTAATGGTGGCAGATGAAATGATGAAGCATTTGGAACAATTTTATCCCGGCAAAACGCTACAATACGGGCAGCTGGATATTACATTTTACAGGGATGATATCCGAAAAGAGATATTGGCGCCGGATGTTATGAATCTTCCTTTTTCCATCGAAAACAAAACGGTGATACTGATTGATGATGTCTTGTTCACTGGTCGCACCATCAAAGCCGCATTAGATGCATTACTTGATTACGGCCGCCCGGCTAAAGTAGAGCTATGTGTACTGGTAGACAGAAAAGAACATCGCCAGTTTCCCATACAGGCAGACTATACAGGGGCTATTCTTCACACCAGTAAAGCCGACAAAGTAAAACTGTTGAAGAATGAAGCCGGTAATAAAGAGGTTGTGCTTATTGTAGCATAGGTTTCGGATAATTTTTGAATCCAACTATTTACCCTAATTTCGCCTTTTAATGCAACTATCCACTCGTCATCTGCTGGGCATTAAAGACCTCCACAAAGAAGATATCCAGCTTATCCTTTCCACAGCAGAACAATTCAAAGAAGTATTACAACGACCGGTAAAAAAAGTTCCTTCCCTTCGGGATGTGACAATTGTTAATCTGTTTTACGAGAATTCAACAAGGACCCGGTTTTCTTTTGAGCTGGCAGAAAAAAGACTAAGCGCTGATACCATCAATTTTGCTGCATCAAGTTCTTCCGCTGCAAAAGGAGAGACCTTACTTGATACCGTGCAGAACATCTTAAGCATGAAAGTTGACATGGTGGTGATGCGACATAGTGCCAGCGGAGCCCCGCACTTTTTGGCGCAGCATATTCCTGCTGCCATTATCAATGCAGGCGATGGAATAAATGAACATCCTACACAGGCTTTGTTAGACGCTTTTTCAATCAAGGAAAGAACGGGTAGCATTGAAGGAAAAAAAATTGCCATTATCGGCGATATCATGCACAGCAGGGTGGCACAGAGTAATATTTACCTGCTTAATAAAATGGGTGCTGAAGTGACCGTATGCGGCCCGCCCACTTTAATACCAAAACACATTGGAGAAGCATTGGGTGTAAAGGTGAGTTATAACCTTCGGGAAACATTAGAGTGGTGCGATGTAGCCAATGTGCTGCGTATTCAATTAGAAAGGCAGAACCAGGTATTATTTTCATCACTTCGGGAGTATAGCCTGGCATATGGAATAAACCGCCAACTTCTCGATAACCTGAACAAGGAAATAGTTATCATGCATCCCGGACCAATCAATCGTGGGGTGGAACTGGATAGTGATGTAGCCGACTCAAAACAATCTATTATATTGCAGCAGGTGGAAAATGGAGTGGCTGTGAGAATGGCTGTTCTGTATTTACTCTCAGGAAGAAAATCAACAGGTAATTAATAATTTCCTTCATTCCTAAACAATTTCAATGAAGCGAATCTGTCTTTTCCCCGGAACTTTTGATCCGCTAACGCTGGGTCATGTAGATATTATAAACAGGGCCTTGCCATTATTTGATAAAATAGTGGTTGGCATTGGTCTTAATGCTGCCAAAGCACCCATGTTTACAGCAGAACAAAGGCTTCAATGGATCAGGGATATCTATAAGGATGAGGAAAGAGTGCAGGGAGCCGTTTACGAAGGCCTTACTATTGACTATTGTAAAAAAATTGGCGCCAATTTTATTCTGAGGGGTATCCGTTATGTAAGCGATTTTGAATATGAAAAGACAATTGCCGATGCTAACCGCACTCTTGACAGGTCTATTGAAACTATATTCCTGACAGGGGAACCCAAATACACATCTGTGGCTTCCACCATCGTCAGAGATATTTTACGAAACGGAGGCGATGCCAGCCTTTTTCTACCAGAAGTGGTGTTTAAATCTCTTGAAAAATAAGTATGGCAATCTGGTTTAATAGAGATCTTTCCCATACTGATCTTAAAGATTTGGGCATAGAGACTATGGCTGAGCACCTGGGAATAGAATGGGCTGAAGTAGGTCTTGATTTCCTGAAAGCCCGGATGCCGGTTGACCGTCGTACTAAGCAGCCATATGGTCTTTTGCATGGAGGTGCTTCATGTGTGCTGGCTGAAACCATAGGAAGTTTGGCATCTGCTATGGTAGTTGATCATTCTAAGTATTATTGTGTAGGACTTGAGATCAATGCCAACCACATACGCAGTGCCAGAGAAGGGTTTGTTACAGGAACAGCTACACCGCTGCATTTAGGTGCTACTACCCATGTGTGGGACATTAAGATTCACGACGAAAATGACAAACTCATTTGTGTTAGCCGGTTAACTGTTGCAGTAATAAAGCGAAATGAAAGCTGATTTATTCTGCTACCAATTTTAAAACATCAGCTACTGAAGGATAAGAGATTTTCATGTATTCTGCAAGTTCTGCTTTTTTTACCCATTTTATTTCATGAATATCTTCTTCTGTTTGCGGCACAAGCTGTTGGGGGCCTTTCACTTTCATGCTATACCAGTGAGAGTCCTTAAGGATGAACCTTGCCCCTTCATGATAAGTATGATAAGTGATACATAATGGCTTGAGAAGCTTTACTTCTTTCAGACCTGTTTCCTCTTCCACCTCCCTAACTGCACAATTCTCCAGTTTTTCACCCTTATCCAATTTCCCTTTTGGCAGGTCCCATTTTCCTTTTCGGAATATCAACAGGTATTCTTTTTTTTCATTTTGGACAAGACCTCCCGCTGCCGTCACAAGGGTGAATTTCTTAATAAAGGTTTGCTTCAATGTTTCAAGGTCATCATGAAAAAAAACACCTGCATGCACCTGGGGTTGCTGCATTTCATGGATTATCGTTTTCACTGTATGGCTGTTCAATTCATCAATAAAAATGGCATCATCATGATGGATATAGGGCTCAACAGTTTCATCGATTGCATCACAAAGAAAAAGAGGTTTATTATCAAAATATATCTTGATGTACATAACTAAATTTTCAAATGTCAGCCAGGCATTTGACTTTTGCGTTATGACTGATGCAAAAGTTGTTGCCGAAAAGCTGCTTCAAGTTAATGCAGTTAAATTAAATCCTCAACAGCCATTTACATGGGCCAGTGGCTGGAAAAGCCCTATTTATTGTGATAACAGGAAAGTACTCTCATTTCCCTTTACAAGAGATTATATCAAATCGGAGCTTTGCAATGTGATTTTTGAGAAATTTCCTGATGCTGAATTGCTTGCCGGCGTAGCCACTGCAGGGATTGCATGGGGAGCCATGGCGGCTGATCAGCTTAAACTGCCCTATGTTTATGTACGGCCAAAACCCAAGGAACATGGTTTGGGCAACCAGGTCGAAGGTTTTTATGAACAGGGACAAAAGACTGTAGTTATTGAGGACCTTGTATCAACCGGGAAAAGCAGTCTGCAGGTGGTAGATGTATTAAAGGAACAGGGTCTGGAAGTTATCGGTATGGTTTCTATATTCACTTATGGGTTTCCTGCTGCAACGGAAGCCTTTCATAAGGCATCATTAACTTATTATCCTCTTACAGATTACCCGACTTTATTGGAACTGGCCCTGCAAAAAGGAATAGTGACGGCCGGTGAACAGGAAATCTTGTTAAAATGGAGGGAAGATCCGGCTAACTGGAAGGGTATTTAACCACCGGGTGTTAATTTTAGCCTATGAAGAAGTTACTTATTACTGTTATCGCTTTTATTGGGTTTACTTTTACGGGTTTGGCCCAAACAAAGGCTGTTCTTACGGCAACCATTAAAACGCCTAATGCCTTATGCGAGAATTGCAAAAAAAGGATTGAAGGCTATGTTAAGCCATATGACGGGGTGCTGGAAATAACGGTCAATTACCGCAAAGCTGAAACAAGGGTAAAATATATCACCGACCGGATCAATATTGAAGAAATCAAAGCATATATAGCCAACTGCGGATATGATGCAGATGATGTACCCGCAGCCGAGGATGCGTATAATAGATTGCCCAAATCTTGCAAAAAATTTGAAGATGGTGGTGGACATCCAAAACCAAAACCTATTCCGCCTGCATCCGCCCCAGCCGGAGTACAAGGTTAAGTTAGCCTTATTTATTACTGAATTACATTGCTGGAAGACTGGCCTAACAGGTCAGCTACCTTTTGTTTACCCTCGTATTTAAGCGGATAATTAATATTGATTCCGCTTTTACCGATACGGGCTGTACCATCAATTTTTAGTGTCACCTCGTTGCTCAAAAGGAGGGTGAGGGTGTTGCTAAGTATTCTTTTCATATCAACTTCCAGTGTAACCGGCAGCGTAAAATCGGAGTTAGCAGATACATTCACTGCTGAATCCAAAGAGAAACTCCCCAGTTTTTTACCTTCTAGCCAGGCATCGCCACTTGCATTTTTAAGCTTCACACGAAACTTATTTGGATTAAAATATCGAAGGTCCAGCCGCATGGTGGACGTCGCTGAATTGATTTTATCCACTCTCATATTTTCTATCCCCCTCAGATCAGGCTCTTTTATCGACCCGCAGGAAGCTAAAAAGAATGCAACCTGGAGGGGTAGGGAGGCGATAATCCGGTACTGATATCTGTTCATAACAGGCCTCAAATTATAGAAATACTTCCAGTTAAAAGTAAGTGGGGCGCCAAGTTATTGATAATTTTTTGACTAATAATATTGGAAAAGTAGTGAAGTTTCAAAGTTTTAGCATATACCAATATTATTAGTTTTTATTAGATTATTAAAAGTTTAGTATACAAATAGATATGAGTTTTAATGTGTATTTATAATCTAAAAAAAAGTATTGTAATTAATATATTAAGCGCTGATCAAATAGTGAACTTAAACAGAGTTATAAAAAATTATATAATTATCTCATTTATAATATTTCATGGATTTTGTTGGCATAAATATTTTCATTAATAAAATTAATTCAATAATTATTTAATGTGATTTTATCTTCTTTCGGATCAATTCCTTTTTTGAGTGAATAATCTTTTGAAGTTTTCATTGCAGAGGCTCGTTTGCAACGGGTGGCAAAAAGTCCGGAAAAAGAGGACTATAGAATTGAAAGAATACAATCAGGTTGCGAGTTTTCCATACTCATAAAACAGGATTAAAAATATCAGATAGTTTTTGCTAAATTCGTCAGCCTTTATTCTACACCTTCTGGACTATAGATTCAATGAGAAAACTACACCTTCTTAGTGCCCTTGTGCTAACTGTAATATTTGGCAGCTCAGCTATTTATGCCCAGGATTTTTCTAATAAAGGGAAAGACTTTTGGGTGGCTTATGGTTACCATGAGCGGATGAGCCAGGCAAATGGCGGTTCACAGGATATGGTTTTATATTTTGCTGCTGAACAAGCAGCTAATGTTACTGTCTCCATTCCAGGTGTGGGTTACACTCAGAATTACTTTGTACCCGCTAACTCCGTCATTACATCAGCGCCGATACCCAAAAATGCTCCTCAGGATGTAAGATTAACGGCAACTTCATCTGCCCCTGAAAACAAAGGGATTCGTATTACCAGCGATAAGCCAATTGTGGCTTATGCACATATATACAATCAGAGTGTATCGGGGGCAACCATTCTTTTTCCCACGCCAACATTGGGAAAGGAGTACTATTCCATCAATTATCAGAATACATCCAACACCAACAATGCAAATTGCTGGTTTTATGTGATTGCTGCGGATACAGGGACTACAACGGTAGAAATAATTCCCTCAGGCGCAACAACAAATGGTTGGGTAGCTGGAAGTACTAATACTATAACCCTAACGCAGGGCCAGGTTTTCAATGTAATGGGTCAGTTAACCACAACTACTAACCCTTTTCAGGGTGTTGATTTGACAGGATCAATAATCAGGAGTATTGCAGGTCCCAATGGCTCATGCAAAAAAATTGCGGTTTTTTCGGGTAGTGGACGTATCAGCATCACTTGCAATTCGGGATCATCTTCTTCAGATAATTATATGGTTCAGGCGTTTCCGAAGTCAGCCTGGGGCAAGAAATTCTTAACGACTTCTACAGCAGGTAATCAACAAAACAATATATACAGGATTTGTGTCGCTGATCCAACAACAGCCGTAACATTAAATGGTGCTCCTATCGCTCTGCCTTTGCAGAATAACTTTTACTACCAGATAGCAGCTACTACAGCTCCTCAATTAATTGAAGCAGATAAACCTATTACGGTAGCTCAGTATATGACTTCTCAGGGTGCATGTGGAAACTCGGCTCAGCCAGGCGACCCTGAAGTTTTATACCTAAGTCCCGTTGAACAAAATATCAGTAAGGTTTTATGGAATGCCACTCCTAATTTTCAGATACTTCAGCATTACTTCAATGTAATTATTCCTAATACAGGAACTGCCATATCTTCCTTTACCTTAGACGGAGCACCTGTGCCACCAGCCTCATTTATACCACATCCACAGTCACCAGGCTATTCTTATTTACGACAGTCGGTTACTGCTGGTCAGCATATAATACAATCAGATTCCGGCTTTAATGCAATAGCATATGGTTATGGAAATGCAGAATCATACGGGTATAATGCCGGCACAAACATTAAGGATATTTTTCAATTTATATCCTTGCAGAATCAATATGCAACGGTAAATTTTCCCGCTACTTGTCGAAGTACTCCGTTCTATTTCTCCATGACCTTCCCGTATCAGCCTACACAAATTCAGTGGATTTTCGGACCAGCACTAAATGCAATGGGAGTTGCAGATATTACAATCCCTAATCCCGTTCCAACATCTACGATAATAGTAGCTGGTAAAACACTTTATGTTTACCAATTACCTACTCCATATATTATTACTGCAGCCGGCACTTATCCAATCAGGGTTGTAGCAAATAACCCAACACCAGATGGGTGTAGTGGTGTGCAGGAAATTGATTTTGATGTTCAGGTGTTTGATCCCCCGGTAGCAGACTTTACTTTTAATGATGTTTGCTTCCCTGATCCTGTACAGTTCAATGATAATTCAAATACTGGTGGCAGGCCGATCTCCAATCGTTATTGGAATTTTGGCGATGCCAATACAAGTAACGTCAATAACCCAACCCATGTATATACGGCGCCGGGGGCATACACCGTAAAATATGCTGTAATTACAGATGTAGGTTGTTTATCTGATACAGCTTCTCATGTTGTAACGGTGTCACCTTTACCAACTGCAACAATTAGCGGCGCAACAGATGTTTGTTTGAATGCGCCTTCTCCAGATGTGACTTTTACCGGCTCTGCTGGTACAGCTCCTTATACTTTTACCTATAATATCAATGGCGGCCCCAACCAAACGGTAACAACAACCAGTGGAAACAGTGTTACGGTTTCAGTGCCAACCAGTACAGTAGGGACATTTACCTATAACCTGGTAAGCGTACAGGATGCCAGCCCCAATTTGTGTTCACAGGCACAAACTGGCTCTGTTGTAATCAATGTGAACCCTTTGCCAACTGCGACCATTGATGGAACTATTACTGTTTGCGAAAATGCACCGTCCCCCAATATTACTTTTACTGCCGGGGGAGGCGCTATCGCACCCTATACATTTACTTATACTATTAACGGCGGGCCTAACCAAACGGTGACAACCACCAGTGGTAATTCAGTAACAGTTGCTGCTCCGACAAATACTCCCGGTACATATACTTATAGCCTGGTAAGTGTGTCAGATGGAAGTACTACCACCTGCAGCCAGTTGCAAAGCGGCTCAGCCACAGTTATAGTTAATCCTTTGCCTACTGCGAGTATCTCGGGCAGTACCGAAGTTTGCTTAAATGCTCCTTCCCCGGATATTACTTTTATAGGGGCAACCGGTTCCGCACCATATACCTTTACTTATAATATTAATGGAGGGCCCAATCAAACAGTATCTACAACTGCAGGAAATTCTGTAACTGTCAGTGTGCCTACCGCTGTTGCCGGCACATTTACCTATAATCTTGTTAGTGTTCTCGATGGCAGTTCTACCTTATGCAGCCAGGCGCAAACTGGCGCTGCTACTGTTATCGTAAATCCTTTACCCACCAGCAGTTTTACAGTTGTCACTCCTTCCTGCGAAACAAGAGAAGTTAGCTTTACTGATGCTTCAGTGGCTAATGCAGGAAGCATTATTTCGTGGCAATGGAATTTCGGTGACCCTGCAAGCGGACCTTTAAATACTTCAACCTTGCAAAACCCAACCCACGTTTTTTCTACTGCAGGTACCTACACAGTGAGTCTTGTGGTTACAACAGACAAAGGTTGTGTTAGCACTACACCGCCACAGCAGGTTGTCATCAATGCAAGGCCATTGGCAGGATTTATTATTCCGGAAGTTTGTTTAAGTGATACGTATGCCCAGTTTACCGATACCAGCAGTGTAGATGCACCGGATTTCATCCAGGCCTGGAACTGGAATTTTGGAGATCCCGGAAGCGGACCGTTAAATACTTCCACTTTACAAAATCCGCAGCACAGTTACACAGCCACTGGTTCTTACAATGTGCAATTGATAGCCACCAGCAATAACGGGTGCAGGGACACCGTAACACAGGTTCTTTTCATCAATGGTAGTTTCCCTGTTGCTGATTTCAATATACAGAATCCATCTACTCTTTGTGCCAATGATTCTGTGGCAATTGTAGAAGCCTCTACTGTTTTCCCGGGCACAATAACCAAAGTGGAAATTTACTGGGATAACGTAAACCAGCCAGCAGTATTCGACACAGATAATTCACCGTTTACAGGAAAAGTTTACAAACATTTATATCCAAATTTCCAGGCACCGCTTACCCGAACCTTTACCATACGTTACAGGGCCTATTCCGGCGGGGTATGTGTAAATGATAAATTACAGGATATTACAGTGAATGCGGCACCATTGGTTCAATTCAATGCTGTACCTGATGTTTGTTTTGATGCGGCCGCTTTTTCATTATCACCGTATGTAAGTTTCGGAGCTGTGCCAGGTACTGGTACTTATACTGGTCCCGGCGTTACAACAGGCGGAATTTTTACACCCTCTTCTATTGCACCGGGCGGAACCTATACTATACAATATCTGCATACTTCTACAGCGGCTGGTTGCAGGGATTCTGCCACACAGACAATAACGGTTATTGATACTGCTTCTGCAAGATTTGTAGTTTCAAATCTAGCCTGCGAAAGAAGTGCTGTTAGTTTTAACAGTACCAGTTCAACAATACCGCCTTCAGCCGGTACTATAACTGGTTGGCAATGGGATTTTGGAGATCCCGCAAGTGGCGCCGCAAATACATCAACCCTGCAAAACCCATCCCACTTGTTTACTGGTTGGGGTACTTATAATGTGAGCCTTGTTGTAACAACAAGCAACAGTTGTCGAAGTACAGCATTTAATATGCCGGTTGTGGTTAACCCAATCCCAAGACCTAATTTTTCATTCCCTGCAAGCAGTTGTTTGCCTTCGGCAAATGTGCAATTTACCAACCTGAGTACCATACCTGATGGGTCACAGGCATCATTTAGTTATTTATGGAATTTTGGAGATCCGGGTAGTGGACCATTGAATACCTCTACCGGTTCAGCACCATCACATATTTATAATGCAGTAGGTCCTTACAGCGTCAACTTGCAGGTTACCAGCGGTGTTGGTTGCGCAAGAGATACCACAATTGTTTTGAACAGCATACACCCTCAGCCCACCGGCTCATTTACTGTGGACAAACCTGATCTGTGTGTGGGAGAAAGTTTCCAGTTTACGGACAACAGTAACCCTGTAGATGGAACAACCACACAATGGAACTGGACGATGGGGGATGGGAATATAAGAACAACGCCATCATTCACCTATACCTATGGTAGTGCCGGCACTTATGATGTGAGTTTGTATATTACTAACAGCTTCGGTTGCCGGAGTACCACATTCACCCAGCAGGTAACAGTGAATCCTTACCCTGTTGTAGATGCCGGCCCTGATTTGTTCATCCTGGAAGATGGCAGTGATACGCTACAGCCAATCGTAACAGCCATAAATCCAAGCTTCCTATGGACACCTAACCAATATTTTCTGAGCAGTAATACAATTGAAAGACCTATTGTAAAAGGTGTAGAGGATATTTGGTATACACTAACTGTTACAGGAAGGGGAGGGTGTGTTAGTTCTGACAGGGTATTTATCAAAGTGCTGAAAGGGCCTGAAATACCAAATATATTCAGTCCTAACGGCGATGGTATTCACGACAGGTGGGAAATAAAATATTTAGACACCTATCCCGGTGGTACTGTGGAAATATTCAACCGTTACGGACAAAAGATATTTTCTTCTGTAGGGTATGGTAAACCCTGGGATGGTACTGTGAATGGAAAACCTGTGCCAGTCGGGACTTACTATTACATAGTGAATCCGAAAAACGGTAGAAGTATTATGACCGGTTATGTAGATGTAATCCGTTAAACAATGAGAAAAAAACTGATCATTATTCCTGCATTTTTGTGTGCCTGTTTGGCAAATGCCCAGCAAAGACCCCATTACACACAATACATTCTGAACAATTATATTCTTAATCCTGCCATTGCAGGTATAGAGAATTATGTGGATGTGAAAATGAGTATGCGGGATCAATGGGTGGGGCTGAACGGTGCACCAAAAACAATGTATTTGTCAGTACATGGGCCCTTGGGTAAAAAAGATTACAGAACATCGGCCACTTCTTTCCAGGTACCGGGAGAAAACCCGAGGGGCCGCTACTATTGGGAAAATTATACTGCGGCAGAACCTCATCATGGAATTGGGATGACAGTTGTGAATGATAAAACAGGTAGTTTCAACCGGTTTACAGCGAACCTTACTTATGCCTATCATTTGGGATTGAGCCCGACAACAAATTTATCCGGCGGATTTTCTGCTGGTATTACCAATGTTAGTATTGACCGTAGCAAGCATGATTTTTCCGGAACGGGTGACCCCTTCGATCCGGCAACCGGTGCCTCGCTGAGCAGCGAACTTAACAGGATAAGGCCTGACCTGGGTGTTGGTTTATGGCTGTATTCCCGGAATTATTTTATAGGTTTTTCGGCGCAGCAAATCATTCCGCAAAAACTTGCTTTTACTGATGATGCCACATTTCTTACTGAGGGAAGGCTGGTACCTCACTTGTTTTTGACAGCAGGTTATCGCTTTATGATTGGTGAAGATATCAATGCTGTGCCCTCGATGATGGTAAAATATGTTCAGAATTCATCCAATAATGATTTTCAACCTGAGATAAACTTGAAGATGCAGTACAGGGATTTGCTTTGGGTGGGTGGCAGTTACAGGTATGAAGATGGCTATGCAGCTATGGCCGGTATCAATGTGAGTAATACATTCAATGTAGGATATGCCTATGATTTCACTACAACGGCATTAAATACAGTGAGCAGGGGAACCCATGAAATCATGGTTGGTTTTATAATTGGTAATAAGTACAGTGAACAATGCCCCAGGTGCTGGTAGCAATAAAGCTGCGGAATTATAGTCTTACTATTTTCTTTTTTCGAACGCCTTTTAATTCGTCAATCGTTTGGCGAATGATTTGCTTTTTCTCTTCAATGGTTTCGATTGAAATATCGGAATCAGGAATTCCTTTTAACTGATTTTCCAATAACTGTCTCTGCACTTTATCAAGCTTTACAGAAGCCTCGTTATACACCCGGTGCAGACTGTCAGTTCTTATTTGATTAATCGCCATATTCAACTCATTATTAACCTTGTCCCAGTTGATATTGTTGTAAGCGATTTTTAATTTATTTTCCCATTGTTTCCAATCGAATTTTTCCAGTTCCTTAAAATAGCTGGCTTTCAATTCTTCTTTTTCTTTCATACTGAGCGCCTCGGCAATATTGCTTTCAACTTTTTCCCACTCTGCTTTCTCCAATATTCTCTTTGAAGCTTCAAGAGCTTTCTTAACCTGCTCTTCCTGGTATTTTTTTAACTCCGGAATTGCGATTTCTTCAAAAGAAACATTAACATATTCAGACGGTGGAGAAGGCGGAGCCATTAAAAAAGATTCAAATGCTTTAGGCGCAGGAGGTATTTGCACTTCTTTTGCTACAGGCTCTTTTGTATGAGTATAATTATCTGAAGAAGGGACTTGGTAATAGTGGATTGCCCGGGCAGGGTCTGCAGTTCGTTGAGTAAAGGCTGCTAAAAATGTACCCGTATTTTTGTTTATACCTGAAAAAAGCAGCGTATTAATAAAAAATATTACCAGCAAACCTGCGGTTACTCCTGCAAGCCTGTAAACTGGGAAAGCAGGTTGTTTGGCAATGCCAAGAATTAATTCCACCCTGTTGATAAGATCAGTTGTTTTGCCCGAAGCAGCTATAGCCAGTGCCTTTTCTTGTTGTTCTTTTTCCAAAGTCAACAAAGCCGTAGCGTAATCTTTTGAGTTATATTGAAACTGCAAAACCATCTCATCACAGCTTCTTTCTCTTTCTTTTTCGATAATGCGTACAAAGGCTTTTACAAAAGGATTAAAATAAAGTATTGCCTTTATGAAATTTATCACAAGGTTGATTAGGTAATCATTGCGGCGTATATGTGCCAGTTCATGTAAAAGGATAGACTCCAGTTGCTGAGGAGTAAGATTGGTAACAGCAGCTGCCGGAATCAGTATTACTGGTTTTAGATAACCAATAGTGGCGGGGGATGCAACAAACTCAGATATCCACAGCTTTACCTTTTTGTTGATCCCTAATTGTGCAGCAACCCGGTCAACAAATAATCTTTTGTCAATATCAATTTTGGTAAGGCCATAACTTCTTAATGCCTGTACATACCGGTAATTTTTTATAAGCCGCTGTAGTGGAATCGCCAGCAATACGAGATACAAAAAAGCTATAATAGGATAGAACTTCAGCAACCAATTACTTTTACTTATTTCGCCAAAGCTTTCCGGAATAAGTGTGACTGAAACGGCAATGCTCCTGTCCGTAGTATTAAGCGCAATAATGAAAGTAATGATAAACCAGCCGAAGCCGGCTATCAGCAAAGATGTGGCCAGCGCTGATTTAAAGTAAGATCTGCCGGGTTTAATAAATACACATATGATTTGAAAGAACACCCATAAGAAAGCTAACTGCCAGAGGCTGTTTAATAATGCAATGCCTAATGCATGGAAAAAGTTAGTCTGGATGCCAGCCATTTTTTAGTGCTTTTTTAAACTGTCTAATAAAGCCTGTATTTTTTCTAATTCTTCAGGACTTGCCTTGTGGCTTTCATCTCCCAGTGCCTGTATAACCAGTTGCGTAGGGGAGCCGCCAAAAAGGCTGTCAATCATTTTATTCAGCAAGTGCTTTTGCGTTTTTTCTTTATTCACTGCTGCCTGGTACACATGGGTCCTCATAGAATCATCCCTTTTTACTATGCCTTTTTCATTCATTATCTGCATCAGTTTGAGGGTAGTGGTATACCCCACATCTTTGGTTTTTGCCAATTCCTCATGAACTTCTCTTACTGTTGCCAGTCCTCTTGTCCAAAGGATTTGTAGTATTTCCAATTCGCTTTCTGTGGGTTTGATCAGTTTAGGTGCTGACATAGTGCTCAATTTTATGGCCGAATATACGATTATTTTCGTACGAAGCGATGGCTATAACTTTTTTTAGCCTTTTTTAACACCTGTTAATTGGTAAGACGCAAAAGGTTATAAAAAGTTACCGTACTGCGTGAATGAAATGAACGGTGTGTTTTTAATTACTTTTTTCGGTGCCCGGTTTTTCGTAAATGAACCTGACCATAGCATTTTTTTGTTCATCAGAGGTAAGGTAAAGCTGGTATCTTTTGTCGCCGGCATTCACAATCATTAAAGCAGTATTTGGCGGAATGGACCCCAGGTTTTCTCCTACCATTATCAGTTCCTGTACCGGTTTTTTAAGGTCAATTTTTACAGAGATAGATACAGGCTTTGTCGTTAGCCTTTTATTAGAAACAACAGGCGAACTGTTTACATATACAGAGATGGTGTCCCCATCTATTTGGCCATTATCGTAAAAGTCAATTTGAATGGTACCGGTATCCACTTTAATTTCTTTTACCAGCTCCGCTTTTCGGTTGGTTAGTGTTGCTGGCAACTTAAAGTCTGGTTTAAAAGAGGATTTATCAAATCTTGTCAATACAATGGTACCGGGGTCGCAGACAGTTTTGCCGTCTGTGGCTTTTCCTGTCCATGTACCCCTCAGTTGTTCTTCGGTGACAACATTACCGCCTCCTTTGTGATAACTCAATTCATATCTCTTTACGCAGGGGACACAATCTTCTTTAATACGAAATGTGATAATGCCATTTTCCTGAATAACTATCTGGTTTTTTTCCTTGTTGTAAGTTCCTTCAAAATTCTCTCTCACATAGTTCAAAGAATCTGAAAAGTGATAGGCGGTGCCGGTTATGCGGGTACCGGCGACCTGTAACTGCAACTCTATATTATAAACGGGAAAGCATCCGCCTGGCGCCATCACAAGCTTCCCTTTCCAGATGCCATTGATGTCCTGCCCATAAATAACGGAACTGGTCATCAGTAATACTATTACGAATTTAAACCGAAGCATTGTACAGGAAAAATAGACGAAAAAAACTGAAGCAAATTCAAAATTTACAGTAACGGTATATGATCCTTAGTTTGATTTCCTGTACCTGAATTTAACTACGGCGTTTTTCTGCTCTGTAGACGTAATACGAACATCAAAACGTTGCTCTCCCGCTTCAACGATCATCAACGAGGTGTTAGGAGGAATTGATCCCAGGTTTTCGGCTACCATGGTCAATTCATGTTCATCATCATCTTCCTCCATTGTGAATTTAACTACAAGGGGGGAGGCTGTCAATCTTTTGGCAGATAGCACCAACTTCTTATCTAAGTAAACTGAAATAGTGTCTCCGTCAATTTCCCCGTTGTCGTACAGCTTGACTATAACATTGGGGTCATTCACGGTGAGAACTTTTACCAATTCATTACTTCTGTTTTTTATAACGGCCGGAGTAGGAGTGACTACAGGCGGATTTGTATTAATAACAGGCTGTATTTTGGTTTTTGCAGAATCCGGTGTTTTTGTAACGGGTGTTATTACCTTGGTAACAGGCTTATCCGCTGGTTTCGTAACTGGTTGTTTGGTTACTACCGGCGGTTTTGTAACGGGTGTTTTTGTTACAGTTTTGGCTGTATCCTTTTTTATAGGTGGCTGATTTACTATAACCGGCTTATTGTTATTATTTATTTTGTTTCTGAGGAATGGTTCAATATAAAAATCGGATGTGGTAACTTTTCTAAGGTGAACTCTTCCTCCACCACAATTTCCCCACTCGCCTGGCTCTTCCTTGGTATATTTTTTCTCATACATTCCAAGGTAGGTTCCATCCAAAAACTCTTCTTTTCCCGACCTGGAATATTTAAAATTATAGTTCATGATGCAGGTGAGGCCACCTAAAGTGCTTTTCACTTCCACGGTCTTTATTTCCTGGATCAGAAATTTTGAAGATGATTTGAGAAACCTGCCCGTCATGGTAGCTTTTCCATAGAACCGAACATCTAGATAAGAATAGGAAACACCTGTCATGGCGTTGGATTTATTTTGAGCTACCTGGAACTCGAGTTTGTAATAGCTTCCGTCGTCAGAAATAAAATAACCCTTCCAGATACCGGTAAGGTCCTGTCCATGCAGGGATACATGAAGAAACAAAGTTGCCAGGGTAATATGTAAGGCCAGCAATATTCGCTTCATAATGAGGGCAAAACTAAATAAAGGATTCGTACAGAAAAACCTGTATCCGGCAAGAGTTTGTTAATTTTAACCCTTTGATTATCCGGGTTATGCGTATCAGATTATTGTCCATCTCCATATTTTTTTTAATCTCCTTTGTCAGCTCAGGGCAAATAAGTGATTCGGAAATCATTTTATTAAAAAGGCTGGATTCCGTTGCCCAATCGTCATCTATTTCCAGTCATTTCGCCAAACTATACCTGGAAACAACAACTGAGGCAATCAGCTTTTTTCAGAAAGAGGATCCTGGAAAAAGATCATTCATTCAACGTTTGGAGCAATCATTTGCCAGCTATTTTTTCAATGCAGCAGAGGCTTACAAGAAAGGGGAGAGAATTTCACCAGTCTGGCAGGTCTATTATGAAGACCCGGCTTTAAAAGCCCTGCAATATGAATTGCTTGGAATAAATGCGCACATAAACGGTGATATATGGCAGGCACTGGTGAGTGAATTTTCCGTGAATGAAATTCAAAAAAACAGGCTGACCTTTTTACAATTTCAAAAGGGCTTGACAGTTATTTACCAGAAATTTCATGAAAAAGCTATAGAGGAAAATCTGCGAATAAAAACGCTTAACAGCCTCTCCTTTGGATTAGACCGCCTCTATGGTAAATTAATGCTGAAGCGTTGGCGAAAAAGGCAAGTTAGGCTGGCCGAATGGCACTTCAATGAACCCGAAAAACTGAAGGCCACTTTATTACGGCTAAATAGGAAAATGCGCCGTATTAACCTGCTTATTCTTCGCCATCTTTAGGCTGATTTTGCTACCTTTGCAATCTCTTAAAAACGAGGATTTTATTACATGATCAACATTACTTTACCAGATGGAGCTGTGCGGCAATATGAGAATGGTACAACTGCCCTTGATATTGCAAAGTCAATTTCTGAAGGATTAGCAAGAAAGGTACTGGCTGCTACTATCAATGGCCAGGTTTGGGATGCCACAAGACCGATTTATGAAGATGCATCATTGAAATTGTTGACTTGGAATGATACAGATGGCAAAAGCACCTTTTGGCACTCTTCTGCTCACCTGATGGCAGAGGCTGTTGAATCAATGTTCCCCGGTGTAAAATTTTGGGTTGGCCCTCCTGTGGAAAATGGATTTTATTACGACATGGATTTGGGCGACAGAAAAATGAACGACGATGATCTGGCAGCGCTGGAAAAAAAGATGAATGAACTGGCAAAGCAGAATAACAGCTATTTGAGAAAGGAATTGCCAAAAGAGGAGGCAGTTAAATATTTTACAGAAAAGGGTGATGAATATAAATTGGATTTGCTCAGCAACCTGAATGATGGTGAAATCACATTTTATACCCAAGGAAGTTTTACAGATTTATGCCGTGGCCCGCATATACCCAATACCGGATTCATCAAAGCCATCAAACTGATGAGCATTGCTGGTGCCTACTGGAAAGGGGATGAGAAGAATAAAATGCTGACCAGGGTATATGGCGTTACTTATCCCTCTCAAAAAGAATTGGATGAGTACCTGCAAATGCTTGAAGAGGCTAAAAAAAGAGACCACCGTAAACTTGGTAAGGAGTTAAGCATTTTTACCATGGATGATGATGTAGGCCCTGGTCTTCCGTTGTGGTTGCCAAATGGAACGATCATCATTGAAGAATTGGAAAAATTAGCCAAGGAGACAGAACAGGCTTCCGGTTATAAAAGAGTGGTGACGCCACATATTGCAAAGGAGAGCATGTATCTCACCAGCGGGCATTTACCCTATTACCAGGACAGTATGTATCCACCCATGGAACTGGAAGGGCAGAAGTACTACCTGAAAGCGATGAACTGTCCGCATCATCACAAGATTTTTGCCGCGGAGCCTAAGAGTTACAAAGACCTGCCACTTCGCCTGGCCGAGTATGGAACCTGCTACCGGTATGAGCAAAGTGGTGAGTTGTTTGGCCTGATGCGGGTTCGGTGCCTGCACATGAACGATGCTCATATTTATTGCACCAAAGAACAATTCTATGAAGAGTTCAAAGCGGTGAATGATATGTATCTGAAATATTTCAGCATATTCGGAGTGGATAAATATGTGATGCGTTTATCATTACATTCCCCGGATAAATTAGGACAGAAATATGTGGATGAACCTGAATTGTGGAAAGAAACCGAGGCTCTTGTAAGAGATGTATTGATCAAGACCAATACTCCTTTCGTGGAAGTACAGGATGAGGCAGCTTTCTACGGTCCAAAGATCGATGTTCAGATTTGGAGTGCTATAGGCCGGGAGTTTACCCTTGCAACCAACCAGGTGGATTTTGCCCAGGGACGTCGATTTAAACTGGAGTTCACCAACCAGGAAAATAAGGCTGAAACCCCGCTTATTATTCACAGGGCACCATTAGGTACTCATGAACGTTTCATTGGGTTTCTTTTAGAGCATTATGCAGGTAAGTTCCCCGTATGGCTGGCACCCGTACAGGTAAAAGTGCTTCCCATCAGCGATAAGTTTATGGATTATGCCAAATCTGTTTCAGATAAGTTGAAAAAAGCTGATATTCGTAGTGAAGTGGATGACAGAAACGAAAAGATCGGTAAGAAGATCCGTGATACAGAGCTTATGAAGGTGCCTTACATGCTGGTAGTGGGAGAAAAGGAAATGAATGAAAATAAAGTAGCGGTGAGAATGCAAGGGAAGGGAGATACCGGTGTACAGTCCGTTGACGATTTTGTGAAGAATTTAGTTCTGGAAATAACAGAAAGAAGAAGTGTGTAAATTTATTTTTCTTTAAACAGCTTCAAATCCTGTAATGAAGCATAATCATAAAAACTAAAACACCCCCCTTCAGGGGCTGGGGGTATCACTAAAATAATTAAATGGCAGTACCACAAAAACCCGGAGGCGGGTTCAACAGGCCATCTGGAGGCGGCGGTTTCAGGCCCGGAGGTGGCGGATTTAACAAAGGAGGGTTTAACAGGGGGCGCTTTATGCCCCGCAAAGAAGCAGAGCATCGAATTAATCATTTTATTCGGGTGCCGCAAGTCAGGCTCGTTGGCGAGAATGTGGAAGTAGGTATCTATGATACCCAGGCGGCTCTTAAGATGGCGGAAGAACAGGGACTTGACCTGGTGGAAATTTCTCCCACCGTTGATCCTCCTGTTTGCAAGATCATCGACTATAACAAGTTCCTTTACGATAAGAAAAAGAAGGAAAAGGAGATGAAAGCGAAAAGCAAGGTCTCCGAGGTTAAAGAAATACGATTTACCCCCAACACTGATGATCATGATTTTGATTTTAAATCAAAGCATGCCATTGAGTTTTTGAAAGAGGGAAATAAAGTGAAGGCTTATGTTCAGTTCAAAGGCCGGGCTATTCAGTTTCAGGACCGGGGTCAGTTACTCCTGCTGAAATTTGCAGAAAGATTAGCAGAAGTTGGGGTGCTTGAAAATATGCCAAAGATGGAAGGTCGTAGAATGTTAGCCATGTTTGCTCCCAAAGGCAAGAAAAAAAGCTGATGTTTAATATTATCTTTTATTAAGCCTGTCTTTGATTTACAAGACAGGCTTTTTTATAATGTGAAATATATAGTTATATCAATTTTCAACCGTTGGTATAAAATTGCCCTGTAAACACACTTGAAACATATCAATACGTATCTTGAGAGCTTTAAATACCTGAAAATATGATATCCTCCACTAAGAGAATTTTATGCTTGCTGACTGTTTCTTTGGTGACAGTTTCTGTTTATGCTCAGCCTCCGGGCCTGAGATCCGATTCTACAAGAAGACCCGGTTCAAATAATTCTGGTCTTAAGTCTTACAAGGAAGTTATTACTCCTAAGGCTATGTCTGATGCAGGGTTGTTTTGGGTTCACAAAGTAGATGATAAATACTTTTTTGAGATCCCTGATTCCCTTTTCGGAAGAGAAATATTGGTGGTAAACCGCATCTCAAAGGCAGCAGCAGGTATGCGAAGCTCCGGTAGTTTCTTTGGTTATGGCGGCGATCAGATTGGCCAGAATGTTATACGCTTTGAAAAAGGGCCTAATAACAAGATTTTCCTTCGCAATATCTCTTTTTCAGAATATACAAAGGACTCTACTTCTGATATGTTTACGGTAGTGAATAAGTCAAATATTCAGCCTATCGCAGCCTCATTTGATATTAAATCATTAGGTAAAGATTCTTCTGGTGCTGTAATTGACATTACCGATTATATCAGCGGTGATAACGATGTGTTGCACTTTAACGGAGGACTGAAATCGAGCCTGAGGCTGGCAGCACTTCAGCAAGACAAATCCTATGTGGTTAATGTAAGATCATTCCCAATCAATATTGAAATAAGAGCTGTTAAGACCTATCTCCGTTCTGCAGCTCCTTCTACAACCGGTGGATTTGGAAGTTCGACTGCCACGGGAAACCTAACGATGGAGCTAAACAGTTCTTTGGTTCTGTTACCAAAAGTGCCTATGCAACCCAGGTACTTTGATCCCAGGGTTGGTTATTTTGCGGTAGGGTACACAGACTTTGATGCAAACCCACAAGGTGTAAAATCCATCAGCATGGTAAAGAGATGGAGACTTGAACCAAAAGATGAAGACCTTGAAAAGTACAAGAGAGGGGAGTTGGTTGAGCCAAAAAAGCCAATAATTTTTTACATAGACCCCGCTACCCCTAAAAAATGGGTACCATTCCTGGTACAGGGCGTTAACGACTGGCAAACAGCCTTTGAAAGGGCGGGCTTCAAAAATGCAATTGTAGGTAAAATGGCTCCCACAAAAGAGGAAGACAGCACATGGAGCCTGGATGATGCCCGCAATTCAGCAATTGTGTATAAGCCCTCTGATATTCCTAATGCAAGTGGACCAAGTATTTCCGATCCCCGTAGTGGCGAGATAATGGAAAGTCACATCAACTGGTATCACAATGTGATGGAGTTGCTTCGTGACTGGTATATGATACAGGCATCACCCAACGATCCGGGCGCCAGGAAGATGATGTTTGATGATGAACTGATGGGTCAGCTTATCCGTTTTGTTTCTTCTCATGAAGTTGGTCACACTCTGGGTCTTCGTCATAATTACGGCTCCAGTTCATCGGTGCCGGTTGAAAATCTTCGTAATAAGACATGGGTTGAGGCCAACGGTCATACGCCTTCTATTATGGATTATGCCCGGTTCAATTATGTGGCTCAGCCTGAAGACAAGATCGATAGATCAGGCATTTTCCCAAGAATCGGTGATTATGATAAATGGGCTATTGAATGGGGATACAAACAATTTCATCAATATAAATCAGCCGATGCAGAGAAGACGCACCTGAACAACTGGGTTATTGAAAAGCTAAAGGACAAGCGTCTTTGGTTTGGTACTGAAACCAATCCCGATGATCCAAGAAGCCAAAGTGAACAAGTGGGCGATGATGCGATGAAGGGCAGCTTTTATGGCGTCAAAAATCTGCAAAGAATTGTACCCAACCTGATGGAGTGGACCAAAATGCCTAATGAAGATTATTCCGGTCTTTCAAAAATTTATAACCAGGTTGTTGGACAATACAGCAGGTATATGGGCCATGTAGCCAAGTATGTGGGTGGTATTATGGAAACACCAAAAAGGGTAGAAGAGCAAGGACCAGTTTATGAGATTGTAGCTGAATCAAAGCAAAAAGAGGCGGTGGACTTTTTGAACAAACAGCTCTTTGCTACTCCAACATGGTTAATAAACCAGGAAATTTTCGGAAAAACAGGCTTGTCCGGTTTAACTACAATCGGTGGTGTACAAGATAATATTCTGGGCAGGTTACTTTCTAACAGAACGTTTACCAAATTGCTGGAAGCAGAAGCTACCCTTGGCAGTAATGCGTACCAAATGACAGAACTGCTTGGCGATCTTAAAAAAGGTATTTGGAGTGAAATTTCTGCAAGGAAGCCTATAGACATTTACAGGAGAAATCTCCAGAAGTCACATATCAATATATTAATTGGACTAATAAAACCTTCTTCTGGTACAACGACAGTCGGAGGAATTACAATTACTACAACTTCCGGAGCAGACAAGAATGATGCTAGGAGTGTTATTATGGGACATTTAACCTCCCTGAGGGCTGAAATTATTGCAGCAGCAGTAGGAACGGCTGACCTCATGACAAAATACCATTTGCAGGATATCGCAAAACGAATTGATAACGCATTGAACCCT
>JBGARY010000040.1:0-25509 GCA_044229985.1 Chitinophagaceae bacterium
AGAAGAATCATTACAAAAGCTATCTTCAAATATTTCATGTTATACAATTTTTAGCTTTTCAAAGTACAAAATATTCAGTTAGAAGCTCTCAAAACTTTAATAGTTGCATATTGTTTATTGACCTACCTTGCGCCTTATTTATTTATCAAAAAAGCAACGAAATGGCACAAGTAAAAAGTGGTGATAAAGTAAAAGTGCATTATCACGGTAAACTGACCACCGGTGAGACATTTGACTCTTCAACTGGCAGAGAGCCACTGGAGTTTGAAGTAGGCAGTGGTATGGTCATTAAAGGATTTGATGAGGGTGTAACAGGTATGGCGGTTGGTGAAAAGAAAACGATTAATATCCCCTTCGATGAAGCATACGGTCCCCGTAACCCGGAGATGGTTATTGATATGCCCAAAGAAAGATTTCCGGAGGACATGGAAGTAGAAGTAGGTATGCCGCTGGTGATGAGTGATGGACAGGGACAGCAGTTCCAGGTAACAATTGTAGAAATAAAGGAAACTTCTGTAATACTGGATGCTAATCATCCGCTTGCTGGTAAGGATCTTGTTTTTGACCTGGAGCTTGTTGAGATCGTAGGCGGTAGTCCACTGATCATTATGCCTTAAAGTAACCACCTGATTGAAAATAAAAAAGTTCAGAGCCGGCTCTGAACTTTTATTATGTGTAGTTCCCAATCTATTTTATTTTTTGTTCAGCCACCAGCCAAGCCAGATGCCCACTAATCCCCATGCCACTAACGAGTCAATTAAATGGCCGGTCAATGTTTCAGTCGGAGTTTGAAACCAGTTGTGCTGGGTATAGGGTCCCCATAAAAAAGTAACCAAACCTAATGCAACTGCCCCGGCAAAAATTCGCATGCCTCGTGGAGTTCCGCCACGGGTCAATATGTAAATGAGTGAAAAGACAAGGAAAAGATCAACCAGGAAACCCCTTATCATCGGGCGGGCCATATCATGATTGTATGCTGTTTTATACATAACCGTTGCCCATGGCTTGCCATCCATTTTTTTACCCAGTTCCATTGCTTCTTTTTCTGGTGTGCCAGGCGGAACAGTGGGCAGCATGTAAATGCCATCTTCTTTTAATGCTGAACTCAGGTAGTTCAATACACTGTCTTGCCCGGAAGTGTATTTTGCTTCAGCCTCATGCAGTTTTAGCATTGTCCATGAAAGAAATTGCCATCCAAACAGCAGAATAGCCCCAACCAGGGAGCCAATTAACCATTTTTTCATTGTAGTTGGTTTTTGGTGAGGAAGAAAAGGTAGTGATATTCCTGCTTTTGGTCAAGTGGTTTCCAAAGGCCCTCTTTTAGTCGTATATTCGATGCCCTTAATAAACAGTTATGTTTCAAAGCTATAAGTTCACAGCCGCCGAAAGATTTATGCGGTATGTACAAATAGATACACAAAGCGATCCGCAGTCTGACACTTATCCCACTACTGAAAAACAGAAAAATCTCAGCAGCTTGCTGGCTGAAGAATTAAAAGCCATGGGCATTGAAGATGCGCACATGGATGAATTTGGGTATGTATATGCAACCATTCCTGCCACTAGTGAAAAGAAAGTGCCGGTGATCTGTTTTTGTGCACATGTGGATACGGCTCCGGATTGCAGCGGTACCGGTGTAAAACCAATACTGCATACAAACTACCAGGGGCAGGATATTGTTTTGCCTGACGATAAAACACAGGTGCTTAAGGCAAGTGAATATCCGTACTTGAGATCACAGTTAGGCAATGACATCATTACTGCATCCGGAACAACTTTGCTGGGTGCTGACGATAAAGCCGGTGTAGCGGAGATTATGGACATGGCGAATTTTCTAATGAGTCATAAAGAAGTAAAGCACGGTGAAATCAAAGTTTTATTTACTCCTGATGAAGAAGTGGGTAAGGGCACGGCTAAAGTTGATCTGAAAAAACTGGGAGCAGATTTTGGCTACACATTAGATGGAGGTGATGCCGGTTCTCTGGAGGATGAAACCTTCAGCGCTGATGGCGTAAAGGTGATCATTCATGGAGTGATTGCCCACCCGGGATATGCAAAAGGGAAAATGATCAATGCGTTGAAGATTGCTGGTGAAATTTTGGCTGCATTGCCAAAAGACAGGCTTTCGCCAGAATCAACAGATGGTAAAAGAGGCTTCATTCACCCGGTGAGGGTAGAAGGTATGGCTGAAAAATGCACCATTGAATTTATCATCCGTGACTTCGAAACTGATGGGTTACAAAAGAAAGAGGATTACCTGCGAACACAGATAGAAGAAAGGATGCGTACTTATCCAAAAGCTTCATTTGAATTTGTTGTTACGGAGCAATATCGCAACATGAAGGAAGTGCTGGATGTAAACCCGCATGTAGTTGATTATGCCAAAGAAGCTATCAACCGTGCCGGCCTTACATTAAAGATGGAAAGTATCCGTGGTGGTACAGATGGCAGCCGTCTTTCCTTTATGGGGTTACCTTGTCCTAACCTCTTTGCAGGTGAGCAGGGCATTCACTCCAAACTGGAGCATGTAAGTGTGCAGGATATGAACAAAGCGGTGGAAACAATGGTGCACCTGGCAATCATATGCGAGGAAAGAAGTTAATCGTAAATTGCAATAATCTAAAACACATATTATGGACTTTTCAAAATTTTTAGCAGAATACTGGTGGGCCATTGTATTGGTCGTTATTTTCTTTAGCGGACTATTTACAATCAACCAGGGATATATTGGTGTAATTACTATGTTCGGTAAATACCGTCGTGTGGCAAGGCCGGGTCTTAATTTTAAGATTCCGATCCTGGAGACAGTGTTTAAACGGGTTTCCGTACAGAATCGCTCTGTTGAACTCGAGTTCCAGGCAGTAACAGCTGACCAGGCCAATGTTTACTTTAAAAGTATGCTTTTGTATTCTGTTCAAAATTCTGAGGAGGAAACGATAAAAAAAGTTGCATTTAAATTCATTGCCGAAAAAGACCTGATGCAGGCCCTGATCAGAACTATTGAAGGTAATATCCGTTCGTTTGTGGCTACTAAAAAGCAGGCAGAGGTGTTGGGCCTTCGCCGTGAAATTGTTCAGTATGTTAAAGTGGAAGTGGATCATTCTTTGGAAGAATGGGGTTACCACTTACAAGACCTGCAGATCAATGATATCACTTTTGATAAACTTATCCTTGACTCAATGAGTAAGGTGGTGGCATCAAACAACCTTAAGGCAGCAGCTGAAAACGAAGGACAGGCTTTGCTCATTACCAAAACAAAGCAAGCCGAAGCAGATGGTAATGCGATCAAGATCGCAGCTGAAGCAGAAAAAGAAGCAGCCCGCCTCCGTGGACAGGGTGTGGCATTGTTCAGAAGAGAAGTGGCAACTGGTATGACAGAGGCCGCCGAGCAGATGAAGCAGGCAAACCTTGATACGAATGTGATCCTTTTCAGTATGTGGACAGAAGCTATCAAGAACTTTGCTGAATACGGCAAAGGCAATGTGATTTTCCTGGATGGAAGTCCTGATGGAATGGAAGGTACCATGAAGCAGATACAGGCTTTAATGGTGAAGCAGGCGGGTACAGGTAAGTAAAAAAAGTATTATAAGTTGAAAGGTTGATAGGTTAACCGGCTTTCTGGTTAACTTGTTAACCTTTCATCTTTTCAACGTATCCTGTTAAATAACTCTAAAACTTCCATTTGCAGTACAACGTGGCATTATTTTTCTCGTTCTGGGGAGTGTTATTCAGAACTGTTGATAAAGGCTGAATATAATTTAGTAGTCAACACCCTACTTTTACACCTAAAGAAAAAAAGCTATGATCGACCTTTTACAGATTGCTGATTCAGTACAAAAAGCCACACAATTTGCAGCAGGAGATACCAATCACGACGGACATTTAAGTTTCTTTGAATTATTAAAAATGGGAGGCTGGATCATGATCCCCCTGGCCCTTATGATGCTGCTGGCTGTTTATGTATTTGCTGAAAGAACCATTGCTATCCGCAATGCCGGAAAGATCGACAGTAATTTCATGAATATTATCCGGGATAATATCGTAAGCGGCAACATCACAGCCGCAAGAAACTTTGCCAAAAATAATAATACACCGGTTGCCCGGATTGTAGATAAAGGAATTCAGCGGATAGGAAAGCCCATTGATACCATTCAAAACAGTATGGATAATGTGGGTGAACTGGAAATGTACAAACTGGAGAAAAATATGGGAGTGCTTTCCACCATTGCCAAAGCTGCCCCGATCTTTGGATTCGTTGGTACCTTGGTTGGTCTGATGCAGTTATTCTCCCGTATCAATAACTCCAATGAATTTGAAGTAAGCACCATTGCCGGTGGTATCTATACCAAACTGATCACTTCTATTACTGGTTTGATTATAGGTTTGGGCGCCTACCTGGCATACAGTTACCTGAAAACTCAGATTGATAAAGCGGCTAATAAGATGGAAGCTGCCGAAGCAGACTTCCTCGATGTGTTGCAGGAGCCAACCCGCTAATGGGTTTGTGTAAAATCAATTTCATCACTTCAAGCAAGTAAAATGAGTTTCAGAAGAAAACATAAAGAAGAATCAGAGGTCTTTACCGACTCATTGAATGATATCTTGTTCATCCTGCTGATGTTCTTCCTCATCGTGGCAACGCTGGCCAATCCCAATGTGGTGAAGGTTGGTTTGCCAAGAGGTTCAAAGGACACCAAGGCGAAACAAAATATTATGGTATCGGTAGATAAAGACCAGCAATACTATATCGGCACCAAAAAGATAGACCCTGCTATTTTTGATTCATTGCTCCGCCTGGAGATCAGGAAATACAGGGCTTTTGTAGATACACCAACCGTGGTTATCAATGCGGATACTTCCGCTTATTATGGTGAAGTGTTCCGGATCATGAAAATCGCCAAGAAGGATACGGCAAAGGTTGTGGCAAGGATTGATCAGTAGATGGCAGTTGATAGTCAATAGTCAATAGTTCATAGTCTATAGTAATGAATAGGTGGAGAATGAATAACAAGCTTATACAGATTCTGTGTTGACTAAAGACTATTGACAATAGACTACCGACTCAAATATGCCCTTACCATCCTGTCTTTATCCTGCATGTCTTTTTTTAATTCAGTTTGATATCCCTGGGACGTTAGCAAAGTACTCACAGCTTCTCCCAGGTTTTCATGAATTTCCAGGAATATAGTACCACCGGTATTTAAATGTATTTTACCAAATTCGGCAATGGCGTGGTAAAAGAGCAATGGGTCATTGTCAGGAACAAATAATGCAGTATGCGGCTCGTAGTTTAATACATTAGGCTGCATTTCATGTTTATCCTTTTCCGGTACGTAAGGCGGATTGCTGACAATGATATCAAAGGACGGGAATTGTGACCAGCTGTTTTGATCCAGGAAATCAAGTTGCAGCAGTTTTACTTCTGTGCCTAAGCTTTCGGCATTCTTTTTTGCAACTGCCAGGGCAGTTGCACTCACATCACAGCTCCATACTTCCGCTTTTCGTATTCTTCGTTTTAATGAAACGGGAATACAACCGCTTCCTGTCCCAATGTCTAATATCCTGAGTGTATCAACAGGAAATTTACAATTGCTGATGATCCATTCTACCAGTTCTTCTGTTTCAGGCCTTGGAATGAGAACATTTTGGTCTACATAAAATTTAAGACCGCAAAACCAGGCTTCATTCAGTACATATTGAACCGGTTCATGATTTAGTAACCTGCTTGTTATTTCTTCCAGTTTTTTTACTTCATCCGGCTGCAGCAGCTCATTCTTATATAACATCCGCTCTGTTTTCATGGAGCCGGTAATCTTCTCCATTACCCAGTCAGTCATGGAAGAGGCTTCACCTTCGGAATAAATGCTGCGAAGCTGGTTGAGCAGAAAATAAGTAGCCTGTTGTACTGTCATCAGGTAATAATGAATTGTCAATAATCAATGCATGCGAATATACCCCGACAATCGCAGTCAGCTTATATTTGACCTTTAATTCATTATTCAGCATTGACTACCGACCAATCTTTTATGCACCGTTGCCTCGAACTGGCCCAGCTGGGTGCCGGCTATGTGGCCCTCAACCCGATGGTTGGCGCTGTGCTGGTGCATGAAGGCAGGATAATAGGAGAGGGTTGGCATAAGGAATATGGAAAAGCCCATGCAGAAGTTAACTGTATTAATGCAGTGCAGGAGGAGGACAGGCAATTTATTTCACAGTCAATCCTGTATGTGTCGCTGGAGCCTTGTGCTCATCACGGTAAAACACCGCCTTGTACAGACCTGATCATCCGGCATAAAATTCCAAAAGTAGTGATTGGGTGCCGTGATCCTTTTAAAGAAGTAGACGGAAAGGGTATTGAAAAACTGAAGGCGGCAGGTATAGAAGTGGAGACAGCAGTGTTGGAAGAGGAATGCAGGGAGTTGAATAAGCGTTTCTTTACTTTTCATAAAAAGCAAAGGTCATTCATCATCCTGAAATGGGCGCAAACAGCTGATGGATTTATAGCCGGAGATGATTCAAAAAGAATCCTGATCAGCAATGAATTTTCGAATCGTTTAGTACATAAATGGAGAAGTGAAGAAGCAGCTATTATGGTTGGAACGAATACTGCATTACGGGATGATCCAGCTCTCACCACAAGATTATGGCCCGGCCCTTCACCGGTGAGGCTGGTGATAGATATGAACCTGCGCCTGCCCGGTTCATTGAAGGTTTTTGATGGTTCAGAAAGGACAATTGTTTTTAATACGATTAAGGAGGATGAAAAACCCAATCTCTCCTTTATTAAACTGGATAAGGAGAAGCAGTTCGTTCCGCAATTGATGGATGTATTATACAGGCTGCAATTGCAAAGTGTACTGGTAGAAGGCGGCGCCGCACTGCTGCAAACCTTTATAGAAAGTGGTGTTTGGGATGAGGCAAGGGTAATAGTGAATGGTGAATTGTCGATTGGTAATGGGCTTCCGGCCCCGGTTCTGAAAAATGAACAATTAGTTATGGAAGAAAAAAACAGTACGGATACGATCAGTTATTTCAGGAATAGTAAATAGTAACAATTATGAATTGGATAGATTGGATTGGCTATATGGCAGCGGCTTTGGTGGTAATAAGTTTCCTTGTCAGCAAGAATATGCGGCTGCTGCGAACCATTAATATGCTGGGAGCGGCTTTGTTTATCCTATATGGGGTTTTGCTGAATGTAAACCTTCCGGTTATCATACCCAATGCGGTCATTGTCGGCATACAGGTGTTTTATTTATTCATTAAAAGAGAAGAAAGTGGCCGCAGCAGTCAACCAGCCTGAGTATTTCAAAACAATTGAAACAACTGCCATGGCCGAATTTCGGGACAGGGGCAGCAAGTTCATTGCCTTTATCTTCCCTGTTTCAGATGTAAATGATTTTAAAGCAAGGCTGGCCGATATTAAAAAAGAGCATCCAAAAGCTACACATCATTGTTTCGCCTATCGCATAGGCCTGGATGGAACAAACTTCCGGGTGAGTGACGATGGCGAACCCTCCGGCTCTGCCGGCCGGCCCATACTGGGACAGATAGACAGCAAACAGCTCACCAATGTACTTATCATCGTGGTCCGCTATTTTGGCGGCACTTTGCTGGGAGTGCCCGGCCTCATCAATGCCTATAAATCAGCAGCGGCACTGGCCCTGCAGGTGACACCGGTGGTGCAAAAACCGGTGCTGGTGAATTACCGCATACAATTCGACTATACACAGATGAACGAAGTGATGAAAGTGGTAAAGCATTTTGACTGCCCGGTACTGAAGCAGGAAACACAATTATTCTGTTCGCTGGAAATCGGTATCCCCAAATTCAGGCTGGAAGAAGTGTTGTTCCGGTTGAAGGAGTTGAGAGGGGTGGAGGTGGAGGTGGAGAAGTGCTAAGTGTTGCTACAGTATTCAAGATAGACCCTTGAAAATTCTTGCTTTGCAGATTTGATTATACTGTAGTTGAAAATTGGATAGAGATGTTATACAAAAGAGGAAAACATTCCTCCAACGATTGAACGGGTAAATAAGAAAAGCCCAATTAATAGTATTGATTGTATTATCCAGTTTAAGATATTATTTCCATTTGTAATTTTTTTTGTAACGATGTCAACTATCATAGTTGAAAATAATAGCAATAGACTAATAATCAAAAAGAATTCTGCGAATGCCTCACCGTTAATAACTTCAATTAATTCAACTATTGCCATTATAGAACAAAAAGCTGCAGCTAACAAACATGGTGATAATTTGTAAACAATTCTTTTCAATAATATTGAATAGTATTTATGACGGATTTTAAACACCAACTGTATTATGATTAATAGTAACTATTTTTAGATGATTGTTTAGCCTAATTATACTTGTTTAAATCTCCCACTCACCACTAACTCCTTACTCCCCGGTGTATGCAAATAAAACCCTTCGCCGCTTTTGGCGCCGAGTTTGCCGGCTGTTACCATGTTTGCCAACAAAGGACAGGGGGCATATTTGGGATTGCCAAAACCATCATGGAGCACATTTAATATAGCCAGGCAAACATCCAGGCCGATAAAGTCGGCCAATTGCAATGGTCCCATCGGGTGGGCCATACCCAGCTTCATCACCGTATCAATTTCTTCCACTCCGGCCACACCTTCATACAGGCTGTATATCGCTTCATTGATCATCGGCATCAGTATGCGGTTGGCAATAAAGCCGGGATAATCATTCACCACGCAGGGCACTTTGCCCAGGTGTGTACTGGTTTTTACAATGGTGTCAGTTACTTCTTTGGCTGTGGCATAACCGTTGATGATCTCCACCAGTTTCATTACCGGTACCGGGTTCATAAAATGCATCCCGATCACTTTCTCGGGTCTTTTGGTAGCGGCAGCAATTTTGGTAATAGAGATAGAAGAAGTATTGGTCGCCAAAATACAATCGGCAGGAGCAGCTTTATCTATTTGCTGAAAGATCTGCAGCTTCAGGGTTACATTTTCTGTGGCGGCTTCTACTACCAGCGCCGCATCTTTCACGCCTTCTTCGATTGAAGTATTGGTACTGATATTCTTCAGGGTTTCTTCTTTCACCTCACTGGTAATGGTTTCTTTGGCCACCATGCGGTCAAGATTTTTGCCGATGGTCGCAATGGCTTTATCTAGCTGTGCCTGTGAAATATCAATTAAAGTAACCTTGTAACCTTTTTGTGCAAATACATGAGCAATACCATTACCCATTGTGCCGGCGCCGATGACGGAGATATTCTTCATTGTTGTAAATTTAAATGAATTCGAAAGTCGTAAAGCGAAAATCGAAAGTATTTTACAAACCCCCAAAAACTAATAACGTATGAGCCAGCAATTAAAAGATAGAACCAAAGTGTTTGGAATACGGGTTATCAAAATGGTAAGAGAAATTAAAGGGAATAAAGTAGAAGATATCCTTATTCGCCAGATCGTCCGCTCAGCGACATCAGTCGGTGCTAATTATCGCTCTGCCTTGCGAGCAAGGAGTAAACCTGACTTTATTTCAAAAATTACAGTGGCTGAAGAAGAAGCAGATGAAACCTGTTACTGGCTCGAAATAATGATTGAAATTCAGGTTTTCCCAAAGGAACGTCTTGAGCCACTCTTAAAAGAAGCACAGGAAATTACTGCTATTTTAACCACGTCTGGTAAGACAGCAAAGGAAAAGCTTAGAAAATAGGCTGACAATTTTCGATTTTCGTTTTCCGCTTTTTAATTTTTGTTCTTAAAGTCTCCCCGTTTCCATGCCTGAATGAATTCAGCCCATGCAGCGGGGTTGAAGATATTTTGCGGAGGCGTTTGTCCCTGGTAAACCGCACGGTTGGCAATCTTGTTGAACTGCTGACGGGTGGCTTCACCTCCATCACCGGAAATAGTTCTTAACCATGCACGGCGATTGGATGCATTGGTATTTCTGCGGGCTATTTCAATATCATCATCAGGAACTTTTACATTTACGAAGTCCCGGGCAAACTGCTCAGGAGTGGGCCTTGGTTTGATGATCGTCGCTGGCAGGTACACAGTATCCACCACCATCAGTTGTACCATACTATACTGGTTGCCCTCCAGTGTACGGGGAATAGTTACCATTTTGGATTTATAAGTAACATGCGAAAATTCTACCTGGTCGCCTTTCAGGACCACGATGGAGAAAACACCCTGAGCATTGGTGATAGTTCCCCGGTTTTGTCCTTTTACCATAATGCTCACGGCCGGAATACCCACCAGGCTGTCGGCGGTCATTACCACACCATATAATTGCACAACAGAATCACGGGAAGTTTCAAACTGGGCCTTAGCCGTTTGGGTAGTCAGAAGTATCAGTAAACCAGTATAAAGTAGAAATTTATTCACTGCGCCAAAAATAAAGACAAGTTGCCGATATCGTAAAACAAATTGCCCGGCACAATGTTTAACTTTGCCTTTCTTTTTCACTTTTAACAAATACTTGGAAAATGACTAAAGAGCAAATACTCGATGCGCTGAGAAATGTACAGGAACCTGATCTTGGAAAAGACCTGGTGACGTTGAATATGATACAGGATATTGAAATCAATGGCAATGATGTGTCATTTACGATTGTGCTCACAACACCGGCCTGCCCCATGAAGGATATGATGGGCAATGCAAGTACCAATGCCATCAAGCTACTGGTGAATAAAGAAGCGAATGTAAAAGTGAATTTTACTTCCAATACAACTACAAAAAGAACGGATCCGGGGACTGTATTACCCAAAGTGAAAAATATTATAGCCGTAGTGAGTGGAAAGGGCGGAGTAGGTAAATCAACTGTGGCGGCTAACCTGGCTCTGGCTTTATCACAAGGCGGTGCCAAAGTTGGTTTGATGGACGCCGATATTTATGGACCCAGTGTACCCATTATGTTTGGTGTTCGTGGTGAAAGACCTATGATGATGGATATTGAGGATAAGGGCATGATAATTCCACTGGAGAAATATGGCATTAAGCTGATGAGTATTGGTTTGCTGGTAGATGAAAAGAATGCGGTGGTTTGGCGTGGCCCCATGGCCAGCAGTGCTATCCGCCAGTTTGTAACCGATGTGTATTGGGATGAACTGGATTATTTAGTAGTAGATATGCCTCCGGGAACAGGTGATATACATTTAACGCTGATGCAAACAGTGCCGGTAACGGGTGCAGTGATTGTAACAACGCCACAGGATGTGGCACTGGCGGATGCCAAAAAAGGAATTGCGATGTTTGGCCAGGCGCAAATGAATGTACCTATTATCGGGCTGGTAGAAAATATGAGCTACTTTGTTCCTGCTGAATTGCCCGAAAATAAATATTACATCTTTGGTAAAGAAGGAGGCAAACGGTTGGCAGATGAATATGACCTGCCTTTCCTGGGACAAATTCCATTAGTGCAAAGTATCCGTGAAGGTGGCGATCAGGGAGTACCGGTGATGGTGAGTGATGATGCTGTCAGCCGTAAAGCTTTTGAAGGATTCGCTTCTTATGTGGTAAGAAGTATCGCTATGCGGAATGCAAATATTGCATCGGAAAAAATTGCTGAAACGGTTTAATGGTAAGAGTTTGAGGTTTAAAGTTTAATGTTCTTTTGAATTGGAGCAGTATTGTTAATTTGATTTGCTTTAGGTACTAAGACGTTAACTTTAAACATCGAAGATTAAACTTTAAACGGTCCATGTATAACTATCCTCACTACAAAGAACATGATAAAGCAGAAGTATTACGTTTCATGCGGCAGCATCCGTTTGTGATGCTGATTGCTGCTGATCGAACCGGAAGGATAGAGGCGACCCAGGTACCGGTACTTATTGAGGAAAGAGAAGAAAAAATTTTCATTACCGGTCATATAGCCAAAAAATCAGACCATCAGAAAGCACTGGAAGAAAATTCGGATGCACTGGTGGTCTTTAACGGTCCCCATGTGTACGTCAGCGGTACATGGTACACCGGTAACCTGCAGCAGGCTTCTACCTGGAATTATATTTCCGTACATGCAAGAGGACAGGTAAGGTGGACCAGCGAAGAAGAACTAATAGAGATACTCCGGAAACTGTCTCTCCATTTTGAAAACGGGAATACGGCATCGTCAACAATTTATGATAACCTTCCCGAAGAATACCTCTCCAAGCTGGTGAAGGCGATTGTAGGTTTTGAAATGGAAATAACAGAATTGGATAATGTTCATAAGCTAAGCCAGAACCGGGATGAAAAGAGCTATGATAATATTGTGAAAGAGCTGAAGCAAAAAGAGGGCGATGGGAAGATCATAGGTGAGATAATGGAAAGCAGAAAATCTAAAGTGTTTCCGTCATGAGAAATAATATTTTACCAGTGTTGCTGGTATTTTTTTTAGCATGCTCAACTACTAAAAAGGTGCCTGAAGAAACTTCTGTAACAACAAATGAGAAATATGTTCAGGGTGAATTTGATAAACAGGGTCACCGTGGTTGCCGTGGTCTGATGCCGGAGAATACTATTCAGGCTATGATTTATGCGTTGGGTACACCTGCCACTACGCTGGAAATGGATGTAGTGATCACAAAGGATAAGAAAGTTGTTTTATCGCATGAACCATTTTTTAATCATGAAATAACCACAAAGCCGGATGGTAAATATGTAACAGAGGCAGAAGAAAAAAGCCTGAATATTTACCAGATGACATACAACGATGTAAAAAAGTATGATGTGGGCATGAAACCACACCCCCGGTTCTCAAAACAACAGAAAATAAAAGCCATTAAACCGCTCTTGGCAGACGTAATTGACAGTGTCAACAATTACATGATGATGGCCAGGCGTCCTTTTCCTTATTATAATATTGAAACCAAATGCCTGCCTGCCGGTGATGGAATCTATCATCCCGGGCCAGCTGAATTTGTGGAATTACTGATGGCTGTTATAAAAGAAAAGAATATAGAAGATCATGTCATCATCCAGTCTTTTGATTTCAGGACGCTACAGTACCTCCACCAAAAATATCCGCATATTAAAACTGCAATGCTGATTGAAGATGATGATAAGAGGGGATTGGAGGAGCAGTTGAAATCTTTAGGTTTTACGCCAACTATCTATAGTCCTCATTTTTCACTGGTTAATACCGGCCTCTTGAAAAAATGCCATGAAAAGAGTATCAAGGTGATTCCCTGGACAGTAAATGATAAGCAACAAATAGAGGACTTGAAGAAGTTGGGAGTGGACGGCATCATTACCGATTACCCGGATCTTTTTTAAGATGCATTAAAACTCAGGTAAACTCTTCTTGTCAATACCCAGCCATTTTATAGCATTCTTGTAAAACAGTTTATTGGTAATTTTTTTACCCAGATCCATTTTCTGGATCAGGCGGCCGGGTTTATGTTCCCCCAGCGGAAAGGGATAATCACTGCCGAGACAGATATTATCCTCTCCCATTACATTCAGCAGGTATTCAAAAGCTTTCTTGTCATGTACCAAACTGTCAATCCAGAATTTGCCTATGTAATCTCTCGGATTAATAGGATTATCAATGGCAGTGAGATCGG
This sequence comes from Chitinophagaceae bacterium, assembly GCA_044229985.1. Classification (GTDB taxonomy): domain Bacteria; phylum Bacteroidota; class Bacteroidia; order Chitinophagales; family Chitinophagaceae; genus JJ008. Next base: position 13,528 of record JBGARY010000040.1, read on the forward strand.
GGCGCACCTTGAAGCCATGTTCAATTCGGCCGAGGGTAAAAGGAAAAGAGCCGCCTCCATGTGCAAAGGCCACTCTTAATTTCGGGAATTGTTCCAGTACACCACCAAAAATCATCGAGCAGATAGCCCTTGATGTTTCGGCCGGCATACCCACCAGCCAGGGCAGCCAGTATTTCTGCATATTATCTTCTCCCATCATTTCCCAGGGGTGAATAAATAAAGCACAATCCAGTTTTTGTGCGGCTTCATAAAAAGGAAAGAATTCTTTGTCAGAAAGATTTTTACCGTTGATATTGGAACCGATTTCTAAACCCGGCATTTTCAGTTCTTTCACACAACGTTCCATTTCTTTAATAGCAAGATCAATATCCTGCAATGGCACTGTTCCCAGCCCGATAAAGTGATTGGGCTCTTTTGCTACTGTTTCAGTAATATGGTCATTAAAGAAACGGGAGGTTTCCAAACCGTCTGCAGGTTTGGCCCAGTAATTAAATAAGACAGGGATGGTGGAGAGAACCTGTATATCCACATCTGTTTCTTCCATGTCTTTTCTGCGAATAGCTTCCTTGAAGCAATTCTCTTCCACCACCCGGAAAAGTTTGTCCCCCTTCATCATACAGGCATCGCAATTGCGGTGTTCCAGGTGAATGAATTCGCCATAGCCAAACTTCTCTGTCCAGTTTGGCATTCTCTCAGGCATGATGTGTGTGTGGATGTCTATTCTCATGAAGTTGAAAAGTTGATAGATTGAAATGTTGATAAGGCGATACTGTTGAATCCTTTTTTTACCTTAATACTACTTAATTACTTGTTAACTTAATAACTAGTCAACTTTTCTTCACTGGCGGTTCCATCACTGCCCCGCATTTATTACAGGTTCTTTTCAGTGTGTCTTCCCAGAACCGGTTCATGACAGGTGGTAATTGTTTAACGATATCATCCACATGCAGGGATTCTTCATATAATTTATTGCCACATTTTTCGCAAAACCACATAAAACCATCGTCCTCACTTTCCCTTTTCTTTTCAATTACCAAACCTACAGTGCCCGGGCCTCTTTGCGGCGAGTGCGGTGTTTTAGGTGGCAGCAAAAACATTTCTCCCTCTTTGATGGGCATGTCTTTGAATTCTCCGTTATCAATTATTTTAACAACGATATCTCCTTCCACCTGGTAATAAAGCTCCTCTGTTTCATTAAAGTGGTAGTCTTTTCTTGCATTGGGGCCGCCCACCACCATCACAATAAAATTTTCAGCGTCTTTGTATACACACTGGTTGCCTACTGGCGGTTTCAGCAGGTCACGGTTCTCGTCTATCCATTTTTTTAGATTGAAAGGGGGAATGACTGGCATAAACAACGTTTATAATGATAATAGGTTCTGATAAATCGGGGTAAGAATGTAAGAAGGCGAAGTCTTACTCCCAGGCCATTGGCAAACGTAATAGCCTGGAACCTGCTTTACTTTTTTTACAATACCGGTTAAAGTGATTTTCTTTTGTGAGTAAATTGAAAAAGGTGATAAATATATGCTGGAAACATAAACTTTTGTATAATCTTGGGGGCAGCTTGCACCTAATATATTTAAGACAACATAACCGGGTTTAGCTAATGAATTAACACCTTGACGAAAAACTGGTCCGAGCAAGACAGTACTGGGCTCTAATTCGAATTTTATTATTATACTATTGCATTCTTTTTGATGAATTTTTCCAGTTTGGGTAAATCCATTTACAAAAAGAAGTAAAAAAGGTATAGAGAGTAGGCGTTTCATTTCTGGTGAAAAATTACAACTATTTTCTTTAGGTTTGACAATATGAATCTCTCACTTGAAGGAAAAAATGCGATTGTTTGTGGCAGTACACAGGGTATTGGTTTAGCCATCGCAGAGGAACTGGCCCTGCTGGGTGCCAGCTGTACTCTTTTGGCCCGAAATGAAGAAGCATTAAAGGAAGCAGTCCATAAACTGGATACGCAGCTTCGCCAGCAGCATGATTATCTTGTGGCTGATTTCAGCCAGCCTGATGGATTGCGAAAAGTGATCGCAGAATATATGCAGTCACATACCGTTCATGTTCTGGTGAACAACACTGGTGGGCCGGCAGCCGGCCCGATAACGGAGGCAACAGAAGAGGCATTTCTGAATACATTCAACCAGCACCTGATCTGCAATCATATACTTACCAAGGCTGTTATTCCATCGATGAAGAAAGAAGGATATGGCCGTGTCATCAATATTATTTCCACATCGATTAAAATTCCGCTGAAAAACCTTGGGGTTTCCAATACCATCCGGGGCGCAGTGGCCAGCTGGTCAAAGACAATGGCAAATGAACTGGGTCAATTCAATATCACAGTCAATAATGTGTTGCCGGGTTTTACAGCTACACAACGACTGACAACACTGATTGATAATATTGCAAAAAAAGGAAATACGGTTGTTGACATTGTAGAGAAGAATATGATGGAAGAAGTGCCGATGAAACGGTTTGCGGATGCTTCAGAAGTAGCAGCTGTGGCCGCATTCCTGGCTTCGCCTGCAGCTTCCTATGTGAATGGTGTAAGTATCCCGGTGGATGGTGGAAGAACAGGAAGTATCTAGCAAGTTTAAGGTTGAATGTCTAACGTTTAATGTTGGCAACCTTAAACTTTAAACTTTAAACATGAAACTTGATATACCATATCATCTCGAAAATTATATTGGTGGAAATTTGATCGGTCCCCTGAGCGGAAATTTTATAGATAACATCAATCCTGCTACCGGGCAGGTGTACGGACAAATTCCTGACTCTCATAAAAAAGATGTAGATGCAGCTGTGACCGCTGCAAAAAAAGCTTTTCCTGCATGGAGTACAACACCTGTTGAAGAGAGATTCAAAATGCTTAACTGCATTGCAGAGCTGATAGATGAGAACCTTGAGGCATTAGCATTGGCCGAGACCAATGATAATGGTAAACCGCTTTGGCTGAGTACTAAAGTGGACATACCCAGGGCATCAGCCAATTTTCGTTTTTTTGCTACCGGTATCATGCATTTTGCATCGGAGAGCCACCACATGGAAGATAAAGCGGTGAACTATACACTTCGTCAGCCGATTGGTATAGTGGGATGTATTTCTCCATGGAATCTGCCGCTTTATTTATTTACATGGAAGATTGCTCCGGCACTGGCAGCAGGCAATTGCGTTATTGCCAAACCATCGGAAGTGACGCCTGTTACTGCATTTTTACTCTCAAAAATTTGTAAAGAAGCTGGTTTGCCTGCAGGAGTTTTAAATATTGTGCATGGTACAGGTCCGGGTGCAGGTGAGGCAATTGTGACTCATCCGGATGTAAAAGCGATATCCTTTACCGGCAGCACCAGGGCAGGAGAAAGAATTGCTTCGCTTGCTGCTCCAAAATTCAAGAAGTTGTCTTTGGAGCTGGGAGGTAAAAACCCGGCAATCATTTTTGCTGATTGCAACTGGGAAAAAATGCTGGCAGAAACAATTCGTTCATCTTTTTCCAACCAGGGAGAGATTTGTTTATGCGGCAGCCGGATTTTGATTGAAGAAAGTGTTTACGAAAAATTCAAGACTGATTTTATTGAACGTACAAAACAACTGAAAGTAGGTGATCCGCTGGAATCGATATCTAAACAAGGTGCTATTGTGAGTAAAATGCATTTTGAAAAAATATTACGCTGTATAGATACGGCTAAGCAGGAAGGTGGTAAGATTTTATGCGGTGGTCATGTGGTAAAGATGGAAGGAAGATGTGAAAATGGCTATTTTATTGAACCAACCGTGATAGAAGGGTTGGGCGCCAATTGCCAGACCAACCAGGAAGAGATTTTTGGCCCGGTAGTGACATTGCAATCATTCAAAACAGAAGAAGAAGCTTTGCAATTGGCCAATGCTACCTCATACGGGTTAGCGGCAACTGTATGGTCACAGGATATTTCAAAAGCAAACAGGGTAGCTGCGAAGCTTGAGAGTGGTATCATCTGGATCAATTGCTGGTTATTGAGAGACCTGCGGACCCCTTTTGGAGGTATGAAAAACAGTGGGGTGGGAAGAGAAGGCGGATGGGAGGCCTTACGATTTTTTACAGAAGCTAAAAATGTTTGTGTGCATCTATGATGAATGTTGAATAATAAATTTTGAATTATATCATTTAGCATTCAACATTTAAATTCAAAATAGAATATGACTGAGATTATAAATACTAACAACGCATCCTCACCCCTCGGTGCTTATCCGCATGCTAGGAAAGTGGGAAATCTTTTGTTCCTTTCCGGCATCGGACCAAGAAATCCCAAAGACAACTCTATTCCGGGGCTTGTGTTGAGTAAAAAGGGAAAAATAAAATCATATGATATCGAAGCTGAATGTCATTCAGTATTTGCCAATGTAAAAGCTGTATTGGAGGCAAGCGGCAGCAGCTGGGACAAAATCATTGATGTTACTGTTTTTTTGACCAACATGAAAAAAGATTTTACCGTTTATAATAAAATATATGCCGACTACTTTACTTCCGTGCAGGCCTGCAGAACGACGGTTGAAGTAAAAAGCCTGCCAACACCGATTGCTATCGAATTAAAAGTAATTGCTACAATTGACTAAAATGGAATTTCAAAATACGCTGGAGTTCGCCAGGCAAATGGATGAAAAGGATGAACTGAAAACTTTTAGGAATAAGTTCTATATACCAATAGTAAATGGTAAGGAGTGTATTTATTTCACCGGTAATTCTTTGGGACTGCAACCGAAGACTACACAGGATTATGTGGTAAATGAGCTGGAAGATTGGGCCAATTTTGGTGTGGAAGGACATTTCCATGCCCGCAGGCCCTGGATGCCCTACCATGAGATTTTCCCAAAGCAACTTTCAAAAATTGTTGGTTGTAAGGAGAATGAAGTGGTAGTCATGAATTCACTCACCGTTAATCTGCATTTGCTGATGGTGAGTTTCTACAGGCCAACCAAAGAGCGGTATAAGATAATTTGCGAAGCCAAAGCATTCCCTTCGGATCAGTATGCGCTGGAAACACAGGTTCGTTTTCATGGGTTTGATCCTGAAGAGGCAATTGTTGAAGTAAGACCCCGGGAAGGCGAACATGCCATCCGGTTAGAGGATGTCGTATCTACTATAAAACTACACAGCCAGTCAACTGCCCTTGTGCTGTTTGGTGGTGTGAACTATTACACCGGTCAGCTGTTCGATATAAAAAGAATTACAGAAGCCGCCCATTCAATTGGGGCTTATGCGGGATTTGACCTGGCACATGCAGCCGGTAATGTTGCATTAAAGCTGCACGACTGGAATGTAGATTTTGCCTGTTGGTGTTCTTATAAGTACCTGAACAGTGGCCCGGGTGGCGTAGCAGGTGCTTATATACATGAAAAACATGCTGCCGATACGTCCATGCCCAGGTTTGCCGGCTGGTGGGGTTATACCAAGGAAACCCGTTTTAAAATGGAGAAGGGATTTGAAGCGATACCGACCGCTGAAGGCTGGCAACTCAGTAATGCTCCCATCTTAAGCATGGCAGCTCATAAAGCCGCTTTGGATATTTTTGAAGAAGCCGGAATGGAGCGGTTGCACAACAAAAGAGGATTGCTGTCATCTTATTTATCATTCGTTATTAATGATTGCAATCGCAAAGCGTCTGAAAAAATAATAGAAATCATAACACCGGAGAATGAGATGGAACGAGGTTGCCAGGTTTCCATGCTGATGCTTAAGAATGGCAAACAGATTTTTGACGAATTGACAAGGCAGAGTGTAATTGCTGACTGGAGAGAACCTAATGTAATTCGGGTTGCACCAGTGCCGCTGTATAATTCGTTTAAAGATATTTATCGCTTTGGTCAAATAATAAGTTCAATTATTAAATAGCCACAAAGACTCGAAGACACAAAGTATTAGATTTAAACTTTGTGCCTGCCTGTCGGCAGACAGGTTTCTTCGGGCCTTTGTGCCTCAGTGGCAAAATGAAAAAAAACATTACCATCATCGGCGCCGGCTTGGTCGGATCATTGCTTTCCATCTATTTGTCCAGAAGAGGTTATAAGGTAAAAGTGTATGAACGCCGCGGCGATATGCGCAAAGAGAAAATGTCGGCCGGCCGTTCTATCAACCTGGCTTTAAGTGACAGGGGTTTGCTGGCACTGGAAAAAGTCGGACTAGCTGATGAAATCAAAAAGATTTCTATTCCCATGCATGGTCGCTATATTCACAACCTGGATGGCAGTACTGCTTTTCAGCCTTATGGCAAGGAGGGTCAGTATATCAATTCAGTTTCAAGAGGTACTCTTAATATGAAACTGATGGACCTGGCAGAGGAGCAAGGAGTGGAAATACATTTCAATGAAAAGCTGAGCAAGATTGACTGGAGCAATGAGATTATTGAGTTTGAAAGCCATAAAAGCAAACCACTTCCTTCTTTTAAAACAGACCTCATCTTCGGAGCTGACGGTGCATTTTCTGCCGCCCGTTTGCAGCACCAGTTGCAGCATTCTACATTTAATTACAGCCAGTACTATATTGACTGTGGTTATAAAGAACTAACCATTCCTCCCACTGCGGATGGTGAGTTTGCTATGCAGGTCAATGCCCTGCACATCTGGCCGAGGAAGGACTATATGCTGATTGCCTTACCCAACCTGGATAAGACCTTTACCTGCACTTTGTTCTTCCCATTTGAAGGAGAAGCTTCTTTTCAAAAGCTAACTACCCCTGAGTCAGTTAAAAGTTTCTTTGAGAAAACTTTTCCGGATGCAGTAAAGCTGATGCCGGATTATATCAATGAGTTTTTTACCAATCCCACTTCTTCCCTTGTTACGGTGAAATGTTTTCCCTGGATAAGAGAAGATAAGTTTGCCTTGATCGGCGATGCGGCTCATGCAATTGTTCCCTTTTTTGGGCAAGGCATGAATTGCGGTTTTGAAGATTGCCGGGTGCTGGATGAACTTATTGATCTGCACAAGGAAGACTGGGGTGAAATATTAAGGGAGTATCAGACGCTTCGTAAGCCTGACGGTGATGCTATCGCAGACCTTGCTATCAATAACTTCACCGAAATGCGGGATAAAACGGCTGACCCCAAATTCCTGCTGCAAAAAAAGATAGAGGCAAGACTACATGAAAAATATCCCGATAAATGGATACCGGCTTATTCGCAGGTGACTTTCAGTCCGCATATCCGCTACAGTGAAGCATTAAAAAGGGGGCAAATGCAGGAAGCTATCATGCAGGAAGTAATGCGATTGCCGGGTATTGAAGAGAAGTGGGAGAGTGAGCAGATTGAACAATTGATATTAACCAAACTCAACAGCAATTAAGAATGTCCCTATTAACTTTGCTGCATGACAAGACACCAGATCGTTGAGCAAATCAGGAAGAAACAATCTTACCTCTGTGTAGGATTGGATACAGATATAACAAAAATTCCACGCCATCTTTTAGCTGAGCCGGATCCCGTTTTTGCATTTAATAAATCAATCATTGATGCTACAAGGGATTTATGTGTCAGTTATAAAATCAACACCGCCTTTTATGAGGCTTTGGGAGTAAAGGGTTGGCAAGCTATGGAGAAAACGGTTCGTTATATAGGCGATGAGCATTTCAAAATTGCGGATGCCAAACGGGGTGATATCGGCAACACTTCTGATCAGTATGCCAAAGCTTTTTTTGATACGCTGCCTTTTGATGCCATTACTGTAGCACCGTACATGGGTGAGGATAGTGTTAAGCCCTTTTTGCAGCATGCCGGCAAGTGGGCTATTGTGCTGGGACTTACTTCCAACAAAGGCGCTGCCGATTTCGAACTGCAGCAGGCAGGTGATGGCTTGTTGTATGAAAAAGTATTGGCCACTGTTGCCCAATGGGGAACTCCGGAAAACTCAATGTTTGTGGTGGGAGCTACACAAGCTGATTCGTTTATCAATATCCGCAAAATAACTCCGGATCATTTTTATCTCGTTCCCGGCGTTGGGGCACAGGGCGGAAGTCTGAAAGAGATTTCGGAAAAAGCTATGAATAATGACTGTGGCATTTTAGTGAATGCAAGCCGGGCTATTATTTATGCATCCGTAGGTGAGGATTTTGCAGAGAAGGCGAGGGAAGTCGCTAAGGAGTACCAAGAGGAGATGTCAAATTATCTTTTTTAACTTCTGTTTACTTTTAATCCCCCAAAAACCTCCCAATAACACAATTGGGATAGGCATGAGTATAATCAGTATCTCCTTATTTGTAAAATAATGAAGCTTAAAATCACCACTTGCCAAATATAGAAGACTCAGAATAATTCCCGTAATCAGGGTGTGTATTTTATCTCTTCGGGTTGAAATTTTTGCAGTCACATATCCACCTAAAAATATGCCGAATATTATTCCAATTGTACTAATCAGGAAAGTTAGAATATAAAAATCTTCCTGAATACTTCCGTCTTTATAAGAGTATCTCCAGCTAAATATTACACATGGAATAATAATAACTAATGCAGCCATCACTCCGGCCACTACTGACAAAAAATTCCTTACTATCTCTTTAACCGGGTAACTCATTCTTCCTTTTTCTCTGGTTTTCCTGGCTTAAAACTTCCGCTCGGTTCACTCCACCAGGGAACAATATCATAAATGAAAACACCGGCAGCCACCGTCGGATCGGTTTTTACATGATTTTCTGCTTCCTCTTTTGTTGCACAATCCATGATGAAAAGCCCTCGCCAGGTAAAATCATTTTTGCCAAAAGGCCCTGCTACTTTCAGAATTCCTTCTTTGTGCAATCTTTCCATATTGGAAAAATGCCCGGCAAAAAGCGTTTTTCGTTGAATGGAATCGGTAATTTCTTTGTCTTTTAGTCCGGTTTTAAGAATTACCATCCAGAATTGCTTAACCCTTGGTTCAGACCCGGATTTTGTTGAGTCTTTTTGGGCATTGCTTATCGCTGTGAAACTAAGGAGGAGAACAATGGAAAAAAAGGCATTTTTCATTTGGCTGTTTTTACGGGTATAAATTTAAAACACTGGTTTCACAAAGAATAGCCGCTGCTACCGTTTTCTTACCTTTGCACCAGTTAAATATTAAATCTACAATCTTAAATATTCAATAACGATGGCAGCCCGTACAGATTTTTTTCAAAGCCCGGATTATTTTTTAGTGGATGAACTACTTACCGAAGAACATAAAATGATTCGGGACACTGTTCGCAGTTATGTAAAAAAAGAAATCTCCCCGATCATTGAAGATTATGCACAGAAGGCAGAATTTCCCCAGCATATAGTAAAGCAATTAGGTGAATTGGGCTGTTTTGGCCCTACTGTTCCTATTGAATACGGCGGTGGCGGGCTGGATTATATCAGCTATGGCTTAATGATGCAGGAGTTAGAAAGAGGTGATAGCGGTGTCCGGTCTACTGCATCGGTACAAGGCTCTTTGGTAATGTTTCCAATTAATGCATACGGAAGCGAGGAGCAAAAGAAAAAATATTTACCAAAACTGGCCAGTGGCGAATGGCTGGGTTGTTTCGGTTTAACGGAACCCAACCATGGCAGCGATCCTTCCAGTATGCTTACCAATTTTAAAGATGCCGGCGATCATGTGATCTTGAATGGCGCTAAAATGTGGATCAGCAATGCCCCGTTTGCACAGGTAGCTGTTGTATGGGCAAAGAATGAAGCCGGTGAAGTGTATGGACTGATCGTGGAAAGAGGTATGGAAGGATTCAGCACACCTACAACACATGGCAAATGGAGCCTGAGGGCATCTGCAACCGGTGAACTTGTTTTTGATAATGTGAAAGTACCTAAAGAAAATATCCTTCCGAATGTAAAAGGAATGAAAGGACCTTTGAGTTGCCTGACAAAAGCCCGTTATGGCATTGCCTGGGGTGTGATCGGCGCTGCGATGGATTGTTATGACACAGCATTGAGATACTCACAGGAGCGGATACAGTTTGGCAAACCAATTGGTGCATTCCAGTTGCAACAGAAAAAACTAGCGGAAATGATCACAGAGATCACCAAAGCACAACTGCTGAACTGGAGATTGGGTATGCTGATGAACGAAGGAAAAGTGACACCCCAGCAGGTAAGTATGGCCAAAAGAAATTCATGTGAGATAGCTACCAATATTTGCCGTGATGCGAGACAAATACTGGGTGGTATGGGTATTACCGGTGAATACCCGGTTATGCGCCATATGATGAACCTGGAAAGTGTGATTACTTACGAAGGCACTCATGATATTCATTTACTGATAACAGGAATGGATATTACCGGTTTTAATGCTTTTAAGTAAGCCGCAAACAAAAATGAAGATATTCCTGATAGGATTCATGGGCTCCGGCAAATCACACTGGGGCCGCCAGCTGAGTGAAAAACTCCAGTTGCCTTTTTTCGACCTGGATGAACAGATAGAGCAGCAGGAAGGCAAAACAGTATTGGAGCTTTTCAATGAAAAGGGAGAAGAAGATTTTCGCCTGCTGGAGAAAGACTTTCTGCATATCATAACAGAAAGCCATGACAGTTTCATAATGGCCTGCGGCGGTGGTACTCCCTGTTACTATAACAGTCTTGATTACATGAAACAGGCCGGCACGGTAGTCTGGATCAACACTTCCCTGGATGTGCTTTACGAACGGTTACGGAAGGAAAAAGAAAACCGTCCGTTGATTAAGAATCTGCCGGATGAACAGCTGCGCTCCTTCATTCTTAAAAAGTATGCCGACCGGAAAATCTATTATGACCAGGCTGATATACATGTGGATGAAGAACCTTTGCAGCTTGAACATTTAATTGAAAAGATATTTCATGCATAGAAATTATTTTCTCCTGGCCACAGTGCTGGGAGCTACAGCGGTGGCAACAGGGGCCTTTGGTGCACATGGATTGCAAAAGATTACTTCTGATGAAAAAATATTACATGGTTATCAGACAGCTGTACAATACCAGGTATATCATGTGCTGGCATTGTTGATAGCGTCTGCAGTGGCTGATAGGCTGTCACCGAAACTCTTTAGCTGGGCAGCATTATGTTTTACAGGAGGTATTTTGCTTTTCTCCGGTTCACTTTATTTGCTCACTTATCTTAAAATACAGGAAAGTGCTGCTGCAAAAGCAGTAGGTCCTGTTACTCCGTTGGGAGGTGTATTGTTCATTGCAGGCTGGCTATTGTTAGGTCTTGCGGCTGTTAAGAAAAAATAATCAAAGAGGCAGCTCAAGGTTAGTAACTGTACCATTATTGTTTTCAATCTTAAAACTACCACCAATACTTTCCATACGCCGGTGGATATTTTTCAACCCGTTACCAAAGCGGCGCAGGTTCTCCATATCAATACCTTTCCCATTATCAGCGATTTGAATCTTTAGCACATGACTTAATTCTACTTTGATGTTTACGGCAGAAGCGCCGGAATGCTTGAGGACATTATTCAGGGTTTCTTTTACGCAGAGAAAAACATTCCTTCTTTTGTCACCGGTTATTTCTTTATCGGGTATTTCATCCGGTATTTCCACCTTGCAGTCTATGTTGGTATTGTCAAGGTATTCCAGCGAATAGGAACGGATATAAGAAAGAAGATTGTCCAATGTGTCGTTGCCGCTGTTCATACTCCAGATGATGGCATTCATCTTGTTCAGCACTTCATCGGCTGATTGAGAAATTTTGTGAATTTCAACTGGTGTATTTTCTTTCATCTTGTTCCGGGCAATTTCACTCATCAGGCGGATGGCTGTCATACCGGAACCCAGTTCATCATGCATATCCGCTGATATCCTTTCCCGTTCCGATTGCTGTGCTTTGAATACCGCTATTTCCTTTTCGTACTGTTGCATCAGGTTTTGTGCTTTCAGCGTTTCTGTCTCTTTAGTCCGCTGAATGATGGAGCGGCGGTTTTTATGGTTAAGGCCGGCCAGGAAGAAAACCAACTCAAGGAATAGGCCTATCTCGTAATAAAACAAGGCCGAACTGAATATGCCGGGCAGGTCTTTGAACAGGTGT
>JBGARY010000041.1:0-25189 GCA_044229985.1 Chitinophagaceae bacterium
AACAGGTAATAACGAACAGAATCAGGATTGCTTTGCAAAGACGGATCCCTGGTAAGGCGGTATAATGAGCCCAGGAAAGTTGGCTTCACTTTAGATGGTACTGTATCTAGTGAAACAGGTGTCAATCCGGCCGTTGCACAAAAAGCCCGGTAGGCATAGTAAGCGCCGAGACTGGTCCAGTGATGGTCAGTGCTGAAATAAATATACTCGCTGCGATGTTTGCGTATTTCATCAATGGCCCACACTTTTTTAATATTTGAATCAAGTGTATTATAAATGTTTTCAATAGCCGGACGATTGGGCTTTTGCAGTTTTGCATATTTTTCAGTGATCTCAAATTCAAGTGCCACAGGTATGATAAGGTTATACACTTGTATACCCGGCGACAGCAACCTGTTATACGAATTGATCACATTGGCATATGACCGGCCCATTGCTTCACCGCCGCCAAACATTTCAAAAGCTCTTTTCTTAAATACAAATACTCTTTTCTTCACTTCACCCACTGCACCATCATCCGGTAGTGGACCGCTTGGTTGTACCTTATCTGTTGTATCTTTTTTTTCATTGGCTTCAGCATCATTCACCTGGTCGTACATTTTTATTTCACTTGACTGGAAGCCGATACTGCTGCGGAATGAACTGGAAACATTGATCCATTTTTCCCTTAATGGAAAATTATCAGCATAATACATCTCTAATTGTTTGAAATAAGCTCCGCTCCATAAAGCACTGTCCGAATATGGGGGCATCGGCGTGAGCTTCCTGTTCTCCATTTCAGATACATCCGCTTTCTTCATCGTAATGGATGCAATGCCGCCGGCCGTGAGTAAACTCACAAACAACGTTGTATTGATTACCTGTATCAGTTTTCTTCCTTTCGAAACTTCACTCATGTCAAACTATTTAGACCGGTCAGAACCGGAAGTAAATAAACGGATTATAACTCTTGCCCACTAATTGTGCCACACACAAGAATACCAGTAACATATTGGCACCTATCGTTACTGCTTCAAATACACCTGGTCGCTTAATCTTATTTTCAAACATATCATGCACTTTATGATATACGGGCATACACAATACAATCGCCATGATCAACCAAAGCAGGTTCGTCGTTATATCATTGGTCAGGTCGCTGGTCCATAATTGTCCGCCAAAACTGAACAGCCTTTCAAAATAAGCTCCCAATTTGGCCGTATCAGTAAAGTAAAATATCACCCAGCCGGGAATGATAACCAATAAAGCATAAAAATGAGAAAAGAATTTGGGCAACTTGTTCAGCCAGTTTTGCAAAAAAGCTTTTTCCATGGCTATAAACACAAAGAAGTAAAGTCCCCAGAAAATAAAATTCCAGCTGGCACCATGCCACATACCCGTAAGAAACCATACGATGAACAGGTTGCGATAAACATGTTTACGGTTACCGCCTAATGGAAAATAGACATAGTCCTTAAAAAAAGTACCCAATGAAATATGCCATCGCCGCCAGAAATCAGATACTGATGTGGCCGTGTACGGGTACTTGAAGTTTTCATGATAGTGAAAGCCATACATCCAGCCAAGGCCAATGGCCATATCCGAGTAGCCGGAAAAATCAAAATAGATCTGTATAGCATACATGCACAAGCCAAACCACGCAGCACCGGTTGTCAGCGAAGAAGCATCTGCATCCATATACTTGGCCACCAGCTCGGCAGCAATATTAGCAATTACCACTTTTTTAAATAAACCAATGCAAAAACGGGATATGCCTTTGCTGATATCGGCCAGCTTTTCTTTGCGGTTATCAATTTCATCAGCAATGTGGCTATAGCGGACAATAGGACCTGCCACCAATTGATGATAAAGTGACACAAACATCAGGAATTTAATAAATGACTTCTGTGCTTTTACATCATTGCGGTACACATCAACCGTATAAGAAATCGTTTGAAACGTATAAAAAGATATACCGATCGGTAAGGCAAAATGCGGTAACCCGAAACTGGTGCCAAAAACTGCATTCACATTCTCTACAATAAATGAACTGTATTTGAAAGTACCCAGCAAACCCAGGTTAGAAATAATCGAAAGAACAAGAAATAATTTAGCTTTTGTTGTACCCCGGTATTTTTCTATACCCCTTGAAGCTGTATAATCCACCAAAGCCGAGAATATCATCAGGGTAATCCAGATCGGTTCGCCCCAGCCATAAAAGAAAAGTGAGAAAATGATTAATATAATGTTTCGCCAGTTGGCATTCTTGCTGCTGTAATACAGGAATAAACTGAGCGGCAGAAAAAGAAAAAGGAAAATTAAGCTGGCAAATACCATATACGGTGGGTTGGGAATAATTAGCTGCGTAAAATACTAATTCAGTTTTATTTACCGAAGCGCATAGAAACAAAAATTAAATGATGTAATTAATACCCTGTAAATGGTATTTGTTTGATCATAACTCTTTTCTAAGCCTTGCCACCGGTATATTCAGTTGCTCCCGGTACTTGGCCACCGTACGGCGGGCAATATTGTAGCCTTTTTCCTGCAGCAGCTCTGTAAGCCGCTCATCACTCAGCGGATGTTTCTTGTCTTCTCCCTCGATCAGGTCACTCAGTATTTTCTTCACCTCACGGGTAGAAACCTCCTCGCCACTATCTGTACTTAAGGATTCGCTGAAGAAAAACTTAAGCCGGTAAGTGCCAAACTCGGTTTGTACAAACTTACTGTTGGCCACCCGGCTCACGGTGGATATATCCAGGCTGGTTTTCTCGGCAATGTCTTTCAAAATCATCGGTTTCAGCTCTGTCTCATCACCAGTCAAAAAGAAATTGTACTGGTGTTCCATAATGGCATTCATGGTGCTGAGCAGGGTATGCTGCCGCTGCTTGATCGCATCAATAAACCATTTGGCCGCATCAATTTTTTGCTTGATGAAAAGTACAGCTTCTTTCTGCCGCTTGTCTTTTTTAGAACCCCGGTCATATTCTTTCAGCATATCCCGGTAACCTTCACTGATGCGGAGTTCGGGTGCATTGCGGCTGTTCAGCGTCAGCTCCAGCTTACCGCCGTTATTAATAATAAAGAAATCCGGTACCACATAGTTTTCTGCCTTATTGATTTCTCCCACATTTCCACCGGGCTTGGGATTCAGTTTGATGATCTGCTGCATTACTTCCCGCAGTTGTTCATCATTTAAGTTTAATCCCCGCTGAATTTTTTCATAATGTTTTTTGGTAAACTCATCAAAGTATTTGCTGATGGCTTTAATGGCCATATCTACTTGCCGGCCCTCATCTTTTTGCCGCTTTAGCTGCAACAGCAAACATTCCTGCAAGTTTCGGGCAGCCACACCGGGCGGATCAAATTGTTGAATACGTTTGATAAGCGTTTCTACTTCCTGTTCTGTAGTGATAATATTCTGGCGAAAAGCAAGATCATCAACAATAGCTGCTGTTTCTCTACGGAGGTAGCCATCTTCATCAATACTTCCTACGATCTGTTCGGCAATGGTCTGCTCTTTGTCTTCCAGTTTCAGCAGTCCCAGCTGGTTAATCAGCATTTCGTAAAAGCTGGTCTCTGTTTTAAAAGGCAATTGCCTGCCTTCATCTTCTTCGGGGTAATTATCATCCCTCAGTTTATAATCCCCTACTTCATCATCGCCATCCTGCACATATTCGCTGACATCTATATTATCGTACTCATCCTCGCTGCCATCCATTTCCTCAAAGTCCTCTTCCCCGTTTTCACTGAATTCATCTTTTAGTTCATCCGCTCCTTCATCATGTTTTTCCTCATCCAGTTCCAGGGCCGGGTTTTCTTCCAGTTCCTCCTTGATCCTTGTTTCCAAATTGGCCGTAGGCACCTGCAGCAGTTTCATAAGCTGAATCTGCTGGGGCGACAGTTTTTGCAGTAATTTCTGCTGTAAGCTCTGGCTAAGGGCCATCGGTTCGTCTGTTTAATAATCAGGTGGCGTAAAAAAATTTCGCCATTGCACAAAAATAATGCCGTAAATTTAGATACAAATAAATAAAAGATGCGGCAACGAGTGGTTTTCTTTCTTGTTGTGTTCCTGTTAATGTTTTTGGGCGGTGGTTTTGCGCAGAAAAAACCCTATTACTGTTTAATTGAAACAAATTTTACCCCTGCTACCAAACTTTCTCTTGGTACCAATAAGATTTTATATATAGACTACCTGCCCGGTAAAATTCTTTCCCAACCTTTAATTCAACACCCTGTATCAGCCAATTATTACACAAGGCATCTCGGCCTTTTTTGCCGAAAAGAATGGCAGCTGGAAAGAGCGGTGTCCATACCGCTCCGTTTTCGGTTGGGTTCGCTGGAATATGTAAACTGGCTGGAACAAAAACCAAATACCTATAAGCCAAGGTAAATATCAACTACTGATTTCCGCAGTTCCTTCTTCCACTTCCATAACATGTTTAGCAGTTGCATTTCTGATCAGTATATATCCCGCTGCACCTGCCAGCAATGAAGCAACCAATATGGCTATTTTGGAATATTGCACCATCATCGGATCAGCAAAAGCCAGCAAGGTAATAAAGATGGACATGGTAAAACCAATCCCTGCCAGCACACCAGCACCGGCCAATTGCAACCAGTTAACCCCATCCGGCATTCGGGCAGCCCTTAATTTGATGGCGATATAACACAGTAACAAGATGCCCACCGGTTTACCAATGATCAGTCCGCCGAGTATACCCAGGCTGTTGCTGTTACCCAGCACTTCACCCAAAGGTGTATTCAGCAGAATGCCGGTATTGGCCAATGCAAACAGAGGAACAATAATAAAAGCCACAGGTATATGCAAAAAGTGCTGTAGTTTATAAGAAGGCGATTTTTCTTTTCCATCACCAAAAGGAATAGCAAAGGCGAGCAACACACCAGTAATAGTGGCATGCACCCCCGATTGCAGCATACAATACCACATCACAATACCGCCGATTATGTAGGGGATCAACGAATGTACTTTCAGCCGGTTCAGCACCAGCAAAGCGCCAAATATGCCTAAGGCTATGAACAGGTAAAGCGTATTTAGTTCATTGGTATAAAACACGGCGATGATGAGTATAGCTCCGAGGTCATCAATAATGGCAAGTGCTGTCAGAAAAACTTTTAAGGCAAGGGGTACCCGTTTTCCCACCAGCGAAAGAATACCTAAGGCAAAAGCAATATCAGTAGCCATCGGTATGCCAAATCCATTTTCAGTGGCGGTACCCTGGTTCAGGCCAAAGTGAATCAATGCCGGAACCGCCATACCGCCAATTGCCGCGGCAATGGGAAGAGCAGCATTCCGGATACTGGATAATTCGCCAATGTATAACTCCCTTTCAATCTCCAGCCCGATCAGCAAAAAGAAAATGGCCATCAGCCCGTCATTGATCCAATGCTCCCAGCTTAGCTTCAATTTTACCGGACCCCATTCAAACCCGGCCTTTTGATGCCAGAAATCCAGGTAGTCCTGCCCGATGAAAACATTGGCCAGCAGCAAACTGGCAATGGTGCAAAGTATCAGTACTATGCCACCACTCCTTTCACTTTTAAAAAATTCAGTAAATAGTCTGGTAGCTATCATTGGTAAATGAATAGTTAGTTTTTACGTAGTGTGACGTTTGAAACCTCAGGCAGAAACAGGCTGAGTACTTAACACTTTCCTTATGGCAGTCACCATCTTATCGCCTTTCTCCTGTATTTGCTTCTCTGTCCACAGCAAACTGATGGAAGTTGAAATGCACCGGCTCATAACAGCATCACTGGCAGCAAAGTCTTTATTGGCCTGCTTTATTACTCTTTCTTTCAGCTCGGGACTAAGTGCATTTAATGTCACCGCATTTTTCAGGTGATCCCATTTGCGGATATAATGCCAGTTATTATCGTACCAGTAAAAATTACCGGGTAATATTCCCTGTGCTTTCATTTCTGCCACCACTGCCCTCGTTATTTCTTCAGTGGGTAAGAACCAGCTAACGAAACTGCAACTATCTCCGGCAGGATCTGGTATGCGGCGGAAAGAAACCTCCGGCACCTGTGTTAATATATTTTTCAGCAGTCCGTGATTCTTTTTCTGAATGGCTAAAAATTCAGGGAGTCTTCTTATTTGTGCTAATCCAACTGCAGCATGCAGTTCAGAGATACGGAAATTATAACCGATAAACGGATGCAGGTCAGCGCCACGGTCCGCCCCTTTATGATCATGACCATGGTCAGTATAACCATCGCTGTTTACATAAATATCTTCCCGGTTGGTCATCACCACACCGCCTTCGGCACAGGTCATTGTCTTTACAAAATCAAAAGAAAAAGTACCTGCATCACCAATGGTACCGAGTTGTTTACCCTTGTAAGTGCCGCCAATACTCTGGCAGGCATCTTCCAGCAAAATCAGGTTATGTTCTTTGCAAATTGTTGCCAACGCATCCAGGTCGGCCATGCTGCCGCACATATGCACCGGCATGATGGCTTTTGTTTTGGGGGTAATAGCTTTGCGAACAGCTTCGGGATCCAGCGTCAGTGTATCATCCACATCCACCAGCACCGGCACAGCGCCAACGCTTAACACCGCTTCAAAACTGGCTACAAAGGTGAAGGAAGGTGTAATCACTTCATCTCCATAACCAATACCAAGAGCACTCATAGCTGTTGTAAGTGCGGCAGTACCACTGGAAGTAAGCTGCGCATATTTGCAACCAAAGGTTTCGCTTATAGCCGCTTCCAGCTCTTTGCTTTTCCAGATACCTTTCCGGGGGCCATCAAAGCCATAACGCATCAGGATGCCTGTTTCAAGCACATCATTTACCTCTTTTTTTTCTTTATCACTCCAGAGTTCGTAGCCGGGCATATTCTTGGTTTAAAGTTTGAAGTTTAATGTTTTAAGTTGCTATATGCACAACCATGCAAAGGTAACTATTGCTAAATAAAGAGAATTTAAGAATACTTTATTCCGTCATACATGTATGAGATATTCCGGCAAAGTATCTTGTACTTGCCTCTTATTATGAGAAAACTACTTATCATAGTGCTGTCACTTTTCCCATTAATAATTATCGCACAAATAAAAACCGGTGTAAGAGGCGGGATAAATCTTGCCAATTTCGTTTACAGGCCTGCCTATGATGGTGATACAAAAGGAGCAGGGTCATTGCTATTCCGTTTTAATGCAGGTCTCCAGCTAGAAGTTCCTTTGAATGATAACGACAACTGGTTCTTATATACCGGCCCGCATTATTCAGGCAAGGGAAACAGGGTAAGAGCAAAATACAGAATTCCTCATTTTGATACTATCGTTACGTATCTCAATTATATTGAACTCCCTTTGCAGGCAGGGTATAAATTTAACACAGGAAACAGCAATCGCCTGGTAGCAGCCGGCGGCCCATACATTGCATATGGGTTTAAAGGCAAACAAATCACAGCCAATTCACCTAACCTTACGAAAAGAAACCTTCACCGAAGTGATAGTTATTATAAAAGATTTGATTGGGGTTTTGCTGTATCAGGGATGATTGAACACAGGGAAAAATTCGGAATAAGATTTGACTATTCCCGTAGCATTGCAGATATCTCCCGGCCAAGCTATAAATGGAAGTACACCAATAATGTTTTTGGTTTTTCATTTTTCTGGTACCTGGCTCAAAAATAAAAATCCTGCTTATCAGGGATTATAAAACTGCCACTTACCATCCGGCTGTATCAAAATTGCAATTTCACTAAGATCGCTTTCATTGTTATTCTTGCTTACAGCAGTAATTACATAGCGGTAAGAAAAATGATCTGTGGAAAGTGCTTCTTTTAGTTGAAAGCCTTCTGGCATCGTAACAAACCGGGAAATGTATTTGGGCGAATTCCCAAACGTTTCGGTGTGTGAGTCCGCCGCATATTGATACACTACATAATACTTTATATCAACCCTGTTGCGGGGATCGGGTCTGACCGTTAACTGTATGACTGAATCATCAATGATCTTTCTGTCAACAATCGGTGGCCAGGGCTTTTCATTATCAATCCAGCGCATAGGCGGTAACAAAGCAGGATATTTATAATAACTATTCTGAAGACTGTCGTTCCACCCGTTAGGATTTTTTTCAAAAGATTTACTGCTGAAATAAATACTGCCCTGTACATTGGGGTAGCGGCGAAGCAGTTTTATCTGGTTAGGCAATTCTTCAGGAACCTTCCACTTTGGCTGGTTTTCCTGCGTACGATAAATACCGTGACCAATGTAGATATGTTTGCCATAACTGTGACGGCTCCACCAGTCGAGCAGCTTTTCATAAGCGATCTTATCATGACCGATTTCTAAGTATAACTGGGGAGTTACGTAATCGATCCATCCCTTTCTCAGCCACAACAAAATATCTGCATACAGGTCATCATAATTAGTTTGTCCTGCCTTGCTGTCACTCCCCATCGGGTCTTTATCCTTATTCCTCCACACACTGAAAGGAGATATACCAAAGCGACAATATTTTTTCTCCTGCTTGATAGCAATACTTAATGCCCTGATGATAGAATCTACATTGCTACGACGCCAGTCATCCTTTTTTAGTGGAGAACCTGAACTTTTATAGGAGCCCTCATCGGGAAACTCTTTACCGGGAATCCTGTATGGATAGAAGTAGTCATCCATATGAATGGCATCCACATCATAACGCTTTACAATATCCCTTACCACAGTCACTACAAATTTTTGGGCTTCCTTATTAGCCGGGTCAAAATATTTTTTATCGCCATAAGTCAGGAACCATTCGGGGTGTATCCGGGTGATATGATTTCCGGCGATGGAAGAACTGGCTGTATTATGAACAGCCCTGTAAGGGTTCAGCCAGGCATGAAATTCCATTCCCCTCTTATGGGTTTCTTCAATCATAAACTGCATCGGATCCCAGTAGGGAGAGGGTGGTTGACCTTGCACTCCGGTAAGCCACTGGCTCCACGGTTCATATTGAGAGGGGTAAAAGGCATCCGCTGCCGGCCGCACCTGCACAATCATGGCATTCATGCCATTTTTCTGATGCAGATCCAGCAACCGTATATAATCAGCCTTTTGCTTTTCAGGATCTGTAACTCCTGCAGCAGGCCAGTCAATATTATTGACAGTGGCGATCCATACGCCACGAAATTCATACTTGGGTTGAGCTACAGAAAAAGTAAACGGAAGGATTGCCAGGAGCAATAACCAGGTGGATCGATTCATGTTTTCAGATTCGGAATGATAAACTGCTGCGAATTTACATCATTCACCGCCATCCCTGACCTTATCCAGCAGATCACTTAAAGTATTAGCATCTTTTTCAGAAAGATTACCCAGTACACCATCTATTTCATCCTGGCGGGCATCCAGTCTTTCGAGTAATTTTTTGCCTTTATCGGTAATGATAACATCCACCAACCGGCGGTCATTTTTGCAAACAACCTTCTTAACCAGTCCCTTTGCAATCAGGCGGTCAACAATACGGCTGGTATCACTCATTTTTTCCAGCATTCTTTCCCTTATCTGCAGGGTAGATAAGGGTTGCGGAAAACTGCCCCGAAGTATGCGAAGAATATTAAATTGCTGGGAGGTAATGTCTTCTGCTTCAAAAACACTTTTTGTCTTATCCTTTATCCATGACAAAGTGTAGATAAGATTGATAGCCGCCTTTTGATGTGCATTACGAAACTTTGCCTGCTGTATGTCTTTCTCTATTCCCATCTGCTGGTAAAAGTAAAAAGTTCCGGGCTAAGCAAAAAACCTAACCCGAAACATATTAATCCGGCTCAACTAACCGGTTTAGTTATTATAGTAAAACTTCTCTTCAACGATCTTTCCATTCTTCCAGCGCTGTACAGCCAGCTGACGGTAAGTGCGAACGCCATAATCTTTATGGGTATAATCAAACCACCATTCTGTAACTGCCAGATCATCACTTACCAGGGTATTCAGCACTTTAGCACCACGGAATTCTGTCAAGCCGTTTACGAAAGCCTCTTCGTACTGACGGTTTACATCCTTACCTACACGGGCCGGATAGTCATTGTCCTGCATAACGATATTGTCATCATAAAATTTTTCAAAGGCATCCAGGATTTTTCCTTCCAGCACCATTTGATTTAACTGGTCAACATTTGTTCTTAAGTCGCTCATGATATAAATTTTAATATGTGATAAAATAATTGAGAATGCAAATTTAATGTTGCAACATTGATTTATCCAAATTTATTTTCCCTTAAGGAGCAGACTTAGCCATTTCTTAACATTTAAGGAGCAGCAAGAGGCCCAAAAATCACCTCTTTGTGGTATTGTCAGCAAGACGGGAAAACTGCAGCTTTACAGTACAGGGAATTCATCTAAATTATAACCACCATGAAAATTTTATCAGAATCAATCCGCAGCTTTTTTGAAGGGTTCACTTCATTCTACACTTCTCTCTATCGGGAAATACAGAAATGGTAAGCACCACCTTATGACCGATCTGCCTGTTTAAGCTCTGCGGCCAGTTTAAAAATAGTGAAGAGGTGATGTGCCTCATGCAGTAAAAAGAAATTCAGCCACTGGTGCAGGTTCATTTTCCCATACACTTTATGGGTTCCCTTTTTATCAAAATCAGTTTCTTTAAACGAAATTATCTCGGCAGTCATTTCTTTCCGGGTCGTCAACAGGTCCTGCATTACCTCCCTGGTGGATTTATGACAATTATCCAAAAACTGGGGATCTGCTTCCGCAGTATACCGGTCAAAAACCGGCTCTTCATTTTTCAAAATCTGCTTTACCCTGTCAATAAACTTATGCTGAAAGCTTTGCAGGTGAACTACATTTTCAAATATGGACCATTTCCCCGGTATTGGTTGTCTTCTTATCTGATCGTCACTCAGGCCATCAAGCACTTCTACCAAAACCTTGTGCTGGTAATGGAGGCGGGTGGATATAGCAGATGATAATTGCATAATGATGTTTTAAATTATCGCTCCCACACTTTGGTTCCTTCACTGCAGTTAGAACAGATATCAATATTCTTTCTTCCTTTCAAAATCTGTTGCCTGAATTTAGTGTATTCTCCGTTTTTCCAAATTTCTTTAAACGATTTTTTCTTCAAATCCCCCAACTGGTGCTGCGCATCTTTATCAAAGCAACAAGGCGCCACCAGGCCATCCCAGGTAATGACAGGATCATGCCAGAGTCGCCAGCAGTGATTGGCCAGCTTTCCTTTAAAGATATAGCCATCAGCAGTTTTTTTATACCGGCTGTATTTGTCAGTTACCGGTATCAATTGGTTCGGATCATTCTTATAATCATATACCTGTGCTGTCTTGAACCACACATCATCCACCCCGGTTTCTTTGGCAAGCCTTTTTACATCCTCTACCTGGTGCTCATTGGGTTTTACTACCAGAAACTGGAACACCACAAATGGCTTTTTACTTTTAAGCTCCTTTTTCCATTTTACAATATTGGTGGCTCCTTCTATTACTTTTTGTAGTTGGCCGCCCACCCTGTACTGCTGGTATACATCCTGCGTTGTGCCGTCTATTGAAATAATGAGACGATCGAGGCCGCTTTCGATCGTACGTTTTGCATTTTCATCAGATAAATAATGTGCATTGGTAGATGTAGCCGTATATATTTTCTTTTGTGAAGCATATTTTACCATATCCAGGAAAGAGGGATTCAGGTAAGGTTCTCCCTGGAAGTAAAAAACGAGATAAAGCAATTCCTTATGCAACTGATCAATGGTTTCACTGAAAAAATCCTTTTGCAACATTCCGGTAGGCCTTGTAAAAGCCCTTAAACCGCTGGGGCACTCCGGGCATCGCAGGTTACAGGAAGTAGTAGGTTCAAAAGAAATCGATAATGGATAGCCCCACTGCACCGGCTTCTTTGTCCACTTGCTGATATAGTAACTCGACAGTACTTTCATCCCGTTCCATATCCGGCGAAAACTGAGTTTAGATAATAAATTGAAGCTGTCCCTTAAGTTAACTTTAGCCATCGCAGTAAAGTTAAGTTGGTATCTTCAATTTGATTTTTAAAATGGCTCTGGCCCCATTTATATATGAGATTTTTGCCCTTGGCGACACAGCCATTACGATTGACCTTTGCAACCGTATTGACAAAGCCCTTAACGAGGAGATTATATACCGTTATTACCAGTTTAAGCAAGAGCCGTTAACCGGGATGATTGAAGCCGTGCCTGCTTACAGTTCCCTGACGATTTATTATGACATTGCAGCAGTAAGAAAAAAGATACAAGATGGCAGCACTGCTTTTGAATATCTACGAAAAGAAATCGAAAGAAAATTATTACGGCCCGTTCAAACCACCAATATTGAAAAACGGGTGGTAGATATACCCGTTTGTTATGAAAGTGAATTTGCCCCTGATATAGACAAATTAATAATACACAAAAAAATCAGCCGGGAAGAAATTATCCGGGTACATACTTTTTCTTCATACAGGGTATACATGATGGGGTTTTTGCCGGGCTTTGCCTATATGGGTGTAGTAGATGAATCTATCTCAGTTCCAAGAAAAACACAACCTGTCCGCACTGCTGCAGGAAGTGTGGGAATTGCAGGAAATCAAACAGGCATTTACCCGTTAGACTCCCCGGGAGGATGGCAGATCATCGGTCGTACACCTTTACAGTTATTCGATCCCGGTAAACAGGAATTTTCTTTGCTCAGGACAGGCGATGAAGTGAAGTTCTATGCCATAAGTAAGGACGAGTTTTACCAACTCAAAAAAAATTAAATACCGGCGATGAGTTTAACCGTAATAAAACAAGGTTTGCAGGATACCCTTCAGGATGCCGGAAGATGGGGCCACCAGGCCGAAGGCATAAACCCAACCGGGGCCATGGATCAATATGCCATGAAAGTAGCTAATATATTAGTTGGAAACGATCCCGTTGAAGCTGTTATTGAAATGCATTTTCCTGCATCCGCCTTTTTGTTTACACAACCTGCATTGATTGCATTGGCAGGTGCTGATTTCGCTGCCAGTATTAATGGTGAACCGGTCCCTTACCTTCACCCGATTATGGTAGGTAAAAATGATGTACTTCAATTTCACAAGCCATTGTCGGGGGCACGGTCATACCTTGCCATTAATGGCGGAATAGCAGCAAGCGAATGGCTCGGTAGCAGCAGTACGAATCTTAAAGCAAGTATTGGTGGTTTTGCAGGAAGAAATCTGCACAAAGAAGATGAACTACTAACCTGCCAGCCGTCAATTGCAATGTATATGCCACAGCATGAGTACAGGGTTTTGCCCTGGAAAGCTGATATAAGATGGCCCGATGAGTATACTGGAATACTTGTTTTACCGGGCCGTGAATGGGAGCGGCTAACCCAAGAATCAAAAGAAAATTTTACAATGACCTCCTTTCTCATCACCCGGCAATCAGACCGGATGGGTTACCGGCTTAATAATATACCACTGCATACTTTAACAAACGAAGAAGTGGTTTCATCTGCTGTAAGTTTTGGCACTATTCAGTTATTACCCGATGGCCGACTTATTATTCTGACGGCTGACCATCAAACTACGGGCGGGTACCCCAGGGTGGCTCATGTTATTTCAGCACACCACTCAAAGCTGGCTCAATATCAGCCAGGAGACAAAGTGCAATTCCAGTTTACAAATCATGCAAAAGCGGAAGAACTTTTTTTAAAACAACAGCAATATTTGCAACAACTGCAAAATGCCTGTACCTTAAGGCTAAAAGAATTTCTGCATGCCGGTTGACCTAAACTGCGATATGGGAGAAGGAGCAGGCAACGATGAACAGATCATGCCTTATATTACTTCAGCCAACATTGCCTGTGGCTATCATGCCGGAGACGTTGAAACTATGCAAAAAACAATTGGGTTGTGCATAAAACATAATGTAGCTGTTGGCGCACATCCTTCTTTCAACGACAGGACAAATTTCGGAAGAAAAGAAATGCAGCTTTCGCCATTTGAGCTTTATGAATTGATTTTCCAGCAATTGATCATCATCAGTGAAGTGGCCGATGTCTTTGATACCCGTATACACCATGTAAAGCCGCATGGCGCTTTATACAATATGGCAGCCCGGGATACTGCGATGTCAAAAGCTATTGCCGAAGCGGTGAAAGATTTTGATGAAAAGCTAATGATCTATGGATTAAGCGGCAGCGAACTTATCAAACAGGCTGGGGCAATTGGCTTGAAAACCGCAAATGAAGTTTTTGCCGACCGTACCTACCAGGATGATGGCTCTCTTACTCCCCGCTCTCAGCCCGGCTCCCTGTTAGAAAATGTAAACGATGTCACCGAACAGGTAACAAGTATGATAAAAAATGGAACTGTTACAACCATAACCGGAAAAACGATACCAGTCAAGACAGACACTATTTGCATACATGGAGATGGAGAAAATGCGGTTGAATTTGCAATGGCAATTCACAGCATTATTACAACATGAACTGAGGCAAAAATTTTAGAGCTAAAATATACTCATGAAAAAAAACTCGGCCATAGCCGGTGCTGCATTTCTTATGGCAACCTCTGCTATAGGTCCGGGTTTCCTTACCCAGACTTCCTTATTCACAGAACAACTGCTGACCAGTTTTGGCTTTGTCATACTCATCTCCATTTTATTAGACATAGGAGCTCAGTTGAACATCTGGCGAATCATCTCTGTTAGTGAAAACAGGGCACAGGATATTGCCAATAAACTTTTGCCGGGCCTGGGTTTCTTTTTAGCTGCGCTGATTGCTTTTGGAGGATTGGCTTTCAATATTGGCAATATAGCAGGGGCAGGTTTAGGATTAAATGTCTTAACGGGTTTAAATGCAAAAACCGGGGCTATCATCAGCTGCATAATTGCGCTGAGTATTTTCTGGTATAAAGAAACCGGAAGGCTGATTGATCAGTTTGTGAAAATACTGGGACTGCTCATGATCCTGCTGACAGTGTATATTGCTTTTTCTTCTCACCCTCCTGTTGCAGAAGCATTGTACAGAACTATATGGCCGGAAAAAACGGATGTCATGAAAATCGTGACACTGGTGGGCGGAACCGTAGGTGGTTATATTTCCTTTGCCGGCGCACATCGTTTGCTCGATGCCGGTATCAAAGGCAGGCAACAAATTACCCAGGTAACCAAAAGTGCAGTAAGTGGCATCCTCATCACTTCATTGATGCGGTACTTGCTTTTTCTTGCAGCATTAGGAGTCGTCATGCAGGGTTTTAAACTTGATACAGGTAATCCGGCTGCATCGGTATTCAGCGCTGCAGCTGGTGAGTGGGGATATAAATTTTTCGGTATCGTTATCTGGAGCGCTGCCATTACTTCAGTGATTGGCGCATCGTTTACTTCCATTTCATTCTGGAAAACATTAGTGCCGGCAATAAAGAACAATGAAAAAATAGTGATCAGTCTTTTCATCATTACGTCTACTGCTATATTTATTGCTGCAGGCAACCCGGTAAAACTGCTGATAATGGCCGGCGCCGTGAACGGACTCATCTTACCTGTTGCATTGGCGGTAATACTTATCTCAGCAAACCGGTCTTCTGTAATGGGAACATATAAACACCCATTACTATTACAAATTTTTGGCTGGCTGGTGGTAATTGCAATGACATACATGGGATATGTTACTATTCAGCAAAGTATCGGTAAGTTATTTTAAAAAACAAAAAAGCCCAACCATAGGGTGAGTTGGGCCTTTTGTAATCATCCATCCTTGTTGTGTGTCCAATCAGCCGTTTAATATTTTAGAGCCAAGCAGGTAATTTTTTGACGGATGATATATAAACAGGCAAGTACCTTCTTTAATCGTTGTAATAATTTTCGCAGATTCCTTAACCGGTACTGCAGGGCATCCAAAACTCCGGCCCATCATAATGCCGGCCTTTGCCCTTGCACCATCCACATAAGCAGCGCCATGTATCACTATGCTGCGGGCCAGTGCTTTATCATTAAAGCCGGGATCTACACCATTAACTCTGAGAGACAAGCCATGCTCGCCGGTATAAGTATGAGAAGTAACATAAAAGCCAAGGCTGCTTTGCAATGATTCCGGTATGTTGGAAAACTTAGTGGCATATTCATTGCCGCTGTTCCTGCCATGTGCCACCCAGGTATTGGTAACCAGTTTAGCATTGGCAACATCGATTATATACAATCTCTTTTGACGGGAAGACTGACTAAAGTCGCAGATAGTTAAATACTCAGATCTTTTGATGCTACCCTTCTCTACCAGGTATTGATATCCTTTCCATGCATATTCAAAAGCTGTTTTTGAAAGACCATATTCCTGCAGGCAGATATCATTGTATAACAGACTTGCCATATCCTTTGCAGAAACCGCATCACTCACAGAAGAGGTAGTGATAGTCGCAGCCGATTCAGGCTGCGGTGTTTTTGGTGGAATGATGGTAAATGACAGGCACATCATTCCTGCGGATATTGGAATAATAAGTTTTCTCACTCAGGTACGGTTTTTCTCTGAACACCCTATTGGGTCATGTTGTTCAGACTGGATTCTTTAAACGGAAGCCGATGCAAAATATTATTCAATCATTAAAAATTCTAACAATAACTGCTTGTTTTTGATGTATTTGCGAAGAAGTACGCTGAGTGCAGTAAATATTTGCAAGGGAAAATACGAGTGCATAAATAGATATACTTAGCTGAATTAGTTCTCCATTATCTTATGTATATCTCTTTGCTTGGTTACAAATTCAGTGGTATATATTTTAAGCAACAATATAAACATTGAAATTAGCAGAGGCCCGAAAATCAATCCCAAAAAGCCAAACAGGTTCAACCCGATAATGACACCGAATACAGTGACCAGCTGGTGTACATTGGCCATCCTCTTTAATAAGGTAAAGCGAAGCACATTATCAACCAGGCCAATGATACCAAACCCAAAGATCAGCAATGCTATCCCCTGCCCCGATTGCCCGTTGGCAAAAAATATGATCGCAAGGGGAACATAGGCCAATGCAGCTCCAACCACCGGCAACATAGCCGCAATACAGGTGACGCCAAACCAGAAAAAAGGCTCCTTTACTCCAATGATAAGATAACCGATCAATCCCACCACACCTTGTACAAAGGCTATTAGCGGAATACCAATGGCATTGGAATAAACCATCGTATGTACTTCTTTACCAATTTTGGAAACGTTCTCGTCTCTTAGCGGAATGTATTCATACAATGCATCCTCCATCTGGCGGCAGTTGACCAGCATAAAATAAAGAATGAAGTACATGAAGAATAAGGTCGTAAGTGTATTAAATGTGGCCCCCAATAT
The DNA here is from genome assembly GCA_044229985.1 of Chitinophagaceae bacterium. Classification (GTDB taxonomy): domain Bacteria; phylum Bacteroidota; class Bacteroidia; order Chitinophagales; family Chitinophagaceae; genus JJ008. The sequence goes on from JBGARY010000041.1 coordinate 17,272, forward strand.
TTTAGGAAGGCTTTCGGCAATAGCATTGCCCAGTTTATTGATATTTTCCTCACTGGCTATAACAATATCATATTGTGTTTCGATATCTGTTACCACTTTCTTCAGCGCTGTTGTAAGTTCCGCTGAATGCTGAATAGCATAACTAACCTTTGAAGAAAGCATGTTTACCAGCAGTCCCACAGGTAGCAGAATCACAATAAAGGAAATAAACATCAGCAGTAAAGCAGCAAGGCCCTTCCTCCATTTCTTTTTCTCGGTCAGATAAAACATCCACCGGTGCATGAGAATATACAACGTTATAGCGCCAAGCATTGCCGGCAAAAAAGAATACAACTGGAACGAAAGCAGGATACCGAGTAATAATATCAGCACTATAAAGAAAAACTGGCGAACCCTGTTTTGATCAATTACATTATTACTCATACACCAAAAGTAAGAAGTGAGAATTACGAAGCAGGAAATACGTACAGCCAGCCCACTTTTCCTGCTTCGTAAAATTATTGATTATACATTTACCTGTTTCCATTTCCCTCTCCGGAAATAATACCAGGCTATTACTGCGATTACCGATTCTGCCACTGGTATAGCAATAAAAGCACCCATCGGCCCAAGTTTAAACACCTTGGCCAGCAAAAAAGCAAAAGGAATCTGGAACAACCAGAATCCAAAAAAATTGATCCAGGTGGGTGTACGGGTATCACCAGCTCCGTTCAGTGCCTGTATCATTACCATCCCGATACCATAAAAGATATACCCGCTACCAATTATCTGGAGCGATAATACGCCATAGGCATGCACTTCCGGCTTGGTGGTGAAAATGCTGATAATAGGAGAAGCAAACAACAGGAATAACAACATTACAGCTGCCATAAAGATGGCATTGTACTTTGTAGTAAGCAGCACACTCTTTTCTGCACGGTCTGGCTGTTTTGCTCCCAGGTTCTGACCCACCAGCGTTGCCGCTGCATTACTCAATCCCCATGCCGGCAGAATAAAAAATACAACATTACGTATCGCCACCTGGTAACCTGCACTGGCATTGGTACTGCCGGTATCAGAAACCAGCCAGGCCAATACTATCCAGCTGCCGCTTTGTATAAAGAACTGCAGGGTGGCGGGCCATGCTACTTCGTATACATGTTTGATAACAGGAAAATCCCATTTAAAATGTGGCCATTTTATCCGGATATTCCCTTTACTGTGAAAAAGATAATAGCACTGGTAAGCTACTCCAGCACCCCTTCCGATGGTGGTGGCTATAGCAGCTCCTTTCAATCCCAATTCAGGGAATGGTCCATACCCGTTGATCAGCATAGGACAAAGAAAAATATTGATGATACTGGCCAGCCACAAACTACGCATAGCAATAGCAGCGTCACCAGCTCCGCGGAAGATCCCATTAATTAAAAACAGTAAAACGATGACCGTACTTCCTCCCAGCATGATCCGGGTAAACACAGCACCTTCCTGAACCACTCTTTCCTCGGCTTTCATCAATCGTAGAATATCAGGTGCAAAAATGACCCCAAGTATACTCAGCACAACAGCAGCCGCCACTGCCAGCAAAATGGCTTGTGCACCTGCATGTGCAGCAGCCTTAGGATTCTTCTCCCCAATTCTACGGGCAACTAATGCAGTAGCACCTGTGCTTAGTCCAATAGCCAGTGTGTAAATAATAGTTATTACAGACTCAGTAAGGCCAACCGTGGTAATAGCTACTTCGTTATCAGGCAAGTGACTGACAAAGTACATATCTACTACAGCAAATACAGATTCGAGGCTTAACTCAAGTATCATCGGTATTGCCAGCAGTACAATAGCTCCGCGGATGCTACCTTGTGTATAGTCATGCTGGCCTCCTTTCAGGGATTGCCATACGAGTGAGAGGAAATAAGAAAACGTATTGGTTTTTGTTTGTTTCGACATGGTTGTTGGTTTGGCCAGTATAAAGCGAATGCAATACACTGGCATATGAAAATAAATTAAATGAAATTGAAAAACAGCAGTTAATGCTGCTGATTGACGAACGGTCTTAGTATTTCAGGTTCTGTCCCGGTATACCCGGGATTATAATGGTATCGAACCCGCCTGCTCGTCGGGCAGGCCTTAGCAGATTTTCATATTCGTTACTTGAAAGAAAAACGAAGATAAAAGAAACCAGGAAATGGCTAATCACATAAAGATGTGAATGAAAATATCAGCAGATGCGGGGCAATTGTTCACCGGGCAGGAACCCAACTACCCGCTGACCGCCAATACTGCTGTTCAGGATCACCTTGCCTGAATTTGCTTTGGTTACTTCTCCGATAATGGCGGCGTGAATGCCATTACTGTCTTGTTTCAGAGCAGACAAAAATTCATCAGCAACATCAGCCTTAACGATAGCGAGAAATATTCCCTCATTGGCAATGTACAAAGGATCAAGACCCAGCATTTCACAGGCCCCTTCTACCTGCGGATCGATCGGCAGGGCAGATTGCTGAAGCAGGTATCCGAGACGGGTAAGACCGGCAATTTCATTTAACACCGAAGCCGGACCACCTCTTGTCGGGTCACGAAGAAACCGGATATTATCGCCAAAAGTATCCAACATCTTCATAACAGTATCATGCAGCGCTGTTGTATCACTCTGGATGGTTGTTTCAAATTCCAGTCCCTTTCTCAGGCTCATAATAGTGATGCCATGATTGGCCAGCTGACCGCTGATAATGATTTTATCGCCTGCCTGTATATTGTTATGATGAATCTTCGCTTTAGGGTGCATGATGCCAATACCCGATGTATTAATGAAGACCTTATCACCTTTTCCTTTCTCCACTACTTTGGTATCACCGGTTACAATTTTTACCCCGGCTTTATCGGCAGTTTCTTTAATACTTACTAAAATTTTCCAGAAATCATCCATTGTCAATCCTTCTTCCAGGATAAATGATAAGGAAAGGTATTTGGCTCTAGCCCCACACATGGCGAGGTCATTCACAGTGCCGTTAACGGCCAGGTCACCAATATTTCCACCCGGAAAGAAAATAGGAGTCACCACATAACTGTCAGTGCTAAATGCAATATTGCCTTCCAGCGAAAAAGAGGCGCCGTCATGCTGCTGGTCAAGCAGGTCATTTTTAAATAAATCAAATACGCCACTCTCCAGCAATTTATGCGTTAATAACCCGCCGCTGCCATGACCTAAAGTAATGACATCAAAATCGAATTTGGGCATGGGGCAATTTAATTGCATCTTTTACGGGTTTAAAAAAACAAACTAAAACTCAGTCTTGCAAAGAACGGTGTTCCGGGTGTAAAGTGAATCTCTGATACAGGGTCAGTTTCATTTTGCAACCTGCTTTCGGTATCAAACTGCGTCTCCTTCCACTTTGTATTAAACAGGTTTTGTATTGAAATGCCTGCTTCCCAGTTTTTCTTTGTATAGTTAATTGCAGCATCAGTAACAAAATATCCTTTAGCCACTACACTGTTGTCTTCATTGGCCGGTCGGTTGGCCATATAACGATAACGCAAGCTTCCATTCCATCCTTTTTCTTTTCTGTATGTAATGCCTCCCACACTGGTAAATCTTGGAGCCAGCGGCAGGTAACTTTCTGCTTTGTTAACTTCCAGCGCCCTTGGATTTGTGACAGTGAAGTCTGCATCTGCATAAAGGTTTTTGCTTAGTTCGTAGCGCAGTGATAAATCCCAGCCGATGCGTTGCGTTTTGCCACCGGGCTCCACTACACCTTCATCGCCTACGTACACAAACTCCTGCTTCATCCATAAATACCATAACGCAGTCTGAAGCATGGCCTTCCTGCCTAATTTAAAAATACCACCGATATCACTGCCCCAGGCAGGAGTAACTACTTCCCGGCCATTTTGCACAACAGCCACCCTGGTATCATTGCTGTGAAAACCCTGACCGCTGTACCAGTAAAGCTGAACCTTATCATTCATCCGGTAATTAATATTGAGTTTTGGACTACCGATTACAGAATTGGATGATTGAACCGTTGCAGCAAGTTTATCGTTGTATTTATTCGTGAAATAATCCAGCCTGACTCCGGTTGCAATATCCCATTGGCTGCTGAGTACTACTTTCTGCTGTGCAAAAAAGCCGGCATTAAACTCATTGATATCGCCCAGCATAATATCCCGGGTGTTGACATTCCTGTTTCTTGTTCTTGTTAATTCTATATCATTAACATCATCATATCTGAGTTGTGCACCGGCGGTGAATTGCCCTTTCTTCTTTCCAATACTATTATCCCGCTGGTAGGATAAATTATAACCAAGAATATTTCTTTTTTCCTTTTGTCTTATCTGGTCACCATTAACCGGGTCCTCTTTAAAAAAGGTAAAATTGGAATACAGTTCAAATAAATAGCGGGAATAAAAAAGCTGATTCTTTAATACAGCGCCGTTTGATAAATTGTGCATCAGCTCGGCAGAAGCATTGTAGCGGTTGGTGTTTCCCCCTTCGTTATCATCAATGGCGCCAAAAAAACCAATAGTGCCATCCGCAACTGCACGGTCAGGTATCTGACCACTGGCATTCCACTTGCTGGTAAGGCCGCTTAGCAATGCTGTAAGTGTACTGTTGTCACCGGTTTTGCCATGGTACTTAATCATCCCGTTGAACCGTGAAAAATTCTGCGGACTGTCAAAATATCCTTTGGTAAATGAACCTTCGCCGGCTATATAAAGACTCTGCTTTTTCTCGCTGCTTCCTTTGGGTAGCAGGTTAATGCCGGTAATAGCCCTTACAGTGTTGTATTGACCGCCCTCAAGTTTGAGGAAATTTTTTTCCAGGTAATTTTTTGTTTTGAAGGCCACATATCCCGCAGTGGCAAGGTTTCCCTTGTCGGAATAATAAGGACCTTTGCTGAAGTTTACTTTTTCAATCAGCTCGGGAATCACAAAGTGCAGATCGGCATACCCCTGCCCATGTGCATGGCTAACCATATTTACGGGCAGCCCATCAACGGTTAAGTGAATATCGGTGCCATGGTCAAGGTCAAAACCACGAAGAAAAATTTGTTCGGCTTTGCCACCGCCCGCATGTTGCCCGATGAATAAACCGGGAACCATCCTTAATACTTCCTGTGAATTAATAATAGGACGCAAATGAATATCAAGATCGCTGATGGTCTTAAATATTCCTGTTTTTGCCGAAGACCTCACCACCACATCGGTTAGTGTTGTGATTTTGGGCAGCAGCCAGATGATGTCATTCGTTATTTCTGACAGCAGAATATTTTTTGTTTCAAAACCAATGGCTGATATAATAATAGATTTTGAGCTGGCAGGAAGATTTTTCAGCGAAACAAAACCGTTTTCATCACTCACTTCAGCAAAGTTGAAACCGGATGTGTATACAGACACATCCGGAATGGGAGTTTTGCTGTTTTGATTGTAAATACTGATTCCTTTTGGCATCGATTGTGAGAAGATGAAACTGGTGTTAAAAACCAACATAGTAAAAAATAAAATTCTTTTTTTCATACACCCATTTATTTAAAACAGTAAGAAATTAAGTTTCATTAATAGTTACTTCTATATTTTCTTAATGGTTTAAATTTTATTTATTTGAATAATGATAATATGCTGCACAGGCTCCTTCGCTGCTCACCATGGGTGCACCCAGCGGATGCTCCGGTTTGCATAAAGTGCCAAAATTGGGGCACTGAACCGGCTTTTTCAAACCTTTCATAATATCTCCGCTGATACAGGCTTTGTTTTCTTCAGCCAAAGGAATATTGAGATCAAACTTCAGACGGGCATTATACTTTTTATACCGCTCATTCACTTCATAACCGCTTTGCGGAATGGAGCCAATGCCCCTCCATTGCCTGTCACTGATTGTAAACACTTTCCCGATCGAATCCTTTGCCAGCCGGTTCCCTTCTCTTTGCACTGACCTTGCATATTGATTTTCTACTTTGTACTCTCCCTTTTCCAGCTGCATCACCGTCATCAGTATCCCTTGTAGTAAATCCAACGGTTCAAAACCGGTAACAACGATGGGTGTTTTATATTTTTCAGCAATGGGATAATACTCTTCCATCCCCATGATAGTACAGACATGCCCCGCTGCTAAAAATCCATTAATTGTATTATCCGGGTCACTTAACAAGGCTTCCATGGCAGGTGGCACCAATACATGTGAGGCGAGGATACTGTAATTATTTACACCGAGCTTATCCGCCTGTATCACACTCAATGCATTGGCAGGTGCCGTCGTCTCAAAGCCTACTGCAAAAAAAACAACTTCTTTCTCGGGGTTTTGTTGAGCCAGCTGGACAGCTTCAAGAGGAGAATATAAAATCCTAACATCCGCACCGGCAGATTTTACTTCAAGTAAACTCTTTGATGATCCCGGTACCCGTAACATATCTCCAAAAGAGCAGAGAATGACATTTTCCTTTTGTGCCAAATGAATGGCCTCATCAATTACACTGATACTCGTCACACAAACCGGGCAGCCCGGCCCATGCACCATGGTAATTTTATCCGGTAACAGATCAAGGATTCCGTTTCTCACAAGGCTATGCGTTTGCCCGCCACAAATTTCCATCAGCGTCCATGGCTTTGTAGTAACCCTGCGTATCTCTTCAAAATACTGCCGGGCCAGCTCCGGATCCCTGTATTCTGATAAAAATTTCATTCGTCATTCAATTCATTTGTTTCACCAATCTGCTTCAGGTACTCAAATGTCAGTTTTGCTTCTTCCTCATCAATACGGCTGATGGCTACCCCCACATGCACCAGCACATAATCATTCACCACAGCATCCGGCACCATACTCAGGTTTACTTCTTTGGTAATACCACCAAAAGAAACCTTTCCCATACGGAAAGTTTCATCCGTTTTTGGAATGATCGATAATATCTTTCCTGGTATTGCTAAACACATAATTCAAGATACATTTAATTCATTTCACTAATTATCATAGATGCCGGTAATTGCATTTCCATTTCTTTTCTCTTCAATAAATGATAACATGCCAGTTGTCCAAATCCTATACACTCGTCATTCGGACTTAATTGCTTATGGCGATACAACTGCTTCTTACCTGCATATAAGCTATCAATCATATTGGTCAGCAGTACATTTTGAAAAACACCGCCGCTGAAGGTAATCTTATCAATTCCCAGGTGATCACTCATCCTGCCAACTGTTAATGCCAGCGAGTAAAATACTTTAGCGGCAACCTGGTTAACGGGTATTGCTGCTTCCATATCATGCATCATATCCTGCAACAACAGCAATAGTTCAACACGGTTATTCTTTACAGGCAATGGATAATAATCAGTCATTTCACCCCGGTAACTTCTTGCAACAGCCTCCAGTTTCATGGCTGCTTCGCCTTCATATGTATTGATGGAGCAGATACCCAGTATGCAGGCAACTGCATCCAGCAGGCGGCCCACACTGCTTGTGAGGAGTGTGGCCGGTTGTTTTATCAATTGCTGATAATACTGCCATTCCGTTACTGAAAAATATGGTTCAAGTACAGACTGTTTGGCGGGCAACTGTTTCAGCAGACTTAATGCAGACAATCTTGGTTCACGGCTCATTTTGTCACCGAGCAGTTGCGGGAAATAATCAAAGTGTACCTTCCTGTTGATCTCACCATCTTCAAAAACAAAAAACTCGCCGCCCCATACCTGCTGATCATCACCATAGCCGGCTCCGTCCCAAATAACACCCAGCACAGGCTCTTTTGTATTCAACAGATTATTCTCTGCCAGCACAGCCCCGAAATGTGCCTCGTGGTGCTGCACCGAAAACAGTGGAATATTATTTTCAAGCGATAGTTCATTTGCCCGCTGCGAAACAAAATAGCCCGGATGCTTATCTGTAAGAATAGCAGAAGGCTTAGTTTGCAACAAATTAAATAAATGATCACTGGTATGCATAAAAGCCT
>JBGARY010000042.1:0-24777 GCA_044229985.1 Chitinophagaceae bacterium
CTAAACGACCCTTTGATTGCTGATTATGAATACGACCAGCTTTTCAAAGGCCTGGAAAAAATTGAACTTGAAAACCCTTCCCTGAAAACTGCAGATTCTCCAACGCAAAGAGTAGCAAAGGGGTTGACAAAAGATTTTCCCACCGTTCAGCATCTAGTACCGATGTTGTCTTTGGACAATTCCTATAATAGTGATGACCTGCTTGATTTTGACAGAAAAGCAAGAGAACTGACTGGTTTAGCTGAAATAGAATATTGTGTTGAACCAAAATTTGACGGCAGCAGTATTTCGCTTATTTATGAAAATGATCTTTTAGTAAGAGGCGCCACAAGGGGAGATGGTGTGGAAGGTGATGATATTACTACTAATATTAAACAAATCAGAAGCATCCCCCTATCTGCAAAATTTTCAGGATATGGCATCCAGCAGGCGGAGATCAGAGGAGAAGTACTTATCAACAAAAAGAATTTTGCTAAATACAATGAGCAGCTTGCAGAACAGGGCTTACCTCCACTTGCAAACCCAAGGAATGCTGCTGCCGGAACACTTCGCATAAAAGACACGGCTGAGGTAGCTAAAAGAAACCTGGAAGCATTCGTTTATCATGTCAGTTTCTATACAACTGGAAAAGGAATAAAAACACCGGCAGAGCTTTCCTCCCATTCCAGTTCATTGGCTTTGCTATGGGAGCTTGGTTTTCGAAGCCCTGAAAAGGAAAAAAAGATCTTCAAAGGAATTGAAAAGGTAATTAAGTACTGTAATGAATTTGAGGAGGGAAGAGACGATCTGCCTTATGAGATTGATGGTATGGTAATAAAAGTGAATGATATAGCCCTGCAGGAAAAAATGGGTATGACCTCACATCACCCCCGTTGGGCTATTGCTTATAAATTCAAAGCAAGACAGGCAACAACTGAGCTGCTTGGAATTGAGTTCCAGGTAGGCAGAACAGGAGCTGTTACACCTGTCGCAAAACTAAAACCTGTTGCAATCGGCGGAGTAACCGTTAGCAGTATTTCCGTCCATAATGAAGATTATATCAAAGAAAAAGATCTGCGTATCGGGGATGCTGTATTAATTGAACGGGCAGGAGATGTAATTCCCCAAATTGTAAAATCATTGGCAGATAGCAGGACCGGGCATGAAAAAAAGATTCACTTTCCTAAAACATGCCCTGTCTGTAACAGTAAACTTTTTAAAGAAGAAGAAGAGGCTGTATGGCGCTGTATAAATATTGACTGTCCTGCACAAGTAGTTGAAAGGGTCATTCATTTTGTAAGTAAGGATGCCATGGATATTCGTGGTTTCGGTGAAGCCAATGTCCGTAAGTTTTACGAACTGGGATTGTTGAAAGATATTCCCGGTATTTATACACTGGATTTTACTGCGATTAGTAGTATGGAGGGATTTGGCCAGAAATCAATTGACAACCTGCAGACAGCGATAGAGAATTCAAAAAAACAACCGCTTCACCGGCTTATATATGCATTGGGAATTCGCTTTGTGGGAGAAACTACTGCAAAAACACTGGCACAAGCAGTTAATCATTTACTGGACTTCAAAAAGTTCTCAATAGAAGACCTGCAGAACCTGGAAGATGTGGGGCCTAAGGTTGCGGGAAGCATCCACCATTTTTTCAGCAATGGAAGCAATATCGACATGCTGGAGGAACTGGAAAAACTGGGATTACAATTAAAAAACATCAAGAAGGAAATGACAACAACCGGTAACTTGACTGGTCAAACTTTCTTATTCACCGGCACATTGCCCACCCTGAAAAGAAGTGAAGCAGAAGCTTTGGCAGAAGAAAATGGCGGGCAGTTACTGAGTGGTGTAAGCGCCAAACTTAATTACCTCGTAGTTGGTGAAGATGCTGGCAGCAAGCTGGAAAAAGCAAAAAAGATCAACTCTGTCAAAATCATATCTGAAGAAGAATTCCTGCAACTGGTCGGAAAAAAATAAAATTGGTAGCAAGGGTATTTGTTCTAACTTAGTAAGAGTTCCTTATTCAGCAAGGATAACTTTTACGTACCATCGTTATTCAATGCATCCTGTGCCTGGCTAAAACCACTTATTATGATTAAAAAATTAGCCGGTGAAGTCTGGAAGCCACTTAATTTTTCCGGATGGAGGCATCTCCGCAACAGGTATGCTGTTTCCAGTTTTGGCCGTATTGCCAGTTATAAAGAAAATGTTTTGGAGGATGGAAAATTGTTAAGTGGTTCACTAACCACTGGCTATCGCACATTAAATCTTCATCGTCCAGGAAACAAAGGCACCCTTTACATTCACAGGGAACTGGCTAAACTGTTTTTAACCAAGTCATCGCTTCAACACAAGTATGTGATACATCGTAATCACAATAAACTGGATAATAACATTAAAAACCTGCGGTGGGCTACGCTGGAACAAATGGTCAGCCACCAGCAGGGATCACCTGCCAAGATCGCTTACAAAGAAAAACAGGCCAACAAAACAGAGGGATTAAAACTGACTGCTACTGATGTAAAAAAAATCAAAAAAATACTTAACAGTAAAAACAGGAGTATTACCATTCGTCAGCTTGCAAAAAACTATGGTGTTAGCGAAATGACCATGTACCGCATTAAAAGCGGAGAAAACTGGGGAAGAATTTAGAAATACTTTATTATGATTTTAATAGATAGCGGAAAGCTTAGGTATCTTTATCTCCATATTTCTATTCAATCATTTTTCTATGCTTCAGCCTTCTACTATTAAATTTCTAAAGGATATAAAGAAAAATAATAACAAACCCTGGTTTGATAAGAACCGAAAAATTTATGAAGCTGCGAAAGCTGATTTTGCCAGTTTTATTCAACAGGTAATTGACCTGCATTGCAAAAAGGATACTACAATTAAAAACTTGTTGGCTAAGGATTGTATGTTTCGTATAAACCGTGACATACGTTTTTCCAAAGACAAATCTCCTTATAAAACAAACTTCGGTGCCAGCATTAATAAAGCCGGAAGGAAAGCCATGAATGCTGCCGGTTATTATTTTCATCTTGAACCAGGCGGTTCTTTTATGGGTGGAGGATTGTATATGCCAATGCCGGGAGAACTAAAGAATGTAAGACAAGAGATTGACTACAATTTTGCAACTTTCAAGAAAATAATTGGTGGGAAAAAGTTCAAATCAATCTATGGTGATCTTGATAAGAGTAAAGAGTTTTTACTTAGCCGGCTACCAAAGGGATATGGGCCCGGTAATCCTGCTGAAGAATATATCAGACTGAAAAGTTATATCGCTATGGTGGCTATTTCAGATAAAGACTTGAATTCAAAAGACCTGGTAAAAAAAACATTTACTGCCTTTGAAGCCTTACAGCCCCTTGTTGAGTTTATCAATAACAGTTTTGAATAAATTACTGCTTCAGCCTGTTCACCGCCTCTACCCGGTTATTTACATGCAGTTTGGTATAAATATTTTTCAGGTGTTTGGTTACTGTATGTGCACTCAGGAAAAGACGGGCCGATATTTCTTTTACTATCAAGCCCGTAGCAATTAGTTGCAAAATTTCATTCTCCCTGTCTGTCAGTTCTGCCAGCCTTGGTTGAGCAGGTTCGGCCTGAAAAGTATTTATCACTTTACGGGCAATATAACGGCTCATTGGTGCACCGCCTTCGTGAAGTTCTTTCAAAGAAGTAAGAATGTCATTAGGCATAGAGTCTTTTAAAATGTAACCGCATGCCCCGTTTTTCAAAGCATTAAACACATACTCATCATCATCATAAAAAGAGCAAACCATACATTGTATATCGGGTGATGCTTTTTTAATGGCGCCTATCAGGTCTATGCCATTTCTTCCAGGTAGCTTTATATCAACCATGGCAATACGGGGAGGATGAACGATGATATGAGGCAGGGCAATTTCGGCTGAAGGATAGCTATGGAGTACCATAAAATCTCCGGAATTACGGATCAGCGTCTCTAATCCTTCCCGGTAGTGCTTGTCGTCTTCGATGATTGATACTGTAATCAAAGCCCTTATTTCTTGTAAACAAGATAAGAATATTCCGCTGAAGTAGATTATAACAAAAAGGCTTGAGTGTTACCGTTAGGGAACAGGATCATATCCGCTGCCACCCCAGGGATGACATTTGGATATTCGCTTAATGGCCAGCCACATACCTTTAAAAACTCCATGCTTCTTAAATGCCTCAGCTGCATAATGTGAGCAGGTGGGGGTAAACCGGCACTTGGGGCCCAGCCAGGGGGAAATTACCCACTGGTATATTTTTATCAGTGCAATAAAAGGCAGACTAAGTATTTGCAGCAGTGTTTTCATCGGAGTATTTATCAAGCTGGTTCAATATTACGGTCATTGTTTCAAACAATTCGGAATATACCGGCAACTCTTTAGAAATGTAAATAAAGAAAACATGCAGCCCTTTTCCTGTTGCAATAAGTTTATTGTGCAAAGGCAATTTTTGCAACCGGTAAACCTCCCTGGTAAGTCTTTTTACCCTGTTTCGGTCTGCTGCTTTTTTAAAAATCTTTGATGATACCCCGACCCCGGCGACAAGGCCCGGAGCCGGTTGTGTCAAATAAAAAACACGAAGACAGCCAACAGAAAACCGTTTGCCTGCTTGAAACAATAGTTCAATTGCTTTCCGGCTTTTCAGCCGCTCCTGTTTTCCTAATGTGAATTGTTTCGTCAAAATAAAAAAGCTCCGTTTCCGGAGCTATAAATATAATAAGCTTGTACCCTGTTTGGGGAAATTACGCTGCTATTTTAATTTTCTTTCATCAGAAACTGTCAGCTTCTTACGGCCTTTTGCACGGCGGCTTGCCAGTACTTTACGGCCATTGGCAGTTTGCATACGTTTACGAAAACCATGTACGGTCTTACGGCGCTTACGATGAGGTTGAAATGTACGTTTCATTGTTTTATCTCTTTTTCACTTTTTGAAATATAGACCGGGAGAACGGTCCGGGTTTCAGTTTAGCGCAGATCACCACATCCGCTGCTTTGTGAAAGGACGGCAAAGGTAGGGGAATGAGATCAGAACCCGGGATCAAAAATGAAGCTTTTTTAAGCATTAAGTCTTATTCATTGAAAATCAGTTCAAATTTTGCCGAGATCTATATGCTTCGATTGAATCGGTTCACCATAGAACAATAAACCGTGGCTGTCAAAATCATCGGTGGAGTCCGTTGTATAAAAACTGCGTTTGCCATTCCGGGCACAATGGGCTTCTATTTCCGGGTGGCGGACAAGGTAATCTGCAAGGCTGCTTGCCACAATTTCTCCCTGCGAAATGAGTTTGACACCAACCGGTAAATATTCCTCTATCTTCTCTTTGAGTAAAGGATAGTGTGTGCATCCTAACAGCACTACATCGATACTTTCTCCCTTTTCAAAGAGCTCTTCTAAATTGTTCTTTACAAAGTAATCTGCTCCATGCCCGAGATGCGCATTATTCTCCACCAATGGCACCCACATGGGGCAGGCCTCCTGGTATACTTTTACATCTGGAAAAAACTTCCCGATCTCCATGGGGTAAGACTCTGACAATACTGTACCGTTGGTTGCCAGTACACCTACTTCTTTTGTTTCAGAATATGAACCTACCACCTCCGCTGTGGGTCTTATTACTCCCAACACCCTTTTACCCGGCGCTATTTTTGGCAAATCATTTTGCTGTATAGTGCGCAATGCTTTGGCAGAGGCTGTATTGCAGGCAAGAATAACCAGCGAACAGCCCTGTTCAAAAAACCATTTGACGCATTCTAATGTATAATGATATACCGTTTCGTATGAACGGGTACCGTAGGGAGAACGGGCATTATCTCCAAGATATAGGTAATCATATTCCGGTAGCCGGGAAACAATCTCCTTTAAAACGGTAAGACCTCCATAACCGGAATCAAATACACCTATTGGACCTTGCTGCTGCATAATGCAAAAATAGTGATGTGTATATTGGCCAAAAACAATAAATCCCATCTGGCTAACAGATGGGATTTACTACTAGAAAAAAGCTAATTATTTCGTTCCGGGTTTTGCCGGTTGATTGGGTAGTTTAATGTTCAACTTGGTTAGAACCAACAGCGAAATATCATCCGCCTCTGGAGCCACAAGGAATGAGTCAGAATTCATTACATGAGTGTATCCCTTTTCTTTTGCAACCTGCTCAATTGCTTTCTTAGCTTTTGCATAATAAGGTCTCAGTAATTCCTGCTGTTTGTACTGCTGTACTTGCTGTATAAGTGACTCAGCCCCGTCCAGCTCATCTTTATAGTTCTGTAAATCTTTTAAAATCTGTTCCCTCACACCGGCAGGCTTGGTCGTGTCGGTATACTCCCCCAACTTACGCTGGTATTCACCCTGAACATACTGAATACGGGGCATAATAGAGTCTTTAATAAATTGCTGACCCACGGTATCCATATTTACTTTTTCAGGAGCCAGTTCTGGCATCAATCCTACGATGTCATCAATACGGATATAAGCGATCTTGGTTTGTGCAGATGCAGACCCTGCCACAAATAACCCTGCTACAAGCAATACATATAACTTTTTCATTTGCGAATTTTTCTTTCTGTAGATTGTATTAAAAAATAATTGGTTGCGCTGTTTTGATTTATTTAACACCCACTGTTTTTAGTTTCTCACACCCAGGTCTTTTAGAATATCCTCACTCTTGTCCAGTTTGGGGTCGGCAAATATAATGGTAATTCCCTCACTTTTATCGAGCACAAAATCATAGCCCCTGGCCACGGCCATCTTCTGTACGGCATTGTAAACCTTGTCCTGTATGGGTTTTATTAGTTCCTGTCTCTTTTTAAACAGATCGCCTTCAAAACCAAAGCGTTTGCGTTGAAGGTCCCTCAGTTCTTTTTCTTTATTGAATAACTGATCTTCCCTTTTCTTTTTCAACTCTTCGGTAAGCATAACCTGCTCGGCTTCAAAATCTTTGTACATTTTGTCAAGATCAGCCTGCTTCCCATCAATATCTTTCTGCCAGCCTGCTGCAATTTCATCCAATTGCTTTTGTGCCTCCTTGTAGTCCGGCATTTTATCAAGTATATATCTTGTATCTATAATAGCATACTTCTGAGCCGTTGCTGCTAAAGAGAGCAACATGAAGGAAACAGCTGCAACAAATATTTTTTTCATAACAAGCATATTTAAATGAACAGACGCTGAAAGTAGAAAAAAAGTTTAGTTACTTAAATGATATTAATCCGGTTCAAAGCCGAGCATGAAGGTAAACCTTGATGCTCCTTTCAGACCGGATTGACCCGGAGTGATACGATCAAGACCCACACCATAATCAAATCCTAACAAACCAAACATCGGCAGGAAGAAACGCATACCCACACCCACACTACGGCGTAAACGGAATGGATTGTAATCTTTATAATTATACCAGCCGTTTGCCGCTTCAAAGAAGCTCAATGCATAGATGGTGCTGCTGGGGTTGGTTACCAGCGGGAAGCGCATCTCCAAAGTGTACTTATTGAAAATGGTAAAGAACTGAGAAGCACTTTGCTGATCAGGATTAATTGTCGGGTCAGAGTTTTGATATACAGGATAACCACGGTGTGCAATGATATCATAACCCAGCAATCCAAAGTTATTGGTCAAACCGGCATCACCCACCTGGAATCTTTCAAATGGCGAATAATCAAGATCCTTATTATACCGTCCCATGAAACCATACTTGGCTGCCATTTTCAACACAAACTGTCGGTTTTTATCAGCACCCATTGGTTTTCCAATCGGTACATACCACTCGGCATTGAAACGCCATTTATGATACTCCGGATTTTTATACTTGTCGTTTGTCTTTGAAATATTTTTATTGAACAGAGAATAAGGAGGTGTGAATTGCACACTGGCCATGAAATTGGAACCGCTTCTCGGGAATATCGGGTCGAACACAGAAGAACGCTGCAATGCGATCTTCATGCTGAAGTTGTTTGAGGTTCCGTTCCTGAAATCCTGGTCGAAAATCGGGTAGTTACGTAATTTATATTGCGTAAAGCTCATGGTGTATACAAGGCTGAAATAGTCATCCGGCCATTTCAATTGTTTACCTAGCGCTAACGACAATCCGGTTGTTTTCAGATAATTGGTGTCAGATCTTGCCCTGTCGATGGTGCCGGTAAAAGGATCAAATGCATTGGAGAACTTACTGCTGTTCACACCAACTGTCAAAGAGTTTCTTTTTTTACCTCCCAACCATGGTTCGGTAAAGGAGAAATTATACGAACGGAAGGCTCGGCCATTTGACTGTACCCGGAGGCTAAGCTTCTGACCGTCTCCGGTTGGAAGCGGATCCCATGATGATTTTTTCCAAATGTTACGAATTGAGAAGTTGTTGAAGGTAACACCCAGTGTACCTGTCAAACCAATACCACCACCCCAACCGGCAGATAATTCTAACTGGTCAGATGATTTTTCCTCCAGTTTCCAGTTAATGTCCACTGTTCCATCTTCTGCATTAGGCACAACACCCGGATCAATCGTTTCCTGGTTAAAGAATTGCAGGTTAGCCAACTCTCTTTGTGAGCGGATAAGGTCTGTACGACTGAATAATTCACCTGGGACGGTGCGAAGTTCCCGGCGGATAACATAATCCTTCGTCTTCTCATTGCCGGCAATGGTTACATTCTTGATCCTTGCTTGCGGACCTTCCGTGATTCTTATTTCGTAATCAATTGTATCGTTATAAACGGCTGTCTCTACCGGCTCAGCACGGAAAAACAGGTAACCGTCATCCATATAGTATCCGCTGATGTCGCCACCACCATCCTGTGAGGCTTCTTTTCCCAATCGTTTATTCAGGATGCTCATATTATAAACATCACCCTTATTAATTCCCAATATCACATTGAGTAGGGAATCAGAAAATTTGGAATTACCCTTCCAGGCAATATTGCCGAAATAATACTGCCTGCCTTCTTCCACTTTAAGGTCAATGTTAAGGTTTCCTTTTGGTGTGGTATACTGTGTGTCACCAACAATCTGGGCATCACGATATCCGAGGGAGTTATAATAGTCGAGAACCTTTTCTTTATCCTCATCGTATTTCTTCGCATCGAATTTTGCTCCGCTGAATAGCTTAAACCGGAACCAGGGATCTAATAACCGTTTGGTTTTGGTTAATGAAAGAAAACCCCAATCTTTTGTATACTGACTAAAAGAATATTTCTTTTTCTGCCCATAGGGACTCTCTTCGTTGTCTGCCTTTAAGGTGGCTTTTGACATTTCCTTGGTTCCCTTCATTTGTTTTTTCAGCCGTAATCCATCTACACTTTCATTACCAAAAAAACCAATCTCGTTGATACGGACTTTCTTTCCCTTATCAACTGTAATAACCATCTGGTTAGAATTCACAAAGGATGAATCAGTAAATTCATCAATGGTCACCTTCACATTACGGTAAGCTTTTTCTGTATAGTATTTGGTAACGATCTCATTAATGCTTCTGCGGGTATTCTCCGTAATGATAGTTTGTTTGGCCAATGAAGCCCGGGTGGTCAGTTCTTCTGCATCTGTTTTACTAATACCAACAAACTTGAAGTTTCCCAGTCTTGGTCTTTCCTGCACATTTACTTCTACCCACACTTTATCTCCTTCAACCCGGGTAACGTATATCTGCACATTGGAAAAGAATTTCTGTCTCCACAGGTTCGCTATTGCCTTAGCAAAAATATCTGCACCGGGATGAACGAACTTATCGCCGGGTAAAATGTTGGTAATAGAACTAATGATTGATGTATCAAGGTGCTTTACACCTGTGATCTTAATATCAGTAATTGTGTACTCTTTTGGCACCTGGGCTTTTTCCCATTCAATGAGTTTCGGGTCTAATGAGGTAGGTTTTGTGGTATCCTCTTGAGCCTGTACAGAGAATACGGACACAAATGCAGCCGTCAATAATGCACAAAGCCTCGGTAGAAATCGTTGCATGTTTGAATGTTCTGGTCTTCTTCCCTGTACGGAACAGGGCTTAATTTGTTTATTTTCTGTGACTTATAAAATAAGCCGCCAATTTAATCAGGCGGCAAATTAACGGTAAATATCGAAAGTGTTTGTTAAAAGAAACACCGGATAATGATGATTAATAAGGATTTTAACCTTATGGTCAGGCTTTATCCTCCACTGTTACCTGTTCACTTGTTTTGCCAAACCTTCGTTCCCTGCCCTGGTAATCAATAATAGCCTCATAAAGGTTATCCTTTCTGAAGTCCGGCCAGCGAACATTGGTAAAGTACAATTCTGCATATGCCAATTGATACAGCAGAAAATTGCTGATTCTGTATTCGCCACTGGTTCGTATCATCAGTTCCGGGTCAGGAAAATCACTGGTGCAGAGATAATGCTGCAACGTATCCTGGTTAATCGCTTCTACATTCAACCGGCCATTTTTTACCTCGTAAGCAATATTTTTCACCGCATTTAACAACTCCCAGCGTCCGCTATAGCTTAAAGCCATGATCAGGTTGAGGCCGGTATTCTTCCGGGTTATTTCCAATGCTTCATCCAGCTCTTTCTTTGCATAATCAGGAAGCATACTCATATCCCCGATTACATGCAACCGGATATTATTCTTATTCAGGCTTTCCACTTCTTTCCGGATAGTATTCACCAGTAGCTCCATCAAACCCACTACTTCATATTCGGGTCTGTCCCAGTTCTCTGTAGAAAATGCATAAAGTGTCAGGTATTCAACCCCCAGTTCGGCGCATCCCTCTACAATGTTTCTTACACTCTCGACCCCATGAAAATGACCAAACAGACGATCTTCGCCCTTTTCCTTGGCCCAGCGTCCATTACCATCCATAATGATGGCAATATGCCGTGGCAATCTTTGTTTGTCTATTTGTTCAACCAAGGTGGACATACGTTTTTTTATAGGGGCACAAAGGTACCATCGTTTAGCCGTAAATACTAAAAGAAATGCCCCCTTACCGGGAGCATTTAATTAACTAGCTCAAGTTCAACAGTTACAATATTCTTAATTTCTACCCCATATAGCTACCCTTGATTTACCCCTGGCAAAACCTCTTGTTTCATACCAGAACTCAATCTTTGTCAGGTGGCGGAGGCCTCCGTCCATATCGATCACCCGGCTTTCGCTACCTTGTGCAAACCGGTTGCGCAAAGCCACTTCCTGCACACTACCGTTATCAAAATGAATTTTCATGTTATACATTTTTAAAGGACCATCCGTAATTTTTAATTTGATCTGGCGTACATCGTCTTTCCAGTTTCCGAAATGAATTACATCATGATCTACTCCGAAGCCCACATTCTTATCGCCAAGATAAAACCAGTCACCTGGTTTGCCGGCAGATTCTTTGCTAATCGTTGTAAAGCTGAAAAGGGAAATAACAGTCAGCAGTAATAATGTTTTTGTCAGGCGCATAAAGTTTATTTTAATGGTTATGAATTGCAGTTACAGACAGTAAAACCAGTTATCGGTTTAACTGCGGTACTAAATAACGTTAGTAAACAAGAATGCTACTAACCCCAACGGGTGATTTTCCCGGCCTTAATTGGCGGTTGGGCACTTATAAGATTGCAAATTGAAGGTTAGATGTAACATCGCTGTTACATACTGATCTTTTTGCTTACTGTTTCCTCTCTGACGGCCGGGAATGCCAATGGGTGTTCCCAGTTCATAAGAACGGTCGCTTAGTAACAAGCCATTTGAAGTGCTTCCATCCGGGTTGGCAGGAAACAAAGAAGATTCTACATAAGTAGTACTTACATCATCAATGTAGTCTGTATTAGTAATACGATGCAGTACTTCAAAGCCAATATTGATGCGATCGTTGAGGGCATACTTTATTCCGCCACCTATCGGGAAACAAAGAGCCATGGACTTATAAGGTTTTCTGTCGGGGTAAAGCGTACTACCCTGCCCTTCGGTATTCAGCGGCCTTAAAAATATTTTCTCGCCTCTCAAATAGGCATAAGGGTCGTAGTTGAAAACACCGGCACCAAAGGTGATATAAGGTGTAAAGCTGTATTGCGGTTCGCCGGGCATAAAACGAAAGAAGTTAAAGTCACCCTGCAGTGTCAGCTCCCATACCTTGGTATTAAAGCTAAGGTTGCGGCTGAACATGTACTTGTTGTGGGTATTATACCGGTCAGAATAACCTAATTGTGCAAAGCTGGCTCCTACCCTTACGGCTATATAATTACCCAGGTTTTTACGGAAAAAAATCGTGCCTGCCATTTTAACCCTGTTCAGCCGGGCCCTGGTATTCAGGTCGCCAAAATAATGGCCGGCACCTACGCCAATACCAAACTCACCTTCTTGAACTACAGACTCTTGTGCCCGAAGGTTACCTGTATTCATCAGTACGATTCCAGCTATTAAGACAGCGATAATTTTCTTCATAAGTCGAAAAATATGGTCGGAATAAATAGAACGCTAAAAGTAGCTATTTTCTTTTATCGGAGGTCATTTAGTTTCGTTTATCCAACCCCCAAGTAAGCTTATTCCGAAGGGTTTGCAGGAAATTATTCTCACTCAGCCTTACCAGGTGTACATCAAAACTCTCCTTTCTGACGGCCAATTGCACATTCTTGCTTACAATTTCCCGCCGGGCATCAAGGGCGCAAATGATCTGGTCAGACCGGCTTTCGATCTCAAATGAAATAATATTATTATCCGGAACAACGATTGGCCGCACATTGAGGTTATGAGGTGCTACCGGGGTAATGACAAAGCTGCCCGAATCAGGAAATACGATGGGACCATTACAGCTAAGTGAATAGCCGGTACTTCCGGTGGGGGTTGCCACCAGTAATCCATCGGCCCAATAGGTATTAAGGAATTCCCCGTTCAGGTAGGTGTGTATCTTGATCATGGATGCCACATCTCTTTTATGAATGGAAAACTCATTCAGCGCATACGGCACATTACCAAACATGGGAATACTGGCATCTACATGAATTAATGTGCGGTTATCAACAACGTAGGTTCTGTTTGCAATAGCCTTTACTGCAACTTGCACCTGCTCCCGGCCAATACTGGCCAGGAACCCAAGCCGGCCAAAATTGATTCCCATTATAGCAACCGGCTTGCCTTTTACCATCGTAATGGTATCTAATAATGTACCATCGCCACCAAGGCTGATAATAAACTCTGTTTCTTCAGTAAGGTCATCTGAGTCAGAAAATATTGTAGTTGTAGCAGGCAGATCGATCTTATTCTTTATCTGTTCAAAAAAATCCTGATATATAACCGGTTCTATTTTCTGAACCGCCAGCTCATTAAAAAATAATTGAACATCTTTCTTTTGTTCATCTTCGAATACCCTGCTGTAAACGGCTGCTTTCATGAATTAAAATATGGTCTTGCGGTGTATAAATAGGCCGCCTTGGCCCAACTGGTTAAAGCTATATTCAAAGCGGAATGTAACATCGTAAAAGGTCAATATATCAATACCAAAACCTCCGGAATAAAGCATTTTATTACTCAGCAGGTTATCGCCGGGCTGAGGATTATGAACATATCCCGTATTACCATATACTTTGGCAAATATGCGAACAGGTATGCGTTCAGCTCTCTTACCTTTAATGTTTGGTGTTTTTATATTAAAATTCAGTATTTCCCTTGTGAAAGTCGTTTTAATGTAACCTCCGGCCACGCCATCAATCACATAATATTCATAGCCCTGCATAAACACATCTCCATAACCGAGAAACCGTTGGTTAAAATAAGGCTGTTTAAAAGGTAGTTTCAAACCACCATACACATTCAGGTTAAAAAATGTTTTAGGAGAAAAATGCCAGCTGCCCGATCCCTTTAAATGCAACTGCCATAAATTGATCGTGTTATTAAAGCCTTTCTTCCCAACTGATACCATCGCTGCATAGCCCTTTGTTGGATAGGGTATGTAATCAAGGTCATAATAAACCATCGTATAATACAACTCGGGAAAATGTATACTGTTTCTTCCGGATTTAAAATAAGAGGGGTTCAATGCTACAATAGTGTCACCCACTTCTTCTTTGATATAGCCAATACCAAAACTGTGACGGGTTTTTATAGCCCTGCGATAAGTAAGTTCTGCGGAGGAGTTAACAAAACTGCGGACATAGTTTTCATTGTCTTTTAAAAAAACCTGTTTATCCTTGATAGTATTATAATTTACTTCCCTGTTTTTCCCTGCAGCAAAGGAAACTTTCATACCCCACTTCAATGCTTTATCAATATACAGCCGGTCATAACTAAATGAAACCTGCTTGGTATAACCGTTGATCAACCACAGTCTTAGTTTGTCATTTCGTCCGCTGGCATTATTATATAGCAGCTTCACCCCATAATTAACCCGGCTCAGGCTGGCTTTTTGTTCTACTATCCACTGGTTCAGGTTCCTGTCAACCGGCTTTAAATAAGGCAAAGGAAACAAGTACCAACGTTCCCTGACTGAAACAGAAACATTCACTTTATCACCTTCAAAGTTTTGTGCCGCAACTACTACTGTATGAAACAGGGTGGTATTCATCAGTTGCTTACGGGCATCTTCAAACTTTTTTACCAGGTCCTGCAGTTTATATTCCTCACCCGAACGGAAAGGGATTTCCCGCAGTATGATAAAATCCTTTGTCTTTTTATTACCAGAAATAATGATGTTGCCAATAGTGAAGACAGCTGATTCTTTTTCTCCTGCAACTACTGTTGTATCCGGAGGCATTGCCTGGTCAGAAAATTGCTGTGCAGGTAATTGGCAGCACCAGCATAAGGCAATTATTAGTAAGGGACGATATTTCCTGACCTGCAACATGACCATAAATGGACGGAGGTAGCTAAATTAACCAGTTTTATCCGCTTTTCTTAGCGAAATCAATCAGATCCGGAGGTAATTCATCAGGTTATCGTAATTGCTGCGCAGTTCGTTGGTATACAACTCCTCTCCAAAAAAATATTTTACGTTGTAATCATAGCGTTGAAAAGTGGCTATGATATCAGAAACTTCTGGTTTATTGATCCGGATGGTAACCTGCATCATGCCTGATTCAGGATCATTAGAAGTATTAAGCTGGGTAATCTGAGCATCATTGGTTTCAACCAGTTTGCTGATCTCGTTGAATGAATACTGGTTGCTCGGAATCTCCAGTACAATCAATGCGCCGGGTTCATTTAAACTCATAAAACCGGACGCATACTTAAGCAAGTCATTATATACCACCGTACCAGTGAGTTCATTTTCATCATTCACCAGCGGCACCACACTCAACCCGTTTTCCGCAGCTATTTGCAAAGCCTTCAAAAAGTGTTCATTTGTTTTTACAGAAATTCCAGAAAAAGATTGTTGTAATATTTCCAGGGCCGAATTATCGTTATCCGCCTGCATCAGGTCCTCTTCACTAATCAGTCCAATATATTTATCTCCCCCTACGATGGGTAAATGAGTAACATGGTTATCATTCATTAGTTGCAAAGCCTGGTACACCTTGTCAGTAAGATGCAGGTAGGGGAGTGTTTGAGAATGTAGTTCTCCGGTTAACATGGATAGCGGCGTTTTTTCGAACAAGACAACAGTGATCAGGCAACTGTTGCAGGCTCATTCAGCTTTTTTAAAAATTTATGCAGGATGGCATTGAACTCATCCGGCACTTCCATCATAGGTGCATGGCCACATTTATCTACAAAATACAATTCACTGTTTGGTATCAGCTTGTTGAACTCTTTTGCCACAAATGGCGGTGTAATGGTATCATTATTTCCCCAAACTAATAAGGTCGGTTGTTTGATCTGGTTCAGCTCTTCTCCTAAATTGTTACGGATAGCACTTTTTGCCAGGGCAATGATCTTGATAGCTTTTATTCGGTTGTTTACAATACTGTATACTTCATCCACCAGTTCCTTAGAAGCTGTATTTGGATCATAAAAGGTCAACTCTGTTTTCCTTTTGATATAATCATAATCTCCCCGCTTGGGATAACTGTCACCCATTCCATTTTCAAACAGACCTGAGCTGCCGGTAAGTATCAGCGATTTGATGCGTTCCGGGTGCTTCAATGTATGCACCAGCGCCACATGGCCGCCTAATGAATTACCAAGGAGGTGAACATTTTTAAGATCCCTTGCTTCCAGGAATTTGTGAACAAACTTGGCAAGTCCACCCACCGATGTATGCAGAATATCCATTTCCAGCAGGGGTAACATTGGAACGATAACCCTGTTATGCTGGCGGAAATACTGAATCAGGCTTGAAAAATTGCTCAATGCCCCAAACAGGCCATGCAAAAGCACCAACGGCTCGCCATTGCCTTCTTCAATAAATTTGAACTTATCTTGTTGTTTGATTTCGAACTCCATGAGCAGTCAATCTAATCTTAAACCCGGTTGCTAAAATAGTCGTTTTACCGCAAAAAATTGGCGATTTAGGCCCATATCATAGGGCTGATACAAGCAAATATAGGGGCAAGTGACGGGTTTTAAATACCAATAATCGCTGACTTGCATTTTTCAGCATTAAATAATTATACAAAAACCAGAATCCGTCTTATTTATTTCGAAATATTATCTGCTACTCCGCTGAAGAAAGTACTCAGTTCGTCGAACATATTCTTAAAAAAGGGAATGAGAGAACCTAAACCATCAATCACTTTGGGACCCCAGGGCTGTATATAAGAATAGGTAACAGATTTTTCTATTGTGGCAGGCTGTATCAGTTTTATTTGCTCAGCATAAAAAATGAGTACACTGAATACAAGTGTGTAAATAATAACATATAATAAAATACCAGCCAGTTTATTCAACCACCCCAGCATTACTACTTCCACCGCTTTTTCAATTGCATTGGCACCAAGCCGGATTAGAATAACAACCACAATGAATACTGCTGCAAAAGCAATGACCGGTAACCACTCTTCGGATACCTTTACTGCCTCGCCAATATACCCTGCCACTGCTGTAGAAAGCTTTACTGCAGCAGCGAGCCCGATGATTACAGATACAAGTGAAAAAAGGCCTACAACAAGCCCCCGCTGGTAACCTTTGACGATAGCCAACACCAATACAACAGCAAAAACAATATCAAGCAGCATGAAAAGGTTTTAGCTCAAACGTCAAAAATTACGTTATTGGAGATTACTTGTCTTAAAGTATCCTTAAACCGGATAGCAAACTACTTTGAAAGTAATTCCTTTACCAAAGCAGAAATTGTCTTCCCATCCGCTTTGCCGGCCAGTTGTTTGGTAGCCACACCCATTACTTTACCCATATCAGCGGGAGAAGATGCCCCTGTTTCAGCAATAATAGCAGCTAATGCTGTTTTGATCTCTTCCGGAGAAAGTTGTTTGGGCAAAAACTTTTCTATCACGGCTATTTCTTCTTCTTCCTTTTTGGCCAGGTCCGGACGATTTTGTTGCTGATAAATTTCGAGTGAATCTTTCCTGGATTTTACCAGCTTTTGCAAAAGCTTTATTTCGTCGTCTTCTTTCAGCTCACCGCCTCCACCTTCAGAGGTTTTAGCTAATAATATGGCTGCTTTTACGGCACGAAGGCTGCGCAACGCTGCTTCATCTTTAGCAAGCATCGCAGCTTTCAACTCTGTCATGATCTTTTGCTCGAGACTCATAATATTCGTTTATAGATTGAAATTGTTCTTTAGTTACTTAGCTCTTCAATCGGATATCCGACTTCAGAGTTCTTACCTCATGCTTTATTATCTTTCAATTGCTTCGCCCTGAATTTTTCATAAAACGATTTGGCAAAATCCTTCATCTCCGCCACATCTTCCTGGTACTTGGTAGCACGGCCGTAGGTATCTGCCATGGTCATCATCGTCTGGTAAAAGAAATCGGCCATTTCATCCACCATCATATCTTTTGTCCAAAGATCAATACGTAATGCTGCTTTTTCAGCGCTATCCCAAAAGGAGATCATCATGGCTTTAGCCTTCTGCCCGTTTTCTGCAGAGGAGTCAGTAGCACTCCAGGTTATAGCATCCGGAATCTTGTTTTCATCCGTTGCTACTTCTATTGTTATAGTTGATTTATTCATATACATCTTTAAAAGGGGACAAAGTTAACTGTTTTGATTCATGGCTTTTTCAATGCTCTGCCAGAGGTGTTCAGCACTTTGTTCCCAGCTATATTGCTTGCCAGTCACTCTTCCTTTTTCGATCAACTGGCTTCGGAGCTTTTCGTCTTTATATAACAGCATCATCTTCTCCGCAATATCAGCAGGGCTTTCCGGGTCAGCATATAACGCTGCCTCTTTGGCTATTTCCTGCATAGAGCTGTTGAGAGAAGTAATGACAGGCACATCAGATTGCATGGCTTCCAGCACCGGCACGCCAAATCCTTCAAACAATGATGGATAAACCATAGCATAGGCCGACCCAATAAGTTTTTTTATTTCTTCTTCTCCCACATATCCCGTCATCACCACATCATCCCGGTATTTATAAGTTTTCAGGTTTTTTACAAACGAATCATATTTCCAGGCAAGACGACCAGTTAAAACTAATTTCATCGAAGACTGCTGCCTTTTTTTAAAAAGAGAAAAGGCTTTCAGCAAATTCACAAGGTTCTTCCGTGGATGAATGGCTCCGGCATAAATAAAATATTCTTTTCTACCGGTGTATTTTGCTTTTGTTGCCTGCTTTTCCTCATCAGTCAGTGGCTCAAAGATTTCTTTCGCCGCATTATATACTACATTGATCTTATCAGCAGAAACAACATATTGGTCAATGATATCATTTTTCGAAAAAGCCGACGCCGTAGTTATCGCTTTTGCCTTTGCCAGCATTTTGGGTGTATATCGTTTGTAATAAAGCAAATGCGATTTAGGTATAAGAGATGGATAATGTAAAAAGGCAAGGTCATGCACCATCAAACATTGCGGAACTTTGGTACCCAATGAACAAAAGCCATCGCAGGAAACAAATACATCGGCTTTGTATTTCCGTAATAACGCCGGTATTTTTATATCATACCATAATTTCCAGAGCAATGGATGCCGTGCCGGCGGGCCAGTAACCACTGCTTTTGCATTGGAACCAAAAACAAACCGCTGATCATACGGCCTGTCGAATATGAAAATGAATTCATGTTCCGGGTGTGCCGCTGTTATCCGCTTAAATGTTTCATAAATGAAATAACCATATCCCTCCAGGTAATCCTTTAGCAAAAACCTTGTATTGACTGCAATTTTCATCCGTGGCGCAAAGTTACCGGTTGCGGTATTATTCCTTAGGTAAAAAACGTAGACAAGTTATCGCTGCGCCAACTGTTTTTCACGATAAGAGAATTTGATTTCTTCTATCCTCGCCTGTAACAAAATGCAGGAAAATTTGCTGTGGATATTCATTTTATACGGCTGTAAAAACCGGGCATTAATGCTCTTGTATCACTATGAGTATACCTTTAGTTTTACATCGCTAACAATTATTATCCGGTAACCAAAACTGTAGCCTGTGAAAAACTTCTACACTTCAGTTTTAATACTGATCATTCAATTGCTTAGCCACCATTTCAGTTTTGCTCAATGCCCTTACGGTTTTCCGCCGGGCACCACCGCTTACGATACCACTATTGCCACACCGGCAGGTATCAATACATTGTTTGTAAAGTTTCCGCAAGCGGATCCTTATGCAGGTATGGTTACATGTTTACGATTATGTATTACCATAACCGGTGTAGTGGACTCTGTGAGTGTAGAAAACAATTCTGCGTCAGCACAAACGGCTAATGTGTATTATATAAGAACAGACCAGATAACCGGGCCCGGCCTCAGCGGGCCTTTAAGCAACAGCGCCAGCCACACTTATGGCCCCTATGCACTGGCCGCCACAAATGGAATTTTAGGTTCAGGGCCTGATTTTGTAGCCATATCAAGAGATACGGTATTGAATGCTGTTACTGTTTGTACCACCATCAATAACCCGGATTCACTGTTCCAGTTTTATGGCCATGACAGCGTTACTTATTTATATAATATAACTGCATTTACCAATGTGACCTGCACCGGTGGTAATTATAACAGTACGGTAGCTACATCTGCATTGGTAAGGTTCAGGTTTGAATACTGCACCTGCCCCGGCTATATTCTTCCGCTGAATATGACCGATTTCAGGGTAAATAAAATTTCTGCTAATAAAGCAAGATTGACATGGCATGATGAGGAGTATAATGAAGTGCCCTATTACTATGAGCCCGAGGTAAGTCGTGACGGCACTCATTTTACAGGCCTCGGCAGATTGCAGCCACAAAACACCGGTCCGGAAAACCGGATGAGTTTTGACTATGCCAGCTACCGGCAAAGCGGAACATTCTTGTTCAGGATCAAACAGGTATATGCCAATGGATTTGTTAGGTTTAGTAATATCCGGCAGGTAGAGCTGGAAAATTCCGGTAAACCAGAATTTATTCTCTATCCCAACCCTTCCAATGGGATCGTTGGTATCAAATTTGCTAATAATGAGGGCGGAAAATTCCGCATGGAATTATACAACACACAGGGACAATTGATGATGGCGAAGGAAATTGTGGCGACAGGCTCTTCGGTTCATCAGTTTGCCACGTTACTAAAGGGAACATTTTGGTTAAGGGTTGTGGACGTAACGAGCCAACTGTCCTGTGTCAATCAACTATTCATTAAATGACCTCTTAGGTGGAAGAGGATGGTGGCTTGTAAAAGGGGCCTTGGTTCGGGGCCCCTTTCTTTTACCCCCTCTTTACGTCAGACTTCCTGTTTCGGACTTCTTTCTCTACATTTGTCGCTGCACTAAAGCATTTTCATGGAATATAATACTACAAGAAACCACCTGACTATGAGGGAATATGGCCGTCATGTGCAGAAAATGGTGGAGCATATTTTAACGATCGAAGACCCGGAAAGGCGCCAGCGTAATGCCCATGCGGTAATCGAGTTGATGGGTTTTCTGAATCCGCACCTGAAGAATGTGGAAGATTTTCGTCATAAACTCTGGGACCATCTTTTCCTGATCGCTGATTTTAACTTGGATGTAAAATCACCTTACCCCATACCAACAAGGGAAACATTAAAGGCAAAGCCCCAACCACTTCCTTATCCAAAACGCTATCCAAAGTTTTCACACCTGGGTAAAAACCTGGAAGTGATCATTGATAAAGCACTGAAAGAAGAAAATCCTGAAAAGAAATTAGGCTTCGCCAATGCCATTGCTTACTACATGAAGCTGGCTTACAATAACTGGCATAAAGAGATCGTACACGATGATGCCATTCAAAGTGAACTGACCGGCATTACACAGGGGCAGCTCACCTTTACCAACACACCTTATGTAAAAGCATTCCGTCCCCAGCAGGAAGGAAGGGATAATCGTGGTGGCTACGGCAAACAAAGAGGAAAATTCCAGCAGCGGGGTGGCGGTGGTGGCCGAAACGACAGAAGAGATAACCGCGGCGGTGGTGGCGGAAATTTCAAGAAGAAGAGATACTGAACCGCCGTTTAAGGTTTCAGGTTTAATGTTTAAGGTTGGCGCCTGTAATGCCAGCCTTTTTATTTTTACTTTGTAATCTCCTTTTTAACTTGTTAACCAGTCAACTTTTCAACTGCACAATATGCATTCCTTCGAAGTAAGAGGCGGTAAAAGATTAAACGGAACCATTATTCCGCAAGGCGCCAAGAATGAAGCGTTGCAAATAATCAGCGCTGTATTGCTGACACCTGAAGAAATCACTATCAGCAATATTCCCGATATCATTGATGTTAACCTGCTGATAGAATTGCTGGGTGAAATGAATGTTAAGGTGAACCGTATCAGTCGTGATACCTGCATATTCAGGGCTGATGATGTAAACATCGATTACCTGCACAGTGAAGCTTATAAAAAGAAAAGCGGAAGGCTGCGGGGTTCGGTAATGCTGGCCGGCCCTATGCTGGCAAGATTTCGAAAAGCATTTATACCAAAACCCGGTGGCGATAAGATTGGCAGGCGACGATTAGATACACATATCATCGGTTTTGAAAAACTCGGCGCCAGTTTCATCTATCATGAAGAAGATGGTTTCTTTCATCTTGATGCGCCTGATCTCAAAGGCGCAAACATGCTGCTCGATGAGCCATCCGTTACCGGTACTGCCAATATCGTAATGGCTGCTTCGATGGCGAAAGGGACCACCACCATCTATCATGCAGCATGCGAGCCTTATATACAACAGCTCTGCCGCATGCTGAACCGCATGGGCGCAAAAATCAGTGGCATCGGCAGCAATATGCTGACCATTGAAGGAGTAGATTATCTCGGAGGCACTACCCATCGCATGCTGCCCGATATGATCGAAGTCGGTTCTTTTATCGGCCTGGCAGCTATGACGCAAAGTGATATCACTATCAAAGGCGCCGGCATTGAACACCTCGGCATGATACCTGAAAAATTTCAGCAGCTCGGTATTCAAATGAATTTTGCAGGTGATGATATTCATATTCCCTCTCAGGACAGTTATGAGATACAAACTTTTCTCGATGGCTCGGTCATGACCATCTACGATCATCCCTGGCCGGGCTTTACACCTGATTTATTAAGCATCGTATTGGTTACTGCTATACAGGCCAAAGGTTCAGTGCTCATTCACCAGAAAATGTTTGAAAGCCGTTTGTTCTTTGTTGACAAGCTGATTGATATGGGTGCCAGAATTGTGCTCTGCGATCCGCACCGGGCTGTAGTGATCGGCCTCGAAAGAGAACAGGCCTTGCGGGGCATCACCATGAGTTCACCGGATATCCGTGCCGGTGTAGCCTTATTGATTGCGGCATTAAGTGCAGAAGGCAAAAGCATCATTCAAAACATAGAACAGATCGACCGCGGCTACCAGGATATTGACGGCAGGCTGCGAATGCTGGGTGCAGATATAAAACGGATACAGGAATGAAGCAACTCTTTCTTACCATTTTTATAGCGCTAATGGTTTTACTAAGCAAGGGCCAGTCAACTGAATACTATGCAAATGGTTATTTGCTTTATGGCAAAGACACTACATGGTGTAAAATCTGGTTCAATCCTTCTTCCCCTTTTTATAAATTTTCCGTCACCACCTGGCAAAAAGATACAGCTGTCGAAATACCATTTACTGATACCAAACTTACCGGCTTCGGCATTACCGATAATGACTACAATCTCCACTATGGCAAAATAATGGTGGATAGCAAAAAAGGTAAAACAAACATGTATGTGCTGAAAATAGTGGCCGGTACTTTGGAGCTTTATGAGCACCACTATGTGTTGGTTGCAACCCTTCGTGGCACATTAAATACAACCCGAAAAGATTATTTCAATTACTACCTGGGCAGAACAGATCTTGACCCGGCTTCAAACCCGGTTAAATTACCGGCATTAAAGAAAAAATTTATCCTCCCGTTTATAAGTGATAATAAAAAGCTTTGCGAGGAGCTGCAGGAAAAACTAACCCCTGAAGAATTAGCTGCCGTTGTCATCCAATATAACAAAGAAAAATATGTAGCAACGCATTGATGAAAGAATGGAAAAGCAGTATAAAAATGCTGTATCTTTAAGGAAAGTTAAAAATGGCCTGGAAAAATTACATCACTGCCGATCCGCAGATTTTATTCGGAAAACCGGTAATAAAAAACACCAGGATTCCCGTTGACCTGGTATTAGAAAAACTTTCTGCCGGCCACAGCATTGAATCCTTATTAAAAGCCTATCCCCGTCTTACGAAAAAAGCTGTGCAGGCCTGCCTTCAGTTTGCTGCCGATAATGCAAAACATGAAAAAGTACTTTCCGTCGAATGAAACACTATCAGATTGTTGCAGACGAAAGTGTTGACTTCAGTGTGATCAGGTTGCTAAGAGAATCCGGCATTAGCGTATTAGCCATTGTCGAAAAACATTCCTCTGTTACAGATAAGGAAGTATTAAAAATAGCAGTGGGTAACAAAGCGCTGCTTTTGACAGAAGATAAAGATTTTGGTGAACTGGTTTACCGTTTTAATCTTCAGCATTCAGGTATTTTATTAATACGCCTTATTGAATTTGATTCAATAGAAAAAGCCACTCTTGTACTATTAGCCATTCAAAAACATTACAAAAGATTAATCAATACTTTTTCTGTTTTAGATAAAAGAAAAATCAGAACAAGAAGAAAATAAGCGTTTAATGCCCAAAGATATTTTCACCGATCAGCCCACTCTCGAAAACGAAAGAGTCATCCTGCGGCCCATCCGCAATGATGATGCGGAGCACCTGCTTCCTTTTTCGTTACACGAACCGGAAATATGGAAATACGGATTGGTAACAGCAGCCGGCAAAGAAAACCTGGAGAGCTATATACACAACGCCGTTAAAAATTTACAGGAGAAAAAAGAATATCCCTTTATCGTTTTTGACAAACAAGCCAACCGCTACGCAGGCAGCACAAGGTTTTACGATATACAACAGCACTGGCTCACCACGCAGTTAGGCTACACCTGGTATGGCAAAGCATTTCAGCGCAGCGGACTCAACCGCCATTGCAAACTCTTACTGCTTACCTATGTATTCGAAGAGTGGGGACTCGAACGCTGCGAGTTCCGTGCCGACATAAACAATGAAAAAAGTATAGCAGCCATGAAAGCCATTGGTTGTGTAGAAGAAGGAGTGCTGCGCAACCATATGCCGCTGGCCAGTGGCGGCCGCAGAGACAGTATTGTGCTCAGCATTTTAAAATCAGAATGGCTGGGCGGAGTAAAAGAATTGCTGCAAAAAAAGTTACGACAGGCTTAATACTACTGCACCCCTGCTGGCATAAATTCACATTGATAACCACGTAAAATTTATGCCTGGAGT
>JBGARY010000043.1:0-24451 GCA_044229985.1 Chitinophagaceae bacterium
TTAAGTTTCTTTTGCAAAAAGAAATTTTTAACAGAGTAATCTAATCTAAATTTAAACATCAATCTGTCTATGAAATTCAAAACCCCGATCATAGGTAATTTTATACTTTCAATGGGTATATCCTTGAAATGCGATAATAGCACCTCATTTTTTTGGGTATGGTCAAGAAGTAGCACAGAAGCATCTACACCCTTTTTCCGCAATTCTCTGGTTAACCTTAATAAAAAAAGCTCAGCGCCTCCCTCATATAATGTTTCTGTTACTTGTAATATCTTCATGGTATGATTAGCGTATTAAAGCCACAAATTATTTTAAATTGAATAAACCAGCAAAACACATAACGCTTTTGGTCTCACGCCTTGATTTACCCGGTGGGATAGAACGGTCTGTAGTAAATGTAGTCAATTTGTTTGCCGGTAAAGGGCACCAGGTCACTCTCATTATTCTTGATGATACGGATAAGCTCTTTTATCCAGTATCTCCAGCTGTAAACATTATACAACAACCACTTTCGTTTGGAATTACTCCAGAAGGAAATATTTTTTCCCGTAAAATCAGACTTTTAAGTGATGTACTCAGGCTAAGAAAAATATTGAAACCCCTGAAAGCTGATATCATAATCTCTTCAGAATACCCATTTACCGTTGCAGCAGTACTCGCCGGTGCAAAAAAATACTCCCGGCTTTTCTCCTGGGAGCATCATCACCATGCCTGGCTGGAAAAAAATAAATTTTGGACTACACTTTACAATAATGCTTGTAAAAGACTGGATGGTATCATCTGCCTGAATAAAAAGGAAGCCTGTCATTATGAAAATTTCTGCCCGGTTCATATCATTCCCAATTTTATTGAAAACAAGACAGGTAAATTATCATCCTGTGATGGTAAACAGATTCTTTCTATTGGCTGGCTTATACCCCGAAAAGGGATTGATCTGATGCTGGCCACAGCTAAAATTGTATTAACTAAGCATCCTGACTGGACATGGAAGCTGATCGGAGACGGAGAAATGAAACAGCTGGTATTGGATTTTATTGACGAGGAAAACCTCAAAGACAGGTTCATCCTGCAACCACCTGTGAATGACTCAATAGAAACAGAATATCTTTCCTCTTCCCTCTTTGTACTTAGTTCAAGATTTGAAGCTTTTCCAATGGTTCTGCTTGAAGCAATGTCGTATGGTGTTCCTTGTATAAGCTTTGATTGCCCAAGCGGGCCAGCAGATATAATCACTGAAAATATTGATGGCCTGCTGATTGAAAAAGAAAACGTTGAAAATTTATCAACTGGCATTTCATCTCTCATAGCCAATGAACAAAAAAGAAGAGAAATGGGACTTTCTGCTAGTAAAAATGTTCAAAGATTTTCGCCAGATGTTGTTTACAAAGCCTGGGAAAACAATATTATAGATACATGAAATTAAAAAGGCACCCAAAGGGTGCCCGATCTCATTTTATAATTTTAATCATCCAGCTTCAATACTGCTAAAAAGGCCTCCTGCGGCACTTCCACATTTCCAATCTGCCTCATTCGCTTTTTACCTTCTTTTTGTTTTTCCAGCAGTTTACGTTTACGGCTAATGTCACCACCATAACATTTGGCGGTTACATCTTTTCGCATGGCAGAAATATTTTCTCTTGCTACTACTTTTGCGCCAATGGCAGCCTGTATAGCGATCTGGAATTGTTGTCTTGGCAACAACTCTTTCAGTTTCTCACAGAGCTTTCTGCCAAAGTCTTGTGCCCGGCTACGGTGAATCAGTGCAGATAAAGCATCCACTTTGTCGCCATTCAATAGAATGTCCATTTTTACAATATCACTATCCCTGTAACCAATCGGGTGATAGTCGAACGAAGCATATCCTCTCGTTTGTGA
The DNA here is from genome assembly GCA_044229985.1 of Chitinophagaceae bacterium. Lineage (GTDB taxonomy): Bacteria > Bacteroidota > Bacteroidia > Chitinophagales > Chitinophagaceae > JJ008. The sequence continues at coordinate 1,876 of JBGARY010000043.1, forward strand.
TTTTAGCTTATCATAAAAATCGAAAACGATTTCTGTCAAAGGCATTTCAAAAATCAGCTCTACCCTTGTCTGGGTAAGGTAGCTCTGATTCATTAAGATTCCTCTTTTACCCAGGCACAAGGTCATGATATTACCGATATAGTCAGGCTTGGTAATGATCTGTGCCTTGATAAATGGTTCTTCAATCCTGTCTGTTTTAACCGGATCAGGAAATTCTGTGGGATTATTTACAATAACCTTCTCCCCTTTCGTGGTGTAAGCAATAAAACTAACGTTTGGAACGGTAGTGATCACTGTCTGGTTAAATTCTCTCTCCAACCTTTCCTGTATGATCTCCATGTGGAGCATGCCCAGGAAACCACAACGAAAACCAAAACCAAGGGCCTGTGATGTTTCCAGTTCGTAAGTCAGTGAAGCATCATTCAGTTGCAGTTTATCCATGCAATCCCTCAGTTCTTCAAACTCATCTGTATTTACGGGAAAGATTCCGGCAAATACCATCGGTTTCACTTCCTCAAAACCTCTTATCTGTTCTGGATTGGGGTTATTGGCTAAAGTGATGGTATCACCCACTTTTACTTCTTTGGCGTTCTTTATACCAGTTATGATATAACCAACATCCCCGGTTTTCACTTCCTGCTTCTCAGTCATTTTCAGCTTCAAGATACCAACCTCATCAGCCTCGTACTCCTGCCCGGTTGAGACAAACTTTACTTTATCTCCCTTTTTGATAGACCCATTCAAGATTCTGTAGTAAACAATAATACCTCTGAATGAATTAAAAACCGAATCGAATATCAGGGCTTGTAACGGGGCATCCGGGTTACCTTTCGGTGAAGGAATCCGGCTAACAATGGCATCGAGAATTTTATCTACACCCAAACCGGTACGGCCACTGGCATGCAGTATATCTTCCTTTTTACAACCGATCAGGTCAATGATCTGGTCTTCCACTTCCTCGATCATCGCACCATCCATATCAATTTTATTGATTACCGGAATGATCTCCAGGTCATTGTCAATAGCCAGGTAAAGATTACTTATCGTTTGTGCCTGTATACCCTGGGTAGCATCTACCAGCAGCAAAGCTCCCTCACAAGCTGCAAGGGCCCTGCTCACCTCGTAACTAAAATCCACATGGCCGGGAGTATCTATCAAGTTCAGAATGTATTCCTGCCCGTCTGTATGTTTATAATTGATCTGTATAGCATGACTTTTAATGGTGATGCCTTTCTCTCTTTCCAGGTCCATATCATCCAGTACCTGGTCCATCATATCTCTGTCGCTGATGGTATTGGTCTGTTGCAAAAGACGGTCAGCCAGGGTGGATTTACCGTGGTCAATATGTGCTATAATGCAGAAATTCCGGATATTCTTCATGTACGTTCTTGCCTCAATTTTAGGATGGGCGAAGGTACGGAAAAGAGGCGGTTTTTAAGGGATTGTTTAGCAGCTGTTTGCCTAATATTAAGAGTAAAGGACCGGGCCATTAATTCAATTATTATGATATTTTCACCCTTAAAATTCTTTAATGGCCAACGACTACATTACCGACCGGGTTTATGAGAAAACAGATTTTACTGTAACCGACCTCCCAAAAGCAGATTTTGAGGGTTGCCGCTTCGTCCACTGCAGTTTTTCCGGTTCAGACCTATCCGGTTACAATTTCACAGAATGTGAGTTTGAAGATTGCAACCTGAGTTCAGCCAAAATCATTCAGACAACCTTCAATGATATAAAGTTCAGGAATTGTAAATTATTAGGCCTGCATTTTGAAAATGCCAGCGAATTTCTATTTACTGTGCGTTTTGAGAATTGTATAATTAACCTGAGTTCATTTTATAAGCGGAAAATGAAAAAGACTGTCTTTATCCGATGTAGTCTCCATGAAGTAGATTTCACTGATACTGATCTTACGGAAGCCGCCTTTAATGAATGTGATCTTCAACTGGCAAAATTTGAAAATTCCATATTAGAAAAAGCAGACCTGCGAACTTCGTTTAATTACTCTATTGACCCCTCTCTCAACAAACTCAGGAAAGCCAGGTTTTCATTGCCGGGTGTATTGAGATTACTGGACAAATATGATATAGTAATTGAGTGACAAAATCCATTAACATTAAATAACATCAGCGGGAAAATCCCTTAACAATTCCTTTAACTCTTTTAGGCATATTGGCACCGGCTTTGAATTATACAGATTAACCGGGTATTAAAAACAATTCGTACCGCAAATCACCCGGTCTTTGCAGTACAGGAAAATTAAATTCATAAGCCATGAAAAAGATGTTTACACTCTTAACAGGATTATTCCTTACCGTAGCGCTGATGGCTGCAGACCGAAGGCCAGTAGTAACCATCAACAGTAACAACAATTTCAAAATTGTAATTGACGGTAAAAGCTATTTTGGAGACAACATTACCATTCGTCTTTCTGAACTTTACGGAAACCAGCACAGCATCAAAGTATATGAAATGCGTCGTGGGTATTTTGGAAGAACAGAGAGGCTGATCAGCAAGTCCTTCTTCCAGACCGGCCGTAAGGATGTAATGATCCGAATTGACCGCTTTGGTAATATCAGCATCCGGGAGAAGAAAAACAACGGACGGTATGACCGGGATGATGATTGGGACAAGTTTGATGATCGTGACAGAAACAGGCCGAGATTCTGATAATCCGCTAAACACTATAAACCGTTCCGCTTTTGCGGGACGGTTTTTTTATGCTCTGAATTCATTCAATGCTTAATTTCAATCCAATTTAAAATTATTACATGATCCGACTGGCTGCTCAAAGCGATATACCTCACCTCGTGCCATTGATCAATAATGCTTACCGTGGTGAAGCTTCAAAAAAAGGCTGGACAACAGAGGCTAATCTTGTAAGTGGCGATATTCGTACCGATAATAGCCAAATGGAAGAACTGATGAAAACACCAGGCGCCGTATTTCTTGTTTTCCAAAATGAAGCCGGCAAGCTGGAAGGATCTGTATTCCTTCACAAGAAAGAAAATAAGCTTTACCTGGGCATGCTGAGTGTTTTGCCTGAGCTTCAGACAAAAGGCATTGGAAAAAAATTAATGAAAGAGGCAGAGGCTTATGCCCGCCAGGAACATTGTGGAAGCATATACATGCGGGTCATTTCTGCCCGGCTTGAACTAATAGCATGGTACGAAAAGCAGGGCTATAAGAACACTGGTCAAACAGAACCCTTTGAAAACAATAAGTATGGTACTGCCAACAGGCCTCTTGAATTCATCATCTTGGAAAAAATGATCTATACGAATTCATAATTACAAATGAACAAGGATTTAGAAGCAATAAGGGAACAGCAAAAGGCATCATGGAACAGGTTTGCCGCAGGCTGGAAAAAATGGGATCCGGTCACAATGGAATTCCTGTAACCAATGAAAGAAGCCATTATCAATTATTTGCAACCAAAAGATGGCCAAAAAATACTGGATATAGCCGCTGGCACAGGTGAACCGGCTTTAAGTATAGCAGCCAGTATCAAAAATGGAGTGGTTACGATTACTGATATTTCCGAAGAAATGATGGAAATAGCCAGGGAAAAGGCTATAGCAAAAGAATTAACCAATATTGAAACAGTGATTTGCGATGCATCTGACCTCCCCTTTGAAAATGGCAGTTTTGATGCAGTGAGTTGCCGGTTTGGATTTATGTTTTTTCCTGACATACAATTGGCGGCTAATGAAATTTACCGGGTACTCAAACCGGGTGGAAGATTTGCCACAACCGTCTGGAACTTTCCGGAAAAGAATTTCTGGGTAACAGCCATAATGGGAACAATCATGCGGCTGATGGAAATACCACCGCCACCTCCGGAGGTGCCCGGTATGTTCCGTTGCTGTAAACCGGGCAGAATGAGAGACATACTGGAAAAGGCAGGATTCAATGACATTGAAGAAAGAGAGGTTCTCTCCACTCTAAAAACAGAATCAGTGGATGAATATTGGGAGATGATGACAGAGATAGGTGCATCGGTAGTCGCTGCACTCAGCCAGGCAGATGAAAGCATGCGATCAAAGATCAAAGAAGAAGTCTTCCGGCTAATAAAGCAAAAATGCCCGGAAACGGTTTCCCTGGAAGCCAGCGCTATTGCCATTACAGCAATAAAATAAACAGGTAAAAATTGTCTCCTTTAATTTTTAAAATGAGAAAATTTGTATCTTAACTAAAAGCTTGCTGTATGAATACCCATTCACCCGATGAATTAATACAAATTGCCTCATCCCTTCAAAAAAGAGGTTTTAACCAGGAAGAAATCACCCTTCAGCTACGGCAACAGGGCGCCCCTGAAAATCTTTTACAGGAGATTATAGGGGAATTGAAAAAAATCAAGCTGTTGCGCAAGAGAAATACCGGGTTTGCCTGTTGCAGTATTGGCGTTGTATTGCTGGTCGTAGGCTGTATGCTCACCCTTTTTCTTTACGACAGTGGGGCCAGTATAAAATTTGCAATGTATGGGTTGACTACTATTGGTGTGATTTTCTCAATGAAAGGACTGGTGGATATCATGGGCTGGTAAAATCTGCATCTCCCTACTTTTCATATAATTTTTAATAAACCTGTTGACAACAACAGGTTTATTTTATTTCGCTCTGTTAATATTGAAAAATCGAAAATATATGGGATTGATCTCAAACAATAGTAAAACGTTCTTTCCTGTCCCCCATAATCAGCCAATAAGTACCGTCAGGCATACCTCTTACACTCAAAGAAAAATTTCTGGCAGCATCAATAATTTTTCCTTTCCGGATGGTTGCACCATTCTCGTTAGTGATATAATATGAATCGGGGTTAAACGGAACGCCGGAGAACTGTATGTTTATCGAAGCATTTACGGGCACCGGGTTAGGCGTTACAAAAAACGGGTTTTGGTCTTTCATTACTAATCATATTCTTAACCGGGTTGGTGAGACCTGAATGTGTTGCAGATGGCCGTATGATTTTGGCAAAAAAAATGCCACTTGACAAGTGGCGGATAGAATTCTGCGAAATTGTGAATATCTTCTTTCCTTAAAAGCCATTGATACAGGTTAAGACTCGGGAGTCTCCTTTTTTTTCCCGGTCATTCTCTTACGTTCCTGGTCCAATTTGATATTGTAGCGAATGGCATCCCAATATTCCTTTCCATACTCAACAAATATTTCGCTGCCGGCAGGTATATCTTTAACCGCCTGGATGAACACCTTCAATCCGTCCTCCACATATTCAGCATTATTGGTCAGTCCTTTCACCCGCTGTATTCCTCTGGCATCATTAGCATAGCGGGCCAGTGCCGAAGGATAAGTGCTGGCATCTATCACATAGTTGCGCTTAACAAAGTAGATGTACCCGTTATTTCCTTCATTATGATCTACCTCTTTCCAGGTAGTTATCTTGCCTTTGTATTCAACGATCTTTGTTCCTTTTGGGATAAACTCCGTTGTAAACAATCCTTTTCCGGCGGAGGGAAGTAACGAATCTTTTACTTTGAGTTTCTTTTCCAGTAAAGCCATGAAGCTGTTGGTTTTAAAAGTCGCAAAGATAGTGGGCCGCAACATATCTTTTACGCAAAGCCGCAATCATGCTGCCATGACTGAAAATATTTTTATTTTTGCCCCCGATGTTTACAGATCAACCTGATACCGGCCTCGATTACCGTGAAGAGACAGACGTTCTCACTGCCACAGAAGATCCCTGCCAGCTTATTGTCTGGAATGACGAAGTGAATACTTTTGAATGGGTGATTGAAACCCTGATGGAGGTTTGCGGCCATACGTATGAACAGGCTGAGCAGTGCTCTTACATCATTCATTTCAAAGGAAAGTATGCCGTTAAGCAGGGCGTTTATGAAGAACTGAAGAACATGTGTGACTCAATTACAGAAAGAGGTATCAATGCAACTGTTGAGATTGTTGCCGCTTAACAAAACCCACTTCTTAGCTCCTCTGTTTTTGATTATATTGCCGGTATGAAAAGATTACTGGTTATAGCTTGCACACTGTTTACGCTGGGTACGGCTGCCCAAACTGTCACCATTTCAAAAAATATACGTAAGGCTATGAACGGGATTGATACCAATGTCATCCGCTCAAATATAGCCTGGCTGGCTGATGACAAATTGAAAGGTCGCCTGCCGGGAACTGAAGGATACCAAATGGCTGTTGATTATGTAGTAGATCAATACAAAAAAATCGGTCTTGCGCCAGGTGGGGATAATGGAACTTTTCTGCAAAACTTAATCATCCGAAGATCGGTACTGGTTAATTCATCTGCAAATGCCCTGCTAACCGATAACTCCGGCAATGTGGACACACTTGAATTCCTGAAAGATTTTACCCCCGTCCCCCATCCGTTAAAAGAGTCTGCAAATGTAAAAGGCCAACTTGTGTTTGCAGGTTATGGCATTGAAATTCCAGGCGGATACAGCGACTACAAAAATATTGACCCAAAAGGTAAAATCTTGGTGATCGTTGCTGGCGCACCAGATGGCCTGCATTCTACCCTTACCGCTCATTTCTCCAATAGCGGAAACAAAGTGAATACAGCATACAAAAAAGGTGCAGTTGGTGTAATGCTTATCAACTTAAATCCTCGGCCCGGCGGCAATACAAGTTCTGCAATCCAAATGAATGTGGCCATGAATCCTCAAAAGACTGAAGCCTATGGCCGTGGGTTTACCGGAAATATTGCTGTTGCCATTAACAGTAATAAGGCAATGCTCAGCCGTCTCTTTTTGCAAAGTGGTAAGAAACTGGAAACAGTATTAGGCAGCATCAAACAGGGACAGCCTTCTTCTTTTGAGTTATCGTTACATCTTACCGTGAATTACAATACAACCCATAAGGACTTTGAAAGTCAGAATGTTGTCGCATTGATTCCTGGTACTGATAAGGCCCTCAGAAATGAATATATAGTTCACTCAGCCCATCTCGATCATGTGGGCGTCGGCCGGGTCGTGAACGGAGATTCCATTTATAATGGCGCCCATGATAATGCATCCGGGGTAGCTTCACTGCTGGAAATTGCCCGTATTTATAAAAACTCAGGAGCTAAACCTAAACGTTCCATTCTTATCGTAATGGTAACAGGTGAAGAAATGGGGCTTATCGGTTCTTCCTATTTCGCTGCCAATCCAACCGTACCGAAAGGCTCCATTGTAGCCAATGTAAATACGGATATGCCCACAGTAATTGCGCCCCTCCTGTCAATCGTTCCGCTTGGTGCAGAGCATAGTAACATGATGAAGCATGTACAGTTTGCGGCCAGCCAGTTAGGACTGGATGTAGAAAACGATCCTGAACCCAACGAAAACCGCTTCGTACGCAGCGACCAGTACAGCTTTGTTATGAATGGTATCCCTGCTTTGCATATTAAATACGGAACAAAGACAAATATACCTGGCTTCGACCTGGTTGCATTTGTAAAACAGTGGCGTGCCAAATATTACCACCAGTCAGCCGATGGCATGGATGGTATTTTTGATTTTGCGGCTGCGAAAGTATATGTGCAACTTAATTTTCTGGTAAGCTATTCCATTGCCCAGACAATAAACAGACCGGTATGGAATGAAGGAGACCTGTTCGGAAACACTGCCAATTGACACATATCATTCCTCTTTCACTTAAACAATTTGTCAAGGAATTTGTAAGAAAGGTGTAATATGATATAGGTTACTAACCACTTTTTTAATTTTACCCGTTCAATCAGCAATATGAAAGCAATCAATATTTTCTTATCTGCAGCAGCAGTTTTCATCACGACAACAGGTTGTGCCAATGACAACCCATCAAATCCTAACCGGGCTGAAGGCGATACCAGCAAATTACCACCTGTTGAAACTAAAAAGGCAAATACTAATTATAAACCTGCGTTTTCAGGACAAACAAGAGTTGCCGCTGTAAAAACCACTACCCCTTACCAGGTAGATAAAATTGCCGAGAAATTGGGAAGGCCCTGGGCCGTAGTTCCCATGCAGGATGGCCGTTTACTCATTACAGAAAAAAGCGGCTATATGATGATACTGGATGCCAGTGGCAAATTGGTGAAAAAAATTATTGGCTTTCCTGCTGTTGACGACAGAGGCCAGGGGGGTATGCTCGATGTCGCTTTTGACCCGGACTTTAAAAAAAATAAAACGATCTATTGGTCATATTCCGAAAAGTATGGCGAAGGCAACCTGATGGCTGTTGCTAAGGGTCAGTTAAATGAAACTGCAGGGAAGATTGATAATCCCACGGTGATCTTCCGGGCTACTCCAGCCTTAAAAAGCACTTTGCATTACGGCTCAAGACTGGTCTTCGATAAAAACGGAAACCTCTTTGTAAGCACAGGAGAAAGATCTATACTAGAAGGAAGAGTGCAGGCACAGGATCTTTCATCAGGTCTTGGAAAGATATTCAAGATAACAAAAGAGGGTAAGCCGGCCCCTGGTAATCCTTACATTAACAAACCCAACGCTAAGCCTGAAATATATGCTTATGGCATCCGTAATGCACAAAGCCTCGATATTCACCCCACAACCGGTGAATTATGGGAAGCAGAATTTGGCCCCCGTGGCGGCGATGAACTAAACATTATTAAACCCGGTAAGAATTACGGATGGCCTGTTATTACCTATGGAATTGAATATGGCGGTAAAGAAATCGGGGATGCAATTCAACAAAAAAATTGGATGGAACAACCTGTTTATTACTGGGATCCTGTCCTCTCTCCCAGCGGAATGGCGTTTTATAACGGCACTGCCATTCCAGAATGGAAATACAACCTCTTTATTGGCGGACTAAGCAGTGCTCATATCTGCAGGCTGGTAATCGTCAATAACAAAGTAGTAGGTGAAGAGAGATTGCTGGCAGATAAATATGAACGATTCCGTGATGTCGCCTATTATAATGGTATGCTCTATACCGTTACTGACGGAGGAAATTTATACAGGGTAAGTAAAAAACAATAATTAGTTACAAGCCATTATCAAAGAATCCCTGTTGAAGCTATACACCATAAATAGCTAATAAAAAGCTATCTTCAGTATATGAAAGTAAGGTCTTTCATATTTGTCTTCTCGCTGCTTTTCGCTATTCAACTGCACGGCCAGGTAACACCCGGGCCAAGGGATAAGCAACCTAAATCTTCGGATACTACCAATATACCGAGGCAAACAATCAGGGAACATTATGATTCCCTGATCAATGAATGCAATGAAATGATACTAAAACTGGATAAATACATTCAGATCATTCAGCAGGACATAGAAAGCCAGCAAAAGCAATTGAAAGAACTTGCCGATGAAGCAAACAAACCAGTTAAAGCAGCACAAGTAATGTCCAAAGAGGAAATAGAAAAGAAAACAATAGCTATCAAAACCCAGCTCGAAAGCCTTAACAATGCACTTAAGATTAAACTGGAACAGGTAGAAGCCCAAAAAAATAGAATAAAAGAACTGGAAAAAGAGAAACAGGAATTATTGCGTAAATTTTGAGAAGGGAGCAATAAAGGCATTCCCCAAAAAAGCTTTTTCAAATTCAGAAACCAGCAGAGCAAAAATCAATGATAAAGAATTGCACATTAGTACTACTGTTTCTAACTGTTGTTTTTACAAATACATCGGCACAATCTGCCTACACTTTTACTTACAATTTCAATGAACCTGAAAACAATATTACTTACCATGCCTTTTTAGTAAGAAACAATGATGGCAGTGGCCTTCTTCGTATAAGGTACTCACTCCCGGGTAATGAAGAGGATATTCTTACCGAAGCCTTTATTGACGAATTCAACCCGCCCGATAAAAATGATGACCCGGACACCAGCTTGCTTATCATTAAAGCTGTTAACCTTAGTTATATCCAGGGAAATGATAAACTTAAATTTGCTCCACCGGCTTTTGTTTTCCGTTATAATTCACAGAATAACTTATTTGAACCTGCCGGAGTTTCAAACGAAACCAATTATGCAATTTCACCCTCAGTGTCTTTTCAATGGACTTTACACGAAGGAGCTGCTTTAAATAAAGATATCGTTTCACTTTTTTTTAGCGATGATGAAGACTTTTACATCAATCTTTTCAGGCCGGTAACCCGCAGCCTGTCCCCTGCTGAAAAAAATATTAAAATGCATTTGCTGATAGTTGCTGACACCATTGATGCAACCATAGGGAAAGCAGTGTCTATTGATATCAAACGGGTAACTGAATTATTCACTTCCATAAGCAGTTACCTGGGCATTAAACTCAACATCAATATTCTTGCAGGAAAAAACTATGGCAAAGCCTTTACACAGTCTGCCCTTACCAAACTAAGGCCAGCGCCAACCGATATTGTCATTTTTTATTATTCAGGTCATGGATTTCGTATTCCGGAAAAACCAAGGGCTTTCCCCAACATGAAACTGAAAAATGTAAAAACTCCCAGAACAGCATTCAGGGATAGCCTGGTTTGGGCTAAAGCCAGCCGTACCGCCAATATCAGTCAATCAATGAATATTGCGGATATTTTTCAAACCATTACAAAGAAAGGTGCAAGGATGAACCTCGTCATCAGTGATTGCTGTAACGATGATATTTTCTCAGTAAATTTCAAAAGCACTAAACCTTCAGGTACTAAAAGTTCAAATATCAAATGGAGTGAGCAAAACCTTAGGGCCTTATTTCTTGATCCAACACCGGTATCAATCCTGGCTACTGCCTGCACAGAAACGGAAACATCCGCAAGCCAGGCTGATTTTGGCAGCTTTTACACTTATTTTTTAAAGTCATCACTGGAATCACATTGCAGCATTCTTAAAAACAACGTAAGCTGGGACCAGGTTCTTAAACAGGCACAGGGACAAACTACAATTAAAGCAAAAAACACCTACTGCTCCAAACCAAGAATACCGGCCAACCTTTGCAAACAAAACCCGGTGTACAGGGTAGTAATCGGCAAAAATCAAAAACTAAGTTTTTAACCTTTGGGTTGTATCCCCTCAGTAAGCTGTTTCCATTTCGGCATTGAACGTAATTTATTCCAGCTCTCATCAAATTTGAGCACCCAGTAATAATCAAATCCTTTGTTGATGGCTAGTGCCAGCCACTTGAATGCTTCTGTTGCATTATTCAGACTTGCATACAATCGGGCCAGCGTATAATGTGTATTCGGATCGTTTGGGTTGGCGCCAAGATATTCCCTGTAAAACGGAATTGCCATTTTGGGATTTTTTGCTATCAAATGCATCCTTGCGTTAAGATCGGTAATTGCCGGAATTTTGTATGGATGTGCTTTTTCTGCATCCTTCAGCAATTTACCTGCCTGTTGCAACTTTCCGGCATGGATATAATATTCTGCCATTAATACCTGGTGAGAAAAATTAATTTCTTTCCGGGAGTAAAGAGAATCCAGTTGGGCAAGTGCCGTCTCAAGGTTGTATACAAATGCACTTGTATTAATGTATTTCATCCTGGTATTTGCATTATCAGGCTTTAATTCAAGAGATTTTTTATAATAAGCTGTTGCCCTTTGCGGCAAACCCTGCCAGGTATATAAGTCACCGATTTTATAATATACTTCTGCCATCATAACCGGTTCTTTCAAAAGTGAATCTGCTTTTCTCAGAAAATAAAGGCCTTCTGTCAATGGAAATCTAATACCGGTATGGAGATCAAAGTGGTCACCGGTAGCGGGAACTTTGTTTCCTGTTACTGATTGATCCATATACGGACGGTTCATGTAAGACTCTTCATCCGTATCATCCTTAATATACTTGCGGTCATTTTCATATAACTCCGGCGCTTCCATGGCCATATCATACACCAGGCTGCCAGCTTTATAAAACCATTCACCCCATTCCGGGTGCTTTGCAGTTACTCTTTTATAAAAAGGCAGTAATTCATTCCTTACAACAGATTTATCTGCAATTGATTTAATAACCGCTTCCGCATCATGATACCGTTCGTTCTTTTCAAGAAGGGTCCAGCATTTATAATAGGCCGCTATCTCTGTGGGTTCCTCCTTCATGATAGCCCGAAACTGTTTTTCTGCTTCTTCTACATGGTTCCATCGTTCATAAGCCGTACCCAGTAAAAATCTTGTTTCCATCTTTGGAACCCAGGAATATTGAACCCGGCGCAATACACAATGTATATTTTCATCATTAACCGGCAGGTAGTAGGGAAAGAGTTTTGCCAGAGAATCACAATACCGCTGTAGTGCATATTTGTCCAGGTGAAATTGCAGGGCATAATTAAAAACGATATCCGCCTCCTGCCATCTTTGCTGATCATAATAAAGTTTGCCAAGAAAATGAAAAACCAGCGGGTTGTCCGGGTCTATATTTATCACCTCCTTGAATTTTTTTTCCGCCTTCTGAAAAGCCTTGTAGTCCACATAAAGCAACCCGATATATAAATTTCCCAGCACATCATTTTTTTTGACCATGTTCGTGTCAAAATCACAGGGCAAATGAGGGCTCATGACGATGCTTTCATCAATCGGGTTAACATAGATTAAATCAGAAGGACTGAAATTATAGCCTCGTTTCCGGATATCAGCTTCCAGGAAAAAACTATCAGCAGCAGCATACCGGGTGGTACTCATATATACATAGCCGAGTCGTTCAAAAGGCAGGTAATGTCTTGTGTTTAGCCGGATGCTTTTACGATAATATTCTTCCGCAAGCAGTAGATTGTTATCTTTTTCGTAAAGGATACCGGTATTTACATAAGCACCCTGGAAACCGGGCTGCAAATCCCTGGCTTTGGCAGCAGCAGCAAAACCGCTTTCCCTTTTATTCATCTGTGCATAAAGTCCGGCCAGGTTTGCCCAGGGCATGGCCCAGTTGGGTGCAATTTGTGTGGCACTCAGGAAAAACTTTTCCGCTTCTGCTAAATTGTTTTTTTGCTTATATAAAATTCCCAGTTCGTTATTTATGTAAGCTGCGTTTTTTTCAATCTTATAAGCCTCCTGCTGTTCCCTTAAAGCCACTGCCAGCAGGCTGTCTGTATTTTTAAATAAAGGCATTTTAAGCCTGGTTGCCACACCGGAAAAATAGTGATACTTAAGCTCCAGGCATTCGGGTAAATAAGCATCAGAACCAGTGGCAACAGCGCTGTAACTAAAAACACCTGAACGAGGTTTGGATATCTTTAATGCCACGTCTAACATAGCAGCAAAAACATCATAATCAGTATCTGCTTTACTGTAATACCTTCTTTTTTCCAGTTCGGCCTCATCTCCTTCCAGGTAAAGATTGATCATACGCTGACCTCTGTCGGAAAGTACTTCAATCAATTTATCATTAAATCGCTTCAGAGCATCAGCATTCGATTCCAGTGATTTAATCAACCGGTTTACCTGTAATGAATCATATGTAGTTTTTTGGCGGACAGTTTCCGTTGCCTGCCGTATGAATTCATAAGGAATTTCATAAGCAGGCAGAAGGCGCAGCTGATGAAAATTCACCTGCTTCTCCACATTCCACTTGTCAACCAGGCTGAAAAAGTAGCCTTGCGGAGAAGTACCCAAAGGTTTAGGCCTGCTGGTCTGTTCAACTACCGGCGCAGGGGAAACGGAAAGCCGCAAAGAATCTAAGCGTTGTTTATCTACCCTCGCTAAGGGTGTTGGTAATGTACCGCTGACCACCGGCGTTTGTTTATTTTCTTTTTGGCTTAATATCTTATCTGCCTGAAAAGATTGGGTAAGATAGCTCTTGACTTCTTCCAGTGTAATAACCTTGTCATTGGAAAAATCCGCTAACCCTTCCAGGCCCTTCACCAGGTAGTAAGAAAACACACCACGGCCCCCGCCCCACTTTTCATCTTCGTTGGATAGTTCGTTGGGGCCACAGGAGGTAATACGTATTTCTTTACCGGTAGCAGTTCTTAACTGATCCCCGGTTAACTGGTTTCCCCTGATATTTTTACCGGCAAGGTCGCCGGAATGACAGGCATCGGTAATCAATATCACTCTTGATCCTCTTGTAACGGAAAGTGTATTGGCAAACCGGTTAATATCCTCTATACGTATTGCATTATGCAGGTAATTGGTACGGGGTGTATTAACAGCCAGCAGGAATCCCAGGTTATCAATCGTATTGTTTTCCATATCGCCATGACCGGAAAAATAGAAATAAACGAGATCGTCTTTATTGGCAGTTTCAAGCAGCCAGTACCAGGCATTGTAAATAGAAGTGTAAGTAGCATCAGCATTCAATAATACCCGGATATTATCTGACGGAACTGAACCACCTGCCTTTGAAATCAGGAATCTCTCAAATTCCTCCGCATCCCTGTGTGCAAAATTTAATTTAGGTATGCCATCACTTTCATAAGCGGAAATGCCAACAATAACTGCATAAGTTTTCCTTTCATTTGCCAAATTACTATTTGATTGTGCCCATAGCTTTACTGGGCAGCAAGAAAAAAACAGGATAATAAGCAGAAGTTGGCGCATCGGTGAATAGTATCAGTCAGTTAATTTACCGATATTATTTGATTGAGAAGAAAAAACATAGTGAAACAGCTATAGCCTGCCTGACTGGTACAATTGCCAGAAAAACTTTATTGCCGCAATAATATCTTCCTCAGATTTGTTCTGTGTATTGGTTAGTTTAATAAGCCGGCGAAACCCCTTTGTGGGATCCTCCTTTGTGAATTCTATAACCAGTAAAAAATTATCCCGCCATTGCAGCGTCAGGGGTTTTTCTTTGATAAAGGCATTGAGAAATTTATTCCAGGCGGTTACCAGTATTTCATCCTGGTAGATACCGGTCTTATTCACCCTTATGTACACTCTCCTGCTCCTGGCTTTGGTGAAAAACATAATCGATGGCAGCAGAGCCATTATTAGCAGGTAATCCAAAATTCTTTCAGTACTAAAACTATTCTTCAGCGATGGGACAAGACCTATTGCAAATAAAATTAGAAAAAGAAAGGCCAGTATATAGTTCAGTATTTTCTCCTCTCCCACTACAAATTCACTGTCTTTTGTCAATATCTTTTTCGCCATGCAGTAAAAATAGATATTCATCAACACATCCCCTGCCTCCCATCTCCCGCCTCTTGCCTCCTGCCTCCCGCCTCCTGTCTCACTCCTCCTGCCTCCCGCCTCACAAAGCCTCTCTCACCTTCGGCGCAATCTTCGTCCCGAATAGTTCTATTGATTTCATCAGCGATGCATGCGAAGGCCCGCCTACATCCATATGCGCAGAAAAACGGGTAAGACCAAACAGTTCCTGTAGTTCCAGTATTTTATCAATCGCTTCATTGGTATCCCCGATGATCAAATGCCCCTTGCTTCCCCGCCCTGCATCAAACTGCTGACGCTGGTAAGGCGGCCAGCCACGACTGCTGCCTACCCTGTCCATCTGTGCGGAATAGATCGGGTAATAATAATCAGCTATTGCCTTGCTTTCTTCACCAAAGAAGGCATGCATATGCACTCCCATCTGCAGTTTGGTGGCATCATGTTCAAAATGATCGTACACTTTTTTATAGTATTCAAACAATGGTTTGAACTGTGCCGGGTTGCCACCAATGATCGCAAAGATCACCGGCAATCCCAGGCGACCGGCCCGCAGCACACTTTCCGGTGTACCGCCCACAGCCACCCAAATACTCAGTTCATCATTAAAGGCACGGGGTAATATGGACTGATTGTTAAGTGCAGCCCGGTGTTTTCCCTTCCAGGTAATGGGGTTCTCTTTGTTGATCTTTACCAGCAGTTCCAGCTTTTCTTCAAACAACTCCTCATAATCTTCCAGCCGGTAACCATAAACCGGGAATGATTCTATGAAACTGCCGCGGCCGGCCATCAGTTCTGCCCGGCCATTGGTGAGTAAGTCTATGGTGGCAAAACTCTGGTACAACCTCACCGGGTCGGATGAGCTAAGCACATTCACAGCACTGCCCAATTTGATTCGTTTAGTGACTGATGCAGCAGCAGCTAATACTATCTCCGGAACAGAAACCGCATAATCCGGCCGGTGGTGTTCACCCACACCAAAGAAATCCAGCCCTGCTTCATCCATCAGTTTGATTTCTTCGATCAATTCCTGCAGGCGCTGACCGGTTGGCAAGGGTTTACCTGCTTTATCAAAATGATTATCGCCAAACATACTGATGCCAAGTTCCATGTGATGCTTTTAACGCAAATATAGTTATCAGCTAACGCAGAACTGAAATACAAAGGACAGCAGGAATGGCTTGCCGCTTCCGATAAATACAAACTTTAATGTCAACAACTGATATAAGTCACCCTTTTGGGCATTGCTTCGATATTACATTTAACAGCAAATGAGAAAAGTCTCCGAGGGGAGCCGAAGTATCTGAGCCAAAACACCATTTCTTAACCTAAAGCGAAAGACTATGAAAATATTCAGGTTCATGTTTGTCTTTGCGTTACTGTTAACAGCAACTGCTGTTTTCGGACAAAAAGAACAAAACATTTCATCAATGAAAGAAGGCACAGTACTCACTGCTGCCGATATTGGATTTTTAAGCATGGTATCTAATGCTGAATTGGATGCAAGCCGCGGACCTGCCGTAAGAGGAGCTACAATTAACAATGTGTTCTACAAAGCAGGTCAGACACTCAGCAAATCCGATGCAAAAGCTATTACCTTAGCCATCACCGATTTCCAGAAAAACTACAAAGCTCCTGATGGCAGTCGTGGCGCCGGCTGGTGCTACTACTGGTATTACTATTGCGACTATTGGGGATATTGCTATTGGTACAAATATTGGTACTATTGCTAAAACCAATAAAATGAGAAAAGCCGGTATACATTACCGGCTTTTTGCTATCTGTTTGTATTATTCGCTTTCTTCATTTTTAATACCCAGTATAATCCTCTTACATTGGTTTGCCAATCCGGCAGAACAGCCGTAATAACAATCTCTTCCAGCAGTTCTAGTAGTGTAATACCCGCTGCCGCATAAAACAAGACAAGATTGGGCTCATCAAAAACAATGGCCACTAACAAAAAAACACCCTGCAGCAAGGCAGCCAGTTTGGCCAGGTACGTATGAAAATTGGTCATCCTGCCATACCGGTAAAATGCATAACCCGTCTCTATAACAAATACAACGAAAAGAAAAACCAGCTCGGTAATATGTGCTTTAATGAAAGCAGGATTTATAACAAACAGGCCAATCAATGCGGTCAGCACCGTCAGGTCATCCCCGATAGAATCGAGCCGGGTACCCATTACGCTGGTTACCTTAAATTTCCGGGCCAGGTATCCATCTATCAGGTCGGTAAAAAAGCTGACGGCAAGTAACCATTTAAAGAGCTGGTAATATCCATTAAACAGCAATACCAGTAAAAATGGCGCTGCTATCACCCGGTAAAGAGTGATGCCGTTGATGATATACCATGCCTGTTTATGCGTTCGCATGGCCGGATTTTTTTAATCGTTGTAATAATAACTCGTCAACAACAATGGCTGCCGCAATGCCAATTATATAAGCAATAACATCCATTGGATCAAATACAGTTCCCAGGAAATGAACATGAAAGTATTGCAGTGATTCAGCTAAAACACAACCGCCCAATAATATCATAGCTTTCATTTTCCAACCGCACACCCAGGGCCAGTTTCTTTCTGCAACACACAATAAAAAGTAAAAAGCAAAAGGGACAGCTACATCTGAAAAATAACTGGAATAAAGATCCCTGTATGATCCATGAAACCATTTACCTGCCCCGATTATATGAATCAACGCTACCAGTAACACGATGAGGATGCAAAGAACCCTTCGCATACCAGCAAGTTACAAAATAATTATCCGCCCTTATTTCGCAGCAATGGGCGCTGCCCCGGAAAAGAGCAACGCCCATTGATATTTTTAAATTTCTGATGTTCTCATCTTATCATATCTGCTTCCCATTTGCGGAGTACATCAGCTGTTTTACTGCTTACCCCTGTATGCAGCAATGCAGCAAAATCAGCATCATTCAATTTTTCTTGTTTTGACTTTAATGTATTCCACAATCGCTGCATCACTGCTTTTCCATCTGCATCATAAATACCGGCAGCAGCAGCATGCCAGCGGCATTGGTACCAGCCATAGTTCTGTGGGTGCTGCTGACCGATTTCATCATATCGCTCTTCCAGGTCTTTCAAACTGGTGTAGCGATAGTTTTTTACGCCACCATTCACCACTATGCGGGGAAACAGTGTAAGCGCTGCCAACTGCTCCGGTTCTTTTTCTGCGATATAAGTATGCAGCAGGATATTACAGAACAACTCTCCCATCCATTTGCGCTGCACCTGCAGTTTGCCCTGCATTTGAAAGGCATGGCCCAGTTCATGAATGGCCAGCAGGTCAAAAAAGGCCTGCATACTAACGGTCTTATCCGGCAGGCCATATACTTTCTCCGCCTGCAGGCGAATATTTTCCGGCAGTTCTTTCACATTCAAAAAACTTCTCCAGAAATCATTATCCTCGGCGGCTACCACCAGGGTGGCATCATCATTATAATGCGGCATGCCATACACCGGGAATTTGGTATACAGCGGCCAGTCCGCCTTATTGAGCAGCAGCACCGTCACCACCGGCTTAAAGCCAAGCATCTCCTGGTAATAATTTATTACTTTTTCCAGCCTTGTGGCAGTTTGCCTTGCCCTTGGTTCAAAGCCTTCGCTGTAAAAAGTAGTTACCGCTGCACCGCTTAGCGATTGCAGCTTGTCGTAGGGCTGGGCAAAACTTGTTAAGCAGAAAAGAGTGGCGCAGATAAAAAGCATTACAGGTTTCATGTTATTTTATTTTACACAAACCTCTGCAATGATAAAACGGGGAAATAGTAAAAAAACGACATTATAACTGCATCGGCCCCTGCAGGCGGATGGGCAGATGGGCCAGCTCCTTTTCCAGTATGCGGGGTGTTACCCCTGCAAACTCTTTGAAGTCGCGGATAAAATGCATCTGGTCGAAATAACCGCATTCGTAGGCGATCTTTGTCCAGCTCATTTGTACAAATTGTTCCCGCAGGCGGTAAGCTTTTGAAAAACGGACGATGCGGGCAAATAATTTTGGCGGCATACCGATCCGCAATTTGCATTGCCGTTCAAACTGGCGGAGGCTGAGGCAGGAAAGAGCAGCCAGTTTTTCTATCGGGTAGTTGCCCTCCTGCTGTACCAGTTGCAGCATGGCCATGTCAATGGGCAGCAGCGGCTTCACCCTGTTCAGTTGTGCCAGCAGGAATTTCTCTATCACTGTATTGACGCCATCCATTGTACCGGCTTCCTGCAGTTGCTGGTGCAGCCGTTCCATCACTGCGGGGCCAAATACATCTGCCGCATTGTAATTGCCATCCACCATTTCGTGTAATGAAATACCGAGCAGCCGGTGCAGCCCGCCGGGATGAAAGCCCACCCTTACAGCCTTGTGCCGCTGGTTTACATCTATGCGTACGGGGGTAAGCTGCGGGCCAACGATTACACTGCGGGGCTGCTGAATAAATTCCTCTTTGCCATCAAACTGCACTTTGATCGGGTCTTCGATGTAGAAGAACAAAGAGTTTTGCGGTGTGGGCGGATAGGGAGCAATAACAGGTTCTGCCGTTTCCGGCACTTGTGCATCAATCACCATGATGCACTGGATAAAATCCTGGAGCAAAGGGTGCGGTATGTAGAACTTCGATTGCAATGCCCGTTTTAATAAGATTTCAAGGTACAAAATCTTTACCGTCCTGTTCCAGCAGGCAGTGTGGCAGCCATAAACAGAGTTATGCAACTTTCACTTCACCGGCAGCGGTGCCCCGGCAAATTTTTTATGCTTCCCCGTCAGCCGGCCAAAAAATAAAATAACAGGAAAGATCATTTTTTGTACAAGGGCTGGTATCTCCGTCATGGCATATTCCGATTTGTAGCGGTTCAGCAAATAAGCTGCATCAAACATTGCAGGCCGGCCTTTATTGGCCTCACTAGATTTAAAGATCTCTGATAAAAAGTAGATAAAATTATCCGGCGGGGTAATGAATCCTCTTACCACCAGCATATCGTTACCATCATTCCAGAACTTATGCGGTATGCCGGCTTTGATCAGTACAGATTCACCGGGGCCGGCATACTGTACCGGTTCTCCGGCCAGCTGGTAAGCCATCTTGCCGGATTCTACGGTAAAGCCCTCGTCTTGCAGGTAATGAATATGCATTGGCGGGCCGGATCCGGGCTGCACTTCATTGATGCCTTCCAGTACTTCTGCTCCGTCTTTGATATAGCTTTTGAGGAAAGTGAGTTTTTCGCCGCCGCTAACAATGGTAAATGGTAAGGTGAATTTCATGATAAAGTCTTGTTGGTTTCCGGGTGTGACGCAGGTACGGGGAAAAGGTTACCCTCCGGAGAGTATAGTAATCATAAATAAAAGTGAACGATTATTATACTGCTTTGCTAATAGCGCAAATGCTAACCATTCTGCACAGGCAGCCCTGCTTCCTTCCATGCTTTGATACCGCCTCTTGCTGTAAGTCAGAAAAGTTCCCAGGAAGTTAACCAAAGCCCTTTTGCTTGCTTTGTACACAGTGCATGGTAGCGATTCGTTGCTTTATCACTGGTTAGGTTACTTTTGAAATGTTTTGTCAGTTGTGAAATATTCTATTGTCAAAACCAAAGCCATAAAACAGAAGAAGGAAACCTTTTGCATAACAGCCAGTAAACCCCAATCTCCGGCTCCATATAAGAACAACGTGCAATAAAATATTAACAGGCTCACTATGCAAAATAGCTTTAACCAGTGCAGCCTTGTTCTCAGAACAAAGATGCTGATGTAAAATAAACCCAACATGGTTAAAGTACTTGAAATAGTAACCATAATATCATGTAAAGATGTGGCAATTAAAAAAGTAAAAACCATATTTAATACGCCGACTGATTTTAAAACCCATTCAGTATGCTTATGAGGTATTTTTTTAGAAGTATGAATAAAAAAAAGGCCATAGGCAATTGAATTGATTCCCATTCCGGTTATGGCCCAAATTCTTGCCGGGTTTTCAGCGCCATTGATTGACGTATTTAAAAATAAATTACTAAAAAAATTCTTTGACCAGTCAAATCCTATGGAGTTTTTGTTTAGAATAGAACCACCCGGATATAATAATGTAGCCACTACCAAAAAAAATAAAGAAATAACTATACCAATTAAAACAGAATACTTGCTCATTGATTTCTGAAGTCTAATTAATACTTTTTTTGATTTGTTTGTGACTATAATTTGTAATGACTCTTAACGAGCAGGGCTTGCTGCTGTGCTGGGTTTTACATTCGTCGGCCCGGAACTGAAGCCCAATAGAATTACTAAAGATGAAGTTAAGAACAAAAGCTCAATAGAATTACGTCTGCCCGAACCGCTGCTGATTAGCGAACAAAAAGATGAGGATTTATTCGTCAGCCAGCATAGCAGCAAACCCAATGTTACCTGCATGGCATTATCAACTTACACTATCAACAATTGTCCATTCTTTTGTTTCTCTGTCAAACCTAAAAATGTTTCTCGTTAAAAGTCTTTCGCCTTCTTTGAATATCTCATGCACAAATATTTTCAAATTTGCAACTTTTTCTGTGTCACTTTCAGGAACCATAATTACAAGGTCTTTTGCAGGAACTCCAACAATTAAACTGTCGTCGAGATGCTCAGTTAACCAATCCCACATTTCAGGAAGGCATAGTGAACCAGCTTCATGGTCACCCCCTGCGATAAGTCCGTGTCCACCAAAGTTTGTTTCATGAAGTTTAAATTCTATGTCTTTAGTTAAGTTGTCAATTGCTATGTTGTGGAGTTGTTCCTTAGAAAAGTTTTGAGGCAGGTCTCGTTCAAGAAGAACTTGAAAGCTGTCTCCTGTGTCAGCAACATAAAATATTGATAAGTCACCCAGCCATACTTTGTTAATAGGTGATTCGTCTCCTGTTAGTGTTAATCGCGTCGGAGTGTTTCTCGGGTCATCGTCTGAGAAAGTTACTTTAATCCATGGATAAATTTTTCCTTTATATGTTTCAAATATGGATTCGGTCTCAGGGATGTCTTTGTCAACCTTAGGGGTCTTACTGAATATTTTAATGAACGACATGGCTGTTTATTCTTGCAGGTAACGGCCAGGGCTTTCTGCTGTGCTGATATTCCGTGATTCGTCAGCCCGAACCGCTGCTGAGTAAAGTTATATAGTTGATATTATATTCTATCGCTCGGCTTTATTCGTCCAGCCCGGACTGTAGATGATAAGCGAACGGGACGATCAGTATATATTCTTCAGCCAGCATAGCAGAAAACCCCATGTTAGGCGCAGTTATTATATTCTTCTACAAGTTTATCAAAGTTTGTGTTGTCTATTTGCAAATGCCCTGGTGCGCCAACTTTACTCATGTAGTTCCACTTTGCTTTTCTGTCAATTGTCAATGGCTTAATGCGGTCACTTAATGGATAAATTTGTCTTCCAAATAGTTTAAAGAAATTGTCTTCATAAATTTCAAAGTCAAGGCAAGGGAATTTTTTTCGGAGGTTATAGTCATAGTCCCACAGATAAAGAACTTTATCAGCGTCATACTCAATTAAGAATAAGTCGCCTTCATCTTCATACTCTTTCGCAACTGCAATTCTTTTGGC
>JBGARY010000044.1:0-21410 GCA_044229985.1 Chitinophagaceae bacterium
ATCGTACCATGTAAAACTTATATCCGCCCTTGTAAAATCCTTATCCGCCAATGTAAAATTGATCTCCGTCCTCGTAAAATTCTCCTCCGCCAGTGTCAAATTCATCTCCTCTATTGTAAAACCAATCTCCCACCTGTGTAATGAAAACCTCCGCCCCTTTTTTAGAGACCTCGCCTTTGGTAAAAATGACCTCCGTTAAAGTAAAACAAGTTTCCGCCTTTGTAAAACCGGTCGCAACAGCCTTTATTATTAACTACACTTTCATTACTGTAACTACTTTAGGAAATATGGCCTCCTCCCTTTAGGGAAGCCTGGCTGTCGACATACCGGGATTTAGGAGATGGTTACCATTTCCTCCTTTTGCCCTATATTAGCAAACTGCCCCGAGGGGCATTTTTATTAAAAAGTCACCATCATGCGGATTTTGTTAGTAGCAGCGGCCCTCAGTACCTCTTTAGTGTTGAATGCCCAGCCCCCACAGGTTCCCCTGTACAGTATCGATAATATAGCCTTGCCCGAAAGCCTGAACAAACAGGTTTGTATCTCCGGTATGAAATACCTGGACGGCAAACTGTACATGGCCTCCGAACGCTGCCCCGTCATTTTTGCTTTCGACCCCGAAACCAAAACCGTCATCAACAGCATCAACCTGAATGTGCCGCAGTTCTTCGAAATGGAAGGCATGACCTCCTACAACGGCAAACTCTACCTCGTTTCAGAAAACACCGTCGCAGTGTATGAAGTAGATGCAGCCACCTCATCCATCCGCATTGTTGAAACGTCCACTCCCCTGCCGCCCAAATCAAAAAGCGGCGACGGCATGGAAGGCATTGCAGCCAACGAAACGCATAACAAATTTTACATCCTGCGGGAACGCAATGAAGACATGAGCAAATCGCAGATCTATACCTACAGTGTAGAAAGAAATTTTGAAGATGTGCTCAGCCTGAAATATGAATCAGTAATTGAACTGCCCCTGCTCAACCCGCAGTGGCGCTATTCCGATATTTGTTTCGACAGCCAGAACAACCGGCTCATCTGCCTGAAATCATTCTCCAAAGGAAAATTGCGCCAGCAATTCATTGAAACAATCAATATCGATGTAAATGGTAACCTGCAGGCAGAAACCTTGCAGAACTTACCGGTAGAAAATTTCTCTGAAATATCCAACCAGTACAAAGACCAGGATTACAGTATGAACCTCGAAGGCATTACCCTGGATAAAGACGGCAATATCTGGATCATCAGCGATAATACTTCCGGTAAAGCCCAGTGTGATATGATAGCCAAAGAAAAAACCATCCTGCTGCAACTGAAAAGAAAATAATTTCGGCCAGCAACTCTTTTACCGGCATGAAATGTTAAGAAATCTCATACGACAACCCTTTGGCA
This sequence comes from Chitinophagaceae bacterium, assembly GCA_044229985.1. GTDB lineage: Bacteria > Bacteroidota > Bacteroidia > Chitinophagales > Chitinophagaceae > JJ008. The sequence goes on from JBGARY010000044.1 coordinate 1,393, forward strand.
TGAATTTGCGACTTTTGTACAGGTATGAAGAAATTTTTACTCCTGTTGATAATTACCAGCTCACTGTCGCCTCTGTTTGCACAGAAAATTGACAGCATTTATTTTCATCTCTATACCGACAGCCTGAAAAAAGGTCAGCATAATTATATCAATGTGGATGGTAAATTATCCAATGGCCGCTGGCAACCTTTGACCAGCAAGGAAATACAATTCTCCTGTACCAATGCCACATTCTCCGGCAATGAACTGATCATTCCGGATGATTTCAATGAAGAAAAAGTTATTGTAAAAGCCGTGCTCAAAAGCAATCCTTCTGTATTTATCGAAAAGACGATCTGGATCAAGAAAATTCCTGACGGGCCATTACCCACCAAAGACGAAATATTAAAAGGAATTCCGGATAGAAAAATCAAAAAGAAGAACTAAGGCTTCGGCCATTAATCTTCACACCCTTATCTTTGCGCCGGCAGGTCTTACACGACCAGCTCCTGCTGAACCCTCCCAGGGCCGGAAGGCAGCAAGAGTAGGTGGTTGAGCGGTGCGATGTAATCAGCCTGCCATTTTTTTTGCCCCCAATCCCCCTGAAGGGGGTTAAAATACACCCGTTATGAAATTTTTTATTGATACGGCAAATCTTGCCCAGATCAAAGAAGCCAACGAGTTAGGTATCCTGGATGGTGTTACCACCAATCCTTCACTGATGGCCAAAGAAGGCATTAAAGGTGAAGAGGCGGTGATGAACCACTATAAAACCATCTGCGAAATGGTAGATGGCGATATCAGCGCAGAAGTAATCAGCACCGAATTCAAGGCTATTATAGAAGAAGGAAAAAAGCTGGCATCTATCCACCCGAATATTGTGGTGAAGGTGCCGATGATCAAAGACGGTATTAAAGCTATCAAATGGTTTTCTGACAATGGCATTCGCACCAATTGCACATTAGTGTTTTCTGCAGGTCAGGCAATTCTGGCTGCCAAAGCCGGCGCTACTTATCTCTCTCCCTTTATCGGTCGCCTTGATGACAGCAACTGGGATGGCATCGAACTGATCTCTCAGATCAGGCATATTTATTCCATCCAGGGCTTCAAAACAGAAATACTGGCCGCTTCTATCCGCAATGCCCTGCACATTGTAAAATGTGCCGAAGCCGGCGCCGATGTTTGCACTTGCCCGCTGGATTCTATACTCGGATTATTAAAACATCCGCTGACGGATATTGGCCTTGCTAAATTCCTGGAAGACGCCAAGAAGACATTGTAATCTTTCTACTTTTTCCTATTACAGAACCAGGCAGAACACGGATGACATGGATGATCAGGATTTGCACTGATAGTTATTTTTTATGCCTGTTGCACTGGCGAAAATTAAAATAAAAAAATCCGTGAGTATCCCTTTATCCGTGTTATCCGTGTTCCGATTTATATCAACTTATCGCTGAAAAGCAGAATTGATTTTGGTAAACCCAATCAGTTCATCGGCTCTTGCACCAAAATTGCGGAAGTACACCAATACCATATAACTGTTCTCTGTACCCCAGTAGTTTCCTTCCGTATTTTCATAAAGAGCCTGCACACCCGGCTGTTTTTTATCGGTCAGTGTTACATAGGAATAGTTGTAATAACCCTGTTTGAGATACAATGCTCTTTCATAAACTCCCTTTTCCTCATTGAAAATCATCTTTGAATTATCATCCTGCAAATAATTTGTCAGTTCACCAAACAGGTATACTGATTTACCTTCATAAGCCCTGTTGCCCGGCGGTACATAAGTAAAGTGTACCCAGGCATAATCACTTTGCCAGAGGGCATTAGAGTTATCCCTGTTCTCAACGGTGTAAATGCCATTAAAGTCGCGGTAGTAGATATACAACTGTTGCCTTCTTTCGCCATCCGGTTTTACATACACATCCACCCGGTTGGAAGTATCATTGTCAACGATCTTGGTCATGCGGTCACTCATTAGCCGCAAGCTGCGCAGGTCTATCCAGCGCCATTCCTTGCCTGATTGAAAAGTGGTGTTTTCTTCATCGCTGTACTCGTAATAATTACCCCGGAAAACAGTAGGCCTGTCCAGTAGTGAAGCATTATTCCAGATATTATTCTGCAGTACCACCACTTTCAGGTCCTGCGGTGAAAAGGCATTGATTTGTCCCTGTGCTGTGCTTACATTCACCTGCACCCGTTGATGCGTTTGAAAATAATTGGTGTTAAAGGGTTGTAATACCTGGGCTGATACGGTCGCCTTTGTGTTGACGATGAGCATACGTTTGGTAAAAACCAGTTTGCTGGTATCATCATTCAAAAAAACCTTTAATAAATAATTTCCGGCCTTACTCGGCGCTCCGTTTCTCTCCGGCAATACAGCCTGGTAGTGGGTATACCTTGTCTGCGCCAGCGAAGAATGACGGTAGTTGGTGATACGATTACTGGTAAAGCCACGGATATAATCAAACAACTGGATATTGGCCGGTGTCCAGTCGGCATTGCACAACTGGAAACTGTAATAATAATATTTCACATCTGCATCCATATCATCAAAATGCAGTTCGAGTTGTTCATTGGAGTTAAGCATGATGACCGGGTAGCTGTACATATCCCCCGACTTGAACAGTTTGACCGTTTTTATATTGGATTTATAAACATGATCAGGCAACTGTGCTGATGCACTGAAGGATATTAATGACAGCAGGAGAAGGCTATTTCGTATCATATAAAAATTACAGGTCAGATTGAAATACAATATTGCTTAAAATAAGCTAAAAAAAGGAAGAAATCTTATCAACCACCTTATTTTTGGAGAAGACAAACAATTCAACTTGAAGGTTGCAGGATTTATAGCAAACCGCATTGCATTTGACCGGTCCGGGAAAACAGGCGGAAGAAAATCTTTCTCCCGTTTTATCATCCGTCTATCTACGGTGGCCACAGTGATCAGTGTGGCCGTAATGATCATCACCCTTTCATTGGCCAACGGATTCCAGGAAACTGTGAGCCAGAAAGTATTCAGTTTTTTGGGGCATTTGCGGGTGCAGGAAAAACAACCTGGCAAAGCCATCATATCAGAAGAGATTCCCATTATCCAAAATGATACACTGGTACAAGAAATAAAACAAAATCCGCTTGTAAAGAATATTCACCCGTTTGCCACCAAATACGCCATCCTTAAAACAAAAGAAGAAATTGAAGGAGTGCTGGTAAAAGGATTTGACAGCACTTATGATTTTAACCATATCAAAGGCTTCATCAAACAAGGGAGGCCTATACAATTCAACGACAGTACTTACAGCAGGGAGATCATGATCTCTGACTTTACGGCAAAACAACTGCAGCTGAAGGTTAACGACAGAATTCTCATTTATTTCATCAGGCCGGGCAGCAGTGCAGAAGAAGGCTTACCGAATATTCGTCCGGACAAACTGACTATTACGGGTATTTTCAAAACCGGTATTGAAGACTATGACCGCACATTTGCCATTGGAGATATTAAGCTTATTCAACGATTGAACGACTGGCAACCGGATGAAGCCGGCGGTTACGAAATTTTCCTGCATGATTATAAAAAGACAGATGAAGCAGTTAAGGAAATCTACGAAATGGCTGATTTCCCAATTACCTGGGATACTGTGAGTGCTAGTGATATCTCACCCAATATTTTTGACTGGCTGAATATGCAGGATGTAACCCGTAATGTGCTGATCGCTTTTATGGTGATTGTTGCGGTGATCAATCTTATAACCTGCCTGATCATTTTAGTATTGGAACGATTACGCATGATCGGTATACTAAAAGCATTAGGCGCCACCGACTGGACCGTACAGGATATCTTTCTCCGGCATTCACTGATTATTGCCATCAGGGGTATCCTGCTTGGCACTTTGATCGCTTTAGGTCTTTTATGGCTGCAGGATGCCACGGGATTCATCAAGCTTAAAGAAGAAGCCTACTACCTGAGTACGGCTGCCGTTAAAATTGTTTGGTGGCAGGTAGCCGCAATTGGTATCGGAACATTATTAATCTGTTTACTGGTCTTAATGATCCCTACCTTTCTCGTCAAGAGAATTCAGCCGGTGAAAGCAATTCGTTTCAACTGATTTATACACAAAAATGAGAAAGGATAATGCCGGTGGCCACAGCCGCATTTAATGATTCTGCCTTTCCTTTCTGGGGGATGTTGATACTGGCATTACAAAATTGCCGCACTGCCTCACTGATACCTTTTGATTCATTGCCAATAACGATCACACCGCCGGCTGGTTGTTGCATCTTAGTTATATCCTGACCTTCCAATACCGCGGCATAAATGCAGGCATCCTTTTGTTCAACTAACCATTCACTCAACGATGTATAAAAAACATTTACCCTGCCAATACTGCCCATGGTAGACTGTACTACTTTAGGATTATACCTGTCGGCACTATCCTCGCTGCAAACGATATGCGATACACCAAACCAGTCAGCAATGCGAACGATAGTTCCCAGGTTCCCCGGGTCCTGAATACCATCCAGCGCCAAAATGAATTTATCCTTTTCTGCAACAGGTTTTATAGGGGTGGATTGTTTTATAATTGCCAGCACCTGGTTAGGTGTGGTAAGCTGGGATATCTTTTCGAGTTCTCCTTCAGTAATTTCAGTAAGGTCACAATTAGTGGCAAGCCTTCCGTTGGCTTCGATCCAATTTTTTACAGCAAAAACTTCCAACACCGAACCTGAATGTTCTGTTAATAGTTCATTCACCAGTTTAGGGCCTTCGGCAATGAATACCCCCTCCTGCTGCCTGAATTTTTTCTGGCCTAAACTTTGAATATATTTGGCCTTTGATTTAACAAGCATCTTTCTTCGTTTACTTATTTATGTCAGCCCGCCATTATTTTTTCAGCAGGAATCTCCTGCATTTATTTGCAGCAGGCTGTTTCATTCTCTTCATTTCTTCCTGCACCATCGTAAAAAATTACCCGCAGGGCAAGCCGTTTGTTTACAAAACAAATATCAACGTTATTGGCAACTTCACCAACGAAGAAAAAGAAACACTTGAATCCCGCCTGAAAGGACAGCTGGATGACAGTATGCGATCCCGTTCTGTTTCCAAAGTGGCCTGGAGTGTGATGAAGAGCCCTCCTGTATACGAAACGGAAAATGCCGACAAATCGATGATGTTCATGAAGGCCCTTCTTAAATCCCTGGGTTATTTCTCTGACAGCATCTCTTACCAGTCGCATATTGACACTGTCAATAAACAGGAATACAGAACTACGGTAACTTTTGATGTAAAACCCGGCAAAGTAGTCAGGATTGACTCTTTTGCTTATAATTTTAAGAATACAGAACTGCAGACCCTTGCTCTTGCCAATCAGAAAAATGCGCTAATAAAAAAAGGAGATCCTTTTGCTAAATCGGCCATCTCTGTTGAATTAGACAGGCTGGTTGACATGTACCGGAATAACGGTTTCATGCGGTTCGGCAGAGAAGAAATGATCGGCCTTTGGGATACCCTCGATGTTTCTTTACTCAGACCCACCTTTGATCCGCTGGAACAGGCAGCCATTTTGCAAAAGCTAAGGGAACGGAGAGAAAATCCCACAGCCAATCTTGAAATAAGATTGAAACCCGGCCATGACAGCAGCAAACTAAAAAAATATTATATCGGGAATGTTACTGTATATCCGGACCTGGTCTATGATACTACCGGCTTTTCCACAACAGAAAAAACAGTAGACGGGGTTAAGATAATTTCTTACCGCAATATGTTTCGTCCACGAACAATAACCCGTAATATTTATTTTAAACATGGCGACCTCTACAACCTGAAAAAATACGTTAAGACAATCAACCGTTTCAATTCATTGGGAGCATGGCGCCTGGTGAACATTGAGCAGGAAGTAAGAAAAGGACAGGACACGGCTGATTTTATTGTAAGGCTAACACCAGCCCCCAAGTATACTTTCACTACCAATATTGAAGGAAGCCAGAACTTCAATGCTGTTACCGGTAATTTATTTGGCTTCGGTATCAACCTGAGCCTGTTAAACCGGAACTTTGCAAAATCAGCCAGCCAGGGAACTACTTCTATTCGTTTTGGTGTTGAACTGGGCAACCAGTTTGTACAAACGCAGCAAGCCAGTATAAGCCATAACATCTATTTCCCCAAGTCAATACCACAGTTTAAATGGTTTTCAGAAAAACTCACCAATAATATCCGAACACTTTTTTCCTTTAATGCAGCCAATACAGAAAGACGATTATTATATAACCTGACAACTGTGAATGGTGCCTGGGGTTATGAATACCAGTCGACAAATGCCGAAAGAAACCAATTATTCCAACTGGTATGGAAGATTCCCAATATTGAATATGCTTACCTGAAACCAAGAGATAGCCTGGTAAAACTGATCGCCAACAACCCCGTATTGAAGAATATCTTTACTGATGGTTTTATTGCTTCTACAATCGTAGGGGTAACGTTAAAGAAAAATGTAGAAAAAAGACCCAGTGTGATTTCTTTCAACCTTGAATTGCCATTCCTTGCGGGACTTATTCCCAGCAAATTCCTCGACACACAGCTGTATCGTTTTATCAAGACAAATATTGATGTTACCAAACAATTCAAATTCCGCAATTCATCGCTTGTACTGCATGCCTTTGCAGGTATTGGCTATGCGTTGAATTCTACCGTCAACCCGGATAAGAAAAATGCACTTCCGTTTTTCCGTCAATATTTTGCCGGCGGCCCCAACAGTATGCGGGCATGGAGGCTCAGAAGATTAGGACCGGGTTCAACGGTGAAAGACTTTGGCCAGTTTCCCGACAGGTTTGGAGATGTGCAATTGGAATTCAATACAGAGTATCGCTTCCGGTTGATGACTATTGCCGGCACCAAAGTGGAAAGTGCTTTGTTTGTAGATGCAGGTAATGTATGGTTCTTGAAAAAGAATGCAGGTTCCGATGAGGAGATTTTCAATTTTAGCAGGCTTGGAAAAGATATTGCCGTGGGTGCAGGTACAGGTCTTCGGTTAGACTTTTCCTTCTTTCTGATTCGAATTGATTATGCCTGGAAAATAAAAGACCCAAGTCCCGATCCGGCTAATATTGCCAGCCAGAATAAATGGTTTTATGGATTAAAACAGCCTTTGAAAGGCCAACTGCAAATTGGTATCAACTATCCGTTTAGCCTCTAAGCTTTTTCTTTTTTTATACTTGCTTCAAATCCTTCAATGCTCATTGCATCATCGAGTAAAAAAGAACCAATCCTTGTGCGGCATAAACTGCTGAGGTAGGCGCCACAACCTAATACTGCACCAAAATCATTTGCCAGGCTGCGGATATATGTACCGGTTGAACAAACAACCTTAAAATGAACTACAGGCATCTCTACTTTAGTAATTTCAAATTCTTTGATTGTGATCTTCCGGGGCTCCAGTTTCACTTCTTTTCCCTGCCGTGCCAGTTCATACACTCTCTTACCATCCACTTTAATAGCAGAATGAGCAGGCGGCACCTGCATGATCTCTCCTGTAAATTGTGTAGTTGTGCTTTTCAGCAACTCTTCAGTAACACTACCTGTTGGCTTAAAATTGTCCGGTTCACTTTCCAGGTCGTAAGTGGGAGTAGTAGCCCCTAAGGTAAAGGTGCCGGTGTATTCTTTTTCCTGCGACATATACTCATTGATCTTCTTGGTGAATTTGCCGGTACAAATAATCAGTAAACCGGTGGCCAATGGGTCCAATGTACCTGCATGACCGACTTTTTTGATACGAATAAGATTACGGATCTTTCTCACTGCATCAAAAGAAGTCCATCGCAGCGGTTTATTTATCAGCAATACTTTTCCTTCCTCAAATGGATTACCTGTTTCCTTCATCCGGCAAAAGTAAGCCTTAGGCAGGCTATAATTCTTACTTCGTACTTCAAACTTCCGGCTTAGATGGACATCCTCGTCTTTAGTTCGAGGTATTTATTGATGGTATTCACCGTCAGGTTTTCTGGTGTAGTGAGAATAGACGGGATACCATTTTTGTGCAGTTCTTTTACCATTTGCCTTTTTTCATACGCAAATTTTTCTGCAATGGTTTTGATATAAATTTCTTCCAGTGTCTTTGTTTTGCTTTCGAGCAATGATTTCAATTCTGTATTCTCAAAAAAGACAACAAGCAGCAAATGGTACCTGGCAATTTTTTTCAATGCCGTCATTTCCCGCTGCAGGCTTTCCAGCGATTCGAAATTGGTAAATAATACCATCAGGCTGCGATTGGTTACCCGGTTGCGGATGATAGAAAATAATTTTTCAAAATCTGGTTCGAGAAAATCCGTTTTCTGGCGGTACAGGTTTTCCAGCACCTGGTTCATCTGGGTCGGCTTTTTATCAGCCAATAAAAAACTGTCAATATTTTTTTCAAAAGTGATCAAACCGGCTTTATCCTGCTTTACCAGGGCAACATTGGATAAAACCAATGCAGCATTAATGGCATAATCAAGTAAGGTCATACCATGAAAAGGCATTTTCATCACCCTGCCTTTATTGATAAGACAATATATCTGCTGGCTGCGTTCATCCGTAAAATTGTTCACCATCAAACCATCCTTGCGGGCTGTAGCTTTCCAGTTGATAGTACGGTAATCATCACCCCTGACATATTCTTTAATTTGTTCAAACTCCATACTGTGCCCGATCTTTCGGATACGCTTTACCCCTGCTTCTTGCAATCGGTTACTTACAGCCAGTAACTGGTAGCGACGCATCTGGATATAAGAAGGATAAACTTTTACTGTCTCTTCTGCAGAAAATACATAATGACGTTTTACCAGTTGCAAAGGCGCATGAACAAACAAATTGATACTGCCGAATGCATATTCCCCCCTGGTGGTTGGGCGAAGATGATATTCTAATTGATGAGATTTATCCCTTTCAAGTTTTGCCTTCTTAAGCCATTTTCTTTCCTGAAACTGAAACGGTAACTCATCAATAATACTGGTACGTACCGGGAAACCATAATGATTATGTAGAGTAAGAACCACCTTATTCTCATCACCAATACTGAACCGTTCACCTGTGATTCGCTCAGCAGTGATTCCCTTTTTTTTAGTGTACACCAGCAGTACATCAATAAGGATAGCAGAAAGTAATAATACCAGCACCAATCCGCCAATACGGTACAATGCCGGCTGAAAATAGCTCAATACAAATAACACAGCAGCAGCGCCGCCGATGTAATAAACTATATTATTTAAATGAAAAGACTTGAACACTTTCCGTTTATTATTTAACTAACGTTCTGACTATACTACCGACTCACGACTATCGACTAACGGCTCTTCACTATCATCTCGGCACATCCATTCCCTGAATAATCTGTTTGATCACATCATCTTCTGTTATCCCTTCCATTTCTTTGTCGGGTGCCAATATGATGCGGTGGCGCAGAACAGGGGTTACTACAGACAATATATCTTCCGGCGTCACAAAATCCCTCCCCATCATAGCAGCGGTTGCTTTCGATGCATTCATAATGGCCAGCGAAGCCCTGGGTGATGCCCCCAGGTAAATTGATTTGTGATTCCTGGTCTGGTGAATCAGTTTGGCAATAAACTGCAATAATCTTTCTTCGATGATCTGTTTTTTGATCTGCTGGCGGAGTGATATGATATGATCACCTTTTAATGCCGGGTGAATCATATCAATGGCCGCTGTATTTCCCATGCCATGAAACTGCGTCAGTATCGTTACTTCTTCTGCTTCTGTGGGGTATGGTACCAATACTTTGAAAAGAAACCGATCAAGCTGAGCTTCCGGCAAGCGGTAAGTTCCCTCCTGCTCCACCGGGTTCTGTGTTGCCAGTACCATAAATGGTGAGGCCATCGGGTAAGTTCTGCCATCGATAGTAGCCTGTCTTTCCTCCATGATCTCCAACAAAGCGGACTGTGTTTTAGCCGGCGCCCTGTTGATCTCATCTACCAGTACAATATTGCTGAACACAGGCCCCCGTTTAAATTCAAAACTGGCTTCCTTCGGGTTGAATACTGGTGTTCCCAATACATCTGAAGGCATCAGGTCAGGAGTAAACTGTATTCGGGAAAAACCGGCGTCCACACTTTTAGCCACCAGCTTTGCCGTTAACGTTTTTGCCACTCCGGGTACCCCTTCTATCAATACATGCCCATCGGCCAGTAAAGCGGTAATGATAAGCCGTACCATTTCATCCTGGCCTACGATAATTTTCTTGATCTCGTTGCGAATTGACAATACTGCTTCATTCAAAGCAGAAAGATCGGTTCGTTGCTGAAAAATTTGATCGTCCATTATTATGCGGTTTTATAAAACATTTCTAATAGTTCATGAAATTCATTCACCTCAGGTTGTGAGATGGCTTGTGCATCATCGGCATATTTAATAAAAGAAACAATACTTCTCACTACCGGCTCCTCAACCCCTGATTTATAACGAAGGTTCATGATAAACTCCTCATCCAGCCTGCTGGTAGGCAGCTTGTATTTGTTTCTGACATATTCAAGAAAATAACTGCTCATTTTCAGACAAAGGTTACGGTGATCGCCTTTATCGTAGTATAACCGGCCAATGGTTTTTACGAAATCCATAGAATCATTCCGGGGCTTTGTCACAACAGGAATATATCGTTGCTTACGCCGCATTTCCATTAGCACATAAAGCAATAAAAGCAGTATCGCCAGCCAGAAAGCAGCACGGAACGGTTTTTTCCCTTCCTCATTTTTAAGATTCATCAAAACGTTGAACCAGCCTTTTTTCTTTTCATTATTTTGACCATCGGTCCTTTTGTTCAGGTAATATTCATCCCACACAATTTTTTTTACATCAGGCCGGATGTAAGAGAGTGCCTTCTCGTAATAAGTAATATTCTCATTATGCAACAAAAAATAATTACTGAATGCCACCGGCGCCATATTCAAATAAAAATTGCCATCACCAGCCTGCAAATGGATAAAATTGGGCCGGCCGGCTTCATCAGTACCTAAAACAGTTGTAGTAACAGTATCAACATCGTTGAAATACCCATTAAAGGTTCGACCTGGATAACTATACCGGTTAGTTTTTTGATTGGCAATGTCCTTCAAAAGTAACGTAATGGTATCCTTCCCCGGATTTTCGCCAGAGTCAAAAAATGAGGAGAGGTAATAGTTCCTTGCATCACAGCCGAGTATCCGTTCAGCCGTGGCGGATATTTCCATAGCAATAATGAAGACATCATTTCCTTTTTCTGCAAACTTGATAAGCTGCTTCATCTCAAATTCATCCGCTGCAAAACGTCCGGTCAGGATTATAACAGCCTGGTCCTTTTCATAATTAGAAAGTGAATCCCAGTACCCCGGTTCATGCCGGTCAGTATACACTTCTGCTTGTGGGAAAATGCTCTTAAGATTTTTATGCGCCACATAAGCTCCATAGGGTATTTTGTCTGACTTCCGCAAAGTAATTCTTCCATCAAAATGCCTGTTCCTTTTGTAATTACCAGTCGCTACCAGCATCAGTATGCCAACAGCGACAAGCCCAAGGATTATATAAGGAAGTTTACTTTTCAATTCTGTCGTAACTGGTTTTCAAACTGCAGCACTTCCTTGTTTATTAACTGGTAGGCTTCGCCGCTAACCTCAAATTTTCCATACCAGCTATATTCATAATGACGGGTGATGCGAAAAAAATCGTTGTAATACTTTGTTGACGAAAGCTGCATCAGGTAATCAAGATTTGTTTTGTCCTGCTTGTAGTTGATTACATTCTTTTCCGACATATTTTTCAATAATCGCAGGTACATCAGCCTTACAGCAAGACGGTAATTACCCTGGGCAGCTGCCTTGTCAATTTCTTTCTGATAATTAATAGCAAAAATATCTTCGGGCATTTCCTCTTCTTCATTTTTGCTGCTTACCGGCACACTTTTCTTTCGAAATAAACCTACTTCTGTTCCGGCAAGGTACATGATGAGAAATGTAACAAACCCTCCAACTATAATAATCCATATCAATGTCTGGAACCATTGGCGCTGACCAAGTGGTATATAACCGCCCTGATTTTTATCCTTCTTTTTTTCTTTATTAAATACAGCGTTGGCATACCAGAAATCATCATCATTCTGCATTCTCTTCAATGCACTGTCTGAAATTTTCCGCTGTTTATGCTGCTTCCAGCTTTCATCCTGGTATTCCTTTTCCCAGAAATATTCATCGTCCTCAACTTTTTGTTCGTCGTCAGTATATTCATCAGCCGGCGCCAATTCTTCAATAACCGTTGAATCAATATTATCATTTGTTGACTGAGCCAGTATTGATGAACTGGTCATAAACAGAAAAATGCCAACGATAATTCTATAAATAAATGAAATGCGGATATGTGTGCTGATCGGTTTCAATACTTATACTTCCTCCTCCTGTAACTGCAATGACAGTTTTTTACTTAACCGGATGGGATAAATAATAAAATACCATATTACAAAAATCACTGACAACGCAAATACGAATGTGGTCAGTACCGATATATCGTTGTATAACCTTGTGATAAAACCTTCAAAAAAGGCAGCCAGGCCAAATACTGGTATCAGGCCCACCATGATCTTAACTCCGTCTTTCGCACCTTGCTTGAATGCATCAATCCGCCGGATGGTTCCAGGAAAAAGAAAGCTTTTACCCAAAACGAGTCCGGCTGCTGCAGCAATTATCAAAGCGGTTATTTCCAAAGTGCCGTGTACAAAAACTACCAACCAAAAATCCATACCTAAGCCCCTTTCTGTAAAAAACTGGTCGAAAGAACCCAGCATCACAGCATTACTGGCTTCCATGTATAAACTGGGGATGCCGCAAAAAATTCCGGAAACAAACATGAGAAAGGAGACCCTGATATTATGGATCATCAGGCTCAGCCAGCTCAGTACCGGGTTGCCATGTTCGTAAATGCCAAACGGGTTACCATTTGCAATATTTTCTTTGGTATGATCAACATAATCATCGCCAAAAATACTTCTCGGTATTCCTTCATCTTTCATCGAAACAAAGTAACCGATAGCAAAAAAAATGAGGAAGAAAACAAAAGAGAAAAATACAACCCGGTGATGCTTGCGGATTGTTAATGGCAGATCATACTTCCAGAAAGTAACCAGCCGGTTCGATTCTTCTTTCCTGTTTTTATAAATACTGAGATAGATCTTTGATGCCTGCGAATTTATGTAAGTAGTAACCTTGCCGGAAGGATAAAAAGTTTTGGCATAGGCCAGGTCATCTACCAGTTGCGTAAAATCGGCTGCCATTTCATCCGGGTTATCAGATGGCATATGCTGGTTACGTAACCAGCGGTCTTTGTTTTTCTTTATGAATAAGGCTTCTCTCAATGATTTGAAATTCGGTCGTAAAATACTGCTTTTAAAATGACAAAAAACAACCCCTTAGAATTTAATTACCTAAAAAACACTAATTTGACCACCTAAATTACTACCCGCAAATGGCGGTCATAAAAATCCCGACCAATTTCAATATTGATGTAGAATTTGAAGTACCCGAGTTCTACCGGCGCCTGCTGGCTTTATTGATCGACATGATCATCCAGTTTTTTTACCTGCGTATTGCCAACGAAATCTATAAGAGCATAGCGATGAACAGCAGTTGGGATATTGACAGCAACTATAATATGCAGGCTGTTGGCTTGCTACTATTCCTGCCCATATTGCTTTATCACCCTATACAGGAAATAACCATGAACGGGCAGAGCATCGGAAAAAAAATACTGGGCATAAGGGTGGTAAATGAGATCGGGGGCAGACCGGGCATCAGTCAGTTCCTGATACGATGGCTTCTGCGGGTTTCAGACCTCTGGATTGCTATTATTCTGATTATCCTTGTCAGCACACCGGACCTCTTTAAAGATGCCGAAAGCACATTCATTGTGCTGGCAGCACTTGCCTTCATTATTACAGATATCGTTTTGGTAGTATCCTCAAAAAAGGGCCAGCGTATTGGCGATATGCTGGCAAAAACGATTTTAATTCGTACCGGTGCAAAAGGGAATATTGAAGACACCGTATTTATTGATGTGGCCGACAGTTATGTACCATCCTTTCCGCAGATCATGCAGTTGAGTGATAAAGACATCAATGCCATAAAAAGTATCCTGGAAACAGCCAGGAAAAGAGGTGATTATAATATGGCTGAGTCAGCTGCATATAAGATTAAATCACATCTGAAAATAGAAAGCAACCTTTCTCCTTTTGACTTTCTTGATATACTGCTAAAAGATTACAACTACCTTTCTACAAAATAGAAAAGGCCGCCTTAAAGACGACCTTTCAAATTAAATTACGTATTGGATTACATTGATAACGCTGCCAGTCCGCCGAAAAGCAGGGCCAAACCGACGAACACCAATGCAATGATTGTTAGCACCCCCATGTAGCGGAAAGTCTTCTTCAAATTCCTGAATGACTCTGAAAGCATGCCACCGTCATTGGCTGCCAGGGCTGCTTTCATTTTGTTGGCAAAATGAAGCAAAAACAGCAACGGGAAAAAGTATAATAAGGCCATCAGGATATACATTACTGCTGTAGTGGCGCCAAGCCCTGTTGATGAATAGCCCATCCCTTCCCGGCGAAATTCACTTTCAAATTCACTCATGCCTCTTGAAAGAGCAAATGAGAAATAAAGCCCGAAGATCACCATCAGCACCAGTCCTATCATGCCGCAAATTGCCAGGAACCTTGCCCATTTGGCAGCTTCAGAAAGATGAGAACGGGATTCAGGAGTGATACTCAGGTCAAATAAAGAGTTGTTTTGTGTGTCCATGTAGTGTATAGTTTTGGTTGAAGATAAGTTTTAGTTCAAAAATTATCAATAGGCCCGGGCAAACAAAACCCGTTGTGAAGACGGCTTGCCCGTGAGAATACATTTTCCTTCTTCGGGTGGATTATTGAGCGGTATACAGCGTATAGTTGCCTTTGTTTTTTCTTTAATAGCTTCCTCTGTTTCGACAGTACCATCCCAATGTGCCGAAATGAAACCGCCTTTCTCATCGAGCAATTTCTCAAATTCATCCCAGCTGTCAGCCTTCGTAATATGCTCATCCCGGTACAGTTTTGCCTTATTGAACATATTTTGCTGGATATCTGCCAACAATTGCTGTACATAACCAGCTATCCCATCCAGGCTAACTGTATTTTTTTCTTTTGTATCACGACGGGCAACTTCCACCACATTTTTCTCCAGGTCTCTTGCACCAATTGCCAGACGAACCGGTACCCCTTTCATTTCATACTCGGCAAATTTCCAGCCCGGTCTTGCGTTGTCATTATCATCATATTTTACCCGGATGCCAAGGGCCTTTAATTCCTTAATGATTTCATCAACCTTCACCCCAATCTGTGCTTTTTGCTCATCCCCTTTATAGATCGGAACAATAACAACCTGGAGCGGTGCAATTTTAGGAGGTAATATCAATCCCTGGTCATCACTGTGGGCCATCACCAGGGCTCCTACTAATCTTGTACTAACCCCCCAACTGGTAGCCCATACATGTTCCAGCTGGTTTTCTTTATTGGAAAATTTAACGTCAAATGCTTTGGCAAAATTCTGACCGAGGAAATGTGAAGTACCTGCCTGTAATGCCTTACCATCCTGCATTAATGCTTCAATACAATAGGTATTTTCAGCACCAGCAAAACGTTCACTTTCCGTTTTTACCCCTTTGATCACCGGCACAGCCATAAATTCTTCAACAAATGTGGCATATACATCCAGCATTTTTTCTGTTTCTTCAATTGCCTCTTCTTTGGTAGCATGGGCTGTATGAC
The DNA here is from genome assembly GCA_044229985.1 of Chitinophagaceae bacterium. Classification (GTDB taxonomy): domain Bacteria; phylum Bacteroidota; class Bacteroidia; order Chitinophagales; family Chitinophagaceae; genus JJ008. The sequence continues at coordinate 17,187 of JBGARY010000044.1, forward strand.
CTTCCTGCCATAAAAACTCTGCAGTACGTAAAAACAAACGGGTACGCATTTCCCAACGAACAACATTAGCCCATTGGTTTACCAATATTGGCAAATCCCGGTATGACTGAATCCAGTCTTTATATGTATTCCAGATAATTGTTTCAGAAGTTGGCCTGACGATCAGTTCCTCTTCCAGTTTTGCTTCGGGATCAACCACTACTCCGCCGCCGTTGGGATCATTCTTCAAACGATAATGCGTTACCACTGCACATTCTTTAGCAAACCCCTCCACATGGGCTGCTTCTTTGCTCAGAAAACTTTTTGGGATAAACAAAGGAAAATAAGCATTCACATGCCCGGTATCTTTGAACATTTTGTCTAATGCGTCCCGCATATTTTCCCAAAGGGCAAAACCATACGGCTTGATGACCATACAACCCCGAACAGCTGAATAATCTGCCAGCTCTCCTTTCAAAACAAGGTCATTGTACCATTGCGAATAATCCGTTGCCCTCGATGTGATCTCTTTGCTCATTGTACTTAGTTTAATACTTATCTGATCTTTATAGTTAATTTAACAGGGTATAACACAATTTTCCTCCGCTTCGGCTGAATCTTTGCTGCTGAATTGCAGACGATTGTGCTCAGTTTTTTGGTGGCACAAAAGTAGTAACTTCACTTTTAACAAGACTAAACCTTTTGCCATGAAACCCCAAATTTTACTCCTGGCAGTTATTGTTGCAGCACTCAGCAGTTGTACAACGGCATATAAAACCGGTCAAACTCCTGATGATGTGTATTTTTCTAAATCCCGCCCTATGGATGAATATGTTCGGGTTGAGGAGGAAAACGACCAGTATTACCGATATGATGATGAATATTATGACGACCGCTATCTACGGATGAAAGTAAGAAACCGTAACCGCTGGAATGACCTGAACGACTGGTATTATAACGAAAGACGTTTTCGTTATAATGTATATACCGGCACTTGTTTCTGCAATGACCCATGGAGCCCCTATACCTACTGGAACAGCTACTACAATCCCTACTATAGCCCCTACTATCACAATTATGGCTATGTAAGTATAAAAACACCCAGCTACACTAAACCAAGGACTTTCAACCTGAACACTTACACAAGTAATCAACCGGGGAACACAAAGACCTATGGCAATTATAACTATACCCCGGTAAGAAGCGGCAATACTAACAATACCTATTCGCCGACAAGAAACAGCAGTAGTAATGGCAGTGTGCTGAGAAATATTTTCAACGGCAACAATTCATCATCAGGCACCAAGACCAATACCTCTTCCGGAAGCAGTAATAATAACAGCAGTTCCGGCAGTGGAAGCGGTGGCGGCAGTGCACCTGTGAGAAGGTTCTAACTATAAACAACCTTGTCAACTGATGCCATTCCGTTCGATCAAACGAACCTTTTCTCACTACCCTAAACTTCTTTTATGAAGAAAATATTTCTACTGTTCATTGGCAGTATGGGAGTAACCTGTTTGTCTGCACAAGAACCTGCAGATGCACTTCGCTATGCCTGGCTTACCCCCAGCGGTACTGCCCGGCAACAGGCTGTTGGTGGCGCCATGACATCACTGGGCGGTGATCTTTCGGCTGCGTACGTTAATCCGGCCGGTCTTGCATTTTACAAAACGGGGGACTTTGTCATCACTCCCGGTTTTGAACTCTGGAAAAACAAAGCCACTTACTACGGCCGTACCGAGCAGGACAAAAAGAATACACTGTCTTTTGGTACAACCGGGATTGTACTGGGACATGAAGAAAATTATGGCAAAAGAAAAGGAACCGGGGGAGGTGCATTTGCCTTTGCGATAAACAGATCCGGAAGCTTCAGCAGCAATGTGCTCTACCGCGGACAAAACACCCAAAACTCCTATTCACAAAAATTCCTGGAAGAAATTCAAAACAACAATGACAGGGATGCTAACAGTGTAGCCCAAAACTATCCTTTTGGTACCAGCCTGGCATTCAATACGTATTGGATAGATACTATTGCCGGAGGCACCAGCGGTAATTACCAGTTTCAAACAAGGGCAACAGTTGGTAACCTGTTGCAGGAAAATGTAGTTACTAACAAAGGGGGGGTGACTGAACTGGCCCTTGCTTTTGCTGGGCAGCGAAATGATAAATTCTACTTTGGCTTTACCCTGGGGGTTCCCTTCCTGCGTTACGACAGGGAATCCACCTTCCTCGAAGCGGATGCAAGCACTGATCCCAATAATAAGTTTGACTATGCTTCCATCACCGAAAACCTGCAAACCAAAGGAACAGGTGTCAACCTGAGAATGGGTGTTATTTTCAAACCGCAGGAATATGTTCGTCTCGGTTTGGCTGTACATACTCCTACATTCTACCGGTTGACCGACCAATACAGCGCTTCTGTAACGGCTAATACGGAGAATTACAAAGGCGAATTATCGCAAAGTTCTTCGCTCTTCACTAATGGTGAGGATGTGGCATTCAGTTACTGGCACTTCACGCCTTACCGCATTATGGCCAGCGCTTCGTATGTGCTGCGGGAGATTGAAGATGTGAGAAAACAAAAAGGATTTTTAACAGCAGATATTGAGTATGTAAACTACAAATCATCTTCCTACACTACTGATCCGGAAGGTGATGACAGCCAGGGAACCAAGGACTACCTTAAATCACTGAACAAAGCCATTGACAGGGCCTACAAAGGGGCCTTCAATTTTAAGGCGGGCGGTGAGTTGAAGTTTACTACTATTATGGCCAGGCTGGGTCTTGCTTATTATGGCAATCCTTATAAAAACCTGGCTGGTGAAAAAGGAAACCGTTTTCAGCTGAGCGGCGGCCTGGGTTATCGCAACAAAGGCATTTTTGTTGATCTTACCTATGTACATACCATGGGCAAGGATGTACATTATGCCTATCGTTTGCAAAACACTTCTTTTGCCGGCGCTGCATTAAGACAAACCGGTGGCAATGTGCTGCTGACATTAGGATTCAAAATATAGTCGCAATCAAATCCGCTGCTTGAAGGCGTCTGCTGTTGGCCGATGCCTTTTTTTAATCAAACGGTGAATTGTCGCAACTCTGATTGAATTAGAAAAACTTAGTCAAAAAAACTATTGAAGCTTCGAATATTCACAATACAAACGTTGGGCGTCATTTTAAAGTGACAGTTCGCTAATCAAAAAATGGAATTTTATCTGATAATACTTTTACTGTTTGTATCAGTTCTAATCGGACTTATTTTTTGGCTTTACAAAATCGTAAAACTCTATAGACAAAAGAAAACCAAACCTGCAGTTATTAACTCTATTATATTCGGACTTCTAACTCTTATAATCTGCTGGGAACTGAGAATAATTCCATTATCCGCAGACTGGGACTTTAGAAATAAGACTAAGGAATTAACCGGAAAACAATTCTGGGCTTGGAACGAATATCGGTACAATGAATTTGGTGTAAAAGGCGAAGGGTTAACATTTGAGATTTATAAACTAAATGACGATATAGCAGAATACTTTACAAACCCTGAACAAGATTTTTTTGACAGCTTTCCAAAGGAAAAGTTTGAGACATCAAAATGGAAGAAAACTCCAATTCTAGACACAGAACTTGTGAATTTTGTTACACCACTTTATGGCAACTGGTCACAAAACTTGCGAAAGAAGATTGGAGAAAAACAAAAGATAGTAAAACAGGTTGCTTTTGACGAAGGCTCATACTATGCGGTTAGACAATCTCACGGTACAGACTTGTACATAATATCACCAAAGAGAAAAATATTAATTTATATAAATCATAATATGTAAAAAAAAGAAAGCCCATCATGAGCTATCTGCTACTATCAGCAGTAGTTCCGGCTCGACGAATAAAGCCAAGCAAAAGTTCTTAACTTCATCAACAAACAAAAACAAGCTGTAGTACTGGGCTGACAGTTATAAAATATCCTACCTGCAGCAATACCTGATAATTGCGGTCAGGCAATGTCGACACATCAAAATATGTACGACCAAAACAAAGTAGACGAATTTGTTGCCCGTTCTGAAGACCTTGCAAAAAAAATCGACAAGGAGAAGGCGTTTCTAATTATTTCTAAGGAAATTGAAAACTGCGAAGACAAGTATCTCAATGAATATATTACTGCATTTAATTTTATCCGCTATGAAAAAGTTCTTGACTGGATTGAAAGCAATATTCACCGCACAACCAACATAGGGCTTAATTGGGGACATT
>JBGARY010000045.1:0-20067 GCA_044229985.1 Chitinophagaceae bacterium
CTATGCTGGCTGACGAATAAATCCTCATCTTTTGTTCGCTATCAGCAGTGGTTCGGTCAGACGTAATTCTATTCAGCTTTAGTTCTTATCTTCAACATGAGTAATTCTATTGGGCTGCAGTTCCGGGCTGGACATTATAAAATGCCAGCACAGCAGCAAGCCCTGTTCGTTGGTGGTATTTTTTAACACCTCAAAATTTGGATAGTTACCAAATTTTGGTAATTTCATTAAAATTAAATCCAATGGGACGTAATACCTCCATTTCATTAGGAGATCACTTTGAAAATTTCGTTGACGATAAAGTTTCAACAGGAAGATTTAAGAATGCCAGTGAAGTGATAAGGGCTGGTCTCCGGCTTCTTGAGGATGAAGAAACTAAAATAGTATCGCTAAAAAATGCCATAGCAGAAGGTATAGAAAGCGGTGCAGCCAGAAACTTCAACCCTAAAAAGCACCTTGAAAAATTAAAAACTGCCAAAAGAAAAAATGGCTAGTTATATACTTACCAACAAAGCCCTTCAGGATTTATCAGCTATTTGGGAGTACACAGCCAATACATGGTCAGAGAAACAAGCTGACAGATACTACTTCATGCTTTTAGATACTTGCCAGGATCTGGCAGATGGTAAGGTTTTGGGCAAAAAATATCCGGATATACATGCTGAAATTTCAGGATTCAGAGCCGGGCAGCATATTCTATTTTACAGAAAACTTAGCACCTCTAAAATTGAAATAACGAGGATATTGCATGAGCAAATGGATCTGAAAAACAGAATCCGGGATTAAATCATCCCACCCGCCTTTTGTGGCCTACCCGCCTGTAAGAATTAGTCGGGCAGGCATCTGCGGCCGGCCAAAAGAAGACGTCCGGCCGCCGCATGTGAAAGTGGTTAATCCCCAAATCAGAATTCAAAATCCCGGCGGTGCATATTCCATCTTACACCAAATGTTACAATAGAAGTATTGGCCGTAGTAATTGGCGCTGTAGTAGTTTCCTGCCGGCGCAGCACGGCATTCAGTTCAAGGAAAAGATTTTCTTTTAACTCATACGAGAGCAGGAAAGAACCATACAATACATTGGTCTTCCAGCCGCTGCCGATACTATAGCCATAATCACCGTCACGGGGCGGTATTACATTGGGCAAAAAGATATTGCTGCCAAAGCTGCGGCTGCTGCTGTCCCTGCCCTGCTGGTAATACAGTAGTTTGGCTACGGCCAGCCAACGGGGAGCCGGCTGGTAACGGGCCACTCCCATAAACTCCTGGAAATTGGCCATGAGCGGATGCGCCAGCGGCTGGTTGTAATGTGTATAGTTGGCTACCGAATCTCGGTGTGAGTAAGTGAACGGCCTTACCCGGTTATGCTCTATTTGCAAATCGAGATTGCTGATGCCAAAAGCGTTGATGTATTTGGCACCGAGCTGTATGCCCCACTTGTTGGCCCACCAGCCATTACCTGCTTTTATTTCCGACAGTTTGAATTCATCCAGTGCCAGTTGCCCGTACACCTGGAATTTTTTGGCCAGGTTGGCTTTTACATCGAGGCCAACAATGGAGTTGTCAAAACTTCCATTTTGTTGTTCAATGGAACGGTAGAAGATCACCGGGTTCAGGTAGCCGAAATCAAATTTATTCTGCCGGCCAAATACTACGCCTTCAAAGAAACCTACATTCAGCCATTTAGTGATATTGATGTCGAGGTGGTGCATGGCGGCATACTTCTTTCCTATCAGCCTGTCGCCAATGCGGTCGTCCGCATTTTGCAGCTCCATAAAAATATTCTGGTAATTGAATTTCCAGATACGGGTATTCAGTTTCAGGAAAAGGGCATTGTTGCCAAAATCACTTAGCAGCAAACTGCGCTGGCCGTTACCAATGAAATTTTTATCGTAGCCAAAGGCCACATCAATATATTTTGTCACATTGAAAGTGAAATAGCCCCTTGCATCAAAATAATCGGTGCCGCCGGCCGCTTTGAAAGGTTTATAATAACCATTACCGGGTACGGCCCTTCTTGTGTTCACAAATTCCTGTACATATTTCGGCGCTCTTTCCTGGTTGTCGGTAAGGTAAGCGAAGAAGCCGATCTTGTTGGCAATTTTGCCCCGTACCTGTACACCCCGGGTGTTGAGAAACAGATCATCATCATTGTCCTGCTCTTTGCTGAGGGTGTATTGAATCACCGGGTTTACCACCAGGTCAAAATCCTTTACATGCACTTCATACAGGTTGGCGGGAGATGTATAGAAACGTTTGCCGATTGGTTTTTTAGAATTGTATTTGGAACGGTCGGCTTCCGGTACAAACTCCAGGTTGTTCATGTACAAGCGCTGCAAATTATACCTGTCTACTTTGGAAAGTGACGAGGCATACTGCTTTTCAAAGTGCATGGCAGCATTTACTACATGGCGGCGGCTGAAGGGTTTGGTTTTGGAATAATTGAAAAAGGAATCGCTGCGGCTGAGTATTTCCATCCGCTCCATCAGTATGTTGTTCTTATCGCCCTGGGGCAAAAAAGTGGATTGTGCATGCAGGGTGCCGAAGCCGGTGAAAAAGAATAAAACAAGGATAAGGAATGGATTACCCCTCTTTAGGCGCAGGGGGCTATTTTGATTAAATTGCATGGGTATTGGCTTTGGTAATTGATTCTAAAAACAAGATATGCAAAAATACCTGATTAAGGATATACAGGTCGTCAACGAAGGGCAGATAAGAAATGCAGATGTGTTGATAACAAATGGCAGGATAGAAAAAGTAGCGTCACGAATTACACCAATTGGCTCGAATTATACAGAGATTAATGGCGAAGGGAAATATTTGTTGCCCGGTTGTATTGATGACCAGGTGCATTTCCGGGAGCCGGGGCTGACGCATAAAGCCACAATAGCTACTGAAGCAAAAGCGGCAGTGGCAGGTGGCGTAACCAGTTTTATGGAAATGCCGAACACAGTTCCTAATGCACTGACACAGGAACTGCTGGAAGACAAATACAATATTGCTGCGCAAACATCACTGGCTAATTATTCTTTTTACATGGGAGTAAGCAACAGCAATGCTGAAGAGGCGTTAAAGACCAACAGCAGGAAGAATGATGTTTGTGGTATAAAAATTTTTATGGGTGCCAGCACCGGCAACATGCTGGTAGATAACCCGAATACATTAGATAGAATTTTCAGTAACAGTGAAGTGCTGATCGCCACACATTGCGAAGATGAATCCATCATTAAGCGCAACCTGGAAGCAGCCAAAGCCAGCGGCAGAATATTGACAGCTGCTGATCATCCCATCATCCGGGATGAGGAGGCCTGCTACGAATCTTCCTTGTACGCCATACAGATCGCCAAGAAATATGGAACAAGACTGCACATCCTGCATATTACCACAGAAAAGGAACTGCAACTTTTTACCAATATGTTTCCCCTGAAGGATAAACGCATCACTTCGGAAGTGTGTGTGCACCATCTGCATTTTACCAGTGATAATTATGCAAGACTAGGCAACCAGATCAAATGCAACCCGGCCATTAAAGCCCCGCATAACAAAGAAGCTTTATGGAAGGGCTTGCTGGATGACCGGCTGGATGTCATAGCCACTGACCATGCTCCGCATACCTGGGAGGAAAAAAATGAACCTTATGAAAAGGCGCATGCCGGTTTGCCGCTGGTGCAGCACCCCTTGCTTTTGATGTTACATTATTACAAACAAGGAAGAATTTCCATTGAGAAAATAGTGGAAAAGATGAGCCATGCTGTGGCTGATTGTTTCCAGGTAAAAGAAAGAGGGTATATCCGGGAAGGCTATCATGCTGACCTGGTGATGGTGGATATGAACAACAGCTCAACAGTTACCAAAGACAATATTTTATATAAATGCGGCTGGAGTCCTTTAGAGAATTTTACGTTTCCTGCATCTATTACACATACGTTTGTAAACGGTAGACTTGTGTATACTAATGGGAAATGGAACGAGTCTCAAATGGGGCAACGGTTGAAATTCGAAAGAGGTTAACAAAAGAACCAAAAAACAAATAACAAGAAACAAATAAAAGACAATGGCTAGTCTTTGAAAAAGGTAAGATTAAGAACCAAAAAAATAACAAGAAACAAATAAGAGTAAGGTCCTAAACATGGAACAAAAAAAGATATACGATCTTGAAGAAAGGACAGCACAATTTGCTGAAAGAGTCAGGGACTTTTGCTTAAAACTTCCAAAGAATGCTGCTAATAATGTCTATATACCTCAGTTAATAAGGTCAGGCAGCTCACCCGGTGCTAACTATATTGAAGCTAATGAGAGTATAGGCGATAAAGATTTCAAAATGAAAATTAAAACCTGCAGAAGAGAAGCCAAAGAATCATCATACTGGTTAAGACTTGTAATAACTGATAACAGCAGTGTTATGGAAGACGAGAGAGCTGCTTTACGCCAGGAGGCGAAAGAATTTATTTTAATTTTTACATCAATACTGAAAAAGCGGGACAAGGAAGAATAATCAACTGTTTTGGTTCTTGTTATTTGTTTTTTAGTTTTTGACATTTTATTCCAGGCATGCAAATAGACCATCAATCCTTCAACGACATTTCCATCTTTCACCCGGAAGAAGAGTTTTCTATTTTTCATAAACTGAATTTTACCCGAACTGTCGGTGGCAGGGAATGGCTGCGCCGCTTCTTCAGCGAACCGCATGGTGACCTGAAGAAGATTATCGGCACGCAAAAGGTTATCCGCACTTTCATGGAACATATCCAGCACTGGCCTTCAGAGATCACCAATGGCACGGTACTGGTCATTGATAAATTTCTCGATTACCCGCTTGATCCCATCAGTGAAGCGCCAGCCTCGTTGAATAATATTTTTTATAAATGGCTGCACAATGCGGATTATTCTATGATCAAGTATTCCGTACCCCATTTTGCCGATTTTTTCCGGGGCATCCGCAAAGTAGCAGAGCTACTGGAAGACCTTGACCTGCCAGCCAACATCAAATTATATATTGACCGCATCAACGGTTTGCTGAAAGAAGCACCCTTACAAAAATTAGCAGAAACAGAAGCCGGTCAGCGTTTCTCCATCCGGCAGAACCTTTATTTCGCTTATCATCTGCGTGGCCGGTATCGCAGCAATACACTGGAGATGATTGATACATTCAGCCGGCTGGATGCATGGTATTCGATGGCGGTAGCCGTAAAAACGTATAAGCTGAGTTTTCCGGAATTTGTGGAACAGGATACACCCCTTGTAGATGCAAAAGGTTTATATCATATCCTGCTTCCTGAGCCTGTGGCGTATGATCTGCACATGAGCCCTGACCAGAATTTTCTTTTTTTGACCGGCGCTAATATGGCAGGCAAGAGCACATTGATCAAATCGGTTGGTGCATCGGTATTCCTGGCACATATCGGAATGGGTGTACCGGCAGAAAAAATGAAATTGACATTATTTGACGGACTACTTAGCAATATCAATGTAGTAGATAATATTGCCAAAGGCGAAAGCTTTTTCTTCAACGAAGTACAGCGAATCAAAAACACCATTGAAAAGATCAACGATGGAAAAAAATGGCTGGTACTGATAGATGAACTGTTCAAAGGTACCAATGTGCAGGATGCCATGAAATGCTCACTCACTGTTATCAAGGGATTGATCAAAATCAAAAATTCGCTGTTTATACTCTCTACACATTTATACGAAATAGGGGAAGAACTGAAAGCTTATCCCAATATTTCCTTCCGCTATTTTGAAACCATGGTACATGATGATCAATTATCGTTCAGTTACCAATTGAAAGAAGGTATCAGCAATGACCGAATTGGTTATGTCATTCTTAAAAGAGAAAAAGTAGTGGATATGCTGGAGAAACTCTGATGCACCAGCAATATAAAAATATACCTGCAGAGAGTGGGTTGTAGTAGAAATACTACTCAATTGTTTAGATTAATATCTCTACATTTAAGGACACTTTCACCACCAACAACTGACTCATGAGTAGCTACTACAGGTTAAGGCCATCCGGCTTTGCATTGATCATTGCCATTCTTATTTCATTTCAGCAAATAACTGCACAATGCAGCAATAGTAATCCGGCAGGTTGTTCCTGTCCCGGAGGCGGAACCAGTTGCCTGCTGTTGCCGGATATCACTGCCGGTAAAAAAACACTCAATGCCACAACAGGATGGACTGAATACACACAGGCTGCTGCTTCACCGAACAAAGGTTTATTGCGACTGGATGTTTCTACTCCGAATATTGGCTGGGGTCCGGTAGAAACGATTCCAACCAATAACTATTTATGCGGAACAGATACACTTTTCAATTTCGTTCCCCCCGCAGGCTTCCTATGCCCGGATGGTTCTTTTCCAAAGAGACTTATCAAGCAACGCCTTTTTCAAAAGAACGGAAACAGTTTCCAGTTCATCGAAAGGGATGCCGGATGGATGGTATACCATCCTTCACATGGGCATATTCATATCGAAGGCTGGGGATTGTACACACTGCGGCTGAGAGATGTAAATATCACTGATACTTTGCAATGGCCGGTTGTAAACAGCGGAGTGAAAGTGAGCTTCTGCCTGATCGATTTGACCACCTGCAGTGGCAGCGCCGGCGATTGCCAGGATGCCAACGGAAACACCTTACTGAATAATAATTTTCCCAACTACGGGTTAGGTGGTGGTTATGGTTGTAATAATGTGAAGCAAGGTATCAGCGTTGGTAAAGTAGATATCTATCACCAGTATCTTGATGAGAGTTTTGTAAAGATCCCTTATGAAGCATGCAATGGTTCTTATCATGCTGTGGTGCAGGTAGACCCCGACAATCATTTTTTAGAAATGAACGAGAATAACAACTGGCTGGCTGCGCCTGTTAACCTGACCAAACAACGCACCACCAGTACGAATCCCTATGCCTATATTTTCAGCAAGAAAGGAAATACCGTTTGCCAGGGAAGTACACTGGAACTGGAAGCCAGCGGTGCCAGTAATTATGTGTGGAGCACCGGAGCCACTACGCAAAAGATCACCATCAGTCAGCCAGGAAAATATTGGGTAAGGGCCACCACTCCCTGTGGTGTAGCCACCAGTGATACACTGAATATTGCTCAGTCAGGTATCAGTGCATTTCCGGCGATAACAACCAATGATACTATCTGTGCCGGTGAAAGGGCCCATTTATATGCAAGCGGTAATGCACACTGGTACGATGCGCCCACCGGCGGCAATCTTGTTTTTATTGGCAACAATTACGAAACCGGCAGCCTGTTCAATAATACTACTTTCTATGTAGCTGATCAGCCATCTGTATTGGGAGGAAATTTAGCTCCTGCCAGTACAACATTTAGCGGCACAGGAAACTACTCTACAGCCAGGACCGAGTATCTCATCTTTAACGCCTTCCTGCCATTCAAACTGAAGAAGATAAAAGTAGATGCATCTGTCGCTGGTACCCGAATCATTCAGCTAAGAGATCAGTACGGTCATTTACTGCAACAAAAAAGTGTAACACTGGGCACAGGTGTACAGGATGTGACTCTGGATTTCTTTGTGCCGTCCGGGTTAAATCATCAATTAGGCTTGTCATCCTCCAGCCCTGTTACAGCTTTATATACCAGTACTACTGTCAATGCAAATATTGGTTTTCCCTACAAGCTAAACAGTGTTGCCAATATTGTTGGTTCTTCTCTCGGCGATAAATCATTTCCCTTCTTTTACAACTGGGAAGTGGAAGCTACTGCTGAAGCCTGTAACAATGGTCAGCGAAAACCAGTTACCGCTTATACAGTACCTGCGCCTGCCGTATCTATGTCAGGCCTGGCTCAAACTTATAATCATGCTGCTTTTGGCGCACAACTTACCGGTGTGCCTGCCGGCGGAACATTCAGTGGCAATGGTGTTATTAATAATTATTTCTACCCAAGAGTGGCGGGTTTGGGGTCACATATTATTACTTACACTTACAGCAATGGTTATTGCTCCGGACAAACCGCACAGGAAACAAATGTAGTGTTGGATGAAAGCCTGCTGGATAATGGATTCTCGGTTCAGCTGCTCGACCATCCGGGGAGCCACCCAATTCTTTGGATTGTGAGTACTGATAACTCAGGTGTGGAGATAACATTGTTCACCAGCACAGGACAAACATTGCAGACAATGGAAAAACCCGTTTACCCGGGTGGGAATTTTATCAACCTGGATGTAGAGAAATATCCCAAGGCTGTTTATTTACTGAAAGTACGCCACCTTGCCAGCGGCAAAACAAAAACATTGAAATTACTGAATTGATATTTTTGAAATACTTCACTAAAAACCCTGTAAAGCCTCTTTACAGGGTTTTTAGTTTTTTGTTTTGAAACAATCAGGTAACTTTTGCAAAATTTAAACTGGTGAAGTATTTCATTTCATTGCTCTTATTGCATTTCAGCATCGCATTATTTGCTCAACGGAAGATTGATGTACTGCATTATAAATATGAGATCGATCTGAATGACAACAATGATACCATCAAAGGCAGGGCAACAATAACCTTTCTTACAGTTGAATCCACTTTGAATATTACGCTTGATTTGGCAGAAAGAGGCATGAAGAAAAAAGGCATGAGTATTACTTCCGTTACTTTCCCCTCCCGTAATGCTTTAAATCCCCTGGTTGAGCACAAAAACAGCAAACTGTTATTAACCCCGGTACATGGTTTCAGTAAAGGAGACACGGCAACTGTCATCATCAATTATGAGGGTATTCCTTCCGATGGCCTGATTATTTCTAAAAACCAGTTTGGCAAACGAACTTTTTTTGGCGACAACTGGCCTAACCGTGCCCATAACTGGATTCCTTGTGTGGATGATCCATCGGATAAAGCATCGGTTGAGTTTATTGTAACAGCCCCCTCCCACTACCAGGTGATATCAAACGGCATACAATTAGAAGAAACAAATTTACCCGGCGATAAGAAATTAACCCATTGGAAAGAAAATGTTCCCCTGCCAACCAAAGTAATGGTGATCGGTGTGGCTGATTTTGCTGTACAACATACAGGATTTGCCAGTAATTGTATTCCGGTCAGCAGTTGGGTGTATACAGAAAATAAGAATGAAGGCTTTTATGATTATGCCATTGGCAAAGACATTCTGCAATGGTTCATCAATTATATCGGCCCTTATGCTTATCCCAAACTGGCCAATGTACAATCCAGTACCATGTTTGGCGGCATGGAAAATGCCGGAGCTATCTTTTATGCTGATAATACGGTGAACGGCGAAAGAACTGAAGAACGGCTTTTTGCTCATGAGATCGTACACCAGTGGTTTGGTAATATGGCTACGGAAAAAAGCTTTGCCCACTTCTGGCTGAGTGAAGGTTTTGCAACCTATCTCACTCATGTTTACCTGGAATCAAAATATGGAACAGATAGTTTGAATAAGCGGATGCAGGAAGACAGGGAGCAGGTCCTCAGCTTTGTGAAATATGCCAAACGTCCGGTGGTGGACAGTACCACCGACTATATGAGACTGCTGAATGCAAACAGTTACCAGAAAGGCGGCTGGGTTTTGCATATGCTGCGCAGGCAACTGGGTGATTCGGTTTTTCACAAGAGTATCAGGGACTATTATGCTCAATATGCCGGCAAGAATGCTGAAACAAAAGATCTGCAAAAAATATTTGAAACCAATTCCGGTAAAAAACTGGATAATTTTTTCCAGCAATGGCTGCACCGGCCGGTAAACCCGCAATTGGAAATAAAATGGAAATACCTGCCCGGTAACCAGAAAATTGAACTGACGGTAAGCCAGCTACAGGATTCCGCTCCGTTTGAACTGCCGCTGGAACTATCATTAGACATGGGAAAGGCAAGACCTAAGTTTGAAAAACTTTATATAACAAAGAAGACCGAAACATTTACCTTAAATACAGGAAACGGACTAGTTACTATTAATCCAGATCCAAATACTTCCTTGTTATTTGAAGCTAAAGTGATGCGCCAATAAGAAGAGAATACTACTTTCCGGTAATAGGCTGATTGGCGATTTTTACTATCTTTCCTCTATGCTTATTAAAACATTTGGCAGTGCTGTATATGGTGTAGAAGCGATCACCATCACCATTGAGGTGAACTGGATCGCCACGCAGGGAAAAGACCCGATGATCGTGGGACTTCCTGATAATGCTGTGAAAGAAAGTTTGCAACGGATAGAAAGCACTTTCAAAACAAATGGCTATTCATTTCCCCGAACTAAAGTAGTAGTAAACCTGGCGCCGGCTGATATTAAAAAAAGCGGCACTGCATTTGACCTTTCCATTGCATTAGGTATTCTTGGCGCATCTGAGCAAATCGAAAAAGCAGAAGTGCTTTCGCAATATGTCATCATGGGTGAACTGGCACTGGATGGTGAGATCCGTCCCATCAAAGGAGCTCTGCCTATTGCGATTCAGGCCAGGAAAGAAGGATTTAAAGGATTGATCGTTCCCAAAGTAAATGCCAAAGAGGCCGGCATGGTCAATAATCTTCATGTGTATGGTGTCAGTCATATCAAAGAAGTGATTGACTTTTTTGAAAATGAAGAAAAAGGATTGGAACCGGTAGTCGTTAATACAAGAGAAGAGTTTTTTAATTCACAATACGATTTTGAAATTGACTTTGCTGATGTAAAGGGACAGGAAAATATTAAGAGGGCATTGGAGATAGCAGCTGCCGGCGGACACAATGCAATTCTGATCGGTCCACCCGGAGCTGGTAAAACCATGCTGGCAAAAAGACTACCGACAATCCTGCCACCTCTCTCCTTGCAGGAAGCGTTGGAGACAACCAAAATCCATTCTGTTGCTGGTAAATTACCGGAGAATGCCACATTAGTTTCCAAAAGACCATTCCGTTCTCCGCATCATACTATTTCGGATGTGGCACTGGTAGGTGGAGGCGGAGTACCGCAGCCCGGTGAAATTTCATTGGCACATAATGGAGTTTTATTCTTAGATGAATTGCCAGAATTCAAAAGAACCGTTTTGGAAGTAATGCGGCAGCCGATGGAAGAACGACGGGTAACAATATCGAGAGCTAAAGTCGCAGTTGACTTCCCTGCCTCTTTTATGCTGATCGCATCTATGAACCCCTGCCCCTGCGGATTTTATAATCATCCTGACAGAGAATGCACCTGTCCACCCGGCACTGTACAGAAATACCTGAATAAGATTTCGGGACCTCTGCTCGACCGTATTGATCTGCATGTGGAAGTAACACCGGTTGCTTTCAGTGAATTGTCGGCAATTAAACCTCAGGAAAATTCAAGCAGCATCAGGGAAAGAGTAATGACTGCAAGAGAAATGCAGGGAGAACGATATAAGGACAATCCCGGTATTTACTGCAATGCACAAATGAGCAGCAAAATGCTGAAAGAAATATGTGTCATCAGCCAGGTAGGTGCTAACCTGCTGAAAGCGGCAATGGAAAAACTGAACCTGTCCGCAAGGGCTTATGACCGTATTTTGAAAGTGTCCAGAACCATTGCTGATCTTGCCGGCAGCAACGATATAAAGCCGGAACATTTGGCAGAAGCCATTCAATACAGAAGCCTTGACCGGGAAGGTTGGGCGGGGTAAAAGCAGATTCAAGAGTCTGGAGTTATTAGTCACTCTGAATTCATTTTCACCTCTTGATTTTCGATGAATGATTTCATGGCTCACTGCTATATTGGCATTTTTCCCGAACTTGTACGATGTTTGCACATTGAGATTCTTTCGCTTTCACCTCAACTGATAATATGAAAATTTTGTTGCATTACCTGAGGCCTTATAAATGGCTGGTGGCGTTGGTATTGTTTCTCGCCGCGGTCAATATTGGTTTCTCCCTGGTAGATCCGATCATCTTTGGTAAACTGGTGAACCTGGCTAATCATTTTGCCAATAATAAGAACGAATACGATGTTGACAGATTCTTCTGGTCATTTAAAGAAAATCCTCATTATGGTGTGGCAGCACTACTGATCGCTTCTATCTCCGTAGCTATGATCAGCCGTATCGCTAAAGCCTTCCAGGATTATTTTCTGAACCTTATTACCCAAAAATTTGGCGCTACCGTTTTCACGGAAGGATTACAGCATGCCATGAAACTCCCCTACCAGGAGTTTGAAGATGCCCGCAGCGGTGAAACACTAAGTGTACTGCAGAAGGTGAGAATCGATACGGAAAAATTTGTTTCCTCTTTTATCAATATACTTTTTCCGGTAATCGTAGGTATTTTTTTCGTGGCTGTTTACGCATTTCGAATTGACTGGAGGTTGCCACTCATCTATTTTGGCGGCATCTTCCTTTTAACGATCATTTCCAACCTGCTTAGTAAAAAAGTAAAGACCATTCAGAAAAAAATTGTCGGACAAACCACGGCATTAGCGGGAGCAACCACCGAATCACTACGAAATATTGAACTGGTAAAAAGTCTTGGACTGACACAACAGGAAGTTTCACGGCTGAATAAAAATACTTTCAAAATACTGGGGCTTGAACTGACCAAAGTAAAACGTATCCGTAGTATCAGCTTTGTACAAGGCACATTTGTGAATACACTCAGGCAGATCATTCTGTTTATGCTGCTCTGGCTCATCTTTCGTGGTGAAATGGATGCAGGGCAACTGGTGACCATGCAGATTTTTTCCTTTTTCGTATTTGGTCCGCTGCAGGAAATCGGTAATATTATTCTTACGTATCGTGAAGCACAGGCTTCCTTAGAAAATTTCGCCAACCTGATGAAGAAAGCGCCGGAACCAAAAGCGGCTAATCCAAAACATCTTGGTGAGATCCAGACACTTGAATTTGATCATGTGGCCTTCAAACATCAATCGGCCAATCAAAATGCCATCAACGATATCAGTTTTAAAGTAAATACCGGCGAGACAATAGCATTTGTCGGGCCATCGGGTTCAGGTAAAACAACATTGATGAAACTGCTGGTAGGACTATACCGTCCGCAGGAAGGAAGTATTTTATATAATGGCATGGATGAGAATAATATTGACTTTGAAGACCTGCGCAACCAGATAGGGTTTGTTACACAGGATACACAGTTATTTTCTGGTACTATAAAAGAAAATCTTTTGTTTGTAAATCCTGAAGCAACTGATGAGGAATTGCAGGATGTGCTATACAAAGCTGCCTGCCAGAATTTATTAGCAAGAGCCGAAAAAGGATTAGAAACCATGATCGGCGAAGGTGGCCTTAAACTCTCAGGCGGCGAAAAGCAGCGTTTATCAATTGCAAGGGCACTGCTTCGTAAGCCTAAACTGCTTTTATTTGATGAGGCAACATCTGCGCTGGATTCATTAACGGAGGAAGAAATAACTGATACTATCAGAGATATTTCTAAAAACGGTAAGCAGATCACTATCTTAATTGCGCACAGGCTTAGTACCATTATGCATGCCGACAGGATATATGTATTAGAAAAAGGAGATGTGGTGGAAACAGGTAGTCATGAAAACCTGTTGGCCGAAAAGGGACTGTATTATGCCATGTGGCGTCAGCAAATCGGAGAACGGAAAAATAAAATCGCTATCGCTTAATTATGGGACTTTTATCTTTCTTAGGATTCGGATCCGGTAAAATTAAAAATGCTTTACGCAAAGGCGCCATTATTATAGACGTACGAACAGGAACCGAATACGACCGGGGACATGTTCCTGATGCATTTAACATCCCCGTAGATAGAATAAAAGCCAGTGCTGACCGTCTTAAAGAAGCAAAAAGACCCGTCATCCTTTGTTGTAATTCAGGAGAGAGAAGCGGTAAAGCTGTTCAAGCCCTGAAAGCAAAGGGTTTGAAAGATGTTTATAATGGTGGTAATTGGGAAAGCTTACTAAAAGTGATGCAGTCATTGTGACTCATCAGGGATTTACTTTTACCACGACAGATTTATTAGCTGCGTTGGCTCCATGATCCTCGAAGCTGACTGTTACAGTATAGTCTGAAGATGTTGTAACTGAAACCGGGTGATTGATATTGAAATTATACAGGCGAAGACCGTGTATTTCATACGACTGTGACATTACCGTATTACCATTAGCGTCATTTACTATTTTGATAGTACCCCGGTAGAGACCAAGATCATCAGTTATTCTTCCTGTTATATTGATGCTATTTCCATTGCTGAAAACCTGACCTGCTGATGGAGTAAAAATCAAAATCTCCGGCGGCGTTTTATCATTAGCCGAAAACAGGTGATTACTATCGTCATCACTGCCTGATCCGTTTTTGGAACAGGCAGCAAATGAGAACAGAATCGCAAGGCCTAATAATTTCTGTATCCCTGGTTTCAGCATTGCATAAATGTATTAATCTTTTTTCTCATTGCCACCAGAAATTAAGCCGGAGAGAAACCCTGATTTTTCAGGCTCCTCTATATCACTGAGCTCTAGCTCAAGGGCCTTGGTACTCTGGGTAATCTCAATAAGGGATATGACCAGTGAGATCAACAAGCTTAGTAAGGCTGTGGCGAAAACATAGCGGGAAACTACGACCCATTCACTGTATATGCTGTACATGGTGAGAACGGAGCAGACAAAACTAAACACTCCAAGAGTCTGCATATACCTAACCAGGCGCAGGCGGTATCGCAGGCTATGTATCTGCTTGATCACAATATGATTTCCTTTTCCCTTTTCATATTCATCATGCAGCTTTCTTACCAGGCTGGCCAAAGCCAGAAATCTATTAGTATAAGCAAGCAGTAATAAACTGATGGCAGGAAAAAGTAAGGCAGGAGTATTAAACGATATTTCCATACCGCAAGTTAGTTTTTAAAAAAGAAACCCCGTCACAGTTATGACGGGGTTTAGATTATCTACTGATCTCAGTTACTTTATTGAAAAATCCAAAGGAACATTCAGCTTGACAGAGAAGTTGCGGCCCATATTAAACACACCTGCCCGGCCTGTAACATTATTTTCTGCTGTATATTTTAACCTGCTCAGGTGATTTTGATAGGCCACGTCGCCTATATTAGTTACACCCAAATGCAAGCTGAATAATACATTGTTCTTTTTACCGGTAATATTAGCACCCACTCCTGCATTTAGCAAGGTAAACCCATCCGTAGCGGTTTCTGTATCAAATCCTGTAAAATGGTTATCCTGCCTGAATGTTTTGTCCACCTCAAACCTTGCATACAGGTTCTGTAAAAACTTTCCCGCCTTTTTAAAATCAGCCCTTAGTTCTCCATTCCATCTTGGTGCTGGGATCAATGGTAAATTATCGCTGCCGGTTTTAAAGCCATCTACCCTTTCATCAAACCTGCCCCGAACGAAGGAAAAATTATTCTCAAAATGCAGCCAGTCAAGCGGATGGGGATGAAAATCAATATTGAGCTCAAGACCGTACAACTTTGCATTATGCTGGTTGAAACGAAATGCAATATTCTCTTCCCCATCCACAAGCACAATAGAATCGCCACCGGCTGCTGATAATAATTTCTGATAGAAAATAAAATCTTTCATCCGGTTAAAAAATGCAGAAACACCTAAACTAATGTGTTCATAGTTCACCTCTACTCCACCGTCCAGTTGAAGGCTGGTTTCTGATTTCAGGTTCAATTCGCCGTACTCATACCGGTTTGTTCCCTCATGTGTACCATTGCTGGCCAGTTCTGCCAGGGTTGGCGCCCTGAAGCCACGGGCAATATTGGCTTTCACGGTTACAAAATCCACCGGCTCATAACTTACACCTATGCTTCCTGATATATTGGAAAAATTACGGGTAAAGGCAGAAAATTTTTCTTCTGTTCCTTCCATGAAAGGCTTGGAATCGATGGAACGGCTGTCAAATCGAAGACCACCGCTCAATGTTCCTTTTTTGAAAAAGCGCTGTGTGTAAACAAATCCGCCAACATCAAACAGGTTATACTCGGGTATCAATACTTCCTCGCCTTTATTCTGGTTAGTTTGCCGCATACCATTTACACCAAGGGTTGTGTGCCATTCTTTGACCGGCAGTTGCCAGTGAAGCGTATAGTTCAGTGTTTTCAGGTCAAAGAATAATTCCTCCTCCTCAGGATCTTCCGGATTCCCAAATTCCTTGCGAAGATTATTCTGATAAGCCAGGTTGATTTTCAGCCTGCTTTTTTTAATGGCAAAATTGTTATCACTTACAATCTTATTATGCTGCACCCGTTGATTAGGTGCAAATACTTTCCTTGAATCAAGGTCCTGCTTAGTTGCAATTCTCTCCAGTGGCGAACCGCCAAACAGGATAAACTCACCGGTTGCATCATCCCTGTCTCCTTCCACTACGCCCAGTTGCTGATTAAAATGACTGAAAATAAGATGACTGTAACCCCAGCTTTTATTCAACCCGACATATCCACCAAAATTTTTCTCATTGAACCTTGAGTTAAGCACTTTGCCATCATATTGGTTGCGGTAATCACCGGCTGATTTATAAGTACCGTTAATATTCCAGTTGAATCCATTATTGTTGCCGGCAAGACTGGCATTAGCCGCTAATAACCCGTTATTACTTTGATAATTCATCAATACATTGCCCTTGTACGTACCACTGGCAACGGGTGTATTTGATATAAATTGTATTACACCTGCCAATGCATCACTACCGTACATCAATGAAGCTGGTCCCTTTACAACTTCTGCTCTTGTTACACTCATTTCATCAATTTCGAGTCCATGTTCATCACCCCACTGTTGGCCTTCCTGTCTTACTCCGTCACTGATAGTTACAACCCTGTTGTAGCCAAGGCCCCGTATAAAAGGTTTGGATATAGCCGGACCAGTAGATAATTGGGAAACACCGGGTATATGCGTTAACGCATCAATAATATTCGAAGAGGGAAGTTGTAGTAATGCAGAACGGCGAATTGAATTTACAGGCACTGGTATTTTTCTAATGCTGGTGGCGCCGGCAACACCCGTTACCACTACTCCCTGGTTTTCCATAATCATGGCCGATAAAGCAAAATTCTTTTCTGTATCGGCCGTCAGTTGAATATGCTCCACCATTGTTGTGTAACCGGTATATGAAACTTCCATTACATGATGCCCAAAGGGAATGTTCGCCAAGAGATATTTTCCATTTGCATCAGCATAAGTGCCGATTCTGTCATCGGCAAGATATACGGATGCTCCTGCTAATGGCTCCCCTGTTTTAGCATCGGTAATTTTACCAGATAAAGTAACATTAGCGGTTTTGCTTGCTTTTGCTTCAGGTGAAATTGCTGTAAAGCCTGACTGGCCAACCGATTTGAACCCAAAGAGAGAGATTAATATAAATAGCCACAGATTCTTTTTCATTTCAATAAATTAATTACGCAACCGGCCAAAGACCGGTTAAGGATTAAAAATGATTGCTAATACACTGAGTGATGGATGAAAAGGGATATCAGGCAGAAGGTGGATCTCTTCCGGTTATTCTGGTAGCAATGCAGGAGTAGTATGTTTCTTTAACCGGATAGAAGGTATTAAATACAAACTTGACAGGAACCGAGCATTCAAATATATCCGGCACTACAGAAACCGGTACAGGCTGAAAATCACAAAGAGTACATGTTGCGTAATCAAAATTCCGGGTTAATGAAGCCTGGTCAGTTTTATGAATAACAGTGCATTCATGCTTATGTAAAAGCTTTTCGGCATACACAAATACCAAAGCAGCAATGAAAATTGCAGCTATGGCCTTCCTTAACCCTGTATTTCCTAGCCTGTTCACAGCTGCGAAATTAGGGAATTTTAATTATTTGCAACAATGATTCAATTTATCAACCCGGTTATTACGCATTTTTCTGAAAAAATACTGGTGCTGCTCCTTTGGTTTAATCTTTGAAGCGATTCACCAGTCTGATGACTGCTCTCTTCTCCTGATTGTTTATTTGTATTAAATTAGCTTATGTACCAAACCAATTTGCTATACCGCTACCCTGCCTTTTTTCTGACATTGATTATCTTTTTAGTAATACCAGGCTGTTCAAAAAAAGACAGCCCCGCACCACCCGACCCTTGTATTGGTATTACTTACGATGTTCAATATTTCAAGACAGAGTCTATCGGAACATCTAATAACGGAAGCATTACTATTAATTATCCCGTTGGGGATACCATCACTTATAAACTAAATAATGGTTCTTACCAGGCCGCTCCTATTTTTAATAACCTTGCCCCGGGTGATTATGTAGTAACGGTAAAAAATCAGAACGGCTGTACAGATACAGCACAAATCAGTATTCTGAATTATGGGCCTAAGTATGCATTGGTAAAACAGATCATTGTCGGTTATTGCGGCCCTTGCCACCGAAATGGCGGTAATGAAGGTGGAAAGAACTTTGATACCGATGCAAGCATTGTTGCCAGCTGGGACCGCATTAAGGCCAGGGCAGTAGATGCTAATCCATCACAAATGCCGCAGGCACCGAATGCACCGCTCACTAACCCTGACAAACAAAAAATTGTTGACTGGGTAAATGCCGGGCACCGGCAAAGTGATTAAAAGAAATTAAATGTAAAGCAAAAGGCCGGATGATCCGGCCTTTATTATTAATTGTATTAAAAGTCAAATCATCTCACTTTCAACATGGCCCTCACCTGCTGGGTAACACCATTTTGGAAACGGGCATAATAAATACCATGTGCTAATCCTTCCGCATCAAAATTCACCGTATAAATTCCAGCAGTTGGGTAATCCCTGTCTACCAGCACTTTCAGCACACGGCCTAAGGTGTCAATAATCTGTATCAGGGTATGGCCCCCCTCTGTTTTGAATTTGATTGTTGTGCTCGTTGTAAAAGGATTGGGATAGTTGGTAACAATTACATCTGTCGGGTCAGGAGGTGGCGGCGGCATAACACCACTGCATACACCTGCCTTTAGCAACGGAAGGGTTTGCAATTGTGTGTTGATGTTGGGAGGGAACAATGACTCCACTATTGTCTTATCCAGGCAGAACCATTTTTCCAAAATAGTCGAATAGATACTTCTGAAATCGTACTGCATCGGAATATTATCATTGACTGATGCACTGGCCGGAATTGTCGGGTTTACACCCAACATGCCAGCTTCTACACTGCTGCCAAATAAGAACATAGGAGCTGCAGCACCATGATCTGTTCCCACACTTGAGTTGGACTTGATGCGACGACCAAATTCGCTATACGTCATACCAATCACCCTTTCTTCTACTCCCAAAAACTTAAGATCATCCTGGAAAGCTTTGATGGCATCAGAAACCCTTTGCAGCAACGTAGCATGAGCTCCGGTGGTGGTATCAGCCGCATTTACCTGCACAGAATGTGTATCAAAACCGCCAAAGCTTACCATGTAAACTCTTGTTCTTAATCCACCTTTTACCAAACGGGCAACGATCTTTAACTGATCGGCCAGCGAATTATTAGTTGGATAAGTTGCCTGCTGTGTAACAGCATTGGCAGCTGCCCTGATAACAGATGAATATTTTTGCGTTTGCTGATTTACCTGCCGGATAAATTTCAATTCTTTCCCTGCCGGTGTATCCGGAGCCGGATCTGTAGTTCCACTCACCAGGTTATAAAATGTGGTAGGATTGGTAATACTCATCCCCATGTTCACTGAAGGGCCCTGTGTGGTCAGTGATGTAGTAGATCCGATCTGGATCGCCAGCGGATCAGGCATGTCTGTATTAGGATATCCGTTGGGAAAGTTGGGATACTCATAATTCAAATAACGGCCTGCCCATCCGCTATATACTTCTTGTGTACTGTTTGATGCACTCATCCAGATATCAGTAGCACGGAAATGTGAAAAATTGGGTGCAGGATAGCCAACGGCCTGGATAACTTTTGCTTTCCCCTCATTGAATAAAGATTGTAATCCCGTCATTGAAGGATGAATACCTGTACCGCTTACCCCGGCAATAGGCAACACCCTTGCTTCGGGGATGGCCACATTACTTCTTGCATTGAAATACCGGGAGTAATCTGCCACCGGTATCACCATGTTCAATCCATCATTACCACCGGAAAGCTGTACGATTACCAATACATGATCAGTTAGTGTGGTGCCACGCATCAGGGCCTGCACCAATGGGGAGTTGGTATTGAAAGCTTTTACGGAAT
>JBGARY010000046.1:0-19036 GCA_044229985.1 Chitinophagaceae bacterium
CGAGGCTGCGTCCGGCTATGAGCCACTCGTAGGTGATGTAGACAAAGAAGGTCATAACAAAGGCTACGATGACGAGCAGCAGCGTTTTTACCAGCAGGTTCACCCAGAGGGAAGATTTGCGCAGGTAATTGCGCAGCACATATACCAAAAAGTAACCGATGAAAAGACTGATGATGAAGACACTCACTTCCCGCACCAATACTTCTTTGGTGAAATTGATATCGGGCTTGTAGTATTTGTCGGGCAGCACACCGATGAACTTTTGCCACATGAAGAAGATGAAGTCGATAATGGTCCAGAGCAGTGCGATGCCGAGTATCACTTTTCGCTGGTGCCTTTTGATGGGCGATACCCGGGGAAGTATGGAGCGGTTGGCTTTTAGCATGTGGCTGGTCTGTAGCAGGCTGGTTAAAAAAACCATGCCATTGTTGGCTAAAGGTACAATGGATCAGAGACCTAATTCCTGTACCGGGTCCCAGAACAGGGTTTTGAAATTGACGACCTGGTCATTCTTTACGTTGATGCCTTCTTTTTTTAATAATTGCTCCATGAGACCGGGAGGCGAGAAATGATGTTTGCCGGTGAGCATGCCATTGCGGTTCACAACACGATGTGCCGGTACTTTGGGCCTCACCCGGTGACAACCGTTCATGGCCCAGCCTACCATGCGGGCGGATGATTTGGTGCCGAGGCAGGCGGCGATGGCGCCGTAGGATGTTACTCTTCCTTTGGGAATTTGCCGGGCTACTTCGTAGACAAGGGAAAAGAAATTTTCATCCCTGCTGCCGGAGGGTTTCACTGATTTTATTTTTTCGGAGGCTGGTTTCTTTTTTGGAGGCATAGTTTGTTGTTTCCCACGGAGGTGCTAAGGTCACAAAGTTTTTTGAGAAAAATGGGAAAGGTTGGCCACGGATGTGATGAGGGATTCCGCTAAAGCGGATTTTTTGTACACAGATGAACACAAATAAACACAGATGATTTTAGAAGAGAGGTTAACAAGGAATGCGATGAAGGCTTCCGCTAAAGCGGATTTTTTTGTACACAGATGAACACAAATAAACATAGATGATTTTAGAAGAGAGGTTAGCAAGGAAAGCGATGAGGGCTTCCGCTAAAGCGGATTTTTTTGTACACGGATGAACACAAATAAACACAGATGATTTTTTAAAACAAAGAATCAATAGTTAGTTACTTAAAGTTATCTATCTGCGCATATCTGCGTTCATCTGTGTACAATATATCTGCCGCAGGCAGCTATCATTAAAATCTCTGTGTCACTCCGTGGTTTAGCGGGAAACTACTTCTCTTTTGAATTTTGCTGCTCTAATAATTCACTTCGCCGCGGCTCGGGTACATTCTCATATTCAAAAGGACAATGCCTGCATCCATTGCCGCAGCAATAGCCTTTTTCCAGATGGTATTTTTCGGTGAGTACGATCAATCCATCTTCATTAATGTAATAATGTATGCCTTCAATGAGATCCTTCATGAGCTTGCAGCTTTTCTTTCAATGCCAGGTCTTTTTCTTTATTGCCCAAATCATCCGGCAATGAAAAACAGAGGTAGTGGATGCGGTTGCTGCCGGCAATATCCAGTGATTCGTAATGTGTTTTTATTTTCAATTCTTCGCTGACAGTTTCGTTGTTAAATACATCATCCATATCAGTGTGCAGCGGGCACCCGTACAGTTCAATCACCAGTTTGGTAAAGCGGTAGAGGTCCGGGCTGTCCGTCTTTAAGTGTATTAAACCACCGGGAGCCAGGAATTGTTGATAGAGGCGGAGAAATTTTGGATGCGTAAGCCTTTTTTTGGCTTTGGATAAACGCAGTTGCGGGTCAGGAAAGGTGATCCATATTTCTGCAACTTCCTTTGCATCAAAATATTCAGTCACCTGGTCTATCTGGGTACGCAGAAAAGCAACATTGCTTAAATTTTCCTGCAAAGCTTTTTTGGCCCCTACCCAGATGCGGTTTCCTTTCAGGTCGATGCCAATAAAATTGCGCTGCGGATAGAGGCGGCCAAGACCGACAGCATATTCACCTTTGCCGCAGGCCAGCTCCAGTGTGATGGGATGATCATTATGAAAAACAGTCTTCCATTTTCCTTTTATGTCTTTGGGAAATTGTAGTACGTTGGAAAAAGTTTCCAGCTCTGCGAAACGTTGTAATTTTTTTTGGCCCATGGCGGCCAAAGGTAACTTAAATTTTTACCTGCAGCCCGACTGCCACTACTGATTTGAACTGCAAACCGGGGGAGGAACCTTCTTCGCCAAAAAGCCTTACATCATCATCATAGATCATATCTACGTTCCAGGTAAAGGCAATGATCTTCGCTACTTTGGCAGAGAAAGTATTCGTCATGAAGATGTCGACATTCTGCGGGTCTTTTTTGTAATTGGAGAAAAGATCCAGCCTGCTTTTGTACGAAATATATTTATTGAATGCTTTCTGGTAACTGATGGTAGCAAAAGCGCCATTCTGGTTGATGCTATGTGTATGTTGTTTTACACCATACTCACCTTTGGCAGATAATACACTGTCTCTTACAAACACCCAGCGGGAAGTGACGGGTGAGAGAAAGATGGATAATTCTTTTGCTGGTTTATAATCCAGTCCCTGGCTGGCAATCAAATAAGCCGGTGAAAGAAATGCAGAGGCAAATGTTTTTACATTATTGGGATAGGTATAACCTTTCAAAAACTGTGAACGGAAGTTGGCTAGTGTGGCAAGGTTTAGTTTTTTATTCAGCGCCAAACCATACTTGGTCAAAAAATCAAAACGGTCATCATTCTTGCGGCCACCGAGACTGGTGGTGTTGATATAGCCAAAGTTTACATCGAAGGTATTATCCCAACTGTGATTGTTTTGTTTGTAGAAAGCAAATAATCGCAGCGATGTGTTAAGGGTGAAAGAGAAATCATCACCACCTGCGGCCCAGTTGCTCTGGCTGCCCTGGCCTACATTGATGCCAAAGGCACCGCCGGTTCTCCAGTTCCAGGCGGTATCAGGAACGTCCTTCTTTACCTGGCGCAACGATTCGGCCTGCAATTTTTTAATAATAGCATCTTGTGCTGTTGCAGCAGTTGATAAACTGATCAAACAATAAAACAGAATGAGCCTTGTCATGAGAAATAGTCCGGTTTATTCAGTAATAGTGGTTGAATGGATGGTAGTCTTCAGCAGGGTGCCGCAAAGATATACCGGCCAATAAACCGGAGAACAGATTTTTTATTTTATAGGAAAAGTTAAAACACCAACGGTACGAATGAGTGTTTGTATAAAAGAAAAACCACATTCGTTTGTGCATGAATGTGGTTTTTATATATGTATAAACACTTAGAACTTCAGCAACAGGCCAATACCCACCAATGATTTTAACTGCAAGGCGGGTCTGTTCTTATTGGTGCCGAACAATTTTACATCATCATCATAGATCATATCCAGGCTCCATGAAACGGATAATACTTTGCCGAGTTTTGCATTCAGGATGTTGGACATGAATACATCAATATTCTCCGGGTTATGCCGATAGTTGGAGAAAAGGTCCAACCTTCCTTTATAAGTGATGTTCTTGCTGATTTCTTTCAGGTAATTGATGGTAGCAAAAGCACCCAGCTCCAGGTTTGTCTTTTTACCGGGGGTAACACCATAGGCTCCTTTATTGGAAAGCGCCGTATCCCTGACGATCACCCAACGGGCAGTAAGAGGTGAAAAGAAGATAGAAAGATTTTTCGTAGGCTTATAATCAAGACCGGCACTCAGCAAAAGATATCCCGGCGCCATGAAAGTAGAGGAGTAGGTGGGTACATTATTGGCATAGGTATAGCCTTTGAAAAACTGCGAACGCAGGTTGAATAAAGCAGAAAGGTTGAGCTTGGGATTCAAAGCATAACCATATTTGGAAAGCAGGTCGAAGCGGTCATCATTTTTACGGCTGCCCAGGCTGGTGGTGTTTACATAACCCAGGTTAAAGTCAAATGTATTATCCCAACTGTTTTTATCTTTTTTATAAAAAGCATAAAGACTGAGTAAGGAGTTAACGGATAAAGAAAAATCATCACCGCCGGCGGCCCAGTTACTCAATGAACCCTGTGAAATATTTAAACTATAAATGCCGCCCTTTTTCCAGTTCTTTTTGCTGGTATCAGCAGCATCTTTTTTGATTGCTTTCCCGGCTTCGTTTTGCAGGGCTTTTACTGTTTGATCCTGTGCATTAACAGTGCTGCATGATATAATGAGCAGGGCTATAA
The DNA here is from genome assembly GCA_044229985.1 of Chitinophagaceae bacterium. Taxonomy (GTDB): domain Bacteria; phylum Bacteroidota; class Bacteroidia; order Chitinophagales; family Chitinophagaceae; genus JJ008. Next base: position 4,251 of record JBGARY010000046.1, read on the forward strand.
TAATTTTTTTCATACGTAATCACTTATATCCGCAAAGGTAAAACCGGTGCTGTTCTAAACACCTGATTTTTGACAACTGTAGAGAACTGTTCTAAGGCGTATGCAGTTTCTTGTCTTCGATAAATGTTTTTTGTGTATCAGTAAGTTTAAGACTGGAATTATCCCGCAGGTTGATGGTTTGCAGGTTTTGCAGTTGCGTAATACTCTCCGGCAATGTTTTCAGTTTGTTGGAAGCAAGGTATAATTCCTGCAGGGCGTTGAGTTTTCCGATGTCTTGCGGCAGTTCCAGCAGTTTGTTGTTGTTCAGGTCAAGCACTGTGAGGTTAGGCAGGCTGGTGATAGAAGCTGGAAGTGTCATAAACTTGTTGTAGGAAAGAGCCAGGTATTTCAGCCGCTTTAATTGGGTGATTGATTCAGGAAGAGCGAATAGCAAGTTGCCGCCGAGGCCCAGTTCGGCGAGGTTGGTTAATTTTCCAATACTCTCCGTCAGTGAAGCCAGCATATTGCCATAGATATACAATTCAGTCAATGAGCTCAGCTTAAAAATGGCATCGGGTATTGCTTTGAATTTGTTATTGGTTAAGTAAAGCACCTTTAAGCTGGTAAGATTGGAAAAACTGGCGGGAAGTGCAGAGAGATTGTTGTCGCTGAGGTCCAGTTCGGTGAGGCTTGTCATTTTTGTTACTGCTGCAGGAAGATTGCCCAGCTTATTGCCGCTGAGGTTCATTTCTGTCAGAGACTTTAGTTGCGTAATGTTTTCCGGCAGGCTCGAAATCTTATTGTATGACAGGTCGAGGGTAACCAGGTTCGGGAATTTGAAAACATCAGCCGGAACAGAAGACAGTTTTTTATCTGCCAGCGAAAGAATATATACTTCAGCAGGATTTTGAAGGGCATCTTCCAGGGAAGAGTAAACCTTGTCTTTTTGTGAATGAGCGGTGTTGATCAGCAGGGCTGAAAGGATAAGCAGGGTTAGTTTTTTCATGCACTAAATTTCGGTTATTTCTGAGGGATGGCAATAACCGGGATAATGATAAAGTGAAGCGAAGTAAAAAGGCTCTTTAAGTATTAGTTTTCATTAATTGACATAAAAGAAAAAGCCTTCCCTGGTAAAGAGAAGGCTTTTAGCTGTAGTGGCCCCGACTGTTCGTCGGGGCACGGAGCAGTTAGCTGCCCGGGCCTGATGTCATAGTTTTCATTAATTGATATAAAAGAAAAAGCCTTCCCTGGTTAAGAGAAGGCTTTTAGCTGTAGGGGGAGGGTTCGAACCTCCACGAGGCAGTTAGCTGTTGCACAAATGAATAGAGAGAGCTACTCTCAACCTACTGGTGGTCAACCCCAGTCGGTCCGCCCGTCGGCGGATCGGCGTTATGCAACGTTTATCCTGTTATCCTCACCCCCGAGACAAGAGGGCATGTCTGCCATGCTTTCGCAATTTCATCACCCCACAGTGTGTTTTAAAGAACTTGATAGAACAAATGTAGGCCGGATTGCCTTTTCATTCCAAATTTTTCAATAATTATTTTAAAAATTTATATATTATTCAAATAATATTTTATTATTGTGAATAATTTTCAAAATCAATAGACAAAATGGCGGCAAAATTGAATTTGGACAAACTGGACCTGCAGATCATCCATTATATGATGGAGAATGCAGAGATGTCTTATGCTGATCTGGGTAAAAAACTCTTTGTTTCCGGGGGTACTATCCATGTCCGCATCAAAAAACTACAGGAAGCCGGAGTGGTTAAAGGTACAAGGTTGAAAGCAGACCTGAAGCAGCTCGGATATGATGTGATTGCCTTTATCGGTATCTACCTGAAAGAAAGTTCTCTTTATGATTCGGTGGCCAAAGAGCTGCAAAAGATACCGGAGATCGTCCGCCTGAATTATACAACAGGAAATTACAGCATGTTTGCTGAAATTGTTTGTAAAGATATCACACAGCTGCGCTGGGTATTGCATGACCAGCTGCAGAAGATCAAAGGAATTGAACGAACAGAAACGTTTATTTCACTGGAAGAGAGCTTTAGCAGAAATGTGAAGGTGATCTGATTTTCCGTTTACGTATGAAAGAGTCCCGCCATTTTTATTCTTCCTTAGGACTGCTTTTACTCCTGAATATCCTTATCAAGCCGGTTTGGATATTCGGGATAGACAGGCAGGTGCAGAATGTGGTGGGCCTGTCTGTTTACGGAACCTATTTCTCTCTCCTGAACTTCTCCATTGTTTTCAGCTTTTTACTCGACTGGGGATTTACCGGTTTTTTTAATCGTCAGCTGGCATCGCAACCAGGCGGATTTAATGCTATTGCCGGAAAATTTATTTATATAAAACTTCTTTTTGTTCTCTTGTATGCTGCAGTAGTAATATTGGCAGGATGGTTTACAGGTGTTGGTCATTGGGAAATACTGATTGCTGTTGTAATTATTCAGTCGCTTACTTCTTTATTTGTATTCCTGCGGGGAATAATAACCGCTAAACAATTGTTCCGTACCGATGCCTGGTTGTCTATTTTGGATAAAGGGCTGATGATAATCATATGTGGCGGATTTTTTTTGTGGCCTTCCGTCACAGGAAGCATGACCATTCATAGTTTTTTATGGATACAGGTTTTGTGCAGCGCTGCAGCTGTATTGACCGCAGCAGTTCTTGTGTTTAAGAAAGCAGGATTGTCCAGCACCAAAAGTCCGGCTATTAACCGGTCAATACTCCGGCAGGCACTACCCTTTGCATTGGTTGTATTATTAATGTCGGCCCATAACCGCCTGGATGGTTTTATGCTGGAAAGAATGCACCCTGATGGTGCCCGGCAGGCGGGAGTGTATGCAGCTGCGTACCGGCTGCTTGATGCCGGTAATATGATCGGGTACCTGACGGCTTCTTTTTTATTGCCTTTTGTGGCCCGTCATCAAAATAACGGACCCGTAACCGGAGCGGTAGTGAACAATAGCCGTCATCTGTTGCTGGTGTTTTCTATAGCTGTATCAGTTACTGTTTTCTTCCTCGCAGATTTTGTACAGGCAATATTATATCACTCAGCTGATCCTTATGTTTCAACCGTATTGCAATGGTGCCTACCTGCGCTGATCGGTTATTCATTGGTGCAGGTGTATGGGACAATAATGACGGCTACGGGAAATATCGGTTCATTTTGTGTGATAGTGCTGGCTTCGCTGGTAGTAAATGTCATTTTGAATATACTGCTGATACCTTCCCTGGGCGCAAAGGGTTGCTGTATAGCAGCGGTTATCAGCCATGGATTGTGCGGTATTGCCTGTATGCTTTTTACATCTCAAAAATCAAGGCTGGGTTTGAATCTCCGCTCCCTCTTAATCTATACTTTTATAGCAGCAGTGCTGGCGGGCTATTTTTATGCCGGGGAAAAAGCGGATATCAACCAATGGCTTTTATTGGCAGGATCAGTTATGGTTGTAATAGCATTGACAATGGCTGCCGGTCTTTTCTCCTTACGTAAATGGAAGCTGTATCTTCAGCAAAATCAATAAAATAATTTTTCATGCCTGATATACCTGATCTTTTCAAACATTGGTGGAAGCAAATGCTGGCAGTAATAATTGCCTCCATGCTGGTAGTAGGAACAGTTTCTTACCTGAAACCCAAAAAATACCTTTCGGTGGCTACGGCAGTGCCGGCCAGTTCCTTTGCAGCTGACAGATCAAAGATCTTTAATGAAAACATCCAGGCACTATATTCTGCACTTGGCACACCGGATGACCTGGATATGATTGTTGGTACTGCCAGGCTGGATACTGTTTACCTCGCTGTTACAGATCAGTTCAATTTGTTTGATCATTATAAGATGCAGGAAAAAGGGGAAGCTGCCCGCAATAAAGCCGCTTCGTTGCTGAAGAAGAATACAAAAGTGATGAAGAGTGAATATGGCGAGCTGAAAGTAAAAACATGGGATACTGACAAAAACCTTGCTCCTCAACTGGCCAATGCCATTATGGAGAAACTGAAAGCCATTCATCAGGATCTTCAGAATGCAGGTAACCTTGCCACCTTGCAGGGATTGATAAGCAGAAAGGAAAAATTGCAGCAGATGGCAGACAGCAGAACAAATTCAGTTGAGAATAGCAATCAACAAAAGGAGCAGATCAGCCAATATGAAAAACTAATTGGTGAATACCAGTTGATGGTTGACACTAAACCACCGGTACTCATCACAGTAGAAAAAGCAAAAGCTGCGGCGTGGCCCGATCAACCTAAAACAGTTCAACTACTTGTGGCAACGGCTGTTTTGGCATTTATTTTCTCACTCCTCGCAGCACTGGTGCTGGAAAGAAAAAAACCAGCCGGTCAGTGAACAGTGTTTTTCATACCAGGAATATTCTTTTTACCGGCCTGGCTGCACTGTTTCTTATAGCTGCAGGCTTTTCGGTTTATACGGGTAATTATTTAATTGCAGCGGCTCCTTTTCTTTTTTTGTTGTTGTATACCGGCTGGCAATACAAAGAACTGATTTTTTTCCTGCTGCTTGTTTCACTGCCCTTTTCGATGGAGTATAATTTTACTTCCGGGCTGGGCACAGACCTTCCTGATGAACCGTTGATGCTGCTTACTTCGTTCCTGTTCCTGGCTTATTGGATTTACAAACCGGAAGCTATATCTAAAAAGCATATACAACATCCGCTGCTGCTCTTTTTGTTTCTGCTTTTACTATGGACAATAGTTACAGTTGCTTTTTCCTCAGATAAAATAATTTCGGTAAAATATCTTTTAGCCAAGAGCTGGTATATCGGTGCTTTTGTACTGGCTTCATTAATAGTGTTCAGGAAAAAGCAGTTGTTTGTTTCAGCAATACTCTTGTTAACAGCAGCTATGCTGGTGGTTACATTGGTGTCGTTGTACAGGCATTATTTGTATGGCTTCAGTTTTGCCGGTATCAATGATGCATTGACACCTTTTTTCCGCAATCATGTAAACTACTCAGCCATGCTGGTATGTTTTGTGCCGGTACTAATTGCTTTTTATCATCTGACTAAAAAACAGCATCTCCGGTTATTGACCGGTGCTGCATTGGTAGTCGTTTTGATTGCTCTTTTCTTTTCGTATGCAAGAGGGGCCTGGCTGGCATTACTGGCAGGAATGTTTACATATTGGCTGATACAGCGGAGGCTGCTCATCTATGCTTATGTCATTGCATTAATTGTTGTAATTACTTCCTTCTTTTGGTTTAAAAGCGGTGACCGTTATTTGCTTTATGCTCATGACTATAAGACCACTATTTTTCATAAAGATTTTAACGAGCATCTGGTAGCTACTTACAAGCTAAAAGATGTATCTACTGCCGAACGACTCTACCGATGGATTGCAGGAGCAAGGATGATAAAGGATAATTGGCTTACCGGTTATGGCCCCAATACTTTTTATGCCAATTATAAGCCGTACACCGTACCAGCTTATAAAACATGGGTCAGCGATAATAAAGACCGCTCGACTGTACACAATTATTTTTTGCTGACAGTAATTGAACAGGGAATTCCCGGACTATTCTTTCTCTTACTATTAATCGGAACACTTTTTTATTATACACAACACCTCTATCACCGGGTAAAAGATCATTTATACAAGGTCACGGCGATAACAACAGGAGCTATTCTTACTATGCTGATGGTGGTGAATTTTTTAAGCGACCTGATTGAGACAGATAAGGTGGGTAGCCTCTTTTTTCTTTGTATTGCTGTATTGGTTGTGGTTGATCTGAACACCCGACACGAATCATCAGATCCTGCCACGGACATTTAAGGCATCTCTTAGTCCATTGCCGAGTAAATTAAAAGCAAGCACCAAAATCATTATCGCAAAGCCCGGTGCTAAGGCCAGCATGGGGTTTTGGGTGATAATGAAATTATAGTTCTCTTTGATCATTAACCCCCAGCTGGGTTGCGGTGGTTGTACACCCACTCCCAAAAAACTCAGACCTGCTTCAATTACAATGGCGGAAGCAAAATTGCTGGCGGCTATTACCATTACCGGTCCCATGATATTGGGCCATATATGCCGTACAATTGTTCTTGTATGTGAAAAGCCCAGTGCCCGGGTAGCTTCTATGTACTCCAGTTCTCTTACTGACAGTACCTGCCCTCTCACCAGCCTGGCCACATTCACCCACATGGTAAGGCCAACAGCAATAAAGACTTGCCAGAAACCTTTACCCAATGCCAGTGTAATGGCGAAAACCAATAGTAACGTTGGAATACTCCAGATAACATTGATGAACCACATGATTATATCATCTGTCTTGCCACGGAAATATCCTGCCAGCGATCCGAGAATAAGGCCAATACTCAATGAGATGAGTACCGTAATAAATCCAACACTGAGGCTAACCCTTGTTCCCACAATGATGCGGCTGAGAATATCCCTTCCATATTTATCCGTTCCCAGTAAAAATTTTTTGGTTACAACCGGGTTGGCTGCTGTTTGCGAAGCAGCATATACCTGTCTTTCAGAAAGTCCAACATCAATGAACTTTTGTACGATAATGCTATCACCCTTTTTTTCATATTGAGTGATGGGCATATAATAATAAGCATCTTCTTTGCCGGAGTTTAATTGGAGAAAAAATCCTGCAGAGATCACCTCTTTTTCCTTTTTTATTTTAAGAAAGCTTTGTTTAAACCCCGGTTTTTCGCCACCTATCTCCAGGATGATACGGTTGGCATAAGGAGAAGGGTCCGGTGCAATGAAATAGGCAAAAACAGCAATAAAGAAAGCTACTATGATAACAACCAGTCCGAATAAGGCGCCCTTATTCTTTTTTAGCCTCCGCCATGCTGCGGCCCGGAATGACTGGTCATTGCTCATGCGGGGAAGATACTTATTTTACTTTTCTTCCTTTCCATTCATACTTGCCAAACTGCCCCAGCAAACCGGAGAAAATAGTATAAAAAATATGCAGCGGCTGAAAGAAGAAAAAGTATTTCATCAATGACTTTTTATCAAAGAACCCGGCTACGGATGATACAAAGGGCCATTCAATAATTGTTTTGGCTATCCATAGACCGGCAAAGTATAACCAGTAGTAATAGCACCAAAAACCGGCAACCAGCAGCACAAGGAAAGAGAGGTTGAATATGTATACCAATAAAAGAACGGCTGTAATTCTTTTGTCGTCATATTTTTTTGCCTTGCTGGCCCAGCGGATACGCTGGTTAAAGAATTCCCTCCATGTCTTCATGGGAGAAGTGGTAACAATAGCGTCGTTTGTTTTCAGGTAATGAATTTGCCCCGGATATTGGCTGGCGATTTTGTGCATCAGCAGCATATCATCGCCGGAGGCAATAGTATCGATGCCGCTGAAACCATTGACAGCTTCAAAAGCTTTTTTTTCATAAGCCAGGTTAGCCCCGTTGCACATGGAATGTATCTTTTTATGTACCGAAGCAGCAGTGATGCCCTGCAGCACTAAAAAATCGAGTGACTGAAATACCTGTAATAAGGAGTTATTAGTTGAAAAAACAACAGGTGCGGCAATGAAGACAGCATTGTATTCTTCTTTGCAGGCAGCAATTGTTTTTAACCAGTTGGCAGGAGGTATGCAATCGGCGTCTGTGGTAACAATCAGCTCACCTGTTGCCGCAGCAATCCCTGTTTCAATCGCCTTCTTTTTATAGGAGTTAATATTGTCTTCTTTCAATTGTACCAGCTTAACAAAAGAGAATTGCTGAACCACACTTACCGTTCCATCTGTAGAATGGTCATCTACTACTATTATTTCGGCTAAATGTTTCGGGTAATTTTGTTGTTGCAAAGCTTTCAGCAACAGACCTATATTTTCTTTTTCATTTCTTGCCGGAATTATAACTGAGATGATAATATCAGTAGCAGGAAGACTTGCTTTAAACTCTGGAATTGCTTTCCAGCTTTGCCAATAGTAGAGAATGAGAATGCTGTAGCAAACAGAAAGTAGTATGACGAATGAAAGGATAGCCATGCAGGATAAAAAACAAATCTAACTGAAAAGTTTTTTATATAAGATTTGTAAAAACTAACTTGCCTGTATGAGCAAAATTTTGAAGAGAATACTTCTTAGTTTCATTTGCCCGTTAATATGCCAGGTGAGTTTTTCCCAAACAAATTCCGGGTCTGATGGGATTTTATTTGCAAACCTTGTAATGGGCAAACATTTATCTTCTATCAATGACTCACTATTCTGTGCCGAAGGCAGCAATGCGCTTTACTCACCGTTATCAGAAACCCGTTGCAAAAGTTTTATAGTTAAAAAAATAAATGGAGAGAAATCTCAAATCGACAACATAATTTTCTCTTATACTTTTGTTTTTACCAATATCTATGATTCTTCTGGAATTATTGACCATGTATCTTTTATGAACACTTATAATAAAACGGTAATGGTTAATTACCAAGAAAATTTTTCAAGTGATTATAAAACAATCCTGAAGTACTTAGTTAAACTATTTGGCAAAAAGGGTAAAACTGGTGAAGTTTATAAGAATAAAAACTATTATCATCACAATTTAGTATGGCAGGACGAAAACTTTAAATACATTCTTACAAAGGATATTCAAAAAAATTTTCTTGGTATTTCCTGTTCAGTACAGGCAAAAAAGTAATCACTATAAACTTTCCAAAATCTCTTCCGCATGTTTTTCATGCAATACCTGGTGGCCGGAATGAATAATGTTCATATAGCAGTGGTCTTCAATTCCGCTTCTGAACTTTTCGCCAACAGAAGAGAGTATAATACGGTCGTGAATGCCATAAACAAGTCGTACTTCAGTATGCTGTTGTTTTATATGTGTTTTAATATTGCTTATTCCTGGTTTTATCTTCCGAAAGGTGGTCCACCGCTGGTAGAGCAGTTGCCGTACCTGTTTATCGCCAATATAGTGCTTCACAAATTTGAAGATGCTTGCATTGACCAGTTTTAGTTTGTTCATCCCTTGCAATAAACCAAAGAACCAGCCCGGATGCTTCATGGTGAAATGAAAGAAACGGTTTCCCGCCCATGTTTGTGTAGCAAGCCAGTACCAGAAATTGACCTTCAGCCCATCCGGTGCCAGTAAGATTAATTTTTCAAAACCTTCAGGGAAAGACTCGTATAAGGAAAGAACCATTCTGCCACCGAGACTAAAGCCCATTAAATAGGGTTTAGGGTTGGGTGTTTGTGATTCAGATCTGTGTGTAGCCAGGATTTTTTGAACAATCTGCAAAAGATCGTCACCTGAAAAATTCAATCCCTCGTTCCATATTGTTTTACCGTGAAAGGGGAGATCGATAGCATAGAAAGAGTATTGAATGCCAGCATATTTGGACAGAAACGAAAAGGTAGTTGCCGCCTCGCCATAGCCATGAAAACAAACCACCGGCCGCTCCCCGTTGCCAAACCTGTAGTAGCTGATTTGCGAATTTTTGTATGTGACGGATTGCGGTTCCAGAATAATCTTTTTAGAAAAATTAAAATTGGAGTAATCAAATATAGTGTTATTTTTGAATAGTTGTATAAACAACTATATGCCAAACAACCAATTTAAGAAAGGAGAGCTGTACAGCTTTATCACCGGTAAGGCTTCTACTGCCATAGCAAGAAGGTTGCAAAAGAAATTCAATGCAGCCGGTCTGCATATTACTATTGAGCAATGGAGTGTATTGTATCATCTCTGGAAACAGGAAGGGATCAGTCAGCAGGAATTATGCAACGCAACTTTTCGGGACAAGCCCAGTATAACCCGCCTGGTTGATAACCTGGAAAAACTGAACCTGGTAAAAAGGGTGGCTTCAGATAATGACAGGCGAATCAACCTGATATACCTGACCAGGCAGGCGCAAAAATTGCAGGAGGAAGCGATGGCCCTGGCAGAAGAAACATTGAATGAGGCGTTGGAAACAGTTCCGCCGGATAAAGTAGATGTATGTAAAGAAGTGTTACAAATCGTTTACGATAACCTGAAATAACTAACGATATATTTTAAACTCAAAAATTTTTACCATGAGTACCGCAGCAGCAGCAAAAACAGTATTAAAAGGTGGCGAATGGCTGATCAGGGAATCATCACCCGGGGAAACATTTACACCAGAGAATTTTTCAGAAGAGCAACTGATGATCCGTGATATGTGTAACCAGTTCCTCGATGCAGAGATATTCCCGATTCTTGACCCCATTGATAACCTTGAGCCGGGTTTGATGAAAAGCCTGTTAACCAAAGCCGGCAACCAGGGTATGTTGTCCGCTTCTTTTCCGGAAGAGTATGGCGGATTGGGAAAGGATTTTGTTACGGCCACCATCGTGAATGAGTACCTGGGTGCAGGCCACTCTTTTTCTGTGGCAATTGCTGCCCATACTGGTATCGGCACATTACCGATACTTTATTTTGGAACTCCTGAGCAAAAACAGAAATACATTCCCAAACTCATCACCGGAGAATGGGCTGGTGCCTATGGTCTTACCGAACCCAACAGCGGCAGTGATGCCTTAAGCGCCAAGACAACGGCAAAACTCAGCGATGATGGTAAATATTATATACTGAACGGCCAGAAATGCTGGATTACCAATGGTGGTTTTGCCGATGTGTACACAGTATTCGCCAAAGTAGATGGAAAAGATTTTACCGGCTTTATTGTCGAAAGAGGAACAGAAGGATTTACCCAGGGACCTGAAGAACATAAGATGGGAATCAAGGGCTCTTCTACTGTTCAGTTGTACTTCCAGGATTGTAAAGTGCCGGTAGAGAACCTGCTGGGCGAAATAGGAAAAGGACATAAAATTGCTTTCAACATTTTGAATATTGGCCGTTTGAAATTGGCTGCTGCTGCTATTGGTGGTTCCAAACGTTCCATTGGCAACTCCATCGAGTATGCAAAAACAAGAGAGCAGTTTAAACAACCGATTGCCAATTTCGGTGCTATCAAACACAAACTGGCGCAAATGGCCATCCGGGTATTTGCCTGCGAAAGTGCTTTGTACAGAACCGCACAGTGGATCGGGGATAAGGAACATGAATTATTGGCGGCAGGAAAACCTTTTGGTGATGCATTGCTGGGGGCTGCCGAAGAATATGCTATCGAATGTGCCATGCTGAAAGTAGATGGAAGTGAAGTACTCGACTATGTGGTGGATGAAGGAGTGCAGATACATGGTGGTAATGGATTCAGCGCTGAGTACAATGCTTCAAGAGCCTATCGTGACAGCCGAATTAACCGTATCTATGAAGGAACCAATGAAATCAACCGGCTCCTTACACTCGATATGACGTTGAAAAGGGCTATGCAGGGCCGTTTGAACCTGATGGGCCCGGCGATGGAAGTGTCAAAAGAACTGATGAGCATTCCGGATTTTGGTGACACAGACGAAGCGCCGTTTGCCAGCGAAAGAAAATTGATCGCCAACCTGAAGAAAGCTATTTTGCTTACAGCCGGAGCAGCTGTACAGAAACTGATGATGAAAATTGAGAACGAGCAGGAGGTACTGATGAACATTGCCGATATGGCTATTGAGACTTATACTGCTGAAAGCACTTTGTTGCGGGTAATGAAGATGGTTGATCAGCAGGGGGAGGCCGCCAGCCAATACCAACTGGACATGATGAGAACTTACCTGTATGATGCAGCAGATAAAGTAAATAAGTCCGGTAAAGATGCAGTTAACTCTTTTGCAGAAGGAGATGAGCAGCGAATGATATTAATGGGATTGAAACGATTTACCAAAGCAGAACCATTCAACAGTAAAGAAGCAAGAAGAAGAGTTGCAGATAAACTGATTGCAGAAGGAAAGTACTGCTTCTAATTCCAGTACTCTTTATCAAAATCAAGCATGGCTGTTCTTACCGGGGCAGCCATTTTTGTGTCCTTATAAATTTCTGATAGCTCTCTGCGGGTTATCTGCACTTCTTTTATTTTTTTAACCAGTTTTCTTTCATAAATAATTCCGGCACTCATCATTAGAGCTGATACGGTGGCTGCCATAAAATAAACAAGAAAAGTATCGGCTACATGAGGCGTTTTGAAAACATAATACATAAGGTAAATCAACCCAAAACATCCGTAAGCAAATAATAAAGACCCCGCTATTAAGGCTTTGCCTGTTGACTTGCCGTGTTCAACAGCCATTTTTGCATGACGGACGAAGAAATGCAGGCATAATGCAGCAATCATAATAATGCCGGGTCCCAGGATGATCGTAATGCTTTCAATATTCAAGCCTCGTAGGGCAATTACAACTATCTCAAATAAGAAGTATGCTGCTATAGCGATCTTCAGTCTTTTTGTAAAAAGGAAAGAAGGGCTGAAATAAGTCAGAAAAAGCATCATCAGTGGTGCATCCAGCAGGTTGTTTATCAAACCCCAGTTATAAACAATTTGTTTGCTCATAGGAATATAACCTTCGGTCATAAGGTTATAGATAAAAACAGAAGAATAATAAACAACTAAAGCAGGAAAGCTTTTATAATTATACAGCCGCAGAGCCAGTATAAGCGCGATGGGCAGAAAAAGGGCAAAGGATGAAACAAAGCCCATTACAGAATTCCAGGTCATAGTCTATTGGTTTTACAAGGATTGGATTGGGTGGCACAGCCTGGTTGCAATGCCTTCTGCAAAATTAACGGGGGTTAAGGCCGTATAGTCTTTTAAAATAGCAGTTTGTTTGAAAATTCAGTAAAAGCGAAATGGTCATTCGTATTTCTACGGAAACCGGGGTTGAGGGTTTTTATGTTATCTTTCTGTGATGATACGATTATCATTTTTTTTAGGATTGTTGATTGCTGTTCAGGGACTTTCACAAACAACAGGTAACAACGTTCTTACAGGCAGGACAAACGGAAAACTGCCTTACCTAGAGTATGGTTTAGGCTCAGATCGACTGGGCGGTGCGAAAATGACCTTCCTTGATACCGGTGTGGTAGTAAAAGTAGTAGACAGCACCGTAGTCAATTACCGGGTGCAGTTATCGGAAAATCATTTTGCTTTTTTGCCAAAGGCTAACTTTAAAAGGGACAGCTCTGTAAGTATAAAACCTTATTATCTGACCGGAAGCTGGCTGGTAAATGGTGATGATAAATATGATTATGTAAGTATAGCCCTTGATGAAAAACTCCCGTACCGGAGTATGCAGCTCATCAATCCTTCCAAACTGGTGGTTGATATATTCGGTGCCACCAGCAATACTAACTGGATCACACAGCGAACAAGTGCTAAGGAAATAAAGAATGTTTATCATGAACAAATTGAGGACGATGTGTTCCGGGTGATAATAGAACTCAATCATGCACAACATTGGGGATATAGTATTTATTACCAGGGCAACAGGCTGTTTATTAAAATAAAAAGACAGCCGGATGAATTACAGGTGTCTAAAATGAAAATTGCTGTAGATGCGGGACATGGTGGTGATAACAGTGGGGCTAAAGGGATTACATCGGGTATCCTGGAGAAACATTACACATTGATGATTGCAAGAGAAGTAGAGAAAATGTTGACACAGGCCGGAGCTACTGTTTTTATGACAAGGAAAGATGATTCGTCTGTAGGGATGACGGAAAGGATAGAGATGTTGAAGAATGAGGATCCTGATTTTTTGATCAGTGTTCACTTGAACTCTTCAGTAAGGGATAGCATTAAAGGGGTGAGTACCTACTATCGTTATATCGGATTCAGGCCATTGACTCAACACATTCAGAAGGCTATGCTGGAAATGGGCATGGCTGATTTTGGCAACATTGGCAGTTTTAATTTTTCGCTGAGCGGACCTACAGATTATCCTAACTGTTTACTGGAAGTAGCTTTTCTCAGCAATAAAGAAGACGAAGCATTAATACTGGACCCGGAGTTTCATAAAGCGGTGGCTACACAAGTACTCTGCGGCATACAGGAATGGCTCAAAGCATGTGAAAAAGATAAACCTTAATCTTCCGGCGGGAAGGTTTCACCGCGGTGGCAGGTTTTGCAGGTGATGGTATTCAGGTATTCGGGTCTTTCTCCGGGCTGGTAAGGAAAATATTTTTGATTAATATCTATCGTCATCCGCATCATTTCCCTTGCTTTTTCTTTCTTAGGTTCAGCATCGGAAGCATAATCTATGTCGCCGGGATAGACTTTTTTCTTCACATGGCAAAATTCGCATTTTACACCCAGCGCTTTATTATAGGTCTGCATGATACTGTCCAGTTTTTCATCGCTTATATCTTTGGGCAGCACTTTCAGGTTTCTTTCTTTTTGTTGCGGCGCTTTCACAGCAGCAACGCCTGATATCACAAATGCTGTAAGTACCAATAAGACCAATATTTTATTTTTATATCGCATATTATTACTGACGTTTTTCTTTTTAATAAGGTGGCATTCCATTTTAGTTGCGGAGCCACCGTTCAAAAAACTCCCATGTTCTCAGCATCTGGTCAATACGCTGCCGGTTATTGCCACTGCGGGTTAATTCATGTGTGGCATTGGGATGCCGTACATATTCAACAGGCCTGCCGAGTACTTTTAAACTTTTATACAACATTTCGCTTTGTACAAAACCGGTGCGCCGGTCATTGTCACCATGAAAAATGATATACGGTGTTTTAATATTTTGTACATAATTAATCGGTGATTCTCTTTCCAGTGTTGCCTTTGCAGCAGCATCCCAGGGGTAACCTCCAAAATAATTAGGTACCAATCGCCACGCATTGCCTTCGCCAAAAAAAGTGGCGAGATCATACACTCCTCTCTGGGAACAAGCCGCTGCAAATCGCTGGTCATGTGCAATGATCCAGGCCACCAAATAACCGGCATAGGATCCGCCTGTTACCAATAGTTTGG
>JBGARY010000047.1:0-18850 GCA_044229985.1 Chitinophagaceae bacterium
GCCAGGTTCAATTTCTCCATCAACCATGAGTGAATAGATAAAGATTTGCGGGAAGCGCATCTTCTGAATTTCAAGATACTCTTTTAAAAATTCGATCTCCTGTTTAATCGTCACATATTCCTTATAAGTACTTTCTAAAGTTTCCCGCATTATGTGGGAGAATTTGGATAAGTTGGAAGCAAGGATTTTTCCATCGTTTTCCTTCAAGGCAAACCGCTGCATAGCCGTTAGTGCATTAAAGAAAAAATGAGGGTTCATGCGGGCACGGTTTAAGCGCTGTTCGGTTTCTAAAATTTTTTGCTTGTTTTTTAGCGATTGCTGCCTGAAATAGAAAGCAACTAACCCCAGCACAAGTAACCCGCCTAATCCCAGGAGTGCATAGATTAGTTTTTGCTGGGAGAGTTCTTTAATTGTTTTCTCATTTTTAGCCTGGTTGTATTTTTTTTCCACTTCATTTACAGCTTTGGCATTTTCCTGGGTGTTCAGGCTGTCAGTAATTTTCTTTTCGGCGTACAATGCCCGGTAAGCCGTTTTATAGTCACCAAGACTGTCAGCTATTTCAGCTACCAGGCTGTAAGCATTGGCAATCAATGGCGGGAATTTTAATCGCTTAAAGTAACTTAAACAGGAATCGGCCCATTTTTTAGCCTCCAGGAAATTTCCCATTTTTAATAAAATATTACCCTTATCGCCATAGCTGGTTCCCACTGCATTATTCAGTTCTCCGGGATTTGCAAGTGCAATGGATGAATCAATATATAATAATGCTTGTTTATAATTCTTTTGCTGGTAAGAAATGGTGTTCATTTTATTGTAGCTTACCTGTAACCCTTTTTTATAACCGGTTTGGCGGGCAATAGTAATCGCCTGGGTAAAGAATAGGGTGGCAGAGTCCAGCAATGGTTTTTCTTTCGTATCCTGAAAGAGAAAGTAGTATCGGGATCCTGCTTTGTTTAATAGGTCGGTTTTAACGGTTGAACTTTTTATCTTTTCTATTATTGGAAGTGCTTTATGCAGATATTCAAGACTTCTGTCTTTTTGTCCCATCCGGGAAAAGATCTGTGCGATGCTGAGCATTACATCCGTTTCCTGTTCACTATTATTAGAAGCTTGCACAACAGTCAGCATTTTTAAACTGTAGTCAATGGCGGCCTGGTACTCTGCTTTAAAATAGTGAAGCGATGAACGTAATTTGTAAATGGAAAGCCATTCTTGTTCCTTACAGCCCTCTTTTTTTAGGTAAGATTCGGCAATTTCCAATGATACTTGCGCTGAATCGAGTTCTTTTATTTCCAAATAGGTTTGCGCTTTTTGCTCATGTCCTTTTGCTTTACAGGCAGCGCCGGGACTATTGATCAGTATGTCGCTGTTAATTTTTGCACCTTCTTTCCAAATATCGCAACGGCAGTTTTGTGAAATACCGGTATTTGTAAAAAAAACAACTGTAAGGAGTAAAGTTATAATGATATTTAGCTTTCGATTGTTCATGATTAGCGGACGCTTACTATTGGCGGAACGGTTTTATCATACATCATACCCAGGCTGCACCTGGCACAATGCAGTGCCTGTAAAATAAGAAAACTACTGCATTCTGAAGTAAGTTCTTCATTCAATTGCAGGATGAAATCATGGGTTTTAAATTTCCAGTTTATCGCAGGTTTTAGACCCAGCAACTCTTCTCCTTCCTTATTTAATAATACAAACCGAAGATTCCAGTTCATCGTTTTGCAAAATCGAAAAAGCAGTCGGTTGCTTTCCACTATTATCTTCCCGCCTGTACTTACTTTCATTCTGCCGGAAATTTCTTTTGTTTTATGATTTAAAAATATCCATACCCCCGGCTTATTATTGGTTATTTGAAATGCCTGTTCTGTGTGGAGTGTTGCTTCCTTCAGTTCATCATCAAGGTACCGGATGGAACCAAGGATGTTTCCTTTGTCGTTGATCAGGCTGAAGGACAGGGAGTCATTGGTTACAATTTGCATGGGCTTACTTTCGGTTTGTACCAAATTAAGTACTACTGTCAGGGGATATAGTCAGTTTTTATAACTGTAGTTTTTTGGCCCATAAGTGTCGTCTTTTATTCTTCAATCGTTAAAAGCCTATCATATGAATAACTTTTTTCGCAAAATTGGCTTGAGAGTTTTTACACCTTATTTCTGCAAAAAAACGGCAGGCATTTACATTTCCGTAAATGCCTGCCGGCTATTATTTTTTGGCTTTCTATTTAACAGCAATGCTTGTAGCACGGCTGTTTCTTGCACCAATAACTTTTGCAACACCGTTTTCCCAAACGGTGGCGTAATCTATAAAGCTAACACTTCCTGCGGCTGAGTTGCCGGCGACATACACCTTTCCGTCTTTAACAGCGATACCCCATGCCGTTGAACTTCTTACTCCATCCCCCAGGCTAACTTCTGAACCATTTTTCCAGTATTTGGCTATTCCAATAGTGCCATTATTCTCCCAGCCACATACATATACATCGTTTCCTTCTACCGCAATATCAGAAACATAAATTTGCCTGCCGCCGGTTACAGTAATATCAGTATAAGTATTGTTTTTCCAGTACCTGATAGTATTGGTACCAACATTAGCCGTTGCATATACATCAGTACCTGCGACAGCTATAGCTTTGATGGTAAGCCCGGCAGTATTTGTCAGCCCCACATCAGTGCCATTTTTCCAAATTTTACCCATGTTGTCTGCAAATCCTCCTGCATAAACATCTGCACCGGAAATGGCAAGGTCATTTACCGCAGGGCTATAACTATTTATGGAAGTGTCAAATATGGTTGGTGGCAGTTGGTTCTTCCATAAAGCAGCCATTCTTGTTGATGGAGCCTCGTAAAGGTAACAACCCACATATACATCTGTACCGCTAACAGCTATTGCCCTCCCTTCGCTATAAGTGTCGCTAAGGCTATATTGGTGCTGGCCGTTTTTCCAGACCTGGCACTTCCATTCAGCAGGTCTGTTTTCAAATCCCGTTACGTAAATATCATCACCACTTAGAGCAATAGCATTTGCATAGTGGTTGTAATTGCCCGGCAGGGTATTTCTGTTAAATACATCATTTTTCCAATAACCGGAAACGTCTTTTCCTGAGAGTGAATCCCACTGCATCCCAGCGATATATATATCTGCAGGTCTTTCAGTGGTAATACTATCCTTTTTACAGGATTCAGTAGCAATAGCAAAAAGTAATAATAAAAAAGGGAATTTCATTTTCATAAAGTTTGTTTTAGGTTTTATATTTTAAACCAAATCTATAGTTAATCAATTGTTGCTTTTAAGCAGCTTTGCAGGCGTCTAACTGTTTTTTATAACTGTAATCATTGCCAATTATTTGTTTTACCTTATTTAAAACATTTAGGTGATGAAGCCAAACACTGATATAGAATATTGATACACTTGTACAAGCAGTGATTTTGTTATTATTGGTGTATGTAGTTTTACGTTATTATAATTATTACACTATATGAAAACTTTAATCCTTTTTTTACTGCTTGCTGTTCCATGCTTTTTATTCTCACAGCCCCTTGCAGAAGGCCCTGCCAAAATCTATATAAAACAGTATATCTCATACATTGAAAAAGCAAAAGCCCCTGGCACAAAACCAACAATGGTAAAAAACTATCTGCAGCAGGCCGAAGGTGCAATAAGGAGTATTGTAAAGTATGATCCTTCATTTAATGTAAAACCGCTGGAAGAAGAGTTAAACCAGCTTAAGGAGCAGAATACAATTGCTCTAAATAAGGGTCAGGAGGAAAAGATTATTGCTTCAATAAAAGAAACTATTGAAGAGATGGATAAAATACCGGAAGAATATAAAATGACAAATTATCCCGGACGGATAGCCAATATTGAAAGCGGCATTAAATCTCTAAAAAAGATTAATCCCGGTTATAATACGGCTGAATTTGAGGAGGCGGTAAAAGAGTATTCTGCAATAGTTGAGAGAAAAAAGAAGGAAAGGGATGATCGGTTAGATGCATTATCATCGAGCAACGACAAGAACGGCGATGGATTAGCCGGATTATTTATGGGCGACAGAGGGGTACAATGGATAGGTACCGGGAACTTCGAAAGTGATTTAAAGGAGCATATAGAATATGTAAAAACCTTTAATGAAAAAGTTGACAGGCTTATTGCATCTAATCCGGATATATCAACAAGCCTTGAGAACTACATTCGTAATGCTGCAGAAGGTGAAAAGGGGAAACTAATGCGTTTTATGAAAGGTGCAGTAACTGACAGGAAAGAGGCTGTTGTGTATAATTACCGGGAAATTGTTGGCCTGGAGGCTTATTGGAAAGCTGCAAAAAGGGTTTTTACCCGGGTTGCCGAGGCAGCGGCTATGCATAAAATGATCAGTGATTCTTTGACCTCATTAGGCAGTATGGATGAAGTTATTACAAGAGCTGCGAAAAAAAGGGAAGAGAGATTAAAAAACACATTTGTGCCCAAACCACTTCTTAGTAATGCTGTCATAGAAGCTGAATTCAGGGAGGCATTTGCAAATGAAGGTTGGGGAGAAACATTACTAAAAGTGAGCCTGCAAAGCAGGGACTGGGATATTGTCCGTAACAACCTTACAGGAGCCATTATCTGCCGCACCCAATCTGCCTATATTGCTGCAAAACAAAAAGCCGGAAATTGCATCCTCTATAGTTTTACTATTAAGCAACAATTTAATGGCAGCAGTTATAGTTCGGTAAGTAGCCGCTATTCTCATGGTGTGATAGAAAATGAGTTCTTATGTGAGAACGTCAATAAATGATTTGTTACTATTAACCATTAAATACTTTTTTCTTAACCCTAACTTTTTATTTATGAAAACAATTCAAATTATCGTATGCCTCTTCGTGTTGTCTTTTGGAGTCTATTCTTGTTCTAAAGAAGGTCCGGCGGGACCCCAGGGTGATGCCGGACCAACAGGTCCTCAGGGAATAGCCGGTAATGCCAACGTTACCCAATATACATATGGGCCTGCAGACTTCATTACCAATAGCCAGCTAGACTTAGCTGTAACAACAACTGCTGATACTATGAACAGGAGCCTTTGGTATGTTTATCTCAGTTATGCGGGAGGTGCTGAATATTTTTATCCGATGCCGGGGCTGGGTTACAATGCTGCATCTTATTACAGGCATTCTTATTATTTTAATACGAGTTTGAACAAAGTAATCCACTCAATAAACAGGGTGAATGGTGCTGGTGAAGTTTATTCAGGAGCTAAGATCATCCGGGTTTATATCAATAATACCTCTGGTGGTGGCCGGATCTCGTCTCCGCAAGTTGACTTTAGTAATTACCAGGTCGTAAGAAACTTCTACCAGTTACCATAAATCAAATCAGTCTATGAAAAAGATAAAAAATATCAGTTTAACTTGTTTACTTTCTGGTTTAATTTTATTTGGTTCCTGCAAATCAGGCTCCGCCGACAAGAAAGTGCCCGAGCTCGCCAATGAAATGTGCGATTGTTTTTCCACATTCCAAAAGCGTTTTGACAGTGAATCTGCTTCATTATTAAAAGAAGTAAGTACTTCTTCTGATCCTAAAAACCTTTTCCAGGAGGGAATCAGGAAGATGTCTCCGGAAAAAGCAGAATTTTTTACCCGACAAATACAGTCATTGGGAGATAAAAGCTCATCTGTTTATTCCTGCCTGTCAGATTTTGATAAAAAGCATGGAAAGGAGACAACGAAAAGTAAAAGTGAATTAAAGAAAAAACTGCTGACCGAATTACAGAAGAAAGGAAATTGCTTTACTGCAGCGGCCATGGTTAACCTGGATATTCAACGAAATCCAGGTAATTAATAACGTTGCTAATCAGTCATAATTTTTTTCTCCAGTTCTGAGGCTATTTGTTCTGCGTCCTTTAGTTTGCCAAAAGGAATAGGAGATCTGATGACGGACTCCTGGTAACCATGCCTGGTTGGAAAATCAACCCTGATCAGCAGGAGGGGGATATTACTTTCATTGGAGACTACAACACCCCTGAGCTTTGCTCCAAGAAATTTCCAGGTTTGGAATGAACTGCCGACAATAATTGAATCTTTTCCAATTATCACATCCCTGTTTCCCTTTAACAGGCTTTTTTTCCTGATATGCGGCACTGTCATTGCAATTACCCCATAAAAAATTATGATACCTGCCAAAATGTAAATAAAGAACGAGTCCTTATAAACTATCGCTAATATTCCACAAATAATGGCTGATATTATTATCAGCATTTTCAGCGATGCTTTGTTGGCATCTACTGATTCTCTAAGGTCTTCTTCGGTAAAAAATTTCCACTCTTCTTCGCTGAATGTCCAATGGGCCAGGGGACTCATATCATTTACAAGCCTGTCAAATTCCCTGGCCCTTGGGTAATATATAAATGCAACAATAATAAAGGCGAGTGCTATAAACCCAAAAATGACGATCAGGGCATATCCTCCCCTCATTCCATCAAGGCTGTATCCTGAAATAACAGCTGCTGCTATCATCAGCAAGGCAAGGATGATTGAGTTACGAAGGACTTCCCTGGGTTTGTTGACTATTTTCCTATGATCAATAACGGTATTCATAGATCTCATTTTAATCTGCAGGCAGGTTAATGGTTAGTTTAATGGTTTTGCCAGCAGCAAGGTCAGCGTTAATCGTTTTTTTGTGATGATTGTTGTACGTTGCGTTGATGGTAATCATCCCGGCAGGAACATTATTCAGGGTAAACTCACCCTTATTGTTTGCAGTTGTATTGATAATTCCTCCTGCATTGATGCTGGCGCCAGCAGCTGGTTGTCCGTCCGGTCGATAGACTATACCAGTAATGGTACCAGTGTAAGTATAAGATGTCGGGTTAATGATAAGCCGTACAAAATCTATTGCATAGCCATCGCCTACACCGGTTGTTGCATCGTCAATGTAAATCACCAATTTCCCGGTTCTTATT
Organism: Chitinophagaceae bacterium; assembly: GCA_044229985.1. Classification (GTDB taxonomy): domain Bacteria; phylum Bacteroidota; class Bacteroidia; order Chitinophagales; family Chitinophagaceae; genus JJ008. Next base: position 6,944 of record JBGARY010000047.1, read on the forward strand.
TCACTTATAAACTCATTAGGTACTTTCAGGCTTATCAGTTTACCGATCGGTCCGGTCTGGCTCAGCCCGTTAAGAACAGATGCCAGAAAATCTGCCTTCTTATTATTAATAGTTGCAGTGAATTTTGATCCAAAATATGGCGACTGAAAATCATCAACAAATAACTGGAGCACTGCCGAGTTGACTGTAATTCCATTTAAGGGGCAAAGCAATGTTATGGGCTGAGGCTGGTTATCTGGCCTGGTGGTATTAGAGGCATAACCATCAGCATTTCCTCTGGCACCAGTACCTACCATAATTCTGTCCGTTCCGGGAGGGTCAGCAGGATTTATTTTCCAGGGATATCCATGGCTGGGAGTAGAATTGCCGCTGAATACATCGAAATTCTTTGGAAAACCAAATCCCAAATTATCTATGTCTCCGGTTATAAAAATCTTTTCTGCCGTAACGCCACCTCCCGTTTCAACCTGCTCAATGGTATAGCCGGGATCGTTTGTTTTAGGAACAGTCTTATTTCCTTTTGGCGCCCATACAGCGGTAAAACCACATCCTTTTGATCCGCTGTTTTGGGACCAGGTTGATGGATCACTGTCTATTACCGTATAAGTGCCTGCTGGCAATTGTATTTTAGGCTGTGCCACCCATGTTGCATTCTGTACACCTCCTTGTCCGATTATACCATATGCCTGCCATGGACCATATACTTTTCCTGTACTGCTTTTCAAACCAATTGTACCCGGTTTCTTGCCACCATTGAAGTAATGGTAGTTTTCAATACGGGTGATATAAGTAGTTTTTGATAAAGTAAATACCGTTGGACTCGTTGGACCGTTATAGACACCGGCTATATTGCCGTTGTCGAATATTTTTTCTTCTTCATTTGTATTTGCAGGATTAACACCTGTTTCATCAGGTTTTTCAGGTTGTGTTACTGCTGTGCTTGTCCATATTCTTGTGAATCCACATCCTTTTGATTCGCTGTTATATGACCAGGTAGCGGGATCACTGTCTATCACGGTATAAGTACCTGCAGGTAAATTAATATTTGGTATTACGTTCCAGTATGCATTTTGTACACCACCTTGTCCAACAAGGCCATAGGCCTGCCATGGACCGTAAATTTTACCACTGCTGTTTTTTACTGCAATAGTTCCGGGCTTTTTACCACCATTGAAATAGTGATAGTTTTCAATTCGGGTGATATGTGTTGTTTTGCTAAGTGTAAAAGTGGTAGGTTTTGTCGGCCCGCTGGATACGCCACCTATGTTTCCATTATTGAATATTTCCACTTCTTTAGAGGCATCCGCAGGATTAATGCCTGTGTCATCATTTTTATCCGGCTCTTTCACAGCTACGTTTGTCCATACCGTTGTGAATCCACATCCTTTGGATTCGCTGTTATATGACCAGCTAGAGGGATCGCTGTCTATAACGGTATAGGTGCCGGCAGGTAACTCCATATCCGGTTTAACATCCCAGTACGCATTTTGAACACCTCCCTGGCCAATAAGACCATAAGCCTGCCATGGGCCATAGATTCTGCCACTACTATTTCTAACAGCAATTGTTCCGGGTTTTCTGCCGCCATTGAAATAATGGTAGTTTTCAATTCGGGTAATAAATGTTGCCTTGCTTAAAGTAAATGTGGTGGGTTTAGTTGGTCCACTGGATACACCACCTATATTACCATTCTTGAAAATTATTACTTCAGATGCATCAGCCGGTTCTATTCCTTTATCATCTGGTTTTTTACCTGTTATTACGCTGTCAATTTTCTCTAATCCTTTATTGACTTTGTCCAAAAATCCTCCAATACCTTTCTTTTTCTTTTCTTCCGGTTCTTTTACATCAGGCCTGCTGACTCTGGTGAAATTTCTTTCACCTGTATTATTTCTGATGTCTGTCCACTTACCGGTTCCGCTGCTGCCATCAGCTGTTACTTTCAGTATATATTGCCCGTTTGTTCCGTCTTTTGTCGTGTAATTGATGATTCCCAATTGACCGATCATGGTAACGGAGCCGTTTGCATTGCCAAAACCCTTTTCTACAGCATTGTACAGGTTATCACCTGTTAAAGTGAAAGTAAATGTTTCGCTGCTGCCATGTTTCCAGATACCGCTTATATCAGTTTTGCTGTAGCTTCCATTTACATCTTTTTCCAATTCTCTTGCCTTTTCTATTCTCTCAGGGTTATTCCACCATTCCAGGCTTTCTTTCATTTTATTCAGCCCTTCTGGTTTGGTTTTCTTTTTCTTAGCCAGTTGTTCTCCCTCATTCCATAGTGCGTCAGCCTTATTTCGTTTCGCATTGATTGCAGCAATTTCTGTTTCCAGTTTTTTGATTTTGTTGTCTAACTCACTATCCGGTACTAATGCTATACTTTCTTTGTATTTGTTTAATGCCTCTTCTTTATTTCCTGCTGATTCTGCCTTCTGTCCTTCGGATTTTAACTGATTTGCTTTTTCCTTATTAGTCACAAACTCTTTCTGTTTTTTATCCATTGTTTTCGCAAAATCAGTCATCTCTTTTTGCCGTGGATCCCAGGCGCCGAATTTTGATTGTGCCATGATTTCAATAGCCGCAGGGGTTTGTTTCGGATCTATGGGTTGTCCTTTTTCAAATTTTTCCTTTGTAACAAGGAAATTATCGTAGATCCTGTTTTGTTCAGCTATCTGAGTATTACAAAATTGTATATCGGCCTGGGCATCTTTTAGTCTTGCAGTGGTTCCCTTCCATTCTTTATTAAATTCTTCGACTAGCTTTAATGCGCCATGAAAATCTTTATCATTTGTACTTTTGGAATACATTGATTTAAGACTGGTATAAGCTGAATCATAGCTCCTGGTGAGAGCATTAAATCTGTCAGTTTTATCTTTTGTCCATTTATTTTCAGCTTTGCCTGGCATGTTTGATTGAAGTTTTTTAATGTCATTCAAAGCCTTTTCAGCATCCGGTATATTTTTGTTATTAATACTGGCTTCAAGAGCAGAAGCTTTGCCTTCAATAGCCAGCCATTCCTGCTGCCATTTTTTAGTTTGTTCCAGTTGTGTTTTCGCTGTATTATCGCCGGGGTTTAGCTGCAAGGCCTGCTCACAGCGTTTAGTTGCCAGTTTAAAATCTCTTTCTGCAGTTGCATCAGTAGCTGATTTTCGGCAAGCCTGCACCAGCTCATTAATGAAATTTGCTGCTTCTTTTGCATTCATGCTTTTTAACTCTAAACCAAGTTTTACAGCTTCATCAATATTTCCTTCCCGCAGGTATTGTCTTGCTTTCGCCATTTTGTCATCAAAATCCTTTTTCATCTTAGCACTGTTGCTGATCATTTCGTTGCTTATAGTTGCATTGAATGCGCCGGAAGCGTTGCCTAGAACAACTCCGTTATTGTCTTTAACGGTTACAGTTATTTGGATCATTCCTGTTTCCAATGCAGTAACCCTGGCATCTTTTGATGACGGATTGCTGATGGAGGCATTCCCCTGTGTTACTTTCCAATCATAAGTAAGAGAGGAGGAAGGTGCAGGGCTGACAACTGCAGTAAATTCTACTATTTGGTGTACAGCAATTTCTTTATCAACTTCTACCAATCCAACTCCTTCTTTCCAGATCATTGGTTTGGGCCCCTGCACTTTCGGACCTTCTGCTTTTACATTGTATCGTTCGGCATTGAAATAGGCTTTTGCTTTACCCAATTCTTCTCCGCTTCCTTTTACTATTGCATTCGATTCAACAGTAATCTGCAGGGCATCTTTTGCATAGAAAATTATTTCACTTCCGTCCTGGGATTCTCTTATTAATTGTGCATTGGATGGCAAAGGCATCCATCGGTAATTGACTTCTTCCAGTTTTTCGGGAGTACTTACAATTTTTGCAGTTACTTGTTGTCCTACTACTGCTTTTACCGGATTAAAAGTGATAGTAAATCCGGGTTTCTCTGCCACTAATTCCAACTGTTCAGATTCACCCATAGTAATTGTTTCTGCAGTTGATTTGTCCAATACCTGCACCCATATTTTTTTATTGCCCGGTTTGGTGAAGATTACTTTGGTGGTATTTTTATTTCCTTCAAACGGATCAAATTTTTCTTCCGGGTGAGGTTGCCACAGGTATGACAACTTTTTGCCTGCCGGAATATTTCCAATAAAATCAGCTTTGAGTTCTACAGGCATGCCAACAATTATTTTATTGGTAGCAGGAGATATTTTTGTAAGTCTTACTTTGAGCGGGGCAACAACATATTCCAGTGTTGCACTACCCGGAGGTGTTTTGCCATCTACTGTAACAGTAATCGTCTTTTTGCCAGGTCTTTCAGATTCCAGTTGTACAGATTTACCACTTGCATTTCCTTCTATATGACCACTCCAGTTATATGTATAAGGGCCATAGTCGGTTTTATCATTGCTGATAACAGCATTTACGGTCACTTTACTTCCGGGCTGAATAGTATCAACTTTGGGTTCAATTGAAACCTGTGGATAATCACTACCGTCAGGCTTAGGTCCCGTATAAGGAGATTTTGTGATACGGCCATCCGGTTGAAATGATGCAGTTGCTAAAATTCCGGCAGCTTCTGCTGCAAGCTGGTTCACCATGGTCATCATCCAACCCTGGTCAGTATTATCAAATGCACCTCCTGCACCGGCACTCCAGTATACTTCAAATATCTTGGTGCCCTTCATTATGTATCCGCTAAAACTGGCACCTGCACCAGCAGATCTGTAACCGGCATCGCTCCAGCCGCCCGGACTATATTTTGGCGCACTGTACAAACCATATCCCTTAAAATCACCAACAGAGACTTCTTTTACTTCTAGTTTTCTGTAAGCCTGTTCCTGTGCTTCCTTTTCAGTATACTTTTTCAAATCCTCAAGGCTGTTGATTGTTTCCATCGGGTCATCATCTTTCAGGCCAACGGTTGCATAAGCTTCTGCTGTGCTAATTGCTTTTTTATCATTTGACCAGCCCGGAACCCTTGGCGGATTTTTTACCGGTTTCCTTTCCACCCTGAACCAATTCGGACCTGAATTGCCTTCCCAGATATCAGTCACTTTCACATTAATACTCATGTGCTGGAATTTCACCTTTGTGTTTAACTGGTACACATCACCATAGTTTTTACCCGGTAGTAGTACTTCTGCAGAAATCCAAACGGTAGTACTGTCAGCGAGGTATTTTTTTCCGTCTTTGCCAGTGAAACTTTGTTCATCATTATACTGCAATTTTGCTCCGCTGCAATCGTTGCTTTTACCGATCGTTGCATAACCCCAGTTGCATTTTACCTGGCGGCCTTTCAATGCTGCGGGTATATCAAGTGTCACATCAAAAATGTCATACTGTTTGATCACTGATGGAGTTTTTACCAGTATACCTTTACCCGGAGCTGTGGCATCAAATCGCTTCACATTCACCCACCAGTCAGCTTTTGCAATGTCTACAGTTTTCCCTTCTACTGTTTTGATCAGTTTTATCAGGTAGCTAAAGCTTCCTTGTTGCTTGGCATCATGAGTGAATGTATTGCCTTCCCCAACCTTAATATATTTGGCAGTTGACTGTTCAAGAAGGTACCATTGCAGGGTAGTGCCTTGTGGTGTTGCTACCGGTTTTTTTTGTTCATTTAAAATCGTCACTTCCATTGCTACAGGCACTGTTTCTGTAGTCTCTTTTTCTCCCTTTATTTGCAGGGTTACATTTATGCCCGGACTATTTTTTAATGCCTCGAGATAATCCTTGTACGCTTTGCGGTATACCTGCATTCTGTTAACAATCTCTCCATCTTCATCTTTGAACAAAGGGCTTCTTCCGCTTGCATCAGCATCAACCAGTCTTTCAAATCCAAAGCCATATTCACCCAATATCCGCAGGTGCTCTTTGTCTTCTTTTTCGGTTTCTTTAATGGGTCTGCCCAGGGCAGTTGCGAGGTCGTATCTTATGTCAGAGGCTCTTTTTGTGTGAGCTTCGAGACACTGAATAGCTATTTGCAGATCCTTACCGGCATCAGTAGTTAGCATGGGAGATCCGCTGAGGCCACCCATCAGTAACAATCTCATTGGATCATCTTGCAATTTGGATGCATCTACACCAAACGGCCTCCAAACGTCAAATATTTTAGATTGTATAACCAGTATCTGCCGGTAAATCTCTATATATCTTTCCAATGTAGGTATGGCCACTCTTTCATAGGCAGTGCCGGCGGAAAACCTGTCCTTCAAGGCTTGTTTATATAAAGGATCGTTCTGAATCTGTTTTCTGATTTTCAATAAAAGACTCAGGCTATCAATTTCCTTCATGCGCCCTTCATCCATGAACAATTCGTCCTGTAAGCGTACGATGATCGCTTCAAGGTCAGCTACTACACCGGCTTTCTCTGCCCTTTTGGTGGATTCTATTGCTGTAAAAACGGCTGACCATAAGCGGTCTTCGATTACGGTTTCAAGACTATCCAGCATTTTAAGCCGCTGACCACTAATTTCGCTGGCTGCTATTTCTTCGAGATTGCCGGCTTCTTTTTCTTCCTTAAATTTTTTGATTCCAACCAGGTAGCCGGCAAAATCATTGTCAAATGCAAACAACGTCATCAGGTTATTATGCTTTGTTTCATACAACCCAAACAAGTCAGTTTTTTTGGGTACCAGGCTTTCAAAATATTTTATATCGGGGCAATACATAAATGCCGGATCATAAAATACAGATTTGATACCGTTGGTTCTTGCAGGTTCATCAGTGCCAATAGCTGGATCAGTTTCCAGTGAATCTGATGATCCGTTTAATCCATTGAATGCTCTGGGTATTTTAAATCTTACCACATGGCCTTCTCCGTCTGTAATAGCCATTACTGCCAGCCTGTCCAGGTGATTCCGGAAATTATAATCCCTTACCTGGCTTACTCCCAACCGGTCAATGATATTGGTAACCATATAAACTTGTCCGGCAAAGGGAAACAGGTAAAATGCAACAGCCATAGCAAAAGGAGCCGGGCTTTTTGTTTGAATGGAGTTGTAAATGCCCAGCGGAATAGCAAGGAAAGGCCATCTGCCCTGCGCCCAGATGGTACCGGCTGTCCAGCTAACATTCCAGGCAGATTGTTTCAGGTCTTTTCCACTGAAAAAGGCATCATACAATGCAATGGCATTATCCACATGGTTCAAAAGTTCACTTGATAAAACTTTTCCGGTTTTTGTTTTTGCAAGATGTTCATTGAAATTATTTAGTTTCTGGTTTACATGATTAGCAAATTCATAGGCTGACATGGCGCTTTTTTGTGCATATTCCGGGGCATAAGCTCTCCAGTTTTCTATGAAAACGCCTTTGATCTTTGCAATGATCTTTTGTACTGCTTCAGGGCCATATCCTTTTTTAATAAGGTAGTTTTTAATTTTTCCAAACGGATCACCGATCAGCCGTTCTACAAATGATTTGTCAACCTTATATTCTTCTTCCATTAATCTATTCAGTTCCTCCAGTCTTGCATTCATCATTTCAGCCGGAATTTTTCCCGCCCGCAGATCTACCAGGATAGAATGTGCCCTCAGCATGGATTTGGGTATTTCGGTACCGCCCTTTTCGTATCCTTTTTTAAATTCCTCTTCAATTTGTTTGAGGAATTTATCGGCTTCTTCAAATCGCTGGTCTTCATTTTCTATAGCTGCAATGGTTCTAACCCGGTATCCGAAAGCCTGGTTAGCATTTTTCAGCATGGCCTTTTTACACTTTTGTACAATGTCATCTACAATCAGGTTCACCTGTTCATTGCTCTCCAGTTTATTACCAGTAAATTCTTCTAACAGGCCGGCTATCTTTTTTGCATCTCCTTTGTTTTTGATGACTTCTTCTGTCAACGTCATCAGCCTTTGTTCATCTAATGTCAGGTTGAAATAAAGCATCTGGTCTTTTACGGATACACTTTTCAGCGCTTCTTTGATCATGAAGAAACTTCTTTCCGTGTATTTGATCATTTTAATGATCTTCTGTCCGCCCTGGAAAGGGCCATGTTCAATATCATGTATGGCATGCCTGAGCATTTCAAGGCTTAGCATAGGTTCCATATCTATGTGCAGCTCCGGGTATCTTTCTTTGGGGTCAAAAGAATTGGCAGGATCTTTTTGCTGGGCTTTCAGTTCCAGTTCTATACCTTTTTCCATGAAGAGTTGTTTCCCTTCCTTTTCAATTGTTTTAATATCTACAATCTGACCGTTCTCATTTCTTTCTACTTCAAGCAGTTTCCATTTACCACGCCTCAGCATATCTACTTCTGCAAATGCTTTTCCCCATTCGCCTATAAACACTTCAGCACCGGCAAGGGCATGTGCAGTGTGTACCACGTCAATTGCAATCATACCCAGGCCGCTGGCTGCTTTTAAATTATCACTAAAAAGTTTGTGTAAAGCGAGGTTGGTAGCAGCATCTGTAGCAATAGTTCCGAAGTCTATATCGGCGGCAAAGCCCAGTCCGTCTACATTCATTTTTACCCAGGAACCAATATCCATTTGACCATATACTACACCTACTGCTTCGGGATGATCCCTGAAGAATTCAATCATGGTTTGTTTCCATACATCCATGGTCATCAGTGTTCGGCCTCCCATCAATGTTCTTTCTATACCTTCAAACTCACCTTTCCAGGCAATCTTTGGGTCTACCGGGCTATCACCCGGCATTGGATTTTTGTTTTTGAACTTGTCTTTATATTCCTGGAGATCCCAAAGAGTCAATTTCAGATCAGCCATTTCCCGAAAGAATTGTGTGGAGTGATTCTTCAAAGAGCTTTGCTGATCGTCCGTTAAGTATGGCTTCTGTCCGGCTTCTGGTCCCTGTACTTTGAAAGGCTGTTGCAGCCCACCCGGAACAGAGTTCTTATACTTATCCAGCAATGCAGTAATCTTTGCATATTTGGTCTCAATGGCACCTGCTGCAGATCCTTTGAATTTTAGATGGAACTGAAAGGGCTTTGCCTCTCTGCCCATTTTTTCAAGGTCTTCTGTTGTTTGTGCTGTACTAGAAATGCTGGCGGATAATAATGCTGCGAGGATGGCGATAAACCCCTGCCTCATGGATGGAAGAGGTAACATATATAAAGAGTTTAGGTAAGTAGGCTTTTGCAAGCTACTGATAGACATTCCCTAAAAAAATGATTGCTGTCACAGATGAGAGTGACAGCAATCAAAACAATTCTTATTTCAAAAAGACTTGTTTGTCTTTTTTATAAGGCTTTATGTAACACTTACCCCAATCAGTTTACCTATTCCAAATGTAATAGCAGCAGCAGCTAATCCAAATATTACCTGCCTGAAGCCGGAGTACCAAATACTTTTTCCGGTAAAGAGGGTAATGGCTGCTCCTATAATGAACAAACCTACTGCACTGGCCGCAGCACTTAAAAGAATGGCGTTAGTACCACTTAAGAAAAAGAAGGGGAAAACAGGGATAATAGCACCAATACCAAATAAGATGAAAGAGTAAGCTGCGGCTTCAAAGGCAGATCCTTTTAACTCTTCTGCATTGATACCGAGTTCTTCTTTTACCAACAGTTCATGTGCATGTGCAGGATTCCTGATTATTTCAGCCGCCATTTCTTTGGCTTGTTCTTCGGGAATACCTTTTGCTTTATAGATCAGTTCCAGTTCTTTCATTTCATTTTCGGGGCTGGTTTCCAGTTCTTCCATTTCGATGGCCATCTGGTTTTCGTATAACTCCTGTGAGCTTTTTACTGATATCCATTCACCCAAGGCCATGGATAATGCTCCTGCCAATAAACCGGCTAACCCGGCTAATAAAACACCACTGCCGCCTTGTGTAGCACCGGCTACACCCATCACTAAACTGAAGTTGGAAACAAGGCCGTCATTGCCACCAAGCACCGCGGCCCTCAAAGCATTGCCACCAACCGATTTGTGTCTTGATTCAAACCGGGCAATAGTACTGCCGGATACTTGCGACTGCTCAATGATATTGCGCAGCACTTTTACATGATTCACCTCTGATCCGGTTACCGGCTGGTTGGTTTTCTTTTTGGCTGCCAGCACAGAATTGGAAAGACTTTTTTCTGTATCCATTAATACGCCCAGCACATAATCATAACCAAAAATTTTCCCGATACGATTCAGTGTTTTGGCCCGAAAGGAGGGTGGAGGCATTTTGTCCGGGGTAAGCCCGTTTTTTTTCAGGAATGCTTCCGCATGTCCTTTTTCAATATCACTCATCTGCTGAAAAATATCGGCCACATTTTTATCTTCTTCTTTTTCGGCAAGTCTGCTGTAGAGATAGCTGGCATCAACTTCTGTTTGAATACTCCTGAGATCTGGCATAAATATATTTTTCTGCTTAAAGATACTTATTGCTAAACCAGTATTTACTGACGGCGATTGTACCATCCAATGATTTTTATTAAAAAGAGGGCCGAAGCCCTCTTTCATTAATCGTCATCATCTGCTTTTTTAATTGTCCTTTCCGCCTGTTTAAGGCTGTCCTTTACTTCTTTTTGCTGTGCTTTATTGTCGTCATCTTCCTTTTCTTCGTTTTCCTTCTCATTCGTTGCAGTACCATTTTGCAATTCTGTGTGACGGATCAGTCCACCGAGATGAGCAGTTTGTGCCATAGTGCCAAATGAAGCTAAGGAAAGAATGGCTGCTGCAAGGAAGACAAGCTTTGCAACTGCTGCATTTTTCCTCGCTAGTAAACCTATAAGTGCAACAACGCCAGTAACAGCAATGATGATCATGGATATTTTGGCCATTTCTTCATGCTCTTCTATAGCCCCCTCATTTACTCCGGGCAGTTTCTCAACTAACTCTTCTGTTCCTTCACCAGTCAAAAAAACCGGGGCTGTAAACAACGCTGCTGCAATCAGCATGAATAAAGCAATCGTTTTGAATGATTCGTTTTTTCGGATCATCCCTAATATCAATATACTACCTCCGATAATGGAGAGAAATAACGGCGCATGGTTCAGCGCCAGGTGAATTTGTGCTGCGTTCATATAATTAAGTTTTTATCAATAAGAAAATTTCCGGCAATACTTTATATGGCCGGATAAAATTTAGCAGGATAGTTATACTGTTTGGGGAGGATGAAAAACAGAATAGGAGCGATGGCAGGGAATGCCTTCCGGGTGACAGATCGTATACTTACTGTTCACAAAAACCGGGGCACTGGTATTTATTTCTTTTTTGATACTGAGTGGCGTATCCGTATGCTGGATATTGCCCATCGACTTAAAAGGCAGTTCATTGTCCTCGTTATCATCATTATCAGCCGGGTGTTGATTAGTTGTATAGTGTATTTTCAGAAACTCCAGTAAACTGATGGAAGGATCTTCCATCCGGTGGTGACGAAAATGGTTAAGCAGTAATGGCAATTTCAGGAACTGGTGTAGTTCTGTTACACCGTTCAATAAAAGAATAGCCAATATAATGGTGAATATTTTTTTCATTACCAGAAATGAATGTACCCATCAAACGGTAAATGCAAGGTGATTTTTATCACCCGCCTGTTAAAGTTTATAAAAAGGGTCAGTTGTTCATTGCCTGGTTAATCTCATTACCGCCAATTCTTTTTTCCGGTGGAATGAAACGGATACCAAACAGATCATATATTTCTTCTTCTGTTTTTCCGGCCAGTTTCTTTCCTGTTTTGTTATTGAACACCCCGTATTCATTCACTTTCCAGCCTCTTTGTTTGGCAAGGCTGCGTAATTGAATATTATGGTCTTTGCTTCCGGTAAAATAAAACAGGGCGGCTCCATATTCATCTTCATGCACTACCCGGATATCAGCCTGCACTTGTTTTGTCTTTAATACAAGGCTGGCTCGGGTCTTTCCGGCGGCAATTACTTTTTTCGCCTGTGGTAGTTGGGTAATGGCGGTAATGATTTTTTTCCATTTTCTTTCATCGGCTGTAATTACAATATCAATATCA
>JBGARY010000048.1:0-16842 GCA_044229985.1 Chitinophagaceae bacterium
CCTGCAACTCCTCCGGGAATGATTACATAACGCATCTCTCCACCCAAAAATCCTTGCGAAGTATTGAACACACCTGTATTTAAATTAGCTGTATAATAAACAATTTTCCCAGTGGCCAAAATAAATCCAGTTGTAAGATTACCAACACCTGCTAAGAAGAAGCTATAAGGCATTGGGTATGGACCACCGGTTCCGGTACCTCTGAAATAATTTAAAACAACTCCATTACTTATAATACTAGCTGTCACTCCCGGGGCAACTTTATTAAACCTTGAACAGGTGCCAAGCAACAGTATAGATGTATCAGCCCAATCAGTGCTTACATTGGTAAACCACGGCGAGTAAATAACATTCGCAGTTCCTGCAGGGCCTTGAGGACCAGCAGGGCCAGCAGGGCCCTGAGGACCAACAGGACCTTGAGGACCAGTTGCACCGGTTGCACCAGTTGCACCAGTTGCACCATTAGCACCGGCAGGGCCTTGTGCACCTGTGGCACCAGCAGGACCTTCCGGACCTTCTTTTGTACAACTAACGGCTAAAAAAGTTATAGCTAAAGCTAAAAGGGATAGAAATTGAAACTTTCTCATAGCGTTTTTATTTGCGTTTTGGTTTTGGTTTTAAAAGTAAAGGGAATTTTCCGCTTCACCAAGACAATTTAAAGGTAAAGCAAAAAAAAACATTCCGCCATCAATTTTCAAAAAAAATCCTATCCTCAATGCATATCCAATCCCCCTATATTTGCCGGGTAATCAAAACCGTATATATGCGTATTTCTCTGTTCACTGTCCTGTTTCTGTTCGGTGCTTTTTCTGCCAATGCCCAGTTTTCCAAAGGAGATAAAATGGCAGGAGCTTCTGTGGGTAGTGTGATATACAATTCGGGCAGTTCAGATATTACTGTCGCTCAAATTGGCAGTAATACTTCCAGGATAACCAACTTCAATATTAATATCAATCCTTCATTCGGCTGGTTTATCTCTGATAAAACGGTTGTGGGTGGCGCTGTAATTATCAATCCTTACAGCAATAAAACCACCTACGAACAAAGCGGCTCAACTTACCAGAGTGACAAGAACAGCAATTTTAATATAGGACTGGGTGGTTTTGCCCGTCATTATTTTGGCGGGTCCGGTTCTATGATGCCCTTTGGGCAAATTGGTGTCAACTTTGGCATTAATACCTTAAAAACAGAAGGGTTTTTCTACGGTGGTTCCGGCAATACTGCTTACAAAACAAGCTATGATGGAGAATCCAATGGTGGTTTTTTTGCCAATTCCACGTTTCAGTTAGGACTTACTAAAATGGTTGGCGACTATACAGGTCTAGATTTTTATGCAGGCTATAATTTCTCTTATAACAAAAATACTTTCAAAAGAACCACCCTCACAGACATTGGTAATAACGGTTCGGTTGATGAAAGAGCAGAAAATGAAACCACCACCAAATTCACCAATCATGGTTTCGTCATTGGTGTGGGTTTCCAGGTTTTCCTGAAAGGAAAAAAGAAATAAAAATTTACAGGCGGTCTTTGATTAATGACTTTTTTTATAGTCACTGATATTAATAACAGCCTTGCAAAAACTGTACTCTACTTCATCATTACTGCTTACCACCACCATACGGTTCTTGCAGTATGTAGTTATCAACCGGTGATAAAGTTCTATACCTGCCGCATCCAGGTTGGTGCAGGGTTCATCCAGTAAAACCAACGAAGTATCGGAAAAAATACACTGGGCCAGTTTTACTCTTTGCTTCATGCCTGAAGAATAATAACGGATCTGCTTATTAACGGCTTTTTCCAATCCAATTACTTCAATGATATCTGTCATACTTACACCGGGAAGAAATGGCTTAAAGCTGCTATGAAATTGAAGAAATTCACTCAGTGTCATTTCCTCAATCACTTCCAGGTAAGGGGCGCAGACTGAAACTTCCTTGTATACTTTTTCGTCTGCAATAGCTTTTTCATTTAGCTGCCATTTTATCATGCCCTCATTCACCATGGTATTGCCGCTTATTACCTGCAGCAAAGTGCTTTTACCAGAGCCATTGGGCCCGGTTATAGCATATGATTTCCCTGCTTCGAATTGGTAAGTTAAATGACGGAAGATCCAGTCCCGGTTGTAGCGTTTACCCGCATCAGATAGGGAGATCGTCATCGTTGCTGCCTTTGGTGAAACGTTTGATGATACCTCGGCCGCTTTCCCTGATAAAGGTGACAATCTCATCTCTTTCATCCGTTGCCGGCATTTCCTCTTCTATGAATTCCACCGCCTGGCTGGTGTTCATACCCTTATTATATAACACACGGTAGATGTCCAGTATATGATTGATACGTTCTACGCTGAAGCCCCTGCGTTTAAGTCCTACAGAATTTACACCGGCATAGCTCAGTGGTGTACGGCCTGCTTTAATATATGGAGGTACATCTTTACTAACCAGTGAACCACCACTTACAAAAGAATGGGCACCAATTTTTACAAACTGGTGTACTGCACACATGCCACCCAAAATGACCCAATCTCCTATCGTTACATGTCCAGCCACCTGCGTATTATTGCTGGTTATGCAATTATCTCCCACAAAACAATCATGTGCAAAATGGCAATAAGCCATGATAAGACAGTTTTTACCGATAACTGTTTTCTCCCTGTCCTTTGTACCACGATTGATAGTAACAAATTCACGGATAGTGGTTCCATCGCCGATATAAACATTTGAATATTCTCCCTGGAACTTCAGGTCCTGAGGCACAGCAGCAATGACAGCACCAGGAAAAATGCGGCAGTTTTTTCCGATCCTTGCACCTTCCATAATGGTGACATTAGAACCGATCCAGGTACCATCACCAATTTCTACGTCCTGGTGAATAACCGTAAATGGATCAATTTTCACATTGGTCGCCAGCCGGGCATTAGGATGAATATATGTATGCGGATGAATCATGAAATTGTTACAAGAACGGGCAAAGTTAGCAGATACAGGTAAAAACTAAAGTTTTTTTAGGCATATATTGTTAAAACTCAGTCACTCAGCTCCAACGAATCAGTGTAGGGATGGAAATTCGATGTTGTCACAGTAAATTTGCATTTTACATGCACAATCCACAGGACATATTAACAGTAGCCTACAAACAACCTCTGATGCAGGACCAGTTGGTAATGCTACAGGACAGGCATCAGCAAATTCCGGGGTCTGTGCAATACACCATCGAACGCTACCACCGGCAGCCTCAATGGAATATTGAGGATACCGGCATGCTGATTTATCATTACGAAAAAAATCTTCCCAAAGAGAATTACCTGGAGCTGCGCTTCTGTGTAAGCGGTAATGTGTATTGCCGCAAGAAAGATTCGGAATGTGATATGTGCCAGTTTAATGCGTCTAAGAGCTGCATGGAGAGGGTGGACAGCGTTGATGTGGTTATCTTTCGTTTCTCACCCATTCATCTCAGCCAGTTTGTAAAACCCCGGAAAGGGAACTCATCATTAACTGATGATATTTTAAAATTCAAACACAAGTCTTCTTTCAGTAAAATTCTTCCGCTCTGCGGAAAGACAAGAATGGTATTGGAAGGAGTGTTGAATCATACTTACACAGATACCTTAGAAAATATCTATATCAACGCCCAAACACAGATGCTGTTATTGTACAGCCTTGATTGCATGCTGGGTGAAAAAGAAATTGATGTAGTAAGCTGTAAATTCCTGGCCAACGAAGCTGACAGGGAAAAGATCGTCAAAGCAAGGGAAATCCTTATCCAGCATATTGGTGAGCCTATCACCATAAAAGAATTAAGCCGTAAAGTGGCCATCAACGAATGTTACCTGAAAAAAGGTTTCAAAGAATTATTTGGCACTACTGTATTCGACTTTTATCAAAGCCAGCGGATGGAACATGCCAGGTACCTGCTTTATGAAAAAGGCCTGAGTGTTACTGAAGTTTCACTTTTATTGGGCTATTCTTCTATCTCCCATTTTTCAACAGCCTTCAAAAAACATACAGGTCTTAAGCCTTGTGAGTTGTTGTTTAGATAAGACTCTTGATTAAAATCAATGCAGGTGTTTTACGATTGCTTTTCAGCAAGTATTTCCATCTATATCGTTAATTCCCGTAAAAGACTTAAAATAATAAAGGGTGACATACGTTACAGAACATATGGCATTATTTTTGAATTTTTAGATCTATTGAGAAAACTCTTTCTTATATCACTTATTGCTGTTCATACGTTGGGAAATACAGAAATAGGTGAGCTATTAAAAGCTCCCCTGCTTATCTCTCATTACAAGGAACATCGTAAATCTGAACCACAGATCAGCTTTTTGGCCTTTATTACTATGCATTATATAAGTGGTGATGACGGCACCCTGTCAGATGACTGGCAGGACAATCAACTTCCCTGTCATAATACCAAGCAACAACACAGTTTTTCTCAAATCTTTCCAAAAACCCTGAAGACAATCGATATCGGAATTGCCTGCCTGGTCGAAAAAAAAGTTTTTGGTGGCCGCCTTCGCCAGGATGATTCCAACGACTACACATCTGCTATACTTCAGCCTCCAAGGGTTTAGTTTGCATAAGCCCAATCATCCCACATACCATTTAAGAAAAATTTAGGGAGTTACTTTCTGGCTTCCTGCATTTACTTATACCACTGTATCCATTACTATG
This sequence comes from Chitinophagaceae bacterium, assembly GCA_044229985.1. Classification (GTDB taxonomy): domain Bacteria; phylum Bacteroidota; class Bacteroidia; order Chitinophagales; family Chitinophagaceae; genus JJ008. The sequence continues at coordinate 4,671 of JBGARY010000048.1, forward strand.
GTACGGGGTATGATGTTGCAGGTTCAGCGAAAGAATCTGATAAAACATAAATCAACTACTATGAAGAAGAAGCTTAGTTTACTTGTCATTCTAACAACCACCGGTGTATTACTGCTGAATTCATGCCGGCATGAAGTACTATTCCCGGACGGAGGTGGAGGTGGTTCTGTTATTGTTGTACCTCCTGCTTCCACCTGCAGCCCAGACTCTGTTTATTTCATTAATGATATTATGCCCATAATATCTTCCAATTGCACCATGAGCGGTTGTCATGATGCTGCTTCGCATGCCGATGGTGTTGTACTTACTACTTATTCAAATGTTATGAGGTATGTGAGGGCCGGAGATGCTGCTAACTCCAAGCTTTACAAAGTAATCATTAAAACAGATGGCGACAGAATGCCGCCGCCGCCGATGCCACCGTTGACATCTGCGCAAAAAACATTGATTCAAAAATGGATTAACCAGGGGGCTAAGAATAATAACTGCACCGGCAGATGTGATACAACTGTGTTCACTTATAGCGGTGCTGTAAAACCAATCATGGACAACAAATGTGTAGGCTGTCACAATCCTTCCAATCTTGGAGGCAATATTGATCTGTCAACTCATGCGGCAGTGAAAGTAGTTGCCTTAAATGGCAAACTATACGGCTCCGTTGCGCACCAGGCGGGTTATTCCGCAATGCCAAAGAACTCCATCAAGCTATCCGATTGTGAAATAACACAAATTCAAAAGTGGATAACAGCGGGTTCACAAAACAATTAAACTATTAATAGATATGAAAATTGTAATCTCAATCTTCCTGGTGCTGATAAGTGCCCTGTTCATCAGTTCCTGTTACTATGACAAAGAAGACCTTTTGTATGGCAATAGTAATGCCCCCTGCACCGATACAACAACCGTCATGTCCTACTCGCAAAAAGTAGTTCCGGTACTCCAGCAATATTGCTACAGTTGTCATACCGGCAATTTCCCGTCAGGCAACCAGTTAATGGGCACCTATGCTGCCGATAAAGCAATGGCACAAAATGGAAAACTGTATGGCACCATCAACCATTCAGCCGGCTTTTCCCCCATGCCAAAAGGTATGGCTAAAATGAACAGCTGCCAGATCAATACCGTCAAAAAATGGATCGACGGAGGAATGCTGAATAATTAAATACAAAAAGTCACCAATATGAAAAGAAAAAAAATCATCCGCTACATAGTATTGCCGCTCCTGGTAATTGGTGCCGTAGCAGCCATCTATATCTATAAAGAGTATAACCGGAAGCATAAAGACACTGCTAAAGTAAAAGCAGATTATTCAATTCTTGCAGCAGACCTTCTTACTGAATTTGCAGGCAATGAGAAAGTATCAGGAGAAAAATACATGGATAAAGTAATACGGGTAGAAGGCCTGGTAAAGGATATCATCAAAGACGAGAAAGGATTTTACACCATTTCATTGGGTGATACCGCTTCCATGTCGTCCGTCAGGTGCAGTATTGACAGTGCACATACCAGTGAAGTAGTTAACCTGCAAAAAGGGATAAAGCTGGCCGTAAAAGGCATTTGCACCGGCTACACAGCCGACGAATTACTGGGAGCAGATGTTGTCCTTGTCCGCAGTGTAGTGGATTCAAAAAAATAATTTCTAATTCTTTAAACCGTTTAAAATGAAAAGAACCATTTTAGTAACAATCCTTGCAATTTTTACAACAGCGGCTATTAACGCCCAGAAATACTATACAAAAACCGGTAAGATCTTTTTTGATGCTACCTCATCTTCTTCACCTGAAAAAATAGAAGCTACTAACAGAACGGCTACCTGTGTGGTGGATGTATCATCCGGGGCCATCCAGTTTGCCATGCTGATGAAAGGCTTTGAATTTGAAAGAGCATTAATGCAGGAACATTTCAATGAGAATTACATAGAGAGCCACAAGTTTCCTAAGGCTGAATTCAAGGGTAAGATCAAGGACAATCATGAGATCGATTACACAAAAGATGGAACGTATAAAGCAAAGGTTAAAGGCGACCTGACTATACATGGTGAAACAAAAGAAGTGGAAGCCGAAGGAAAATTCATTGTAAAAGGCGGAAAGATCACTGCCGAGGCTGATTTTAGTGTAAAGCTGTCTGATTTCAAAATATCCATTCCCGGACTGGTGGCAGATAAAATTGCCAAGACAGCAAAAATCACTGTTTCCTGTGTGCTTGAATTATTAAAAAGCTAACCACCAACCCACTTATTATGCAAAAGAAACATATTGTTATATCTACCATCAGTTGCTTGCTGTTTTATTGCACTAATCTGCAGGCACAGGATGAAGATCTTTTAAAATTGGTCGGAGAAGAAAAACCAAAAAAGGAATTTGTCAAGTATGCTTTTAAGTCGCCCAGGGTGATTAACAGTCATTCCATGGAATTCCTGAACCCGGGCACAATGGATTTCAGGATACTTCACCGGTTCGGGCAATTAGACCAGGGCTATAAAAATTTCTTTGGGCTTGACCAGGCCAGTATGAGGATGAGTTTTGATTTCGGCATCTTTCAAAACCTGATGGCCGGCGTAGGCAGAAGCACATTTAAAAAAGAACTGGATGCCTTTATTAAATATGCACCATTCCGGCAATCAACCGGCAGCAAAAGCTTCCCGGTCACTATTGCCCTTGTCAGTGGCATCACCATGGATGGAACCGACTGGTCAGATCCTGCAAGACAGAACTATTTTACGTCACGGCTGGCATACTATCACCAGGTTATCATCGGCCGTAAATTCAGTGAAGGTATTTCGTTACAGATCGCCCCCACAATGGTTCACAAGAATCTTGTAGCGAACGAATCCGATCCCAATGATATCTATGGCATAGGTATAGGCGGCCGTATCAAATTATCGCAGCGCATTGCTTTTACCTGGGATTACACTCATGTGATTGTTGGGATGCCTGACAGCGGCTATTATCATCCTTTGTCAATTGGCTTTGATATTGAGACCGGCGGACATGTCTTTCAATTACATTTTTCCAACTCCACGGGTATGAACGAAAAAGCATTCATAACCGAAACCACCAATAAATGGGGAAGTGGTGAAATAAGATTTGGATTTAACCTGTCAAGGGTTTTCCAGATAAGAAAGAAAAAACATAAAGACTGATAAAGCAAAAGAACCGGGCAAGTACCGGTTCTTTTCTATAAAATAATATCTGACACTATGCCTTTCCCCTGTAATTCATGATATCCCTGTCAAACAGGTAAAGACCACTTTTGTCATCACCGATCATTTCCAGTTTATCATTCAATGTCCGGGCCACTCTTTCTTCTTCCATTTGCTCATTCACATACCACTGCAAAAAATTATGGGTGGCATAATCCTTCTCTGCCAAAGCCAGGTGAACCAGTTCATTGATACTGTTACTCACTTTCAGTTCATGCTTGAGGTATTCTTCAAAAAGCTTTTTCAATGACGGAAAGGTAACCATTGGCTGGGGTAATGCTGGCACGGCAGCAAAACCTCCTCTTTCATTTACAAAGCGGATCAACTTGAGCATATGTGCCCGTTCTTCATCAGACTGCTTGTATAAAAATTCCGTTACCCCTTCCAGGCCGGGCTGAATTTCGCACCAGGAGGCCATAGCGAGGTAGGCCTGTGATGATTCGGCTTCCATCTGTACCTGCTTATTCAACGCTTCTTGTATTGATTTTGACAACATAATAATAGCTTTTGATTTTAAATAAAGATAGATAACAAAACCCAACCCCTTTAAGTTTATACCGTACAGTTAAAACTCAGCTTTCAAAAACGGCTGTTCCCCTATATTTGTCAGATGCGAAAAATTGCCATTCTCTCCGTCTTACTCGCTGTTATCTCCGGGCTTGTTTCCTTTACATCGGCTGGTGATGAAACAAAGCGGTTAAGGAAAATTTATTCCGGTCCATCATCGCAATGGCCCAAACCGTGGGTAGACGAAGGCATAAAATGGACAGAGTTGAGCCTGCTTCCTGAAAGTCCTCTCTCTCCATACATAGATTCGCTGCAACATATTATCGAACTTGGAAAAACACTTTTCTTTGATCCCCGCCTTAGTGGTTCGGAAAAGATCAGCTGCGCCACTTGTCATCAGCCGGAGCTACACTGGACAGATGGAAAGGAAAAATCAATCGGGCATGAAGGCGCAGTCAACAAAAGAAACTCTCCCACTATTCAGAACAGCTGGTTTTACAGTCGCCTGTTCTGGGATGGCCGTTCTAAAGACCTGCAGGACCAGGCTTTTGCCCCCATCAACAGCGAATCAGAAATGCACAGTGAGATGCCTGATGTAATGCGTAAGCTAAGGAAGAGTAAAGGCTATAAAGAACTTTTCAAAAAGGCCTTTGGTGATGAACAGATCGACCCCGACCGCATGACAGAAGCGATTGCCGTATTTGAAAAAACGGTTGTAAGCAGTAAAACCAGGTTTGATGAATTCCTGCAAGGCAACAAAAAAGCTTTAAGCAATAGTGAGCTCAGGGGACTTCATATTTTCCGCACAAAGGCAAAGTGCATGAATTGTCACAGTGGTCCGCTTTTCACCGACAACTCTTTCCATAATATTGGCTTTTCCGGTAATGATGAGGGACATTACAAAGTGTCGCATAAAGAGGAAGATACCGGCAAGTTTAAAACCCCTTCCTTAAGGGATGTAATGAAAACAGGCCCATGGATGCATGATGGAAAAGAAACCGATATGGCAGCAATCATTGAAAGATTGAATACCAGCAAGGAATCACCGGGTGTCAGTACACTGATTAAATCCTTGAAACTGAGTGATAGAGATAAAGCTGACCTGCTTGCCTTTCTTCATGCCATTTCTGCCCCGCCGGCCAATTTTCAAAAACCTGTTTTACCCGAGTAGGCAACTATTTGCGCTGAAAAGCTATCTTTGATTTCCTTTTCAAACAACCAAAAAAAAATAACATGAAGAAACTGTTCTTAACATTGATCGTTGCCGGGTTCGGCTTTATCGCCAATGCACAACCACCTGAAGGAGATGCAAAAGTGGGTGAATGGTATGGCGAGAAATTAAATACAGAAGGCGCCCTTAACATCAACGATGTAGTGGCAAAACTGGAAGGCGGCTCTGATTTTGACAACGTAAAGATCAAAGCAAAAATTACCGAAGTATGCCCTAAAAAAGGGTGCTGGCTGAAGCTCGAATTGAATGATGGCAAAACAGCGATGGTGAAAATGAAAGATTATGGTTTCTTCCTGCCGCTGGCCGCCAAAGGAAAGACTGTAGTGATCGAAGGTGAAGCAAAGATGAAAACAACTTCTGTTGCCGAACTGAAGCATTACGCTGAAGACGCCAAAAAATCAAAAGAAGAGATTGATGCAATCAAAGAACCCCAGAAAGAAGTGAAAATAACTGCCAGGGGAATCACTATTGTTGAATAAACACTACGCAACTAATAATATAAAGGCTGTCCTGACCGACAGCCTTTTTTGTTTTCGTTTTGCGTAAACCGTTTTTCTTTTTACGTAAGAACATACAGTTATATCCGGGTGACCTTTGCGGCACTAAAACCCGAATATGCGAAGAAGATTATTATTACTGATCGGAATTATTGCTTTGAGCACCATCTGTACCGCCCAGCAAAACCAGCCTTCAAAGATTTTTCATGACGATTCAACCAAACCCACTCATAAATACCTGCCTGATGTAACAGTTGTTGGCCGCAACAGCAAAAGTGATTACCAGCAAATGCCGGAAGTGGTAGGCACTTCTATCTATGCCGGAAAAAAAAATGCACTCATCGTCCTGGACAATGTGCAGGGAAATGTAGTCAACAACACTATGCGCCAGGTACTGGCTAAAGTGCCCGGTATCCATGTTTGGGAAAGCGATCCCAGCGGTATTCAGATAGGTATTGCTGCCAGGGGATTAAGCCCCAACCGCAGCTGGGAATTCAATATCCGCCAGAATGGATACGATATAGCTGCCGATCCCTTTGGTTACCCCGAAGCCTATTACAATCCCCAGTTACAGGCCGTGCAGAGAATTGAAGTGGTTAGAGGACAAGGTTCCTTACAATACGGCCCTCAGTTCGGTGGACTAGTGAACTATATCCTGAGAAACGGTAGTGAGATCAACAAAAAATTTGAATTCGAAACACAACAAACTTTTGGCAGCAATGCCCTGTTCAACAGCTACAATGCCATCGGTGGTAAAACGGGCAAATGGCATTATTATTCTTTCTTCGATCACCGGAACGGTGATGGCTGGAGACAAAACAGCCGCTACTTTACCAATGCAGGTTTTGGAACAGCCACCTACTACTTCAATCCAAGACTTTCGCTTACAGCAGAAGTTATGTTCTCTCATATCCGCAGCCAGCAGCCCGGCGGTTTGACGGATGCACAGATCAAAGACAATGCGCAACAAAGCTCTCGCAGCCGCAACTGGTTTGATATTAAATGGACGACACCTGCCCTTATCTTAAATTATCAACTCAATAAAAGCACAAAATGGAATACCAAACTGTTTGCCACTATTGGCGACAGAAGCAGTGTAGGCTTTTTACAACCCATTACAGTTAAAGACAGCATCAATACCGCCACAGGTGAATACAACAACAGAGCTGTGCAGGTTGATAACTACCGTAACTACGGTTTAGAGAGCCGTATCATCACCGATTACCAGTTAAGCAAAATGCAAAACACACTGTCCGGTGGTATTCGTTTGTACACCGGTACCACCCATCGAATGGCAGATGGAAAAGGAACAACAGGCTCTTCCTATGATGTAAGCATAATTGGCAACTACCCGAGAGATATAAATTTTAATTCAAAGAATGCAGCAGCCTTTGTAGAAAATATTTTCCGGTTCAGTGATAAGTTCTATATCATACCCGGTGTTCGTTTGGAGTGGTTAGAAGGCGCTGCCTCCGGCCGCAATGGTTATACGTCAGGAGGCGCAGAGATATTATTGCAAAATATTACCCGCAGCAGAAGTTTTGCACTGGCAGGTATCGGTATAGAATATCACATAACAAGAACAACAGAAATCTATGCCAGCATAGCACAGGCATACCGTCCTATTCAGTTTGCCAACCTGCAGGCTCCCCCCACAACAGATGTGATAGATAACGACCTGGAAGATGCCAAAGGCTTTAATGCAGACCTTGGTTACCGCGGTAAAGTGAAGAACTTCCTCCAGTTTGATATCAGCGGGTATTACCTGCAATACAACAACCGGGTGGGTACGGTTACGGTAAGCGGCACTCCTTCTTACCGCCTTATCACCAATGTTGGCAGCAGCACCAGCAAGGGACTGGAAGGATATGTCGAGTTCAATCCCTGGAGAGCTTTTACCAAAAACACAAAAGCAGATATCATTGTATTTGGTTCTTATTCTTACACTGATGCCCGCTACAGCAGTGATCACAAAGATGCGGCCACCAAAGGGAAGAAAGTGGAGAATGCACCGCAAAACATTTTCCGTGGAGGTATCACAGCAGGTTACAAATCATTCCTGTTGACTACACAACTGAGTTATGTGGGTGAAACATTCAGCGATGCCAACAATACTTTAGCGCCGACTGCCAACGGTAACAATGGCTTGATTCCATCTTATACTGTTACGGATATTACTGCCACTTACAAATTTTCCAAAGGAGTTAATATCAAAGCAGGTATCAATAACCTTACTGATGCCCGTTACTTTACCCGCCGTGCAGGAGGTTATCCCGGTCCCGGTGCATTACCTGCTGATGGAAGAATCTTCTTCATCAGCCTCGGCGCTAAACTCTGATAAATTTTTCTTCCTCATCAAAAGCCTTTTTCTTTAAACAAGAGAGGCTTTTTTGTTTTTTCTCATAGCAGAAAAAAAATATCACATGACCTCTGTCAGCATCTGCACTGATTAACTAACGATACGCTGTCATTTTTTTGTCAAAGAAATTCATGACACTGTTTCCTGACAATGATGTGATAATTCTCAATGAATGCTGAAGAAACTTTGTGCCCGAAACTTTTTAAAATTATTATGAGAAACAAATTACCGCTGATAACAACTGCTATAAGTTGTATCACACTTTCACTCAATGCACAGGTGCTGCGCATACCGCCTCCCGAAGACACTACAAAAGCCAAAGACCTCGAAGAAGTCGTCATCACGGGACAATACAAACCCCAGTCAGTTAAAAACTCTGTATACCAGGTTAAAGTAATAGGTAAAGAAAGAATCCTGAAACAAGGCGCTACCCGTTTGCAGGACGTATTAAGAAACGAACTCAATATGCGTTTCTCACAAGACCTTGCTACCGGTGGTTCTGCCATCAATATGCTGGGCTTAAGCGGCCAGAATGTAAAGATCCTGATCGATGGCCTGCCTGTTATCGGCCGCCAGGGAGTGAACAATGAATTTGACATCAGCCAGATCGATGTGAACTCCATTGAACGCATCGAAATAGTAGAAGGGCCTATGTCTGTCATATACGGAGCTGATGCATTGGCCGGTGTTATTAATATTATCACTAAAAAATCCAGCAACTATAATCTTTCCGTTACGGCAAGGCTACATGAAGAATCGGTGGGTAAAGAATATGGTATCAAACAAGGTATCCATAACCAGCAGGCCGGGCTTACCTGGAAACGCAATAACTGGGAAGCCGGCGGATCATTTGCCCATAACTACTTTGGTGGCTGGCAGGATACAGCTATCGGCCGTGAGCTGGTCTGGCATAAAAAAGATCAGCTGATCGCCAACGGATTTATCGGTTATACAAAAGGCAAACTCAGTCTTCGCTACCGTATTGACGGATTAGATGAAGTGATCACCAACCCCGGCAACTACTCTCCTTTTCCTGACCAGATCTCCGGCGATACACTGGCTTACGACCAGGAATATCTTTCGCAAAGAGTAATGCACCAGTTGCAGGGCTCTTATTTTGTCAGCAGCAAGCTGAACTTCCAGGTACAAACTTCTTACACCGATTACAGCCGCCAGGTTTTCTCTACTACTGTCAATAAAAAGAACGGCGATGTAAGGTTAGACCCCGGAGAAGGCAAACAGTCGGTTGTTGATTTCAGGGGATTCACATTCCGTGGTACTGCCTTGTACAGGTTATCTGATAAAGTAAGTTTTCAGCCCGGTGTGGATATTAACCTTGATCGTGGCGAAGGAGAAAGATTAAAGAGCGGATCAAACGCTGTAGATGATTATGCTTTCTTCATCACTTCAGAGATCACTCCCAATAGCAAGATCAGTATACGTCCGGGTTTACGTTTTATTAAAAACTCCGTGTACGATGCGCCACCTTTCATTCCTTCCATCAATGCCAAACTGGCTTTGACCAGTGATATTGATTTTCGTCTTTCGTATGCACGGGGCTTCCGTTCTCCTTCCCTGCGGGAACTCTACTTCAGCTTCTTCGATGCCAATCACCAGGTGGTGGGTAATCCTGACCTGAAAGCAGAAACCTCTCACAGCTTTACCGGTTCTGTGAACATGAAGAAGAAAAGAGATAACGGCGCCTTGTATCATGTGCAGCTGGGTGGTTTTTACAATGATGTAAAGAACCTGATCGATTATGTATTCACCCAAAGCTCTGATACTGCCAAACTGTACAATGTGCTTAACAGCAAAACATCCGGTGTAAACCTGACAGCAGGATACGGTTATAAGAACTGGAACTTCAATGCCGGTTTTGCTTATACCGGTTTTTACAATAATCAATATGATGCAGACAAAAGTCTGCCTGAACTCGTATGGTCTGCCGAAGCCAATGCCAGTGCCAGTTATCATTTTAAAAAGATGGGCCTCGACCTGAACCTGTTTTACAAACTGGTAGGTAAACGTCCCCGCTATGTTACCAGCGGACCGGATATTATTTTATCCGAACAGGATGCTTATCACATGGCCGACTTCACTGTCAGCAAAAAGATCATCCGTGTGCTCAGCATCAATGCAGGTATTCGTAACCTCTTTGACGTAAGCCGTATCAACAGCAGCTTCGTACAGGGCGGTATACATACCGGCGGCGGACTGAATGTAGGAACCGGCCGTTCTTATTTCGCCACACTGGCTTTTAACTGGAACAAAAAATAAGTCAACAAAAATTTTATCATATACTAATTACTACAAGATGAAACAAAAACTAACCAAAGCACTCCTGGGTATAGCAGCAGCTACACTGTTCATCACCGGCTGCCGCAAAAGAGATGCAATAGAAGCAGATAACTTCGTAGTGTTTGAAAGTACAGCGCAAGGCATGACCGCCGCTGAAAATTCCATCAATGTTCGCCTCAAACTTTCCCGCAATACCGACAGGGATATCGCAGTCACCATCAATCTCAATGAGCAAGGTGTGGCCTATGCAACAGACTATACTACCACCCCTGCTGCTACAGCCGGTAAGCTCACCCTTACCATTCCCTCCGGTAATAATGAAGCATCCTTTACTGTAACCAAAGTAAACGGTGTGCTTTTTGACGGAGATGAGAAAATCTTATTCGACCTGTACAGCTCTGCTGCACCGGTATTCATCGGCGCTACCAAACAGTTCACCCTCAGCTTTGGTGAGATAGTGGCCAATAATCCCTCACTCACCATCAACGGTGGCGGTGTATTGTTTCCCAACAAAGTTTTCATCGATCTCAGTGCCAACCGGCAAACAGCGGTGAATCGCAGTACCTGGGACCTTGGTTTCTATACCGGTGCTGATGATTTCCGTGTCATTTTGAATTCTTCTTCGGCTATGATGGCAAAGCAGATCAACAAAAACGACCTGAACACCGTTACTGCGGCTGATACAGTGGGCTTCTCTACCGAAGTCGCCTTCAACCAGTTTGCACCCAGCCCTGTTTCTCTTCCTTATATAGATTATCCCAATGGCGATCTCACCCGGACAGCCATCGCCTCCATCAGCGCCATTGCAGCGGACAATAAAGTATACATCGTTAACCGTGGCCTGGCGCCCGGCAGCCCCGCACCGGCAAGAGGCTGGAAAAAGATCCGCATCATCCGCAATACCGCTGGTGGTTACACGTTGCAGCATGCTGATATTGCCGCCACCAGTTTTACTTCGGTGGATATAGCCAAAGACGATGCTTATTTCTTCAAATACATCTCCTTTGAAAACGGCATCGTGCCGGTAGAGCCGCAAAAGAAAAAATGGGACCTTGCCTGGACTTATTTCTCCAACGTCAGCAATTTCGGCGCCGGCGAAGTGCCCTATCTCTTCCAGGATATGATGCTGCAAAACCGGAATGTGCAGGTAGTACGGGTACTGGCAAGCGCCAAAGCCTTTGCCGATTTTTCAGCCGCCGACATTGCAGCCCTTACTTTCTCTTCATCACAGATCACTATTGGCGCCGACTGGCGTTCCGGTGGTGGCCCCGGTGTATCACCTGCTGTGAGGACTGACCGTTATTACATCGTAAAAGACGGAGACAATAATTATTACAAGCTTCGCTTCACAGCCCTTACACAGAATGGGGAAAGAGGTTACCCCGCATTTGAAGCGGTGTGGCTGAAGAAGGATTAGCAGTTTTGATGAATGTTTACAAAAGAGCCGTCCGTTGGGGCGGCTTTTTTCATCCCCTCCTCGGAGGGGTTAGGGGTGGGTATAGGGGCTCTCATCGTCCATCGCTTTACTCAGCTTAAGTTCCGGCTGTCCGCTGCAAGTCCTCGCCCCGTTTTGTCATCCTTTGTCATCCTGAACGCAGTGAAGGATTCATCAAAACGGGGCTGCGGGCTTTCCGCTTCCATCCTGCAGCCTTTCAGCAGCATAGCATATCCGGTCGCAGATCCCGACCGATAGCGGTTACAGATTTCTAACGCTGTTACAACAATATTGAGTTGCATTGCACATCTTGCTGGTACAAATTCACATTGATTATCAGTATAAATTTGTACCAGCAATGGCGTAAATTTATGTGTTGGTGGCAAGCTTAAATGACACATCTCACAATGAATTGTACTTACGTAAGACTTAAAAGTGGCGACATAGAAATTGAACACATTCGTGAAATGTTTGAAGATTTGAAGGACGAAAACTTTAAGTTTTCAAAATGGTTTCCAAGACCTGCTTTAATAGACAAAAAATCGGGGACTGTACATCTTTTCTCAAACCAAAAATTTGACAGTAAATATTTTGATTTAGACAATGAAGGTTGGACTCATGACCATTGCCAAATTTGCTCAGT
>JBGARY010000049.1:0-14833 GCA_044229985.1 Chitinophagaceae bacterium
CATTCTGTTTTTTCTGACTGACGCCAATATGGATGCAGGGGTTGGGGAGATTGCAGTTGGGGAAATGTTAAAGCGGGGTGCGGCCCTTCGGCAGGCTCCCGCCACGGCGGGCAGGCAGGGTGACAAAGGGATTTGGCCCTTCGACCCTTCGACGAACTCAGGGTAAACCTAGCTCAGGATGAAAGGGGGACATGGATGCCTATGACGGTGCCGCGGCCGGGGGCGGAGTCGAAGTCGACGGTGCCTTTCAGGTATTCAATACGGGTAATGATATTGCGGAGGCCGATGCCCTCAAAGTTCTCTTTGTCGTTGGGATCGAAGCCTTTACCATTGTCCTCAATGGTACCGCTGATGCCGTCTTTGTCGCGGATCAGGGAGATATCGAGGGTGGTGGCGCCGGCATGTTTCAGGGCATTATGCACACATTCCTGCACTACCCGGTAAAGGACGGTTTCTACGTTGGAATCGAGCCTTTCTTCCAGCCCTTCGGTATACACATCTACCTGCAGGGTTTTACTGCTGAGCTTATTCACAAATTCCTGTATGGCGGTGGCGAGGTTGTTTTTGAGCAGGGCATTGGGCATCATGATGTGGGAAACGGTGCGGACTTCCCGGCAGCTTTCGTCAACCAGCTGTATTACTTTTTCCAGGGCCTTTTTTTGCTCCTCACTGGTAAACTGCATTTCGGATTCAAAGGCTGATAAATTCATTTTGGCGGCACTCATCATTTGCCCCACACCATCATGCAGGTCTTTGGCGATGCGCTGTCTTTCCTTTTCTTCTGCTTCAAGGATGGCCCGGGCGGCTTCTTCCTGCTGTTTCATCAGCTCTGCCTGCAACTGGCTTTCTTTTTTCAGCTTGTAGCGTTTGTATTGGGAATGGGCGAGCAAGGCCAGTAAGAGGATGAGACCGGCAATTCCGATGAACAAATAATTCTGCATCCGCAGCCGGTTCTTTTGTTCCTGTATCTGCTGTTCTTTACGGGCAGACTCATATTGCGAATTCAGTTTTTGAATCTCTTTTGTTTTTTCAAGGGTGAAAAGGCTGTCACGCAGGGCAGAACGTTTGTTGAAGTATTCAAAGGCTTTTTGAAAGTCACCCTGCTTTTGTGCAACTGAAGAAAGTTCATTGTAATTATTGGATTGCAGTTCGGGGTACTTCAGTTTTTCTGCCATCTTATTGCTCAGCGTCAAGTATTCAATGGCTTTGCTGTAATCGCCTTTACCATTCATAGCCACACCGAGGTCGGAGTAGGTGAGGGCAATGGCAAAACTATCCTTGAGGAGTTGGCGAATGTTGAGAGCCCTGAGCAGATTTTCAACTGCGAGATCGTATTTTTTTTCGATCACATACACACCGGCAATATTGCTGAGGGAATAAGAAACACTGAGAGAGTCACCGGCTTTTTCTGCCAGCTTCATAGAAGAAGTGTAGCGGTTGATAGCTTCTTTATAATCGTTCCGGTATTCAAACACTACGCCGGATTCATTTAATATCATGGCGATGCCGGCGGTGTCATTCAGTTGCCGGTAGATGGCATCTGCTTTATTATAATTGGTAATGGCCTTATCAAGGTCTTTTGTTTTGCGGTAGAGTTTTGCGAGGTCGTTATAAACAGGGGCCAGTTTCTTTTTGTCATCGTTCTTTTCAAAGATGGAAATAGACTCGATGAAATTTTTTGCTGCTACATCATACTTACCGCTGAAGTAGCTGGCTACCCCGATCTGGTGTTTTAGTTTGGCCACACTGGATGAATCGGCTTTTTTGCGGGCCATTTGCAGTGCCTTATCGCCTACAATAATGGTAGAGTCAAAATTTTTCAGCTGGTAACTTTCTACCAGCTGAATGGCTGCATTGATCTGCTGTTCATATGGCCTGTTGGACTGCATCACCCTGCGCAGGCTGTCGGTATCAGGCTGCGCCATGCTGCACAGGGAAAGGATAAGGAATGATATAAAAAGGCTGAATCGCTGCATGAAAAGATCAGAGGTTTAATACGTCTTTCATGGTGAAGAAACCTTTTTTGTCTTTGATAAATTCAGCAGCCAGTACGGCACCGGTGGCAAAGCCGGTGCGGTTGTGCGCCGTATGTATGATCTCGATATTATCAATGACAGATGAAAATTTTACACTGTGGGTACCGGGGGCAGGGTCTACCCGCTGGCTGATAATCTCGAGGTCTTCTGGATTATCGCTGAGTTCGTTTACCCATTGCTTTTTTCTTTTCACTTTTTCCAGGATCTGCTCAGCCAGTGTAATAGCTGTGCCGCTGGGGGCATCTTTTTTTTGTGTGTGATGAGTTTCTTCCAGTATCACCTCGTATTCTTTGTGGGGAGCCATTAATTCGGCCAGTTTTTTATTTACTTCAAAAAAAATGTTGACACCTACGCTGTAATTACTGGAGTAAACAAAGCCAACATTTCTTTCTGCAGCATGCTTTTTCATTTCGTCCAGTTTGTCTGTCCAGCCGGTGGAGCCGCAGACAACCGGTATGTCAAAGTCAATACACTTATTTACATTCTCATAAGCGCTGTGCGGACTGGTGAATTCAATAGCTGCATCGGCTTCGGCCATTTTTTCTTTGGTGAATTCATGCAGGTTGGGCTGATCGATTTTCAATATTACCTGGTGGCCACGTTGTACAGCTACTTCTTCAATAGCCTTGCCCATTTTACCGTAACCTATTAATACAAGTTTCATGATTAATGTTTCAAGTTTAATGTTGTTGTACAACAGCTAATGTCGTTGGGCAAATGTAATTATTAATAATGGCGATGGTACCCGTGCCAGTACGGATTTTATTTACCAATCTTCAGGATAAGACTCAGGCCATTTGTCCTGGCAAGATCGCTGTAGCCGGGTTTGATGCGGAGGCTAAGGTCGGGGCTTACATCAAAACTTTTGAGATGTGCATCTACAGTGGCATCCACCACATTCAATCCCCATAGCAGAATAAAGACAAGTGCAGAATAGTCGATATCCCGACGAAACTGGTTGCGGTAAAATTTGAGTGATTCTTCGCTAAGGGGTTTTAAATTGTCTTTGATGCTGGCAAAAGAAGCAGAGTCAGTACCAAAGACCCTCATATTGTACTTGACACGGTAAGCAAACTTGGTGTCTTTATAATTGCCCATGTTATATATGAAGATACCGGCGCAGGTGCCTAATGCGCCGTAAACGATTGGCAGTTTCCAGTATTTTTTGTTGTAGATCTGTCCCAGTCCCGGCAACAATGCAGAACGTATGGCTGCTTTGCGGGGGCTGTGTGCTTTGCTCAAAGAATCGTAGCGGCTGCCAATATTTTTCTTTTTACTGGTAAGAGGGGTAGAGTCTATTGCAGCAACAGCAACAGGTTCTTTTTCCTGTGCATATAGACAAGAAGAAGTGAGAATGATTAATGAAAAAATGATTACTGAAGCTATTCTCATGATTAATCAAGCGGTGCATTCATTTGCCGGAGAATCTTGTTCAGTTCTTCTGTTGAATAATAATCAATGGTGATCTGTCCGCTGCCATTCCGGCTGTGCCTGAGTTTTACCCGGGTACTAAAATGCGAAGCTAATTTATCTTCAATTCGTTGAAAGGGGCCGGGCAACTGGCTTTTTGAAGTTTTTTTAACAGCGCCGTCTTTGTACAGGTTTCTCACAAGTGCTTCTGTTTGTCTTACGGACAGGCCTTTGTTCTTTATTTCTTTGAAGATGTAAAGTTGTTTATCAATAGTATCAACATTGATCAGTGCCCTTGCATGGCCCATGCTTAATTCTCCGTTTCTGACGGCGAGTTGAATATCGGGAGGCAGTTTCAGCAGGCGGATAAAGTTGGCGACCGTACTTCTGTCTTTGCCCATTCTTTCTGCCACTTGCTCTTGTGTGAAGTCCAGTTCCTCCATCATTCTTTTGTAGCTGAGGGCAATTTCCATGGCATTCAGGTCTTCCCTTTGCAGGTTTTCCAGTAATGCCAGTTCCAGTAGCTGCGCATCATTGGCTTGGCGAACATAAGCCGGTATATCCAGTATGCCGGCCAGTTTGGAGGCTCTCCATCTTCTTTCACCGGAGATTAGCCTGTATTTGCCGGAAGGTAGTTTTGAAACAGTGACCGGTTGAATGATATCATGCATTTTGATGGACTCGGCCAGTTCCTGCAATGCTTTTTCATCAAAATCACGGCGGGGCTGTTTGGGATTGGCTTCGATATCTGCAATAGGGATACGATTGATGCCGGTTACATTTTCTACCACATTTGACTTCAGGTGCCCGCTGCTTGTTTTCAGATCTGAGTCAATGCTCTGCAGCAATGAGCGGATACCTTTACCGAGCAGTTCTTTATTTTGTTTAGGATTGGTCATTTTATTTCAGATTTTAGATTTTGGATTGCAGATTGATATCTACAATTCAAGAATCCTTTCCTCGTTTTTAATTTTCGTCATATCATTTTTCTGCAGTATCTCCTTGGCCAGGTTCAAGTAGTTTACAGACCCTTTACTGTTGGCATCATAAAGAATGACAGGTTTGCCGGCGCTGGGTGCTTCGGCCAGTCTTGCATTACGATGAATAATGGTACTGAATACCATATCATCAAAGTGGCGGCGTACTTCACTTACTACCTGGTTGCAAAGACGGAGACGGCCATCATACATGGTCATTAATATGCCTTCAATAACCAGCGATGTATTCAAACGGCTCTGTACGATCTTGATGGTGTTGAGTAATTTACCCAAACCTTCCAGCGCAAAAAACTCTGCCTGAACGGGAATTACGACAGAGTCGGCAGCAGTCAGTGCATTTACAGTTATCAGGCCAAGTGAAGGAGAACAGTCAATGATGATGAAATCGTATTCATTACGGATCGCTTCCAAAATATTCTTGAGCACCATCTCCCTGTTGGGGTAGTTGATCATTTCAATCTCTGCACCCACAAGGTCGATATGAGAAGGGATCAGGTCAAGATTGGGGATTTCCGTTTTCAGGATCACATCTTTTGCCTTTGCGTGGTTAACCATGCAATCATAAAGGCTCTGTGTGACATTGTGCAGGTCAAAGCCTACCCCGGTTGTACTGTTGGCCTGGGGATCACCATCCACCAGTAATGTTTTGTACTCCAGCACGGCAAAACTTGCTGCCAGGTTAATAGCAGTTGTTGTTTTGCCTACACCTCCTTTCTGATTTGCAACGCCAATGATTCTTCCCATTTTCAGTAATCCTGTATTTTATAACGTAAAGCTCTTTCCGATTTCTACTAAATGCAGTGTGCAACCAGCTTTTTCAAATGCAGCGGTTGCTTTTGCATGGTCAATTTTTATAAAACCAAAAGTGTCGTAATGTACACCAATTATGGTATTGCAGTTGATCATCCGGGCTGCTTCCACCGCATCTTCATAGCCCATGGTAAAGTTGTCGCCAATGGGTAAGACCGCAAAATTTAGTTTTGCCCACCTTGGGATCAGTTGCATATCAAGAGTAAGGGCCGTATCTCCACTATAATAAAAACTTCCTTTTTCATTGCTGACTATAAAGCCCATTGGGTTGCCGCCGTAGCCTCCATCGGGTAACCCGCTGGAATGCTGGGCTACTACGCAACGAACGCTGAAACCCTCAAAATGCCATTGGCCTCCGGTATTCATCGGGTGGGCATTGGTCACTCCCTTTTTGCCAAGCCATTCATAAATTTCCCAACTGCAGACAACTTTGGCGCCGGTTGCCTGTGCAATGGCTACACAATCTGCTATATGGTCGATATGTCCGTGTGATACCAGTATATAATCAGCTTCGATATTGGCGATGTTGATGTTTTTCGCCAGTTCATTACCTGAAATAAAAGGATCAAACAAAAGCTTATTGCCACCTGCCTGTCCGGCAGGCAGGTTTGTTTCCACCAGGAAGCAGGAATGGCCATAATAGGTGTACTTCATATTGTAAAATTTGAAGGATGGCAAAAATAAGTGTTCAGCCAAACAATGTCCATAACCTGGGCCAGCTTAAATTTGATGTTTATTCTTTATGCGTAATACTCCATTTTGGTGGATTTTGATCGGGTTCATGGCCTTGCTGGATATTTATTTTTTCCAGGCGCTGAAAGTGGTGGCCCATTCCGCATCACCCCGCACCCGAACCATTCTTTATACGGTTTATTGGGTTTTATCGGCTGCTGCCATCATTGTACTGCTGATATTACCGTATATACATTTTGAAAAGCAGGCAAGGTTTGCCCGCACCACCATTTTTTCGCTCATTGCCGGTCTGTTTTTTGCCAAACTTATTGCCTCCTTCTTTTTTGTGATTGATGACCTCCGGAGAGGGGTACAGTGGATTGCCGGTAAATTATTTTTTCAGAAAACTGAAGGTGCAGATTTACAGCCAGGAGAAAATATTACCCGTTCAGCTTTTCTTAGCTGGGCAGGTATGCTGATGGGAGGAACATTATTTGGGACCCTTGTGTATGGGTTTGGTAACAAATACCGCTACCAGGTAAAAAAGGTGAAGCTGGCATTTGATAATTTGCCATCATCTTTTAAAGGGTTGAAGATTGTTCATATATCAGATATTCATTCCGGCAGTTTTACAGATAAACAGGCGGTGATGCGTGGGGTGGAAAAGATCTTGAAAGAAAAACCCGATCTCATTCTTTTCACTGGCGACCTGGTGAATAATGTAGCCGAGGAAATGAATGATTACATTGATGTCTTTGATAAACTGAAGGCTCCGCTTGGGGTTTACTCCACCCTGGGTAATCATGATTACGGTGAATATGTGAACTGGGACAGTGAGGAAGATAAAAAAGCTAACCTGGAGCGGCTGAAACAAGTACATGCGGCCATAGGTTGGAAGTTGTTGATGAATGAGCATGTGGTGCTGGAGAAAGGTGAGGACAAGATTGCCTTACTGGGTATCGAAAACTGGAGTGCTAAAGCAAGGTTTCCCAAATATGGTGATCTGAGAAAAGCATATGCAGGAACTGAAAACTATCCGTTTAAAATTTTAATGAGCCACGATCCGTCTCATTGGAAAGAAGAGGTAATACCCTCTTACCCGGATGTAAACCTTGTTCTTTCGGGTCATACCCACGGTATGCAGTTTGGGGTAGAGATTCCCGGCATCAAATGGAGCCCTGTGCAGTATGTTTACAGGGAATGGGCCGGTTTGTATGAAAAGGAGACGGGTGAAAGTCAGTCTCAGGCTCAAAAGCTCTATGTAAACCGTGGTTTTGGTTTTATTGGCTATCCCGGCCGGGTAGGGATTTTACCTGAGATCACAGTTTTAGAGCTGTCCTGACGGTTTTTATCGCTTCTCTCTCAATATTTTGGCAGATAATTTCGTTTTCAAAATCGCCGGAAAACGTATTAAACCAATTTTTAACTTTTTAGTCATAAAAGCCGCCTTTGGATTATTGTATGGCTAAGCCATCGATTTTCTGGGGACCGGATAAACCGCCCGATGCTAAAAAAGTGGCCCATACTGCTTACAATTACAGGCCTGCTTTGTGTAAATGCATTTGCACAAGAAAGTAAGGCTGATTCATTAATTGTACCATCCAAAGATTTATCCCTTATTGATACTACCATTGATTATGATGCCCTTTTCAGGGATTTTGATGCCTTCATGGATTCCATCTTGTCTCCCAACAGCTATTTTCTAAGCAGTTTGTCGATCGGAAAAGGGTATTACAATTTTGAATCAAAATCGGCATCAACAATTACCACTGCTAAAAAGCTTACATACTCTCCGCTATTGGGCTATTACCACAAAAGTGGATTTGGACTGACCGCCACAGGTTATATGGTTGATGACGGACAGAACATGAATTTATTCCAGGGAGGGATATCACCTTCTTATGATTACCTGAAGAATAAGGACTTTGCAACCGGCATTTCATATACCAAATTCTTCACAAAAGACTCCTTGTCTTTTTACACCACACCTATTCAAAATGAACTGTATGCTTATTTCACTTACCGCAAATGGTGGATAAGGCCAATGCTGGCAGCTAGCTATGGATGGGGCAGCCGCACCGACTATATGCAAAGAGAGGAGCTGATCCAGGACCTGCGGCTGAGAAGGAGGGGATTTACATACATTAATACAGAAGAGACCATCAGTGATTTTTCACTGATCGCTTCACTTCGCCATGATTTCTACTGGCTGGATGTGTTTACGTATAAAGATCATATCCGTTTTACACCGCAACTTTCTTTTACCAGCGGTACGCAGAAGTTCGGTTTTAACCAGTCCTCCAACACCTATGCTACTACCGTAAGAACCGGCACCAACGTTCTTTTTAACAGTGAAAATGTTTACCTGGATGATCAAATAAAGTTTCAGCCTCTTTCACTCACACTATTTCTGCGGGGTGAATACTCTATTGGAAAATTTTTCATTCAGCCGCAGCTAATGCTCGACTATTATTTCCCGGCAAACACGGATAATTTCAACGCCATTTTTCAAATGAACCTTGGGTTTATCTTTTAGAAGAAGTATCTTAATAAAATCTTCACAGGTTTTGTGCAATAGCCGGTTACATTTTTTGTTTTTGAAATTACCTATTAGTCGTTAACGGAATTTAACAGGCCATTGGTTTGTATGGCATTATACTTGAAACTTTTCCGGGTCAAATTTCACTAACCAAATTTTTAAAAAAGTATACACATGAAAACAAAACTCCTCTTGCTCTTCGCAGCCTTTTTTGTATCCGCAGCCAGCATGGCCCAATTCCATCTTGGGGTTAAAGGCGGCGCCAATATTACCAAGGTGGATGGTAAATCTTTTAAAGATGAGTTCCGTTATGGCTACCACCTGGGTGGGTTTGCAGAAATAAGGATGGGAAACAAATTCGTTTTGCAGCCCGAAGTCCTTTTTAATCAGTATGCCACAAGACTGGATAGCAGCTTTAAGAATGTTTACCAGGATGTTTTTGATGGTAACAGTAACATCAAGCTGAATTATATCTCTATTCCAATTATGCTTAATTACAAACTGATTGGCAGTTTTCTGAGTTTGCAAGCAGGTCCTCAATTTGGTATCCTGATAGATCAAAGCAGAACTACGCTGCAAAACGGAGCTGATGCTTTCAAAAAAGGTGATTTATCCATGCTGGCGGGCCTCAACTTCAAAGTCGGTCCCATGCGTATCAACGGCCGTTATGCAATTGGCCTGAATAATATCAGCGATATTACCGATGATAATAAATGGAACAGCCAGGGCTTCCAGGTATCTGTTGGACTAGCTCTCTAAACTTAATCTTAGCCATGAATAACTAAGGCCCTCCGGACAGGAGGGCTTTTTCATGCTATTAATTCATCCTCAATGACATAATTTGGCAGTTTTCCTGCCCGGGCATGAATCTTGGCAATACTGAATTCCCGTTATACTTTTAAACCCCGTCCTGTTACGGTTGTGGCAGGGTGACAATATGTCTAAAGCAGCATTGAAATGAGTATAGAGAAATATTTAATGAGATCTGAGGATGAGATGGATTTTATTCCCATAATTCCCCTTAATGAAAGCGATCATGATGGAATTGACGACATCGTAGTGCCTGCAGAGATTCCTCTTTTGCCCTTGCGTAATACGGTTCTTTTTCCCGGCGTTGTGTTGCCCATTACGGTTGGCCGTGATAAAAGCATTAAAGCCGTGAATGAGGCCTATAAAGGCGATAAACTGGTTGGCGTTATTGCACAAAAGGACACCAATATCGAAGATCCTTCGACCAAAGACCTTGAAGATATTGGGACGGTCGCCAGGATTGTCAAATTGATCAAAATGCCGGATGGAGGCACTACTATTATCATCCAGGGAAAAAGCAGGTTCCAGGTTGAAGCCATATTAACTGATGAGCCTTATT
Organism: Chitinophagaceae bacterium; assembly: GCA_044229985.1. Classification (GTDB taxonomy): domain Bacteria; phylum Bacteroidota; class Bacteroidia; order Chitinophagales; family Chitinophagaceae; genus JJ008. Next base: position 9,835 of record JBGARY010000049.1, read on the forward strand.
TCAGGGCAAAAATTAAAAAGCTGGAAGAAGAAGAAGCTCCAAAAGATGAGGACTTCAAAGCTTATGTAGCCAACATCAAAGACCTGGCTGCGGATATAGTACAGTTGTCTCCTAATATTCCAACAGAGGCTTCTATCATCCTTCGCAATATTGAAAACCCCGCTTTTCTGATTCATTTTGTTTCCAGTAACCTGAATACTGATATTAAGGATAAGCAACGGTTGTTGGAGCTTAACCAGATAAGGCAGCGGGCAGACCTGCTGATGCAACTGTTGCAAAAAGAATTACAGTTTGCTGAGCTGAAGAATAAAGTGACCACTAAAACAAGAACAGAGATTGATAAGCAGCAAAGAGAATATTTCCTGCAGCAGCAACTGAAAAGTATAAAGGAAGAGCTGGGAGGCGATTCAAATTCGCAAGAAATAAAGGAAATGCAGAAAAAGGCGGAAGCAAAAAAATGGCCTGTTGCTGCAAAGGAGATGTTTAAGAAAGGAGTAGAGAAACTGGAGAGGATGCATCCCAGCACACCAGATTTTTCTGTGGTATATAATCACCTGGACCTGATGCTTGAACTACCATGGGAAGATTATACGGAAGATATTTATGATTTGAAAAAAGCAAAGAAGACTTTGGATGCCGATCATTATGGCATGCAAAAGATTAAAGAGCGGATACTGGAATACCTGGCAGTACTGAAGTTGAAAGGTGACATGAAGAGCCCGATACTTTGTTTTGTTGGCCCTCCGGGTATTGGTAAAACATCGTTAGGGAAAAGTATCGCCAGTGCTATCGGCAGAAAATATGTAAGGCTAAGCCTCGGCGGTCTGCATGATGAAAGCGAAATCAGGGGGCATAGAAAGACTTATATAGGTGCAATGCCCGGCAGGATTTTACAGTCAATACGTAAAGTAAAGTCATCAAACCCTGTAATGATACTGGATGAAATAGATAAAGTGGGTAATGATTTCCGGGGAGACCCTTCCTCAGCCTTGCTGGAAGTACTGGATCCGGAGCAGAATAACACTTTCTATGATAACTATCTTGAACTGGAGTATGACCTGAGCAAAGTGTTGTTCATTGCTACGGCTAACAATATTCAGAATATACAGCCAGCTTTACGGGACAGGTTAGAGATCATCGATCTCAGTGGCTATGCCGTTGAAGAAAAAATTGAAATTGCCAAGCGTCATTTGTTGCCAAAACAAAAGGAAATGCATGGATTAAAAAGCAGCAATTTCAAAGTCTCCGACAAGATGCTGGAGAAGATGATCCAGGATTATACCCGGGAAAGCGGTGTAAGAGAGCTGGACAGGCATCTTGCTTCCGTTATGAGGTATCAGGCAAAGGAACTGGCTTTTAAAGGAAAATTGAAAGCCAATATAACAGCAGTCGACATTGAAAAGATATTGGGCAAGCCCCGCTACAGCAATGATTTGTATAAAACAGCGAACATGCCCGGTGTGGCTGTAGGACTTGCCTGGACGTATGTCGGAGGAGATATCTTGTTTATTGAAACAAGCTTAAGCGATGGGAAAGGTGAACTTCGATTGACGGGAAATCTTGGAAACGTAATGAAAGAAAGTGCCAGCACCGCATTAACTTATTTACAAGCTAATGCTAAGCGTTATGGTATAGATCAGGGTCTGTTTGAGAAAAAGAATATACATATTCATGTGCCCGAAGGAGCAGTGCCAAAAGATGGCCCCAGCGCAGGAATTACCATGATGACGGCCATTGCCTCCGCACTGACTGGCAAAAAAGTCAAGCCTTTCTTAGCGATGACAGGAGAAATAACCCTCAGGGGGCAAGTATTGCCCGTTGGCGGAATAAAGGAGAAAGTATTGGCGGCTAAAAGAGCCGGACTCAAGGAGATAATTCTTTGCTGGCAAAATGAAAAGGATGTACAGGAAATTGAGTCTGCTTTTATTAAAGGGATCCGCTTTCATTTTGTAAAAAATATGAGCCAGGTATTGGAGCTGGCTCTTGCAGAATAATTTTTAAGATTCTCAACCAACAGGAATTTTTAGTGTTATAGAGTTACATGTTGGTTGTTTACTTACTACCCATATGGGTAAGAAAGTCCCCCTGTTGCTGGGGGATTTTCTTTTAGTAAAGGCCTAATTTCGTTGCCTGTGAAGTTTAGCGTTCTAATATTGTCTGTTTTATTAAACGTAAGTGCATTTTCGCAAACACTTGGTGGTAATTCTGTATTTAATTTTCTCAAACTGTCCAATACGCCTCAACTGTCTGCGTTGGGCGGGGTGAATGTCTCTAATATATCTAATGATATTGGAATGAGTTTTAATAATCCGGCTTTGTTAACGCCTTCCATGCATTCCCAGATGAATGCAGTATTTAATAGTTTCTATGGGGGCATTAAGGTTTATCATTTGTCACTTGGGTATCGAAATGAGAAGTTGAATACTAATTTTAGCTGGGGACTTAATTACTTCGGTTACGGAAATACCCTTCAAACAGATGCTTCAGGCAACGAACTGGGTAATTTCAGACCTGTAGATTGGGTAATGCATTTGTCTGCATCAAGAAAATACCTCGAGAAATGGAAATACGGCCTCACAATGAAATTTATTAATTCAAACTACGGGCAATTTAGATCAAGTGGCATTGCTGCTGATGTGGGTTTGCTTTTTCATGATACGGCTAGCTTATTTTCTGCATCCATAGTAGCAAAAAACATGGGGACAGAGTTGAAGCGCTACAATGGCTCTTCAGCGGATGATCTGCCCTTCGACCTCCAGATAGGATTCACTAAAAGGTTGGCTAATGCTCCGTTTAGTTTTTCACTCACAGCCCAGCGAATACACCAGTTTGACCTTCTTTATAATGATACTTTATTCAATAATGAAAACGGTTTTGAGAATGCCAGCCAAAAGAAATTTACTTTAGATAAATTGATTAACCATTTGATAATTGGCGCCACCATTTATGCAGGTGACAGGGTGGAAGTACAAGCCGGATATAATTTTTTACGAAGAAAAGAGTTGAATATCGGGAATCTACCGAATGGCCTTAACGGTTTTTCAATAGGGGCAGGGGTACTTTTGGGTAAATTACAGGTTCGCTATGCAAGGGCTTATTACCAAAGCAATACTGCTTTTAACCAGTTCGGGCTGAACATACAACTGAATCAATACTTTGGCCTGGGAAAGTTTGGCAAAAGAATTGGCTGGTAGGCTTAGCTGATCAGTTTATATATTTCAAATGCTTCTGCATAAGAATTGTCGCATTGAACTCCTCTTACTTTTGCCAATGAGCGGATAAAATCCGGGTTCATATAATTCCTATGTGATTGCGAACGATATTGACTCAACGCTTCAATTTTTGTATCAATTTCCTGTTCGGTCAGTTTCATAAAAAAGTTGGTCCGAAAGCTGTAATTATTCCAGGGTAGTTCATAACCGGCAAAACTAGTATTCTTAAATGCCCTCAAGCCTTCATGGTGAATGACCTGGTGGTCCTGATGTACATCGGATGCGGCGGGTAATAAAACCATATCCGGCCTTATTTGTTTATTCAATTGTAATAGTTCCTCAAGAATTTGTTGTCTTGATTCGGGCAGTTCCCTTACTTCGTAATTAAATAAAATAAGATTGGAGGTCGGAATGCCAAGTCTTGAAGTAGCATTTTTGCACTCGGTTTCCAATGTATTTGCTGCCAGCGATTCAGGGAGAGATTTGGAGCAAAGGCAAAAGGCAGCATAAAATACCTCTTTTCCTTCATTGCAGAATTTGGCAATTGTTCCTCCGCAGCCAAGTTCCCCGTCATCGGTGTGAGGAGCAAGGATCAATATTTTGCCTACCTTAGTCATAGTGTTGTTAGTCGCTCAAAAAAATAGCTGAGTCCTTTAAAAATGGTAATTTTTGTCCAAAATATTTGTTTAGCAATAGGCGAAACAAATTTACATTAGACATACCACGGTAGAAACCCGTGTAATCTTTATCCGGGAAATATACGGTATTCAAATTAAGGAACATAGTGTTTCTATATTCTTCTTCTTTTATTTCCCTGAACCCATGATCGCTTAAAAGGAGGATGATTGGGGGTTTCGGAGAACTAGCAAGGATCGTATCAATTAGCGAAAGAAATTTTCTATTGGTATAAACTATATATTGGACGGCTGCCTTTCTGTCAAACGCATATTCTTTGGTCAGCTTATCTAATGGAATTGCTGTGCCTGTACTATCATAATAGTAAGGGTTGTGGGGCATTGTTAGATGTGTATAAATAAATTTTGGAGTTTTAGATGTTGTTTTCGCTGCTTTGATGGTTTCTGCATAAAGAATTTCGTTATTTTTTAAATCCTGGTCAATTGGATAAGGATTAATAGGTCTTACTTTAAAAGTAGTTACTAGGTGATAGCCCAAATCCCTGTTCAGTCTTGACAGAAATGTCTGACTTGTAACTGGTCTTGTATTATTTATCCAGAATGTGGGTTTTGTTTTTGTTCGGTTGTCTACAAAGTCAAAAGGTGAGAAATTATAAAAACTATAGCCTTCATTCTTGAAAAATCTGAGTACTAGGCTATTTTTTAAAACCTTACTTCCCGCTGGTATATTTTGAATATCCCGAATGCTTCCTGAGACAGTTCTTAGGTAATTAAAATTCAGAAGGGAGCTCATAGAAAAAAAAGTAAAATTATAATTTGAGAAACTACTATCGGTAATATAAAACCCTCTTTGCTTGAGGGCATCCTCAAATCGGCTGTTATCATAGTTTAAGATATTTTTGAACTGTAATTTTCCCGGGTAAGCATCGGCAATTAAAAGATAGATGTCTGGAGTTGGGCAGGTATCGCAATGTAAAATGGTTTCTTCAGGAATAATTTCTGCTGATTGTTTTCTGGCCATTTTAATCCATAAAAGACTTGTATCTACCAGGATGATAACAAGCATTACTAAGTTTAGATATAATGTGACCCTTGTAAAATGTTGCTTGCCTCTTTTTAGAAGTAAAATTGCAGCAATGAATAATACGAGGC
>JBGARY010000004.1:0-140551 GCA_044229985.1 Chitinophagaceae bacterium
CCCATTGCAGGTAATGACCTTCTTTTACAAACTTGATATTTTGCTTGTCTATTTTAATTTCTTTCATTTTTTTGGTTGGCAACAGCCTTGGGTTCTCGCCGTAACAATCAAGCAGTAATTTTCCTTTTCGGCCAACCATCAGCACACCCCCATCCCAGTTACCAAATTCTTCTTCCGGTAAAAGCTCTGCAGGCCGTTGTGGCAATAAACCACCGTCATGCCACGACACAGATATTTTTCCTTTACCGTCTGTCCGTGGATAAGATAAATGTATAATAGAAGAAGGAGGACAACTATCCACATAATTACCTTCCGCCCACATATCCTTCCATACATTACTTACACTGCACTCTGCTGATTCAGGATAAAGAATGGGTAAAATACGGTAGATAGGATCCATAATATGACAAGCCATATCACCAAGGGCACCTGTTCCAAATGCCCACCAGCCTCTCCAGTTAAATGGCAAATAAGCCGGGTTATATTCGGTGAACTTAGCAGGTCCCAACCAAAGATCCCAGTCAAGTTCTTTGGGCACATCAAATTGACCCTTTGGTGTGGGTATGCCTTGCGGCCATACCGGCCTGTTAGTCCAGGCATGGGCCTCGTATACATCCCCAATCAACCCATCATCAACCATTTTCTTTGCAATTCTTACACCATCACCAGAACCGCCCTGGTTACCCATCTGCGTTACTACTTTATACTTTGTTGCAGCCTCTGTCAGTATTCTTGCTTCATAAATATCATGTGTCAATGGTTTCTGGGTATACACATGTTTACCCAATTGCATAGCCATTAATGTGGCCACCGCATGGGTATTATCTGGTGTAGATACAGACACTGCATCAATTGTGCCTTTTTCTTTTTCCAGCATATCTCTAAAATCTTTGTAGTAAGGAGCATTTGGGAACCGTTCTCTTGACTTTTTCGCTTCCCTGTCATCCACATCACACAGTGCAACAATGTTTACATAAGGACTTTTGGCAAACTCCATCAGGTCGCCGGCACCTTTGCCTCCTACACCAATACCTGCGATATTCAATTTATCACTTGGAGCAATAAAACCTCTGCCCAAAACATGTCTTGGCACAATAAAAAAAGCGCCACCGGCAATTGCAGTGTTACGGATAAATTTCCGGCGGGATGCATTCATACCTTTATTTTCTGTGGTCATTCTGCAAATTTTCATCAAGTTTACAGTAAAATAACAAGATGACCATCACATGGAATGATTTTGAGAAAATTGATATCCGACTGGGCACTATCATTGAAGTAACCGATTTTCCGAAAGCCCGAAAACCTGCTTACAAATTAAAAATTGATTTCGGACCTGAGTTAGGTATTAAACAATCTTCAGCACAGATCACTGCACATTATAATAACGAACAACTGCTGAACAGGCAGATAGTGGCGGTAGTAAACTTTCCTCCCAAACAAATAGCCGATTTTATCAGTGAATGCCTGGTGCTTGGCATATATGATACCAACAATGATGTAATTTTACTTAAACCCGATAAACCAACCGCAAACGGACAAAAGATCGGTTAAGGATGAGTGAGTTATTTCATACATATTATCATTCCCCGGTCGGCTTACTCAAAATAAGCGGAACAGAAGACTATATTTCTGAAGTCACATTTCATGATACCTCTCAAAAGCCTGAGGGCAAAAAGAAACACTTACCCCATATGCTGATCAATTGTGTGGAGCAGTTGATTCAATACTTCAATGGACAACGAAGGATTTTTGATCTCCCTTTAAATCAAAACGGAACCGCATTTCAGCAGGATGTCTGGAATATCCTTACACAAATTCCTTTTGGAAAAACGATAAGCTACCTGGAACTGGCGAGGAAAACCGGTGATACAAAAGCTACAAGAGCAGTTGCTAATGCAAATGGTAAAAACAATATTGCCATCATTGTACCTTGTCACCGGGTAATAGGTTCCAATAAAGAATTAGTAGGCTATGCTGGTGGCTTGTGGAGAAAGAAATGGCTGCTGGAGCATGAAGCGAAAGTAGCCTATGGTGTGCAAACCCTTTTCTGACTTATTCTGTTACTTGTTCAACTCATCACTTGTAAATGCAAATGGCAGCAGGAAACGGGCTGTTTTAATGATATAGACCTTTCCCTCCTGTCCGCTTAATATAAGCCGTATTGGTTTTTTAGTTCTTGTTTCATATTCAAGCAAAGCCTGGCGGCACATGCCGCATGGCGAAATCGGGTGATCGCTTTTAACTTCTTCACTGTTGTAGCTGACAGCAATTGTTTTTATGGGAACATCCGGGTGTATTGTAGCAACGGAGCCCAGCAACACCCTTTCTGCACAAATACCCACAGGATAGGAAGCATTTTCCTGGTTGGTACCTGCCACCACCTCCCCATTCTCCAATATCGCCACGGCTCCAACATGAAAATTTGAATACGGAGCATAAGCCTGCTCTGTCACTTCCCTTGCTTCAGTCAGTAACCAGGCATCATCTTCGCTCAACTCACTAATATCATTAAAAACCTCGTATTGAAATTCGTATTTGTGTTCCATTCATCAAAGTGTATAAGACAATAATGCCTCTGATTTTCGCAGAGGCATTTAAAGATACTACTATTTTACAATCCTGAATAGCCTGTTCCATCTTGGCCCTCCTTCCCAGCTAAACCATATGAGCCATGCTTTGCCCACTACCCTGTCCTCTGGTACAAAACCCCAGAAACGGCTGTCCTGTGAGCCATGCCTGTTATCCCCCATCATCCAGTAATAATCCATTTTAAACTTATACTCTGTTACTTCTTTTCCATTCAGGAAAAATTTTCCATCCTTTTGATAAAATTCATTTTTCTCATACACCCTGATTGCCCTTTCATAAATTGGATAATTCTCCGCGGTCAATTTCAGGGTTTCGCCTTTGGCCGGTATCCATATTTTACCAAAATAATCAATGGTCCATTTGAAGTTTGTACTCCACGGAAAAGTGACTTTTCCCAAACGGGTGGAATCAGTATAGACCTCTTCAGGTTTCTCCAGGTCAGGTATGGCAGAAACCAACACCCCATCAGCTTTCATTTTTTCTACTGATTTATGAGCTAATACGGCCCTGTAAGTGTTCGGTGCCACAAAACTAATTTCACTTTCCTTGATATTATACTTGTCCATTAATCCGTCAAGATCTATGCTTCCAGTCTTTGTATTCAGTGTATAAGTCATCAATGAATTAGGTGGTGTCTTTTCTTTTTCTCCGTTTATGTAAATGTCGCCGTCTTTGACTTCCAGCCAGTCACCAGCCACAGCCACGCAACGCTTGATATAATTATCAGTTTTATCAACCGGGTGCACAACCATGGGAAAATTAACAGGGTCATTCATTATTTCACCCGTAGTGATCCTTGTATATCCGCCACTTCCATCATCGAAAACAATTGCATTGTAAGGTGGTCCCCACGCATTTTTTCTTTTTATATCATAGTACGGATTGGCTGACTCAAAGCCAGCGGCATGGTACACCGTATCACCTTCAGGAAAATTGAATACTACCGCATCACCCCTTTTTACTTTGGAAGCAAACCAGCGCATATAAGGAAGCTGCAGCGCTGTTGAATAAGACTTTCCTTTACCAACAGGCATGTAATTGTGTACAAAAGGAACAGATAATGGAGTATTAGGGATCCTCGGGCCGTAACTGAGTTTACTCACAAACAAAAAGTCCCTTACCAGCAATGTTTTTTCCATTGATCCTGTAGGGATTGTATATGCTTCAAAAATAAAAGTGCGGATAAGTGTGGCCGCAACGACCGCAAAAATGCCGGCATCTACCCACTCTCTCCATCCGGGTTTCTTATGCTTCTTCACGGCTTCGGCACCAACGAAATTGGGGTTGATTTTATAAGCGAGGTAAGGAAAATAAACAGGTGCCCCCAATGCAGCAGCCGTGTGACCCCCAAATGAAAACTTTCCAAAGACCTTCGCAAACTCGATAAATATGCCGGGGCTGATAAACCAGCCAATTACAGGAATAAACTGCCAGAAAACCCAATGTTTTGGTCTTTTTGCCAAATCCTGCATAACCCAGGTGTTATAAAAAGGTACATAAGCTTTCCAGGAGGCTTCGCCAGCCTTTGTAAACAATCTGGCCAAACCAAATGAAGGAAGAAAGACGATCAATGTCCCGATCAGGTAAACGATAAAAATATGATATAGTGGCATGAGCCGGTTTTTATAGCTGACAAAAGTATTATAAATATTTGCCGTTCAAAATTTTAATATTCAAAGTTTTGCTAAAGCGCTGCAGGGAATTGCGGGGAATTAATGATAATTTAGGGCATAAGAAATGAACGAATTTACCATCAGGGATATAGAAAATTTATGTGGTATAAAGGCTCATACCCTAAGGGCATGGGAGCAGCGTTACCGTTTATTTATTCCCAAACGTAAAGAAAGCCAGCATCGCATTTATGATGATAATGACCTGAAAGAGCTTCTCCGTATATCATTTCTGTATCATAACGGATACAAAGTGTCAAAATTGGCTGCGATGAGTGCGGAGGAAATCCAGCATGCGGTTACCTCCACCATCATACGGGATGACAACTACGAACTTTTTGTGCACCAAATGATCGAAGCCAGTATCAGTTTTGATAAAGAGGCTTTGGACAAGATCATCAACAGCATTGCCATCCGGATAGGTATGGAAAAAGCCATCGTTAATGTATTCTACCCCTTCTTAAAACGAATTGGCCTGTTATGGCTTACCAATAATGTAATACCAGCGCAGGAACATTTTGCCAGCCATATAATCCGTAAAAAGATCATCATGGCAACAGACGGACTTGAAATACCCGCCGGCAAAAAAAGTATTATCCTCGTATTTGCCCCAAAAGGAGAGTTACATGAAATTCCGCTGCTGGCAGCGAATTATTTTTTTCGAAAGCATAATAATCCAACTGTTTACCTGGGAGCTGGTATTGACTACGATACGCTATGCTACTACCTGGACCGAAAACAAACAGATTATATTTATACACATATCATTACCCATTTCAACGATGAAGAATTAGATAACTATCTGTGTAAACTGAGCAGTAAATACCCACAAAAAAAAATACTGGTATCGGGTCCGGCAACCTGCTGTATCAAAAAGTTACCACCCAATTTAACTATCCTTCACACTATAGAAGAGATGTTGAGTTTTGCCAGGGAAATGGCAAATGCTACTTAGGCATTACATAGCTTCTTATATCTTCCGCTGTTATTGTCTTGCCTGAAAGAATAACCAGCCTTTCCACCACGTTTCGAAGCTCCCGGATATTACCCGTCCAGTTGTATTCCTGCAGCAATTTAATAGCCTCGTCTGCTATCGGCTTTTTGGCAATGCCATATTCATTGCATATATCCTGCAAAAATTTATCAACCAGCAGCGGTATATCATCTCTCCGGTCATTTAAAGATGGTACATGGATAAGTATCACACTAAGACGATGATATAGGTCCAGTCGGAAATTTTTAGCTTCAACCTCTTTCAAAAGATCCTTATTAGTTGCTGCAATCACCCTTACATCTACACTAATGTCTTTATCGGCTCCTACCCTTGTGATCTTTCCTTCCTGCAAAGCCCTTAGCACTTTAGCCTGGGCACTGGCACTCATATCACCGATTTCGTCCAGAAAAAGTGTGCCGCCGTTGGCCGATTCAAATTTACCAATGCGTTGTTTGATGGCAGAGGTGAATGAACCTTTCTCATGACCGAACAATTCGCTTTCGATCAGTTCAGTGGGAATGGCTGCGCAGTTCACTTCTATTATCGGGCCGGAAGCCCTGTTACTTTTCTCATGGATCCATCTTGCCACTAATTCTTTACCTACCCCATTTTCCCCGGTTATGAGGATCCGGGCATCCGTTGGGGCAACTTTTTCAATTGTTTCTTTAATCTTTTTTATCGGTGCCGATTCCCCGATCATTTCCTGTACACGACTCACCTTTCTTTTCAGCACTTTTGTTTCCGTTACCAGGCTGCTTTTGTCCATCGCATTGCGGATAGTGATCAGCAGGCGGTTAAGATCTGGTGGTTTGGAGATATAATCATAGGCGCCCTTCTTAACAGCTTCTACCGCCGTTTCTATATTACCATGCCCTGAAATCATAATTACCGGAACATCTGCATTGATTTCACCAGCCTTTTGCAGAAACTCGATGCCATCCAGTTTGGGCATTTTAATATCACAAAGCACCAGGTCGTAGTTCTTCTCTTTGAATTTCTTCAGGCCCTCTTCTCCGTCTGCTGCCTCTTCTATCTTATAGCCCTCAAAAGAAAGTATCTCGGTTAGTGTTTTCCGGATTGCCTTCTCATCGTCAATAATCAGAATATCTGCCATGGATTTGAATTTGGGTAACAAAAATAGCTGATTTGCTATGAAGTGAAGGATTAGCTTAAAATGCAAAAAATAAAGGCCGGGTAGAAACCCAGCCTCGTTTTAAAATCCAATATCCTATGAAAAACCGTTGCAAAGATGCGGTTTATTGACCAAAACGTTGCACCCTAGCCGCAAAAATATTATTGTGTATTTACCAAAAAATAAACCCCTGAAAAACCGGGGTTCTTTATAAAAGATAGTATTCAGTTATTTTTTTACATACATCACATCTTTTACCAGCTTCACCGTTCTGGCCACATCAGGTAATGCGGCTGCCACCAGGTTAGGCGCATAGTGTAGTGGTGCATCAGCTGCCGTAATACGACGGATGGGCGCATCCAGGTAATCAAACCCTTCTTTTTGTATACGATAGCTTATTTCTGAAGATACGGAGGCATAAGGCCATTGCTCTTCAATAATTACAAGCCTGTTGGTTTTCTTTACACTTTCCAAAATGGTCATCCAGTCAAGCGGACGGATGGTACGCAAATCAATTACTTCAGCACTGATACCTTCTTTTTCCAGTTCAGTAGCTGCACCAAGGGCCACTTTCATCATTTTGTTGAATGAAACAATGGTCACATCACGGCCGATCTTTTTCACATCAGCTTTGCCTAGTTCAATATAATATTCTTCTTCCGGCACTTCGCTTTTATCCCCATACATCACTTCACTTTCCATAAAAACAACCGGGTCTTCTTCAAAACGGATGGCCTGCTTCAGCAAACCTTTAGCATCATAACCATTACTTGGTGATACTACTTTAATGCCGGGGATATTGGCATACAGGCTTTCAAAAGCGGTGGAATGTTGCGCCCCCAGCTGACCGGCAGAACCATTTGGCCCACGAAAAACGATAGGACAAGTGATTTGTCCACCACTCATTGCCAGCATTTTAGAAGCTGTATTGAGAATTTGATCCAAGGCCAAAACGGCAAAATTCCAGGTCATAAATTCTACAACAGGCCTGAGTCCATTTTGTGCAGCCCCAACGCCTACAGCCGCAAATCCAAGCTCAGAAATAGGAGTATCAATTACTCTCCTCGGGCCAAATTCTGCAAGCATACCCTGGCTTACCTTATATGCGCCGTTATACTCAGCCACCTCTTCTCCCATCAGGAAAACCCTGTCATCTCTCCTCATTTCCTCAGTCATCGCTTCACGAAGTGCTTCCCGGAATGTTATTAATCTTGCCATTTACGATAGAATTTTTAGAGGGGCAAATTTAAGCCGGTGGCAGGATAAAACCTAAAAGTAAAAAGCCCGCAACAAAGGCTGCAGGCTAAACAACTTCTTTCAACACTCTATTGCGAAAGACAGCCGTCCCTGTATTTCATCATCACCTTTTCAATTTCATCATTGGTCAGTTTCGCAGCCTTATTAATATCCGGATACTCCGCTTCCATTTTTTCCATCATACACTGGCAATAACTGCTGGCAACCTCCCTGCTACGGCCTCCTTTCATGGCCTCCCTTACACAGCTACTGATGAAACTATCCTTTTCGCTTTGAGGCCAGCCACCACCGGAAAAATTGGTATTATTATCCGTTTTATTCTGGTCATCAGTAACGCCGGTATTATCCTTATCATCTTTTCCCTTGTTGTCGTCACCTGTTTTATTGTCCCCGCTGCGATAATCATCAGTGGATTTGGTTTCCGTCTTCTTAGCATCAGCCTCTTTTTTATCCTTACAAGCTGTCAAAAGGCTGAACGCCATTAATATGATTAAAAATTTTTTCATGTTTGTATTGGTTTTGATTAATACGAGTTTAGTAAATAATTATGTTACAATGTAGATATTCTTTCCCATTAAGGGAAATTCAAATTGCCGAAGTTTTAAACATGAATAACGGCATTCATGAAAGCAGTTAATTTCTCAGGGTCAAGCCACCCATTTGTCCTTACGCCGCTGCAAATATCAACTCCAAAAGGCTTTACCTCACTAATGGCCTGCTGCACATTCCCAGAATGTAAACCGCCTGCAAGGAATACCGGTACTCTGACGCTTTCAACAATTTTCCGGCTGAGCGACCAATTATGTGTGTTGCCGGTACCACCTAACGTTTTGACGGCAGCCTGTGGATTTCCGCTGTCGAGTAAAATAGCATCAACCATTTCATGGACCGTAAGTGCCTCATCAACACTTTCCTCTCCTCTTACATGAATAACCTGCACAATGCCCAGGTGGGGTAATGCATTGCGGATTTCCGCATAAGTACCTTCTGTCAACTTATCGACTATTTGAACGGTATTGGTGTATGTTCTATTTACATGTTGTATGATGCCAGCAGAAGATTGCTCACTGGTCAATAGAAAAGATGATACAGGCGGATGGATGTAACGGGTTATGGCCTGAATGAGTTCATCGGCGATTGGCCCGGGACCACTTGGCATTTTACCAACCAGTCCTAATGCATCAGCACCCGCTTCAATGGCCAGTTTCGCCTCTTCAACAGAGGAGATACAGCATATTTTCACTCTTATCCGCATTTGCCAAAGATAAACAGGTTGTTTTTTGTACTTTTCAAAAAATCAACCTTTTCTATGCGACTAACTGCTAAACCTGTATTGGGAATCATCATTACAGCAATATTAATTGTTCTTGGATTTATATACTTGCTGAAAGGCTGTCTCGCCAAATATGATGAACGATTCACCAAACCACCGGTCCTGTTATTTGAGAAAAACGGAAAATCCGTTGTATTTGCCATAACAGAATTTCAAAAAACGGTTTCCTATTCAAGAAAGGGAGGAATGGTCAGGAAATCTGTCAATACAACCTATTATATCCAAACAAACGATGCGTCCACAGCTGAGATGGTCGCAGAAAAAAAAATAAAAAAGCAAAGAGAGATCAAAAACCATCCGGTTGAAATAATGGGAGCTTCGGGCGACAATGCCTGGCTATTTATGAATGAGCCGATGGCGTTTGACGCATTCACAGTAGAACTAAAAGCAGACAAAACAGCCCTGGAAGAAAAGAACCCTTCCTTAGCCGGTAAACTACCCGAAGAGAGAAGATATTATTTCTTCAATCCGGCTGACAAGAACATCTACTTTACTGCTAAAGACGGTACAAAATGGAAATTAAATACGCAAACACTGTTAGCAAGCCAGGAAGAGTATGATGAGGACCAAAGTCCACTCGAACAGCAGATCAGCCTGCTCGAAAAGGCCGAAAAAAAGAACCGGGAAGAACAGGATTCATTATACCAACAGAAAAATTTACGACCATCAAAACAATATGCAGCCGGGCAGATAACAAGGGAGGAATTTGGACGTATACAAAAAATCTATTTTGAAGAAAGAACCTTGTTAAGCAAAGCACTCGACAGTCTACGGGTAGTTAAAAGAATGCTCGAAGCACAGGAACGATCCGGTCAGGATCTTGAAAGGGCAATAAAAAACCTGCAGCGGGGAAACACAGGATATTACAACCTGAAAATAAACCAGGATACAGTGAATGGCCATTGGTTTGGATTATATTCTAAGAATGAGTTTGAAAACCTATACAACCGTATGCAGCACCAAAGTGAAAATGATGAAACCGCCCGTCGCCGGTTATACAAATCAACTGTTAGCAGAAATTCGAATGGAGACTGGCAAATAGAAAAAGAAAGTGCGGCACAGGTTGGTGGTAATGCCTCTTTTTTGCATGGCGGATTCTTGCTGGATAAAAAAACAGCATTGCCTGTTCACCTGGCTGGTCCCGATGCATTTTTAATTATTCACAAACAAGAAGTAGGTCAGAAAGCAGCGATCCTTGTCAGCAGGGTGACACAGGATGGAAAAATATTATGGACATTTAATTCCAACCTTTCTGATTGGCTGGATTGGCAGATAAGCAGCAAGCAGCTAATAATAACCGGGAGTAACAATGAAGAACTGAGCGGCGGCGAAGCCAATATATTGCTTTGCGTAGACCTTGTCAATGGAAAAGCAGCGGGGTATGATTATTTTAAAAGAAAGCAAATAAACTAGTAATCATTACTCCAATAACTGAAACTTTTCGCCCAGCGGACTAACCCGGTAGTACTTACCATTCTCTACCAGCAAACCCTCAGATGCTCCTTTTACATGCGGCACATCTGTATTGAATACTTTTCCGCCATACAATACACTTATTGTATCAGCTATCACTGTATGACCGGTTGCGATATGTTTTACTTTATACAGCGCCAGGGTATTGTCAATCTGAGTGGGCAAAGTTGCAGGCCTGCTGGCATAATAACCCCGGTACCAAAAAGGGCCCAGGTCGCTATAGAGCAAATCTACCTTTGGGTCCTTGTAATTATACAAAGTATCGCCATAGAATGGACGGACCAATTTGTTAAGCCGGCCAAGATTCATATCCAATATGTTCACTTCCGAAGAGAAGCCGCCATGCACAAACAGGAAATCGCCGATTTTTTCCGATACATTTTTAGTTCTTAGCCAGCGGCCAAGTTCAGCATTTTCACCAAATAGAGCAAGGTACTTTTCATTTATCAGCGTAGCATTCTGTATATACTTGGGATTTACGTAACGCAGATCATTATTCATATTCATGATCTCATGATTGCCTAATACAAAGTGAACATGGCCCCCGGCAGCTTTTGCCTGTTCTTCAAGCGAATAAATAAGCCAGAGTACTTCCGTAACCTGAGAACCCCTGTCAAAAAAATCGCCGGTGAGCACCAAATGCCCCTTTCCAAAAGTCCAGGCGAGGTTATCATCAACTATTTTATTTCCCTGTAACAGTTTTCTGAATGCTGCAAAATTGCCCTCGATATCAGAGACCACGAACATTTTCTCCGGTTTGCCATATTCGGTTTTTTCATTCTCCAATGTTGATTTTAGTTGTACCGGAAATGTTTTGCCCGCAATATCAGTTGCCACTGTCAAAGTAATACCGGGCTTCTGGTTATAATCAAAACTGTCAATTTTTGGAACTCTTGCACCATGATTATCCAGGATATAAGAAACATAAATTTTATTGCCTTTGTACATCACATAGGGACCGTCATTTTGTGTAGTATGAAAAGCTCCCTGCTTCTGGAGGGTATCAGTAATCAATAACCCGGAAACAAAAAGCGAAAACAAGGGCAAAATCTTAATTTTCATAAAACCTGTTATTTAGCTATTCATTTTTGAGACAGAGCCGGCGATAAATAGGTTGCCAGCAAGGTTAAACATTAAAGATATTGTAAAACTTTCAACCGATTTTTCCTGACATCCAGTCTTCTTTGCTCATTTCAAATTTTATCTCCCCCTTACCGTAAGTTCCATTCTCCTGCCAGCCTGCCTTTCGGTAAAATTGCTCAGCTCTTGTTCCGGGGTTAGTGCTTAACCAAACCAGTTTATCAGTGCTTGCAAAGTACCAATTCATCATTTCATCATGCAGTAATCTGCCAATACCCCTTCTTTCAAAATCAGGATGTACAAAAAGTGCCCAGACGTTTTGATCAATTATCGAAATGATAGAAAAGCCTGTGATGCCCCCTTCTACTTCATGTACCCAACCCCTTCCCCTCCTGGTGATATAGTCCATTACATCATCATCGGTTACCAGGGATGGATCAGATAAGGTATTTTCCTTTACAGCATTTCTTACTTGCTGTATTTGTTTTATATCAGCAATAGCTGCCTGCCTAATTCCCATTTTATAACATTTTCAAGTTAAATATTACATCAATGAATAATATTAAGTGTAAAATCTGATAGAAGATGGTTATAAATACTCACACTAACAAAAATCAATTTTATACTACAAAACTATTGACCCTTATCAGCATGAACTTTTGGGTATACTTATTATATTGCCGGGTAAACAATTTTAAATTCGGATTAATTCGTAAAAAGGCCTGTGTCGACAGGCTTTTTTTATGGGGGAACTTTTCAAAACTTGAAATTCCAGGTCACAGCAGGAATAATGGGGAATAAGGAAACCTGTTTTGCCTCTACTTTTAAATCTCCGTTGGCGAGGCTTCCGTTCTGATCAAAATAAATAAAATAGGGATTCAGCCGGCTGTATGTATTGTAGAGACTGAAAACCCATGAACTATTTACCTTTCTTTTCTTTTTTGGTTGAGGTGTATAAGTGGCAGACAAATCAAGGCGGTGGTAGGCTTTCATCCGGTATTGATTCAACCGGCTGTACTCCTGGGTTAACACCCCGTTAATAAAATAAAAACGTTCCGGTAAAGTGATGGCATTACCTGTGCCATAAACAAATACAGCCCCGAATTTCCATTTCCTGTTTAGTTCATAGTTGGTAACAACAGAAAGGTCATGGCGACGATCATACCTTGTCGGATATTTCAAACTCTCGTTCAAATCAGGAAACCTTCTCCATGTCCATGACAAAGTATATCCCACCCAACCTGTAAACCGTCCTTTCAGTTTGTTCACCAGCACTTCTGCACCATAGCTCCAACCTCTTCCAAAAACAAATTCTTCTTCCGGATCTCTTAATGAGGGAGTGTATCCTTCTGCATACTCCACCTGGTTTTGCATATCCTTGTAATATACTTCCAATGAGGTCTCGTAAGTATTATCAGCAAAATTCTTAAAGAATCCCAATGCATACAGCCAGCTTATTTGCGGCCTTACCAGGTAAGTACTAGGCACCCAGAGATCAGTTGGCAATGTCGTGCCAGCATTGGTTACAAGATGAATATACTGCAGGTTTCTTGTTATAGCAGCCTTTACAGATGTCTCATCATTGATCGCATATCTCACAGTAACCCTTGGTTCAAAACCGCCATAGGTTTTAACCGGTTCAAGCCCCTTGTATTTTGTGCTGTCAAGCGGATTCAGGTTTTCGTCCCGGATATATCTTGTATAAGGTCCGACTTGTGTAAAGGTGCTCCAGCGGATACCGTAATTTATTTTCCATCGGGTACCCAGTTCCCAGTCATCCTGTATATACAAAGCTGTTTCTGTGGCATATTTTGTTCCTTCATTATTAGGTTTGAAAACAACAGAATCCTGCCGGCCACTGGCAACATTAGGTATAAATTTGTGGTATGTAAATAACCCGCCAAACTTAATCTTGTGATTAGGTAGCGGATAGTAATCAAAATCAACTTTGGCTGATCCGTCACGGATACCTGAGCTTAAGCCAATTTCAAAATTCTCCTGCTGAGCAGAGAATTTGAATTTATAATCATTATATACAAGTGTAGTATTAGCAAAAAGTCTTCGGTTGAAAACGTGGTTCCATCGCACCGTAGCAGTAGAATTGCCCCAGGGTATGTTGGTTTTAAAAGAACGTTTGGCATTGGCAAAATCAAATACATCCCTTCCAAAATAACCGCTCAGGTAGAGCCTGTCTTTTTCTGAAAAACGGTAATTAACCTTGGCATTTACATCATAGAAATAATAACCAGAACCATAAAAACTGCTGCTCTTTTTGATGAAGGGTTTTACCAATGCATCTATATAGGTACGGCGGGCAGACAAAATGAATGACGCTTTGTTTTTCTTAATCGGTCCCTGCACGGAAAACCTTGATGCAATCAAACCAATGCCTCCTTCCGTTTGAAATTTATTAATATTACCCTCTTTCATAGAAACATCAACCACGGAAGAAAGACGGCCACCGTATTGGGCCGGCATGCCTCCCTTTATCAGTGACACATTTTTAATCGCATCAGCATTAAAGACAGAAAAAAAACCAAATAAATGGCCAGTATTATACACTACAGCATCATCGAGTAAAATCAGGTTTTGATCTGGTCCCCCACCCCTTACATAAAAGCCAGCATTACCTTCACCTGCATTTCTTACTCCCGGTAGTAACTGTATAGCTTTGAGCGGATCCACCTCCCCCATAAAGGCGGGAATATTCCTGATCTGGTTAATGGAAAGATCAATCTTACCCATCTGTGCATTCTTAACATTGCCATCCCTCTTTCGGCTGTAAACGACTACTTCTCCAATAGAAGCAGATTTAGAAACGAGGTCAAAATTATAAGACTTATTTTCCTGCAAATCAATGGTCACTGATTTTCCCAGATAAGAAACATGAGAGACAGTAATAGTGTAGGTGCCTTCATCCAGTGTGATGGAATAAAAGCCGTATTGATTACTCGCCACTCCTTTCGACTGACCGTTTACACTAATGGTGGCACCGATAATAGACTCTCCAGATAAACTGTCTTTTACATAACCGTTGAGGGTAACTCGTTCTGCCCTTGATGAGGACTGTGCTTGTCCGACAATTGCACTAAATAAAAAAAATATAACTATGAATTGGCAACGGTAGAACATAGTGCTATTACAATCCGGTTACTTTTTTGTTGAATCTGCTGCCATAAAGTTGATAGTTTCTTTAGGCCCTCCGCAGTTGAGCATCTTATCACCATGAATTGGATCTTTAATACCCTGATAGGGATTCCGGACTTCATCCGTTTTGCTCAGCCAGTTTCCTGGTTGCTCTTCACCAAAAGCCTTTGAACACTCCTGCCAGTACACTTTTGCACGGTCATATTTAACGATCACTAAAAGATTGCGAAGGTTATCAGATAAAATATTCAGTGAGCCTCTTTTTTCGTCAATAGAAGGGTCGGCCAGTATGGAGGATAATTCAATCTTTGCATTATTATAAGGATCTAGTGCTGTTTGGTAAATGATTGAGTCCTTTTGCAATTCGTCGATCTTGAGGCTGTCCAAAGCAGTACGCAGTTCATAACCAGCTTTGTTGATGGCAGTTGTATCTCCACTTACAAACCCCTCGGTCATCTGGTAATACGCATTTAGCAAAGCTTCTACCGAATTATTAAATATATCGCTGTGCTTGCTGACTGTAATTGGTTGTGGCTTGCTGCCGGAATGACTGGACCCTCCACTTCCGGGAAAAACAAAATACCGAACCAACCCGGTTATCAACAAAAGCACGGCTATCAACATAGTAAGGCCATTCACCCCTTTGGTATTTTTTACAAAGACTCTTACAATCCCAAGTATGATTATTAAGGCAGGAAGGATAATCCCGAGAATGTCGATATATTTCTTCATGGTGAAAGTTTACTGGCCCGGGGGCCTCTGCAAAGATAATCGGCCATTCGGCAAGTGCTAATCCATTATTTTTGCAAACTGTTAAAAAGAAAGGAAATGCTGGCAGGTTTACAAAATGTGACTTTTGAGTTTGGCGCAAGAATAATAGTGGAAGATGCTACCTGGCATATTCAGCCTGGTGAACGTATCGGCCTGATCGGCTACAATGGTACCGGCAAATCCACCCTGCTCAAATTATTGGTTGGCGAGTATTCCCCTTCTGCCGGCACCGTTGAAAGAAGCCGCACCACCACTATTGGCTACCTGCACCAGGATTTGCTCAGTTTCGATACAAATGATTCCATCCTGCAAGTTGCTTTGGGGGCTTTTGAAAAAATTTTACAGCTGGAAAAAGAAATTGAGGAACTGGGTAAAGAATTGGAAAGAACTGGTGATGAAAAAACGCTGCACGACTATAGCGATAAACTGCATGAATTAGAAACCCTCGGAGGCTATAATATTCACCACCGCACAGAAGAAGTATTGCAGGGATTAGGTTTTTCTAATGCCGACCTTCAAAGACCTTATAAGGAATTCAGCGGTGGCTGGCGAATGAGGGTGCTTTTGGCAAAGATGATCCTGCAGCAGCCCGATCTTCTGCTGCTTGATGAGCCGACCAACCACCTTGACCTTCCCTCCATTGAATGGCTGGAAAAATATTTACAACACTACCAGGGTTCCGTAGTAATTGTCAGTCACGATAAGTACTTTTTAAACCGGATGGTGACGAAGATCGTGGAGTTGTACCAGCAGCAGCTACATATCTACAATGGTAACTATGATTTTTACGAAAAGGAAAAGGCCATCCGGATTGAATTACAACAAAAAGCTTTTGAAAACCAGCAAGATTATATAAGGCAACAAGAAAGACTGATCGATCGGTTCAGGGCCAAGGCTAGTAAAGCTGCCATGGCGCAAAGCCTGATCAAAAAGCTGGACAAACTGGAACGTATCGAAGATTCGGCGTTGGAAAGGCCTAATATTAAAATAAATTTCAGGGTTGATAAAGTACCAGGAAGAGTGCTGGTTGAATTAAAAAATGTAAGCAAGGCTTTTGGCAGCAATGTTATAATTGAAAACGCCTCCGTTGAAATTGACCGGGGCGATAAAATTGCCCTGATCGGTGCCAACGGTAAGGGTAAATCAACGTTATTGCGGATGATAGCCGGTGTTGAATTATTTGAGGGAGAAAGAAAATGGGGACACAATGTTGAGGAAAGCTTTTATGCACAGCATCAACTGGAAGCACTAAATGTAAATAATACAATCCTTGATGAAATGAGAGAATGTGGCAGCCAGATGACCGATTTAGAATTGCGAGGCCTGTTAGGCTGTTTTCTTTTCAGCGGAGATGATGCAGACAAACGAATAAAAATATTAAGTGGTGGAGAAAAAGCCCGGGTAGCCCTGGCAAAAGTTATCGTAAGCAAAGCCAATTTCCTCATGCTCGATGAGCCTACCAATCACCTTGACATGCACAGCTGCGACCTGCTCATTGATTCTTTGAATAAATACCAGGGCAGCATCATACTGGTAAGCCACGACCGTTATTTCATTTCCAAAACAGCCAATAAGATTTGGGAGATTGTTGATCACCAGGTAAAAGAATTCAAAGGAGGATATGAGGAATGGGTGGCCTGGAAAGAACGAATGGCAAAGAATGAAGCAAAAGCCCAAAAAACGGAAGAACCAGTCAGCAAAACAAAAGAAGAAAATAAACCAGCGCCGGAACCAGTAAAACAGGTGCTTGCTACACCAATAAATAAAGAAGCAAAAAAAGAGTTGCAGAAAATGCAAAAGCAGTTTCAGCAACTGGAAGAAAAGATTGCCAAACTCAATACAGAAAGAACAACGCTGGAGGCTCAACTGGCTGATCCTGCAACTTATTCAGATAAAAACAAATTCATCGAAACTGAAACTGCCTACAAAAAAGCTGGTGATGAACTGAACCGCTGTAATACAGAGTATGAAAAGGTGTTTGAGCGGATCATGGAATTAGAATCTAAATGATCATTGCATTTTATTACCTCTTATTTCTAAGGAGAGAAAATACTTTCCATCTTTAAAATAAATAGAAAGTTTGAAGGCAGCAGCTGCAGTTTTTGTTTCTTTCGGGTCGGTAAAATACCAGGTATTCGAAAGTGGTTTATTTTCTGTCATTACGGTTTCCGTCCTTGCATACAAAGGCTGATTTACAGAAGTAAGTATTGCATCCCGAAGATGGGCCCCTCTTTGATCTACCTTCAGTCTTACTTTATCTGGTTCAAAAAAATAGACTACATAAGAACTGCCTTTTGCAGATTCAACAATCTTTCCTGAATCTGCCAAAGGCAACAACATTTTTACTTTATATTCTTTGGTAAGCTCAGGAAATTCACTCACCCTCTCGCTACCCTTGTTTTCGACAAATCCGTTTTTGGCATCAGCATAAATTTTTTTGAATTCGTTATAAAAAGCTGTTGCGGCAAATTCATTTTGTCCAAAGACCTTTAAGATTCCGGTTAAAAATATAAGAAACAGAAACCCTTTCATGATATAAAAGTACTTACCCTGATTGGAAAGAAAATAAAAAGATAGATTTCTTATAAAATCTGTATCTTTTATAAACCCAAACCAACAGTCATGAAATCACCTCTTCCATTCCTGGCATTACTTGCCTTTATAACAGCATTGCTGGCCTTTCGGGTGAAAGAGTTTACAGTAACTAAAAAAGAAAAGGCAACCTATCCCTCCCTTAATAAAAAAAACAGTATCAGTTGCAGCCCGGATTGGGAGTTTTTGCAACCCTGGCTGGAGGAAGCTAATATCCCGCCCATACCCGGATCAGGAACACACCAATGGAAAATCAGCACAAGCAGTGACAGTGCCCAATACTATTTTAACCAGGGTATTAATATGTATTACGCCTTTCATATCATTGAAGCAATGGCTTCATTTAGGAAGGCTACAAAATTTGATCCCAATAGCGCTATGTTATACTGGGCACAAGCTTTAGCCTATGGGCCTAATATAAACGATATTGGCTATGCAGCTTCACCTGAGGCTTTAACTGCAATTGGACAAGCTGTTGAGCTTACGAACGGTTCAAACATTAAAGAAAAAATGCTGATTGCAGCGCAGCAGGTTCGTTATTCGGCTGATTCTACCCAGACTAGAGAAAAACTAAACCAGTTGTACGTTGACAAAATGAGAGGGGCATATGAAGCATTTCCTGATGACCCGGATATTGCGGCTTTGTATGCCGATGCCTTAATGCTGCAACACCCCTGGGATTTATGGAGTATTGACGGCACACCCAAAGCATGGACACCACTAATTAGGGAGGTACTGGAAAAAATATTAGCTAAAACACCAGATCACACAGGCGCCAATCACTATTATATTCATGTAATGGAGCCTTCGCCCTATGCGATAAAAGCAAAACCCAGTGCCGACAGGCTGGGCCGGCTTACCCCTGCCCTATCACATACCGTTCACATGCCCTCGCATATTTATTTAAGAACCGGCGAATATAAAAATGGAGTACTTGTAAATGAAAAAGCTGTAGCCAGTTACAAAACCATGCAAAATAAATATGCCCCGGTAAGTGGTAATGATTTTCTTTATGTAATTCACAATTTGCACATGCAAACAAATCATGCATTGATGACCGGATCATCTTCCTCTGCGATGCGCTCAGCCAAACAAACAGCTGAAAGCATACCTAAAGAGTATCTAAGCATGCAGGGGGCCATGGGCAATTACCTGCAATACATCTATATGACGCCGGTGATTGCAGATGTTCGGTATGGCAACTGGAATAGCCTGTTAGCAATGCAAAAACCAGCCAAAGAGATGATCTATGCAAATCTCCTTTACCATTTCGGCAGAGGAATGGCGTTTGCGAACCAAAACAAACTACCTGATGCAAAAGTTGAACTTGAGCATTTGCAGGCCTTGGTGAAAGACAGCACATTAGAACTTCCTTTCTTACCATTTTCCCCGGCTGTTGATGGTGGCATAGTCGCTGAAAACATTCTGATTGGAACTATTGCATTGAAGGAAAAAAAATACAGTGATGCTGTTGCCGCATTTGAAGAAGCTGTAGTAACTGAAGAAAATATGGTTTATAATGAACCCAGGGACTGGATGCTCAATCCAAAACACTACCTGGGTAATGCGCTGATAAAAGCCAGAAGAACTAATGAAGCAAAAGAGATTTTAATGAAAGACTTACTTAACAATAATGAGAATGGCTGGGCTCTTTTCGGGTTATGGCAGGCCTATACTATTGAGAAAAAACCGGCAGAAGCTAATAAAATGCTAAACCGGTTCAGAAAAGCATTTGATAAGGCAGACGTCAAGCTTTATGGTCCCGTATTTTAATTACACCGAATTCCCTTTGATAAAGTCACTAACAAGGTAACTGATCAACTTGCCGCTGGTGGGGTCTGTCCTGCCATCATTAAGCCTTGTAGCGCCTTCACAGATGTAAAAATAAGCAGGCTTGCTGTCTGCGGCAGCAAAGGAAACATACTGCCTTGCATGATTTGGTAAAATACCAACCGGTGTCATGGCGCTGCTGAGTGTATGTTCGATACAATCAATATCCACATCAATGCCGCAGAGACTATCTTCCGTAAAACCTGTCGCATGAGCTACAGCCTGCAAGAAGGTTCTTTTATCATGTACAAAAATGTCTTCGTAGGTAATACAATCTATAAAGGGATTATTCACAATATCTATCCAAACATTTTGCGGGATATAGTTCTCATGCAGACCAATGACACAATATTTAGAAAGGTACCCATCTTCCTCTGCATAGCGAAAGGCATTCCCGCTGTGGCGGCCCTCCATCGGGCGGTAGTCGGCATGAGCATCCAGGTTGATACAGTTGATTTGCGCCAATGGAATAACGCCAGCTTTATGCCAGCCCTTAGCAGTGCCTTTTATGAGTGGGTATGAATTATTGTGCCCGCCCCCTACAACAATTGGTATCTTTTTGGCTTCTGTTATGATCTTTGCCAGGTGTTCCACTTCATCGTCGATTGCATTCACAGCATGACGATAAGCCTCGATTTTTTCATCATCTCCCCTGGCTGTTGTATAAATCAGGTATTGAATATCACCAAAGTCAAAATGACCAAGCATCAGAATTTCATTGCCATCCAAAAAATCATTGCTCTGTACATTCAGGAAGCTTTGCAAAAAAGGGATCCATAACGTATCTGTTCCGCCAATGCCGTAATTACCTTTTGCCCCCAAATCTTCCGGAATACCAAATAATACATACTTAGCTGATGAATCAGCAATAGATCTTTCCAACTGCAAGCTATCGAAGACCACATGCATCCGCTCACCAACTTTTGTTTCAAAGCGGCGGATTTTTGTTAAAGACAATATATCCTGCTTGGAATAGATTTTCAGATGAGGCATCTGGTTGGGCCTTGGTTCAGCAGCAACCTTAGTTTCCGATTTTTCCATCAACAATTTTTAAAATTTCAGCTTCTAAAGCTATGGTTTTGTTCTCAATTTCCCTGCCCTTGTTCAGTATGTCCGTTACGTATACCTTATCCTCATAACCAGCTGCATTAATACGGACATTCATAAAAGCCCCCATTACCGCACTGCGGGCACATAGGGCGCCTACACCTGCATCTGAAACAGAATTGGGGTTACCTGTATCAGCCATTGCTTTTATTACTTCCATACTATCGCAGGCTATTTGCATCACCTTAAAAGGAATTTCAATAGCAAACTTCGTAGCCTCCTGTATGGCTTTTGTCCTGGCAGCCTTTTCTTCATCAGTTGATTTGGGTAAACCAAAAGCAGACATGATCTGGTTAAAAGCCTTTGTATCCGCATCCACCAATCGTACCAGTTCATTTTTAAATGCTTCGCCTTTTTCCGCCCAGTTGCTGAATTCCTCCCATCGATCATCCCATCCTTTCTTATGTGAGGATAAATTGGCCACCATCGTTGCCAGTGAAATACCCAAAGCGCCGACATATGCTGAAATAGAGCCACCGCCCGGGGCAGGACTTTCACTGGCTGTTTCATCAGCAAAATCGCTCAGCGTCATACTCACCAATTTACTGTCGGCTTTATTATGAAGCATATATTCAATAATTCTCTCCTCTGGTTTAAATGGCCCCAGTTCATCCAGCCCCATACTCTTTACGGCTATCTTGATCAGTTCTTTTTCCGAAACACCAGTTGATCTCCTTTGCTTTTTCAAAAAATACTTACCTGCATCTGTCAGTGCTTTTAATGGCACCAGACCTACCAGTTCACTACCGGTAACCCTTATCCCTCTTGCATCAGCCTTGCGGCACACTTCATCAAACGCAACATGCACCGGTGTAGCATTAATGTTCGTAAGGTTCATACTGATCTGTGCGATACCATACTCTTCAATAAACCAGCCAATGGCCTTTACTGATTTTAAAGAACCAGGTTTATTCACTTTTACTCCATTTTCTACCACATTTCTTCCGGCCTCTCTTACATCAAATGCAATAGCATTGGCCCTTCTTGTTGAAGTGGTGTTCAGGTTCACATTGTAAGCCACCAGGAAATCCCTTGCACCTATCACGGTACCACCCCTTTTTGCATCAAATTCAGCCGGGCCAAAATCGGGTTTCCATTCCGGCTGTTTTATTTTTTTAAAAAACCCTTCATACTCCCCTGCCCTTATTACCGATAAATTATTCCTTGTCTTATCGGGCTGTGCGGCTTCATAGAGGTAAACGGGTATTTGCAATTCCTCACCCACTCTCTTTGCCAGTCGTTGTGCATATTTTGCAGTTTCTTCCATAGATATACCTGAAATAGGTATCAATGGACAAACATCAGTAGCTCCCATTCTTGGATGCTCTCCTTTATGCCTGCTCATATCAATCAATTCTCCTGCCTTTTTTATAGCCAGAAATGCTGCTTCTATCACCGCTTCCGGGTTTCCTACAAATGTTACCACTGTCCTGTTCGTTGCTTTTCCGGGATCTACATTAAGCAAACGAACGCCTTCTACCGTTTCTACCTGGTCGGTTATCTGCTTAATAACATTAAGGTCAACTCCTTCACTAAAATTGGGAACACATTCAATTATCGGTTGCATGTAAAATGAAATTTGAGCTAAGATATTGATTAACCAATTAGTACATAATAACTATTGTACTGATCCCTGTTTTAAAAACTTCCAAAAGTGGATCCCTTATCTTCGCAAGTATGCAAAAAAGGCCCGGCATATTCTTTTTGTTGCTGTTTATACTAACTGCAATTGCAGGTTTTAGTGCAAAGCAGGTACTGCCGGAAACAGCCGGGGTAAAGAAGCAGGCAATCGTCTTAAAAGCCAGCCAGTTACCCAACGCAGAGCTTGAAAGACCCCAAACATTTACCAGCGCCTTTGGGCAGGCTACAGAAAAAAGAACTATCAGTTATTCTATCCTGGCTACTTGTCCTGTTCTCCATACATCTTTCAAATTTATTAAACCGGCTCAGACAGGTAAAAGAGGTCTTCCTTTCAAAACATACCTGTTCTTTATCTATCCTTTTCATAATTTCTGGTAAGAAAACTTTCAAACTAATTGATCTCTAAACGCCATGTACGTTCAGTACACTGGTGCATTATTCATTTTCTAAAAAATCAATTATGAATGGAACACTCCTGACAGTAATTGTATTGCTGGGTGGTTTATTTGCAATAATCTCCCTGTTGGTATATGTAAACAACCGTGATATAAAAAGAGATGCTGAAAAAAATAAGCAATAATACTTTTAGGCAGAACCGTTAACCGGTTCTGCCTTCCTTATCATCTGATTATAAACAAAAAATATATGAAGAAAACAAAATCTGATAATATCTCACCTTACCAGAAGGCCAAGCTATACAGGGAATCCCGTTTATCAATCAAAGGGCATATCCGGGATTTTGTGCTGATTTCTATCGGCATTTTTTCTGCAGCTTTTGGTTTAAAAGGATTTTTACTTACCAACCAGTTTATAGATGGCGGGGCTACCGGTGTATCACTGCTCATTTCTGCCCTCACCAAGGCACCGCTTTACCTGCTGATCATCTGCATTAATATTCCCTTTATTGTACTCGGGTATAAAATACTGGGAAAACAATTTGCTGTGAAAACGGCTCTTGCTATAACCGGACTTGCATTGGTTATTGCTAACATTGATTTTCCCAACGTAACAGATGATAATTTACTAGTGGCAATATTCGGTGGTTTTTTTCTTGGCGCTGGTATTGGCTTTTCTATACGGGGTGGCGCAGTCATTGATGGCACTGAAGTGCTTGCCATCTCTCTGAGCCGAAAATTTGGTGTTACCATTGGCGATATCATCATCGTTATTAATGCCATTATATTTTCTACAGCTGCTTATCTGCTTTCCGTTGAAATTGCCTTGTATTCAATGATTACTTACCTGGCTGCATCCAAAACACTTGATTTTATTGTAGAAGGCATTGAAGAATATGTGGGGGTTACCATTGTAGCCTCTCACAGCGAGGAGATAAGGCAGATGATCATTGACACTATGGGCAGAGGTGTAACCGTTTACTCCGGTAAATCCGGATATGGCCGCAG
This sequence comes from Chitinophagaceae bacterium, assembly GCA_044229985.1. Lineage (GTDB taxonomy): Bacteria > Bacteroidota > Bacteroidia > Chitinophagales > Chitinophagaceae > JJ008. Next base: position 24,020 of record JBGARY010000004.1, read on the forward strand.
CGGCGAAAAAAAAGATTTAGATATTGTTTATACAGTTATAACCCGTCTTGAACTGAATAAACTTAACAGCGAAATTAACAGGATTGAACCCGATGCTTTTGTAGTAATGAGCAGCGTAAAAGATACCAAAGGGGGCATGATCAAAAAAAGAAGGCTGAAACATTAAATAAATGCTCCTGTCATCAAAGCGCCTTAACTCCATAAATAGCAAACGGAGCTGCTTTACCTTTTAACAAAGGACTATCCAGGTAAGTAAACTGGTAGCCAGATGTATCTTTTAATTGCTGGTAAAGTGTTTCAGATATTATCATATCCTGTCGGTAATGATTACATAAAGCAATAATCCTGGCTGTGGTATTGAGCACATCGCCTGAATACACAATATCTTTTTTTACGAGGCCAATTTCACCGGTAGCAACCACACCACAATGAACACCAGCTTTGAAATCCGGAACAACTGTAAAATTGTCGAGAAAGTAGGCCCTTCTTTTTTGAACAGCTTCCCTGATGATATCAAAACACCGGATACAGTTGGCATTTCTGAGGCCGTTTTCATTTTCCCATGAGATGACGATCTCATCGCCTACATATTGATATATTTCACCATTTGCCTGCATAATTGCTTCATTAGCTACCTGGTAAAAATAACGAAGCATCTGAAAGTAGAGCTCATCTCCCATTTTTTCAGCCATTGTTGTAGAAGACTTAAGATCCAGAAACATAAATATCCGCTGCTCCTTACCGGGGGCATGATATTTTCCCAGCAAAAGTCTTTTCAAAGTAGCGGCCCCGTATCGCTCACTTACATCCAGAATAAAAATGGTGAAGATGACAATAAAATACCATGCAATCAGCAATCGGTAAACCCGGAGACTAAAAACATCTTCTTTAAATTTTACCCAATAGCTTCCGTCATTCCTGTTAAATAAGGCACCGATAAGGCCAACAATTACAATACAAAAAACAACAAACAGAACATAGAGGAGAGAATGGATCAGCAGTTTTTGAAAATACGTTTTTCCCCTCAGCTTTTCCCGCTGAAAGAATACAATGAAAGAACCTCCCAGCAAACCACCTACCAGCGGACCAATTGCTGTGATCAATAAATGTTCAGCAGCGCCGCTTCCAAAAATAAACCAGACAAAATGCCTGTTTCCCTCAGGATCATAGTTTACAGAATTATACAGTTCAACTAAAACGCCGATGATTACCCAGGCGATTGTAATAAATACTACCTGCCGCAGCCTGTACCATAAGACTGGTTTTTGTATCATTTTTCAATATTAAAGAAGAGTATTGAAGTATTGAAGAAAAAACTGTAAAAGCTAATACTGTTTATGCTTATCTTCCACAAAAAAAAGTATGCACAAGTTTATTTTCGGCTTGGTTCTGTTGTTATCCTTTTTCGTTTCGCAAGCACAGGACGTTGATTATAAAAAAGGAATGATACAGGTAAACGGTAAGGATTATGCCAAACTGGAGGTAACCAAGCAAAACTTCGGGCTGACCAAATCCTTTGAAGTATTTTCTCTTTCCGGCGAAAAGATCATCATTGCTGCACCGGCCACCGAGTTTGAAAGTGATAAAAACGATAACTCCTATTTATTTTACCGCCTTACGTTTCTTACAGCCGACCAGGTGGGAATTTTTAAAGTAGCCTCTCTTGGGCAGGAAAAATCTTTTGCCAAACTGATCGGCACCAGCGGTATTCTAATAAACGACAAAGCCGATGCTGCTAAAGTAAAAGAGTTCATTGCTGCCAAAGGTGCATCACCAAAAATTGCTGTTAACTATACACTGGTGGCTCGCAGCACCAGCTGGCCCATCACCATAAAAGCGGATAAAACCATAGAGCAAAACGCAAAGATCATTGGCAACTTTAAACCCACTGGCAGCAGCAATGGCCTGGATATGTATGAGTTTGCCCTTCCCTCTGGCGTTGTTGTCGCTAAAGTTTCCTTTACCGGCGGTAATAATGCACAAAACATGGAATTATTTACTGCCAAAGACAACCTGAAACGTACTGTGCCAATTCCCCAGCAGGATAAGATACTGGCTGCTGATACAAGTATTGACAAAAACTATTTTACCCTGAAAAGGATTGTAAAATGGCTGGTTGACAACCAGTATCTGTAATGTTTAGCCAAGTTCATTGGTAAGGTTAACATAAATCATATACAGTTCCCTTCGGTACAGGTAATTTGCTCCTTCTAAAAATGAGCTATGATCCGGAAAAAGCTGTTCCGGGCTGTCAAACAACCGATTCTGTTCCGGGAAAGAGGAAAAGAAATCCTGCGAATCGAAGCGCTGAGTGATGCCGTATTTGCCTTTTCAGTTTCGTTACTGGTAGTGGCACTGGAAGTACCACAAAACTTCGAAGAACTGAGAACCATCTTACAAGGAGCTTTTCCTTTTTTTGCTACAGTGACCATGATTTTTTTATTCTGGTACCAGCAATACAAATTCTTTCGTCGTTATGGCCTGAATGATTTGGGCACCATCCTGTTGAACCTGGGCTACCTCGCCGTAATACTATTTTATGTGTACCCCATGAAATTCTTGTTTTCTTTATTACTGGGTTCCTGGACAGGCATAAACTTATTTCCAAAAGCAGTCGAAAAAGGTATTGCTGTTATTCATGCAGAAGATTTTCCCCAGCTCATCATTTTATTCAGTATCGGTTATGCTGTTATTTGGTTACTATTATACGGTATGTACCGACGGGCAGGTCATTTATTCAACCAACTTGACCTCAGTGTTTATGAGATAAAATTCACCCGTAAAGAAAAAAGGGGTGCACTATGGAATGTGTTCATAGGTATGGCCGCCATCATAATGGCCTTAGCCGGGCTGGAAAGTATAGCCGGAATTTGCTATTTATTCATTCCGGTATTACTGATACTGAATGAAAAGCTGTTTAAAAAGTCTTTACATATTGGTAAAAAAACAGCTCATCAGCCGCACAAGGCTTAAGAAAGTCTAATTTGGCCTCATCTTTGACTCAACTCCTTTTGTAAATCAAAATAGTTAGTTATGACGAACAGAACTTTACTTACCCGAAACGCTTTTTTAGCTATCACACTTCTTATATCAACTTTAACGGCATCGGCCCAATTGAGTACCAAAGACAAAAAAATTGTTGATGATTCAAAAGCTGCAAAAGAAGAATTCATCAAAGCTGACGGCCTGATGAAGAACTTGTTTGATAATGCATACGCCTATGTAATTCTTCCCAATGTGGGTAAAGGAGGTATTGGTATAGGCGGTGCAGCAGGTAATGGCGCTGTTTTTCAAAAAGGGACTCTCATTGGAATGGCCAAAATGACGCAGGTAACTATCGGTTTTCAATGGGGTGGACAGGCCTACCGGGAAGTAATATTTTTTGAAACAAAAGCCGATCTTGACCGCTTCAAAGAAAACAGGCTGGAATTATCTGCCCAGGCATCGGCAGTAGCCGCTACAGCCGGTGCATCAGCTAATGTAAAATATAAAGACGGTGTAATGATATTTACACAGGCAAAAGGTGGTTTAATGTATGAAGCCTCCATCGGAGGACAGAAATTCAAATTCAGAACTATCTGACAGGCTGGCAAAACAAAGGCAGGATCATCAAACCCTGCCTTTGTTTCATTAAACAATCGCTAATACAAATTAGTGGGGCAACCTTTTCCGTAGTTTACCATAAATGAAAGTACCTGTCATTGCTGCAATAAGGTAAACAATGAACACAGTATTACCTGCGCCAAGCAAAATAAACATAGGTGCCGGGCAGGCACCAGCCAAAGCCCAGCCCATTCCGAAAATAAATCCGCCAATTAAATATCGGGGGTAAGTCTTCGCTTTGTCTTTGATAGTGATCTCTTTTCCTTCCACATTTTTCATATGCTTTCTTTTGATCAGGTAAACAATGATAATACCTGATACAATAGCAGATCCAATGATACCAAACATATGAAAGCTCTGGAAACGAAACATTTCATAAATACGGAACCAGGAAACAGCTTCACTTTTATACAGGATAAAACCAAGCAGTATTCCGACGAATATATATCTTGACATTCTCATGATGCAACGTTTTAAAAATTAGAATAAGTAAGGAATAACGAGGTAGGTGATCAATAAACCACCCATAAAGAAACCGATCACTGCTACCAGAGAAGGCAATTGTAAAGCAGATAATCCGCTTATCGCATGGCCGGAAGTACAGCCTCCGGCATAGCGGGCACCAAACCCTACCATCAGGCCGCCACCACCTATCATCAGCAGTCCTTGCCATGTCAGCAATCCTTTCCAACTGATAAACTCAGGTATCAATGGAACCTCATTGGCCTTCACCCCAATATTAATAGCATTAAGCGAATTTACCGTGGCATCGCTGATATGCGCCACATCACCCTGTGGCCCGAGGAAATAATGAGAGGCAAGGTAACCGCCAAACACAGCACCTAATGCTACCAGCAGGTTCCACTCACCTGAACGCCAGTCGATCTTAAAAAATTCATTCATGTTGTCTGCGCCATCGGCAGCACACATAAGCCGGAAGTTTTCAGAAATACCAAACTCATGACCAAAATATAAGAGCACAAACATCACAAGCGCCAGCAAAGGCCCTGCTACATACCATGGCCAGGGCTGTGCAACGAAATCCCTGAATTGGTTGAAATATGTTTCTATCATAACTGGTTGATTTAATTACGGACGTAAAGATAGAATGAAGTGAAACCGGCTATGCTGACAATCAGCATCCAGTTAACTGATATTGATAAGCTTATAAACACAAAAAACCAGTAATTCCTGCGCAAAAACAACCGCTTTTGTGATGGATGTCACAGTTCTTTATAGCGAATAAGCAGAATAAAACGGGAAATCATTCTCCCCGCAAAGGCTTATAAACCGGTTCAATAGCTTTTTTAGGAGGCAGAAAGAATTCTCTTGGATGGCTGAAGAAATAACTGCCAATAGTCCTGAATAATTTTGGATACTGGGATAAATGTATGCCTCTTGACTTGACAGCCATAAAAAATGCCAATGAAAAGCTGATCAAAAAATTAAATAATCCAATACCTAATACACCAACGAAAACAGCCAACATAAACAAAGGCGGTACATTATCTATACCAATTCCGTATAAACCAATGGATGTATTACCTGATGCAATGGTGATGTGCCTGATATCGAATGGTACACCAAATATTTTTCCCAGTACACCAGAGAAGCCAAGAAAAAATCCTAATGCAAGGCTGCCCATCAATGCCCCAAAATGTTTCTCTACATAATTGGCCAACTTATCTAGTCGTTTGGCCGATATAGAAACTTTAAGTACCGGGTGATTCTTCAACCTATCTTTTATGCGACCATACTGGATCTTGTTTTGCCAATAACCGGCAATAATACCACTGACAAATAAAAAGAAGCCGGTAAAACAAGCATACAATAGTGCAGGGCTTCGCCAGGGATGCTGATCAGTGAGCATTTGCAGTGCAGCTTCCCCTTCTGCAATTTTGTACCCAAAAGCTATATCATATAACCAGGCCAGTAAAAAAGTAAGCGGAAAAACAATGACAAGGTTACCAAAGAAGGAAGCAATCTGGCTTCGGGAAACTTTTGCTACCGTGGCAGCAAGTCCTTCAATATCCGGCTCGCCTTCAATCTTCCTGGTGTCCAATGAACTTGCCACTGCGCTGGCTGTAAACGCCGGCTGTTTTGTTGCCAGGGTAGATTTTGTCTCTTCGATCAGAATGAAGCCTGCACTGTAATTTAAACTATAAAGAAAGCCCAATGGGAAAGGCGCCAGTTTTAAGCGGCCAATAAGGTTTTTTATAATCGCCGTAAACGAAATGATAAACCCGCCCCACATGGCACCATAGATCATTTTGTAAAATTCTCTTCTCGTCTCTGTAATGTATTTATGACCCTTGGTCCCTTTATGTTCAGCAATCTGGTAGGCGAGGTAACCAACACCTTGCGATAAGAATTCCCTGATACTGTTCTTCCTTTTCTCGTTTCTAACCAACAACCGGAAAAGATCAACAAAACGGCCGGTATCAAACTTATTGTCTGCATCCAACACATCGGTGATCAGCTGCATTCGCTGAAGACGATTAGATAAGATCAGTAAAAGATAAGTCTGTTGCAGACTGGCCCCCTTTTCGGAATGGCTTTCCCTGATATAATCAATCAGCCTGTAGCAATCCTCGATAAGGTTCTTCAATTGAACAGAGACTGCCGTGATCTCCAGTTCAGAAGCATTATCCATCAACAGGCTTTCCAGTTCATGCACTTTATAGTTTTGCAAAACATAAGCCGTGTCATGCAGCCTTTCTTCCTCGGGAATATAATTAAGTACATCCCGCTCTAATCCCAGTTGTGCTACCTGGAAAGAGAGAATCTTCAGTGATTGAAGCAACTCCTTTTTCAACCCGGTATCTCTCGGACTGAAACTAAAACCAATTGCTTCAAAAAAACTGATCCAGCGCTGGCGGGGTATTGATTCCACCCAGATAAAATCATCTTTCCGGAAGAAAACACTATTGATTACATATAAAAAGTCTGTGTCACTTTTAAGCGGTGGCAACAGTTTATGCTTTAGCCTGTTGGATAGTTCCTGCCAGAAACCCCTGGCAAGTGGTATACCGCTTTCCGTAATGGCAGAGGTGAGATTACTATTCCGTAGTTGCGATAGCAAAGCATGTTGCAAGTTGGCCAGCACCAAAGGCTCTTTCCTCAATTGCTCTACAACCTGGCCTAATTTCCCTTCCGGCTTTTTTCGCTGCTTACGGGATTGCGGCCTGATTTCAGTAAAAAAAGAAATAAGAAATTGCAGCCCTTTTTTCCTGTCATCAACAGAAAGGATAGAGTTTTCTTCCAAAACCTGCTCAAAGAAACCAGGCCTCTTTTTTCTTAACCGGATCATGCAGCCCGAAAATACAAATTGTAGCCCGTTAATCAGGTTATTAAGCGATTACAAGAGGATTAAAGTAGTATTAAATCCATTCACCTTCGATCATAACCCTTTCAATATGATTGGAACCAAAAGCGTAGGAAAGATAAGCCAGTGATGGAATAGCACGGGTAAATACAAGGTTTGCTTTTTTACCAATGGAGATACTGCCAACTTCATCCTGTAGTTCCATGGCAAAGGCTCCGTTAATAGTTGCTGCATTAATGGCCTCTTCAGGCAGCATTTTCATTTGAATACAACTCATGGATACAACCAGGTTCATATTACCAGAAGGAGAAGAACCCGGATTGAAATCGGATGCTAATGCAATAGCACAACCAGCATCAATTAATTGCCTCGCCGGTTGAAAAGGCATGCGAAGAAAAAAAGCTGCTGTTGGTAACAATGCACCAATCGTTTGCGATGCGGCCAGTTGTTGTATTGCGTCTTCATCCATTGTTTCAAGGTGATCTACACTCAAAGCTCCCAACTTCACTCCTGTTTGCGTGCCACCGGACAAATTCAGTTGGTTGGCATGTATCTTCGGTTTTAACCCATAGCTCATGCCAGCCCTGCATATTTGTTCTGTTTCCTCGGGTGAAAAAAATCCTGTCTCACAAAACACATCAATATAATCAGCCAGTTCTTCTTCAGCAATGACAGGCAGCATTTCTTTTATCAGCAATTCAATATACCCCTGGTGATTTTCTTTAAATTCCGGAGGGTACGTATGTGCCCCCAAAAACGTTGCTTTCACCGGAATGGGTGAGGTTTCTTTCAGCCGCTTGATAACACGGAGCATCTTCAGTTCTCCATCCACGGACAGACCATAACCACTTTTGATCTCGATAGCGCCTGTTCCCAATTGTATTACTTCATTAAGCCTTGACCAGGCTAAACGCAAAAGTTCAGACTCACTCATTGCATTTAGTTTCCTTGCCGAATTCAGTATTCCTCCTCCCCTCGCTGCGATCTCGGCATAACTCAGCCCCCTGATCTTGTCAACAAACTCTTCTTCACGGCTGGCAGCAAATACCAGATGAGTGTGACTGTCGCACCAGCAGGGCAAAACCATTTGTCCTGATGCATCAATGACATGGTCAGCGACTTCATTAACAGGGTCCAGGTTATCCATTTCTCCAAAAGAAGCGATGAAACCATCTTCAATCAGTAAAAAGGCGTTCTCTACACATGGAAGTACTGAAAGTTCTTTTCCCCTGAGTAATTTATTCTCAAATCGGGTATTGACGAGCAATTTAATATTGGTGACCAGTGTGGAAGCCATACAGCCGCTAATTTACCTGTAAAAGCTGATTTGTTAGCAATAAAAAAGCCGCCCTCGCAGGCGGCTCAGTTAACTAAAAAAGTTTATTAATAAGGCAATAAAGTAGATTGGGTATTACCCTGCGGGCCTGTCCATTCCACCTTCATATAGTAGGGACTAGCCCCCGGACAACTTGTTGGATTACCACTTGCATTCAGACCGAATGTAACCGATGCATTGAAAAGGTTGGTATGGTGAACAACTTTACCGTTCCCTACCCTGAAACTACAATCCTGCCTCATCACCACTGGTTGTGCAATTGAAGTGGTAAAAGCATTTCCAAACCGATTGGCTCCCCATTCAGCAATACCCGTAAGGCCGTTGGCAGCATGCATCCCGGTTACTGTTATCACTACTCCGTTATTGTAAGTGAATACTCTTTGACGGGCCACCTGCCAGTTACGCTGGCTGTTGTCATCAAATGTTACCGACATATTACTGCTGGTGATCGTATGTGTAATCGTATTCAGTACCGGCAAATTGATCAATAATCCGCCGCTTACATTGGTGAAACTTTGTGTTCCGTTAAGGGTAATACTTTTGTTATCACTCAGGCGGGTTACTTTAAAATTCTGGTAAGTCACATTTATTACAGCCCCTGCATTCTTCCAGCGAACACCCTGTGCCATAGAAACAACGATCACACCGGTACGGATTCGGTTGCCCAAACAATTGGTGCCATTATAAGTGATAGTGATTGTTCTGGGATTACTCATGGTATCCACTGCAACAGTGGCATCGCAGATAAATGACTGAATATTTTCAGTTCTGCCGGCAAATCCGGCTGCAGATTCAACGGTAATATTTACATCATTGGCTGCTGCATCCACCTCATTAGAAAACCTTGACTGATCGTCAGAATGCCTCGCTGTTTCCATGGTGTAATCAGAATTATCAGATTGATCTTTCTGACAGGCAGTAAAAGTCAATGAGAAAACGGTGAACAAAATAGCTCCATAGAGGATCCTGGCTTTCATATAAACGGTTTTAAAATTAAAATGACATCATTCAGACGTCATTAACAGGTAATTAGTTTAAAATAAAAGAAAATAAACCCGGCAATGTAATCCTGAGGAAATTAAACGCCTCTGCTGTGTATTTAGTGCATGCAGCGCAAAGAAAAACTACGATAAATCATGGAAAATTTACGAAGCCGTCACTCTTCATTCCTCCATTCTACCTTCACTTTGCGCCGAATCAATTCTTTCAGCGGTTTGCCATCTTTGTCATATTCTTCCACCGCCACAAAGAAGAGATATAGCGGTGTATTGATTTCCCGGATCTTGATCACCTTACCTTCATTTACATCAAAGAACTGGCGGATGTTCTTGGTGCCGATGATCCTGTCTTTATCAATCCGGGTAAGTTTGCGGTTAAAAGGGTGCCATTCGTACGTTGTATCATAAAACCAGTACGACCAACCTGTCTCGGAAATATTCATCTCCTTATTCTCGTTGAATTCATCTTCCCGTAATTGCAGCAAGGGCAGGTAGGGAAAATCACGGATTGGACTATTTTCCGTAAAACGGTAAATAGAATCACGGATACTGGCAAACACATACACCCCCTGCACATTTTGCAGCATTACCAATATTTTAAATGGTTTGCGTTCTAATTGCACTGTGGTATTGAATTCGCTCAACTTCACTGACTCATCCTGTGAAATGCGAATACTAACTTCCTTTTCCTGTGCAAAAAGGATAGCTGACATGGCTGTCAAACAAACAGTAAGAGTAGTCTTTTTAATATATGATATCATTATACTCAAAATATGAAATTAATGGCGAATATGCTATACCCTTTTAATCCCGGTCAGTCATCATCATTTTTCCATTCTATCTTTAATTTTTTACGCATAAATTCCTTTACCGGCATTCCCTTATTGTCTGTTTCTGCTACAGCTACAAAAAAAAGATACAAAGTCCTGTCATTTTCCTTCACTTTTACTTCCTCTTTCTCCCCAGCAAGGTATAGTTGTTTTATACTCTTAACTCCTACCACTTTACCGCTATCAAGAAATACTAATTTTTTATTGAACCGATACCAGTTCAGTTCCGGATCATAAAACCAATATGACCAACCTTCTTCACTAATGATCATTTCCTTGTTCTTATTGAATTCTTCTTCTGCCATGGCCATGTTTGGAAGATCTTTGAACCCCGGTATAAGGTCTGCCGGGCCTGTTCTGTAAACAGAATCACTGAAACTGGCAAATACATAAACTCCTTCTGTTTGGGATAATAATACCTGTATTTTGAATCCTTGTTTTCCCAGGACCAATCGGGTTTCAAAATCGTTTAACAGGTAAGCCTCATCATCCTGAACTATCCTTATGGAAACATCTTTTTGCTGCGCAAAAAAAACGGCTGGCGCAAGCAGCAGGTATAAAATGATGAAACTTGTCCGGGATAAAGACATAGAACAAATGCTCTTTGAGCACAAATTAATGTTTAATTACCGAAGAAACTTTATCCGAACCGGATTGTGAAAAACTCTAAGGGAATCTCAAAACGATAGCCTTCGACAGCTCAGGATGACAAAGGCTGACAGCGTTTTGTATTTCTAGTAAGTATTGGTCATATCTTCATCTACACAGATAATAAAATCTGCTTTCCCTTTATTGGCAACCTCCAGGGAACTGATATCCTTTTGAGACACTGTGCTTATAGTGGCATAGCGTAGCTCCGGTCTTTGCCTTTTCAGATACCAGAGTATACCCTCATAGTTGTCAGAATGATAAGCCCCGTTGTAGTGAACGAAGAGACTTCCGGTTTTGAAGTATTTGAGGATAAAATGACTCATGGTGGCATCTTTGATGGCTTGCGCCTTTGGCAGGTTGGGTCCGCCATGGCCACCCATCATCTCCAGCATTTTCTTATAACCCGGCAGTTCGGCATCATAAGCGATGGGTAAAGGTGCTATCCAGCTTTTTTCTTTGGCTGAAAGGCTGTCTAGTTTTTCAAAACCTCCTTTCGACACCAGTGAGGCAAATTTTCGGGGGATATTGGTGGCGGCAAATGCCAGCTTATTCGCTTTAGCAAAGTTCACCAGCGGTGCATAATCCGTCGGGTAATTTTTCCACAACCGGGCATTGGAATCAAGTCCTTTGGCACTTAATTTACCCTGCAGGTACAAATCAAGCGGCTCCTGGTTATCGGCTTCAAACATTTCAGCTCCCAGCACAAGGTCACGGCTTTGTTTCAGGTCCTTTGTTACTTCTAACTGCAGCCAGTGAGCAATGGCATTGTTATGATACTCGCCAAACAGCACAATATCTTTCTCCTTTAGCACTTTTATCATTTTTTTGTACGACAGTTTTTTCCCTTTGGCATTGTAAAGGACATAGGGGCTTTTATCTTGTGCGTTACTTAATAAATGAGAAAAAATAAAAGCTGTAAAAAGGAGTAAATTTTTCATGGTATTAATTTTCAAAATTATTTAGTTCTTTCTTCATAAGCCAGTCCGTCTGCGGATCATCGCCCAGCATAAAAACATGCGTAGCAAATTTGCTGAATCCAAATTTTTTATAAAAGGAAATGGCACGAAGATTTTGCTCCCACACTCCCAGCCAGATAACTTCTTTCTTCCTGTCAATTGCAAATTGGATACATTCGTTCATCATTGCTTTACCAATACCGGTACCAATGGCTGTGTTCACCACATATATCCTTGAGATCTCCAGTGAATTCACATTTCCTAAAGCTGCCGGGTTTTCTGACTCTTTCAATCTTGCATAACCTGCAGGCTGGTCATCCATAAAGGCCAGTAAAAAAATATTACCCGGTTCCGATACCTGTTCCATCAATTGTTCACGGCTGAATTGCTCTTCCATGAATTTTTTCATATTCTCCTTTGTGTTTTGCACAGCAAAGGTTTCAAAGAAAGTCCTGCGGCTTAGGTCTGCAATCAGTTCTGCATCATCTTCATCTGCTGTTCTTATAAATAAATTCACCATCAATCCACATTTTCGATTACCATAGCAGAGGCTCCGCCACCGCCGTTACAAATACCGGCAGCGCCGTATCTGGCGTTATTTGCTTTCAGCACATTGATCAATGTTACAATGATCCTTGCACCACTGCAACCCAAAGGATGGCCCAATGAAACTGCACCGCCATGTGCATTCACCTTGGCAGTATCGAGTTTCATACGTTTGCTGTTTTCGATACCCACCACGGCAAAAGCTTCATTCAACTCCCAATAGGCAATATCTTCCATTTTCAATCCTGCCTTGGCAACAGCTTTCGGCACAGCCAGCGAAGGTGTGGTAGTAAACCATTCCGGTGCTTGTTCGGCATCTGCATAGCTCTTGATCTTTGCAATAGGCTTTAGCCCTAATTCATCCGCTTTTTGCTTACTCATCAATACTAATGCGGCAGCACCGTCATTCATTGTGGAAGCGTTGGCAGCTGTAACAGTGCCATCTTTGATAAAGGCCGGATTCAGTGTTGGTATCTTATCGAATTTTACATTCCAGGGTTCTTCATCTTTGGCAAATACAATGGGATCTCCTTTTCGCTGGGGAATCTCTACCGGCACCACTTCATTGGCAAATAAACCTTTCTCCCATGCCGCCTGTGAACGTTTATAACTTTCAATAGCAAAAGCATCCTGCTCCTCCCGGCTGATGCCACAAGTGGAGGCGCAAAGTTCAGCCGCATTGCCCATTGCTTTTCCGTCATATACATCTGTAAGGCCATCTTTGGCCAGTCCGTCAAGCATTGACACATTACCATATTTGTTGCCCCATCTCACACTATCGGCATAAAATGGAACATTGCTCATACTTTCCATACCACCAGCGATAACAATATCAGCGTCTCCCAATAAAATACTTTGTACAGCCTGCGAAATAGCTTTCATTCCGCTGGCGCAAACTTTATTCACCGTAGTGCAATTCACTTCATTGGGCAATCCGGCAAACTTGGCCGCCTGCCGAGCAGGAGCCTGGCCCAAATTAGCCTGCATTACACAGCCCATCAGTACATCCTGCACTTGCTCGGGTTTTACCCCGGCTTTTCCCAAGGCTCCTTTAATGGCCACAGCACCCAACTGAGTAGCTGATAAACTTTTTAATGAACCTCCAAAACTTCCCATTGGGGTGCGGACGGCTGAGATAATATATACTTCCTTCATATGGCTTGTTTGAAATTGAAAAATCAGGTTTGGGTGCCAAAGTTAACGATTGTTAGTGTTGCTGCTACTGACAGGTTGATATACAGGTTAATAAATATCAGTTCAATCCTGCCTGATTACGGCCAGAAGGAATTACTTTTACAAAAAAATTGAAATGAAGCTTTTTGTTGCCGGCCTGCCCTATGATATGGATGATGCGGAGCTGGAAGAATTTTTTGAAAAATTTGGTACAGTTACTTCGGTAAAAGTGGCTATTGACAGGGAAACCGGCAAGAGTAAGGGATTTGCATTTGTTGAAATGCCCCTCGAAGCAGAAGCCCGGGAAGCTATTGAAGGCTTGAATAATCTCTCCATTGGCCGGAAAACACTGGTGGTAAAACAAGCCGAAGATAAACCCGGCGGAGGTGGCGGTTACGGAGGAAGTGGTGGTGGTGGCGGCTATCGTGGTGGAAACAGAGGCGGTGGCGGCGGTGGTTACAATAAATACGGAAATGACAGGGACAGACGCAGGTATTAACCTATAATTTAAATTATGAAACAGTCCGCCAATCGGCGGACTGTTTGTTTTATAAGCAGAGACCTAACTGGATTGTTCAAACTTTAGCAAACTGCCATCGGCGCTATAAGTAGCTTCATACTTAACCGAACCTCTCATAAAATGCGCTTTCCAGGTACCGTCATTTCTCAATTTCCATTCATATACATTATCAGTAGGAAAACGCTGGCGGAAAGCATCCAACACGGCAGCCGGTACGGCGGCCAATGAAATAACGGAATGAGAGGAACGGTGTCCGTTGTCATCAAAACGGGCATCATGCCTTTGATTAGAAAGATTAAACTGGCTGATAAAATTACTGCTTCCCCGCAGCCACTCCACTTCTGTAGCCCCGCTGAAACTGCTGCTAAAGGAGTTTCTAACCGCTTCAGGTACATTAGAAGAAGGAATGGCAGTGGCTGTTCCTGAATTATTGCTGTTACTGTTATCATCAACGGATGATTTGCTGCAGGCAACCAGTGTGAATACTGCGATAAGTGCGGCAATGATGCTGTTTTTCATATGCTATTTAATTTAAAATGAGGAAATGATATACATCAAGTAGGTAAATGCCGGAAGTCATGATGTAACCGGTTTTAATAAAAAACATTTGTAATGAAGAAAATGACCTTCTAATTTTATAGAAACCTACGTTTATGGCCAGATCACATCACCGCAAGAAACATAAGGAACATGTTCGCCAGTACCGGAATACAAAGGACGAACTGGTAACAGAACCAAAAGGAAAAACATTTGCCGTGTTTACCGTCATTGGTGTATTAACAGGTATGGCAATCGGCTACTTTGCCACTGAAAGTTCATTGTTATGGATGGGAGTAGGCGCCGTAGTGGTTGGCGTACTCGGCTACTATATCGGCCGTAAAATAGACGGTGACGCCTGAGAGTAATAAAATGCTTTAACTCTTAGTCTTATTGATACAGAATAGTACAGCTATAAGGTTTCAATTTAATTGAACCGGTCAGGTTATCTTTCTTTTCGAAAAGATTATCCTTCACAATAGAAGTCCATTTTTCTCTACCTGTATTTACCGTTTTCTCCTCCCCCGACCCGTTAAACCAAACCTGAATCTTTTTCCAGCTATCGCCAACCTCTGCACCGTTCAATTCATACCCGACAATTCCGCTTTCCTGCTTCTCAAAGAATAAAAGGTTCTTTCGTATTTGCTCAGCAGCAGACATCCGGAAAGCAGGGTGTTTCTTTCTGAGTTCTATTAGTCCCTTTATATAGTCAAACACATCTTTATTTTCCGACTTAAGCGACCAGTCAATGGCATTAATCTCGTCGGGTGACTTATAAGAATTCTCTACGCCCTGTTTACTCCGCAAAAATTCAGTACCTGCATGTAGAAAAGTAATACCCTGTGATGTGAGTACTATGGACAATGCCAGCTTATACATTTCTTTCATATCAGCAGGATTGGCATCCTGCATGGCGTTTGGTGCAGCAGAAAGATTGAGCTTATCCCACAATACATGGTTATCGTGACATTCTGCATACGTAATCGTTTGAAAAGGCTCTTTTGAATAAGGTGCTTTGGAATAATTCACTTTGCTGTAATCCACCTGAGGATGTTGCACAGAAGCAACGACTCCAAATTTGATCGTTTCTTCCATACCTGGCTTACCGCTGGCAAAGCCTTTGTCAGTATGTTCAAACACACTTCCTTTAATACCATCTCTTATATCATCACTGAATACAGCGATCTTGTCCAGCTTAGCGGCATTGGCTTTCAAAGCTCTTTGCTCATCTGGCAATGGCGATTTACCTGCTGTCCAGCCCTCGCCGTATAATAATATGTCGGGTCTTATCTTGTGCAGCTCTTTTGAAATAAGGTTCATGGTTTCTATATCATGCACTCCCATCAGGTCGAAACGAAAACCATCTATATGGTATTCTTTTACCCAATACATAACCGATTCGAGAATAAACTTCCGCATCATCGCCCTTTCACTGGCTGTTTCATTGCCGCAGGCAGTGGCATCGGAAAATTTTCCTTTCTCATCCTGCCGGTAATAATAACCCGGTACCAATTGGTTGAAATTGGATCTTTCTGTGAGGGCAGTATGGTTATACACCACATCCATGATTACCCGCAGGCCGTTATCATGAAAAGTCTTTACCAGCTGTTTGAATTCTTTTATTCTGACAGCGCCATTGCTTGCATTGGTTGAATAAGATCCTTCAGGTGTATTATAATTCAGCGGGTCATAGCCCCAGTTGTATTGGGGCTTGTCTGTTATTGATTCATCCACTGAGTTATAATCATAAGAAGGCAGCAGGTGAACATGGGTGATGCCCAGTTCTTTTAAATGATCCAGTCCTGTGGAAAGTCCGCCTGCATTCTTTGTCCCCTTTTCAGTTAAGCCCAGAAATTTACCTTTTTGCTCGATTCCCGAATTAGCAGCAA
The DNA here is from genome assembly GCA_044229985.1 of Chitinophagaceae bacterium. GTDB lineage: Bacteria > Bacteroidota > Bacteroidia > Chitinophagales > Chitinophagaceae > JJ008. The sequence goes on from JBGARY010000004.1 coordinate 40,384, forward strand.
TGCTGGCATCTCTAACATGCAGTTCATAGATGATCGCATCGGTCTTTTGGTTAAACACAGGTGATTTATCTTTTTCCCATCCTGCAGGATTAGTTTGCAGCAAGTCAACCGCCATTGCCCTTTTCCCATTTACACCAACAGCTTTGGCATAAGGATCGGGCACTTCATCGGACCAGTTGCCATTTATTTTTACCCGAAACACATAGAACAAGCCTTTCACATCCATATTAACAGAAGCCGACCAAACGCCTTTGTCCCCTTTCTTCATCACTATCTTGTTTGTTGGACTTCCACCCTCTCCTTCTTTATAAAGAATCAGTTCTGCTTCTGTAGCCGTTGGTGCCCATATCTTGAATTGAGAAATTTTTGGTGAATACACAAGACCAAGGTCATTACCATTGTACACCGGGTAAGTACTGTAATCATTTTTTTGCGCTTTGGCTGAAAATAACTGGGTAATAAGTCCGATCAGCATAAGGTATCGCTTCATTAATGGATTTTTTTTAAAGATAATGAATGAAACCGCATAAAACTGTGCAGAAAATATGAGTCTTATTTTCGGTTCCTCAAATGCAATTCGGTAAATTGTCATTTTATTGCAACAACAATCAATTACTGCCGTATGGGAGATGTCCAGGTAAAAAAGCAACCGAAGAAATATGATGTAGTTATCGTAGGTTCCGGTGCCGGTGGAGGGATGGCCGCTTATGTGCTGGCAAAAGCCGGTTTGAAGATATGCTTGCTGGAAGCCGGGTATATGTATGACCCGCAAAAAAATATTACTCAATTAAAAAATCCATGGGATTCACCAAGAAGAGGCGCCAGTACCAAACTCAGACCTTTTGGTGATTTCGATGCTTGTTATGGTGGCTGGTCAGTAGAAGGTGAACCCTTTACAAAAGAACCAGGTACTGACTGGATGTGGTGGCGGGCAAGAATGCTTGGTGGACGCACCAATCACTGGGGAAGAATTTCCCTGAGGTTCGGGCCAAAAGATTTCAAACGAAAAAGTATTGACGGCCTGGGTGATGACTGGCCAATCGGTTACGAAGATGTAAAACCTTACTACGACAAAGTAGATAAACTCATCGGCATTTTTGGCACCAATGAGGGATTAGAAAACGACCCGGATGGATACTTCCTCCCGCCACCCAAACCAAGATTGCATGAATTATTCATCAAAAGAGCAGCATTACAGGCCGGGGTGAACGTAATTCCTTCCCGGCTTTCCATACTAACGAAACAAATTGAAAACGATGCAGGCCGTGGTGTTTGTTTTTATTGTGGTCAGTGCTCCCGCAACTGCAGTATGGCAAAAGCTGATTTCTCCTCCACGAATGTTCTCATCTATCCTGCCCTGAAAACCGGCAATATTGATGTGGTGGCCAATGCCATGGCAAGAGAAGTACTGACGAATAAAGACGGACTGGCAACAGGTGTCTCTTATATCAGCAAAGAAGATATGATGGAATACCAGGTGGAAGGCAAAGTAGTGATACTCGCTGCCAGTGCCTGCGAAAGTGCCCGGATATTATTGAACTCAAAATCACAACGGCATCCCAACGGATTAGCCAACAACAGCAATGTGGTTGGCAAATATTTACATGATTCAACCGGTGCCGCATTGGGAGGTGTGTTGCCACAGATCTTTGGCAGAAAACGATATAATGAAGATGGTGTAGGCGGCTTACATGTTTATTCGCCGTGGTGGCTGGATAATAAAAAATTAGATTTCCCAAGAGGTTATCATATTGAATACTGGGGCGGCATGAGTCAGCCATCCTATGGTTTCAGCTGGGGTATTGAAAAGCTGAATGGGAAATACCTGGTAAATGGAAAGCAAAAAGAAGCTGGTGGATATGGTGCATCATTGAAAGAAGACTACCGTTTCTTCTACGGTGCTGGTGTAGGTATGGCCGGCCGCGGCGAAGCCATTCCGCTGGAAACAAATTATTGCGAGATAGATCCAAATACGGTTGACAAATACGGCATCCCTGTTTTGAAGTTCAATGTAAAATGGAGCGAACATGAGATCAAACAGGCTAAACACATGAAGGAAACTTTCAAGGAGATCATGCACAATATGGGAGCTGTCATCACCTGGGGTGGCGATGATGACGAAAAGACTAACTGGGGATTATCCAAGCCCGGTGAGATCATTCATGAAGCAGGAACTGTGCGAATGGGCAATGACCCCAAAAAATCGGCCCTCAACAAATGGAGCCAGGCGCATGATTGTAAAAATCTTTTCTGTGTGGATGGCGGACAGTTTGTATCTCAGGCAGATAAAAATATTACCTGGACAATCCTTGCACTAAGTATGCGGGCCAGTGAGTATATTATTGATGAAATGAAAAAGCAGAATTTGTAGAAACCCAATCATAGTTCATGCTTCATAGCAAACCCAAATGCCATGAACAATAAACCATGAGCCAAATTTTTAAACATGGATCGTAGAAAATCGCTAAAACTCATTGCAACCGGAGCTATTGCTGCTCCTGCAGTCATTGCAGGATGTAAGAATGATGACAAGCAAGATACTGTCAACAAACCGGCAGAAAATAAATTCAATCTAGACAGGAATCCAGATGAACTAAAGTATGAGAATGAATTATTGGCAAAAGAAAACTTTTTTACTGAACATGAAATGGCCACGATCACGGTGTTGGCTGATATCATCATTCCAAAGGATGATGTAAGCGGAAGCGCCTCCGAAGCCAAAGTGCCGGAATTCATTGAGTTTATTGTAAAAGATATGCCGCAACACCAGGTACCTATGAGAGGCGGCATTCGCTGGCTGGATATGCAATGCTTAAAACGCTATGAAAAAGCATTTAAAGACTGTACTGCTCAACAACAAATCGAAATGGTGGACCAGATTGCTTACCCAGCAAAAGCTAAACCAGAAATGAGCCAGGGTGTTCAATTCTTCATCCTGATGCGGGATCTTACTGCAAGTGGATTTTATACTTCAGAAATAGGGGTCAAAGATGTGGGATATATCGGCAATACGCCGGCGCAATGGAATGGCGTACCCGAAGATGTGCTGAAACAATATAATTTATCTTATACAGAAAAGGAATTGAAAGAATGTGTGAGTTTTGACAACAATAAATAAGTTTCCTAACTTACTGATCATTCCTGTCAACCATTAAACTACCTTTTATGAACAGGCAACTTGTTTCAACAATATTTTTCTTGTTTTCGGCCTTAGCACTGGCTGCACAGAATAATTACGTTACACTGCATGAGGATTGCAACTATGGTGGTAAAAGATTTTTCCTGGAGCCGGGCACTTACCGGGAGTACCAGATGAAGATCGACAACGATAAACTTTCTTCTATGCAGATACCTGCCGGCATGAAAGTCACTATCTATGAGCATGATAATTTCCAGGGCCGTTCACAAACATTCACTACTAATATTTCCTGCCTGGAGGCTACCTGGAATGACCAGGCTTCTTCAATAGTTGTAGAAAGTTCCATTTTTCAACCCGGGGGTAATAACAACGACTACGTTACTTTTTACAGCGACTGTTATTCCAGGGGATTTTCCCGCACACTGCGGCCGGGCACTTACACTGGCAATGATCTTGCGAACCTAAAGAATAACATCTCTTCCTTTTCTATTTATGGTAATCTTAGGGTAAGAGTTTATATCAATAATGAAAACGCAACAGGTTACTACAATACATTTGATGCCAGCCAAACCTGTTTGAGCAATTCCTATAACGACAAGATCAGTTCTTTGGTAATTGAATATAAACCTTACTCTGGTGGCGGCACCGGTGGTGGCAGCGGCAATACCGGCAGGTTTGTAACTTTCTATGAAGATTGTAACTATGGTGGTAACAACATGCGGCTGCAGCCTGGATATTACCAGGGCGATAAACTGGGAATGTTTCGCTATGATATATCCTCTGTTGAAGTTCCCTCCGGTATGAGGGTCAAAGTTTTTACCAACGAATCATTATCAGGTTCATCCTACACCATCTCTGAAAATAATTATTGCCTGAACAACACATTGAATAACCGTATTGGCTCTTTTGTGATCGAAGAAACAGGATATGGCGGAAATAATAATTATCCGCCCAATACCGGTAGTGCTGTTGTTATTTATACGGATGATAATTACAGGGGCCAATCCGCTACACTTTATCCGGGAACATACAGCACCATGTCACAGGCAGGTTTCCCGGACAATGCCTTAAGTTCCCTGTCAGTCCCTGCCGGTTTCAGGGTGGTATTGTATGAGTTCGAAAATTTCCGGGGAAAGAGCTACACTATTACCCAATCAAAAACAGGTTTCTCTTTTTCAGGATGGAATGATAAGACTTCATCCATCGCTGTTTACAGGGATTGATAAAAATAATCCTATAATTAGGAAAGGTTTTTCATACTTAAAAAACTTTATTAGGCAGCAATTTTTCAATTACGAAACCATCTATGGAGTCTGTTGGCCATGTTCTAAAATTGTTCTTATTGCGTTAGCTTGAATAACAAGACCATACATATCAGGTTTACTATCTTGGCCTTTAATAATACTTCTTATTGGCGTATAATGCTTATCCTCATCTCCGGGGCCTAGAAAACCAACCAGTACAACTTTATGCTTTAATAGCTCACAAACATTTTTATCCAACAAATCCTCTTTTACAAAATAATAATACTGCTGCTGGTTTCTTTGAAACAGAATTGGCATTGATTTATCAATAGCAAGATTATATTTAAACTCTTTCTTCCATTTCTTTATGATTCTTAAAGCAAATGATTCATATAATTTGCCATCAACCTCCTTAATAGGAGTAAAATGGCTAGCTATACCTTCCATTCTATCCAAGTTTACGTAACCTTCATCGCTAGTAAATTTTCTGAACTTATCAATGCTTCTCTCTTCTACTCCTGCCGAATCAAACCTGTATGCAAGGATTTCGTTATTTACATTCTCTAAAGCGGTTCTTAAAACGGAATCCTCCTCAAACCCCTTATTTTTTGAAAAAATTACATCTACACCAATCACTAAAGGGCTACACTTATCAATATCAAGCAGCAAAGCTGCAATTTCAGACCTGCTACTATTTCCTATATTGACAAGAATAATCTCTTGGTCAATTTTATCGGTTCTTGCGATTTCCCGAAAGACTTTTTTTTGATTGCATGCTATTAAGATACTTATAACTGAAGCTAATAGAATTTTCATACTGCAAAATTAAATACCTAAGACTTTTCCACTCACTGTATTATGACTATATAAATGCATTACTATTTGATCGATGCGATACTTACATTTTAAAAAATCGCCCCGCAATTATATCCGGGGCGATTGGTATTAGCAGTCAGTAAGCAAACATTTATCAGGCATATTCTTCTTTTGCTGTTTTGCTGTATTCATCTATCAGCCTGCGCTGCAGGTCAAATGGCACCGGCTCATACGCTTCAAACCGCATTTTGAATTTGGCCCTTCCCTGTGTGATAGAACGAAGCGAAGACGAATATCCCTCCATTTCTGAAAGTGGTACCCGGGCTATCACTTTCTGAAAATGTCCTTCACTGTCTATTCCTTCTACAATTGCACGGCGGCTTTGCAGGTCACCCATTACAGCGCCGGTAAGATCATCGGGGCACAATACTTCCACATGATATATCGGTTCCAGTATCTGTGGGTCAGCCTGCTGAAATGCCTGGCGGAATGCCTGCAGTCCGGCTATCTTAAAGGAAATATCATTGCTGTCAACCGGGTGCATTTTACCATCATATACACAAACCCGGATATCCCTGGCATACGAACCTGTCAACGGACCGTTCTGCATCTTTTCCATTACTCCCTTCAGGATAGATGGTAAAAATCTGGCATCAATTGCACCGCCCACAATACAGTTGTAGAAAACCAGTTTGCCACCCCAGTCAAGATCGTACGTATCACGACCCCTGACGTTGAGGTCTTGTGGTTCGGGCATTCCCTCATACCAGGGCTCTATCCGCATAAATACTTCGCCAAACTGGCCGGCGCCACCACTTTGCTTTTTGTGTCGATAACTGGAATCTGCTGCTTTGCGGATTGTTTCTCTGTAGGCAATTTTTGGTTTCACAAATTTCACTTCCAGTTTGAAATTGTGTTCAATCTTCCACTTGGCAACAGCCAGGTGCATATCGCCCTGGCAGTGAATTAGCGTCTGTTTTAACTCTGATGAAACTTCTACCAGCAGAGTGGGATCTTCTTCTTTTAGCTGGTGCAATGCCTGTGATAGTTTTTCCTCCTCTCCTTTTTTTAATGTTTCAATCGCCACAGTCATATTATATGGTGGAAACTCGATAGAAGGTAATTCGTAATTCTTACCCCTTGCATGAAGGGTATTATTTACATGAGTATTCTTCAATTTCAACGTAGCGCCAATATCACCAGCCACCAGTTCATTCGTGGATGTCCTTTTATTGCCTTCTACCATGTACAACTGGTTTATCTTTTCAGTAACGCCGGTTGTTTCATTTTCCAGTTCCATGCCCACTTTGATCGTTCCGGAGTAAACTTTAAAGAAGGACAGTTCACCGACATGCGGTTCGGAAATGGTTTTATAAATAAAAATGCAGGCTGGCCCATTGGCATCGCAGGGCAGGTCTTCTCCCTTTTTCGTTTTTTGCGGCGGCATTTCATTGGCGCTGGGGCATACATTGTCAATATAACCCATCAGGCGGCCACTGCCCATGTTGCGTTCCGCTGAAATACAGAAAACCGGGAACAGGTCATGATTGATCATGGCTTTTTTTAAACCCACTTTCATTTCATCCTCATCCAGCTCCCCTCTATCAAAATATTTTTCCATCAGGCCTTCATCATTGCTGGCAATGGCCTCTATCAGTTCCTTATGCAATTCATCTGCTCTTGATTTTTCATCATCCGGAATCGGCAATTTATCCGGCTTGCCACCACCCTCTTTAAATTTATACATCACCATATTCAGTACATCGACAACTTCATGGAAACCAGCACCTATCTGGCGGGGATATTGCACCACCACCACCTTATTGCCAAAATGCGATTTTGCCTCCCGGATGGTTTTATCAAAATCAGCATTATCATCATCCAGCTTATTTACCGCAAAGATCATGGGAGTTTTAAACTGTTCGGTGTAATCCCAGATAATATCAGTTCCTACTTCCACACCCATCACGGCATTGAGCAGCATCACTCCCGTATCAGCCACTCTCAGGGCGGAGATAACTTCACCAACAAAATCATCATAACCGGGAGTATCAATGATATTGATCTTGTAACCTCTCCACTTTGTATGAAGGAGCTTGCTAAAAATAGAATTACCACGTTCCTGTTCCAGTTCGTGGTAATCTCCGGTAGTGTTTCGTTCGGCTATGCTGCCGCGGCGGGTAATTATGCCGGCCTCATACAACATACATTCCGCTAAGGTGGTCTTACCGGAACCGGCATGGCCCAGCAAGACAATATTTTTTACATGTGAGGTATCAAATTCAGGCATGGCAAGAAAATTTTAATGGTGAGAAAATGAAAGAACAACCACAAATCTTCACCAGAATAAAATATCAACCCATGAACCCTGTTAGGTTATAAGCTGATTAAAATCAATGGTGGATAATTCAGGATGGCTATTTCGATCTTTCGAGGAACCCTGTAAACTCTTGTCGCAGGTCCTGCAATGTCTGCTCCAGCGCCTGGTATTCTGCAAACAGGTTTTCATGCCTGCTAAAACTATCTTCATTTACATGTCCGTTGAATGCCACTTTTTCAAAGTTCATCCGGCGGTCATGGGCCTTGATAGCCTGTTTCAGGTCATGAATATTGATTAGTTGAATGTGAAACTGGTTGTGCAAATGCTCTACATCCTGTAATTGCTCTTTTGTCAGTTCCTGGCCGGCAATTTGCCGGAGCTGTGTTTCATCGTTGTTTAGTTCTTCCCTGTAAATGCGGAGTTTTTCTCTCCATACGTTACATTCTGAAGAGAGCTGTGAGATGTCTACCTGAACCATGGCAATAAATTTTTAAGTGAACAAATGAATACTAACGGATTCGTGGGGTTTCGGATTGCCTGGTGGGTTAAATGCTCATGAGTAAGGTAATGCGATTTTCCAAAAATTCAAATATTTGTGGAGGATATTTGCGAAAAAGAAATGCACAGGCAGCTGCCTGTGCATTATTAGTAATTTGTAATCTATTGATTTTTCGATATCGTCGTAACAGTCCCCATTATTGTCGGTTTGCCCTCCCCTTTTGGCTCGCCGGGGCCTGGCCGGATTGAACACCCGGTTTCACCTTTTTGGTGCTGTCAAAAGGATTCTTCAAGTCATCCAGTTTGGTTTGGTTGACAGTTGCACTATTCGGTTGGCTGACTCTCTGATTTCGATTGCTGCTTTGATTATTGGTCGTTTTCCCAGAGACATTGGTTGCTGCAGGTTTTGGGTTGTTCTTTATCCAAAGTAATGAGTCATCCCGCCATTTTGGATTATTGGCAGCTGGCTGTTGAATAGAGCTCCGGTTTTGACCGTTGGTCTCAGGGTTGGTGTTTTTCCCAGAGACATTTGTTGCTGCAGGTTTTGAGTTGCTCTTTATCCAAAGTAATGAGTCGGGTGGATACGGAGTGCCATTTGTGGCTTGCTGTTGCACAGCTGGTTGTATTTTATTACCAGTTCTTTGCGTAGCTGTATTATTAGTTTGTGTTTTTTTACGCTGATTATTATTTTGTGAATTGACGTTTTGAAATAAAATCAAAAGGACAAGTAGCACAATCATTGCTCTTTTCATAATTAATTTTGATTAAAGTGATGTTTAGGATTTCAACTTCAGTTTTAAATTAAACTGGCCGCTTATTATATCTTTAGGCGCAGACACTCCTATTACTATGTTGTATGTATTCTGAGTGGGGTTTTGAAACTCAATTTTTCTTTCGCTGGTCTGCACTTTTCCTTTCCATTTTCCATCCCATTTATGGTCAGCTTCGCAGGAAATGCAACTGGGAAGGTTCGGAACTACCCTGTATTCTGTATTTCCCATCATATACCCATAAATACTCAGATCGCCATTGGCATCTGTGGGGGTTACTGAAATTGTTAGAATAGATCTTGGCGGAATACTGGTGGCATACAATACATGATTTCCCCTGAATTTAAGATTCTGTGTAGCCGGGAAACAGGCATTGGAACTGTTGGCCGCCCAGCTTAAGTCTTCCATCAGGGCGCCATTTGCCAGGTCGCCAGATACAATGACAGAGTCATTTGCTTTGTTTTCAATAGTTGTTACATTGGATGGCCATTGTGCATGTAGCTCAATAACTGTAAAAATGATAGTCATTAAGAAGATTATTCCTTTTTTCATTTTATAATAAGTTTTATTTTTTAGGAACAATTTTGATTGTTTTTGTCACTCCTAATTCTCCAAATTTCTGACCCTTATACATCAATACAAATTCCAATTCATAAGGTCCAAGATAATATGGTGCCTCTATCCCATAACGAACTGTATTGCTTTCACCAGGCAAAGTGGTAGGTGGATATAACGTTTCTGAAGAAGATGGTAATAATTCATCCCGTTGTATCGGCGCTCCGTTTGGGCCTTTTTTTATTGTAACCCTCAATTCAACATCCCGTGGATGCCAGGTACATGTTCCAACATTTCGTACGGTCACTCTTACTTCACCTTTCTGATCAGGATACATTTCAGAAGGCATATCAATATTACTTGTGCTAAATTGTCCGTCATATACACACTCCTGTTGGCTTTTGACCTGTGCACCAGCCATTAATACAATAAGCATTGAAGCTATTGTGTGAATTAATTTCAATTTCATACTTATATGCTTTAAGTTAATAATGATATGAAAATAGCGTTAGTATAAGGCAATCGTTTCACCCGCTGGGGTGATTTTATCTCAGCATAATCTGTCGCAGACGGCGAATCACTTCAATACGGGTGCCTGCATCTAATTTCAAGTAGATGCTTTTCAGGTGGGTCTTTACGGTATTGACAGAAATGAAAAGTTTTTCTGCAATCTGGGTATTGGTTATGCCTTCATAGAGCAATTGTACCAGTTCAAACTCCCTGTCACTTATAGGTGACAGCAAATAGTTATTGATCTTCTCAAGGCTAAGCGGAGGTAATGAATGATTCTTTTCGGCTGTAAAGTTTGAGATTGCAATCTCCAGTGAAGCCAGCAGGGTTTTTTCATTGAAAGGTTTGACAATGTATCCGCTGGGTTTTACTTTCTTTGCCCGTTCCAGAGTTTCTTTATCAGAATAAGAAGTCAGAAAAAGAAAAGGTAATTGAAGCTTCTCATTAATGTAGCCCGCAATGTCAATGCCATCTTCATCGCTTTCCAGGTTTACATCGAGAATAGCTGCATCAGGTGTATTGGATATTAACTGATCTTTTGCTTCCAAACTATCGTAGGCAATGCCGCTCACTTCAAAATCCGCATTATCGAGGTACATAGAAATGTTCTCCGCAATAACCGGCTCATCTTCCACTATCAGGATACGAAGTTTACTCATGCCAGGTTGTATTTGGTGATCTGCATTTCCGTAACAGCGCCATTGTTGTTATAAATACTCAGGTTGGCTTTTAGTTTCTGCGCAAAGGCCCGAATCATTTTCATACCAAACGATTTCCCTTCTTTTATATTGACTCCTTCGGGGTATCCGGCACCATTATCACTTACCCGCAGCAACAGGTGTTCCGGCTCTTTCCGGAGTACTACATTTAATTCTCCCTTCGTACCATTTCTGAATGCATATTTAAGCGTATTGCTTACCAGTTCGTTCAATACCAGTCCAAGCGGTATCATAGTGTCCACATCAAGGTTCAGGTCATCTATATCAGTTTTTACTTTCACCTTATCGTTGGTAACATTATAAGAGTCGCAAAGACTTTGCAGCAAGTTATTGATATACTCCTTTGTCCTGATACCTTTAATATTTCCCTCGCTGTAGAGGTTTTGATGAATCAATGCCATGCTCTGCACCCGGTTTTTCCCTTCTTTTACCGCCTCGCTGGCCTGGTTATCAGCAATGGTCATGCTTTGCAAATCCAGTAGGCTGCTGATTACCTGCAGGTTGTTTTTTACCCGATGATGAATCTCCTTCATCAGCACCTGCATATCATCCGACTGCTTCTGGATGACCTTATTCTTCATCCGTTGTTTCCGGTATTGAAATAATATGACACCTACTGCTAATGCCAATAAGCCGGCTGCAGAAATAAGGCCTGTACGGGTATTCCTTTCTTTCTCTAACTGAATAGCCTTGAGTTTATTCTCCCGGTCAAGCGATGCTTTCAGGGCTGTTTCCTTTTGCAGTTCTGATCGTTTCAAAAAATTTTCTCTAGACAATAATTCGTTATTTCTTTTTTCCTGCGCTACTACCGAATCCATCAGGTCGTTTTCCCTTGCCAGTGCTTTTTGCAGTTCAAACTGGTGCAATAATTCAATATCAGTAAGTTTCTTTTGCGAATTCAGTAAGGCTATCTCTTTGCGGGCTATTTCATTATTAGCATTCAGCAATTCAATTTCCTTTCCCTTTTTCTCGGACAGGTAACGGGCATCCAGCTCCATAGCCAGTTGAAGGTTTTGCATACGGGTTACACTGTCCTTCAACGCAATCATCCTGTCTGCCATGGCAATAGCCTCTTCCGGCTTACCGGCTTTTTTTAGCAGCCGGTAAGCCAGCTTACTGTATATATATTGGTTGGCAAAACTGCTGTCCCTTTTAGAAAGTTCAATACTTTCTTTGATATAGCTAAGCGCTTCATCAAACCGGTTTTCCTTTTCATAAAGGAGGGCAATTTCCTCGTTAATACTACTTCCGTTGGTGACCAGGTTTTGTGCGAGCAGTGTTTTTTTTACCGATAAGAGGAAATACACTTTCTGTTCCAGCGTTTTATCGCCCCAATCCATTTTTAGAAAACTATGTACCGGATCTTTGGAAAAATCTTTCTTACTGGCATTGTAATACTCTTGCTGCTCAGTGTAAAGACGGGCAAACTCGGCAGTCAAATTACGTTTGTAATAAAAACTGGCAAGATTATACATGGCTAATCCATGATTTATTCTGTTAGTCCCCTGCTTTGTCAACTGGTAAGCTTTTTCAAAATACTTCTTTGCTTCATCATGATTTTCGGCAGAACCAAAAAAAGTTCCCATTTCGATATAAGTAGCCCAATTATTATAAGGATTGACTTTGTTATAGGTCTCTTCTGCCCTTCTGAAATAAAAAAGGGCTGAATCAGTATCCTCAAGTCTTGCATAACTTTTTGCGGTCAACAATAAACAACTACCCATATGATACCAGGCGGTAGTTCTGCCAAGATGTGTATTCCCTTTGGATAAATAATCAAGAGCCTGCCTGGGCATGCCCTGCATAATAGCGAGATTACCTCTGTCTAAATAGAGTTTACCAACAAGGGTATCAATGCCGGTTTTGACTGCAAGTTTAATTCCTTCTTCCTGCCATTGCGCTGCTTCATTCCATTTCATGGTTTGGAAGAACTTACGGGCCTGGGCAGTTATAAGCTCCGCTTTTTCAGCAGCAGTTTTACCACTGTTTAAAATAGCAGCCAGTTCCTGGCCACTGCAATGAGTAAAACAGAAAAGTAAGCATACAAAAGTCGATAAGAATATCCGTTTCATGCAGTCGGGACAATAGTGTTTATATCGTAATTTAAAAATATTGGCGGGAATTAATACAACCCTCACCCAACAAGGTGATTTTAACCGGTTTTGGCCCGGTAAAACTTATATATTCGCAGTCCGGACAGTGTGAACATTGATCTCTCAAAATACCATACAACAGATTCTTGGCCGCCTCGATATCATCGATGTGGTAGGCAACTTCGTCAAACTGAAACGAAGGGGCTCGAATTACCTCGGCCTCTGCCCTTTTCATAATGAGAAAACACCTTCCTTCACCGTCTCACCTACCAAAGAATTGTATAAATGTTTCGGCTGCGGCCGCAGCGGCAATGCCATCAGCTTCATCATGGAGCATGAAAAATATAGCTATGTAGAAGCGCTGAAATGGCTGGCAAACCGCTATGGTATCGAGATCGAAGAAACTTTTCAGACGGACGAACAGCGGCAAACACAACTGGCAGCCGACAGCCTGTATATCATCAACCAGTTTGCGCAGCAGTTCTTTACACAGCAGCTATTTGATACAGAAGAAGGCAGGGATATCGGGCTGGCCTATTTTAAAGAAAGAGGATTCCGGGAAGATATTATTAAAAAATTCCAGTTGGGTTACTCCCCGGAACAAAGAGATGCGTTCACCAAAGAAGCATTAGCCAAACAGTACAATACAGACCTCTTGCTGAAAACCGGACTTGTCGCCATTCGCAATGAACAGCTTAGTGACAATTACCGGGGCCGTGTCATTTTTCCCGTACACAACCACAGTGGCAAGGTGCTGGGCTTTGGTGCCCGTATTCTTAAGAGCAATGACAAAGCTCCCAAGTACATTAATACACCGGAGAACGAGATTTATATTAAGAGTAAAATTCTTTATGGTTCTTATTTTGCCCGGCAGGCCATTGACAAAGCAGATGAATGCCTGCTGGTAGAAGGATATACGGATGTACTCTCCCTGCACCAGGCAGGAATTGAAAATGTGGTAGCCAGTGGTGGTACTTCGCTGACACCTGATCAGCTTCGGCTGATTAAAAAATATACCAACAATCTTACCATCATCTACGATGGCGATGCAGCCGGTGTAAAAGCAGCCATGCGGGGCCTTGATCTTGCATTGGAAGAAGGCCTGAATGTAAAACTCGTCCTGATACCGGATAATGATGACCCGGACAGCTATGTAAACAAATTGGGCGCCAGCGCCTTCATCCAATTTGTACAAAAAAACAAAAAGGATGTTATCCTGTTTCAGCTGGAGGTAGCATTAAAAGATGCAGGAAATGATTCGGTAAAGAAATCTGAAGTGGTCAACCGTATTGCAGAAACCATTTCCCGGATCAACAAGGTGGAAGATTTTACCAAGCAACAGGACTACATCAAGCAATGTGCGGAGATATTGAAAATTGAAGAAAGCGGCCTGCATGCCCTGGTGAATAAATTCATCCGGGACAAGATATCAACGCTGGAAAAGAAACTTCCTTTCGAAGAAGCAAAGACCCATGAAGAAAATATCCGGCAGGCAGAAGCAACCGATTATGATGATACCACTTTCAATCTCTTGTTCAAAGATGAATTACAAGAAAGAGAAGTGGCCCGGATACTGCTTGAATACGGTATCCGGAAATGGGATGATCAAAAACTGGTGGCTGACTACTTGTTTGAAGAAATGGTGGATGAAAGCCTGATCGATAATGCAGATATCATCCGTTTGCTGGCTGCATTCAAGGAAGCGCTGCAAACAAACCCTGACACAGTAAACAGGAACTTCTTCATTTATCACCCGGATACTAAACTAAGTACCCTCGCCGTATCACTGCTCAATTTCCCCTATGAAGAAAGCGACCACTGGCGGCAGGAATTCAGCCAGTCCACCGGCTTTCAACAGAATCTTTTCGAACAATCGTATGAAGATTTTATACGGACTATCTCTCCCGGCAACAAAGAAGAGCTGATGGGCTATTTGAAAATGGATGAAGACCGTACCAACGAAGAAGTAGAATCTGCTATCAACTACCTAAAGTTGCGAAAGATCAAACGAATGTTACTGGAAAATCAGCTTGATCTGGAGAAAGAACATAAACCGGAAGAATTTGCCGTATTGCACCAGACACATGAGCACCTGAAGAAAATGGAGATGGAGTTAACAAAGAAATTGGGGACAGTGATTATCAGGTAGACTCAAAGCTCACACCTTCATACACATCTGCAACAGGTAACACAACGTTAACCGCCTTAATGGAGAGATCATCATTGGCAGACTTGTACTCTTCCAGTTCCCAGTGGTTCGTAGCGTTGATCCTGAAAACTTCTATATGGATACTTTGTGAATCAACGAGTATATATTCCCGGAGCGACTGAATATCTCTGTAAAGTTTAAATTTTTCTCCCCTATCATAATCTTTGGTGGAAGTAGACAATACCTCAACAATAACGGTTGGGTTGAGCAGGTTCAGTTTATCATTATGGAGTGTTTCCGGCTCACCGCAGACAATCGAAATATCGGGGTAGGTAAAAAGGGTATTGGAAGGTATATGAATACGCTGGTCACTATTAAAAGGTTGGCAACTTTTTCCGCTTAGCTTTTCTCTTAGCCTGAAATACAGGTTCCCGGAAATAATATTGTGAGAGATCTTTGCACCTGACATGGCAAAAACTTCTCCGTTATAATATTCATGCTTTTCTGTTGAAGTTTCTTCAAAAGCCATGTACTCTTCTATAGTCAGCTTCTTCTTGCCATAGGCCACAGCCGGTTCCCTTACTTCAGTATTCATACTCTAATTTACTATTAAATCTCCGATTTGTCCAGCAGCATATCACTATAAGACACTTCAATGAGATCTTCAGGCTGTATGTTAAAAGCTTGCAGGTAATAATCACATTGCTCTTTTAATTGTTCCTTACTTAAATCGGCCAGTATATTACCTGCTTCAATTTCAACAAAAGAACCCAGCCCCGGCACTTCATCAATATGAAATTTTACATTGGCGATATAATAGATCTCCCTTTTCTTTTTCACCACCGTTTTTATGCCATTGGCTTTTGCCAAAGCTTCTTTCAACCCTGCGGCATCTTTGATCTTCACTAACTGAAAATGTGAATCTTTCGGACCTGCCTGGTTGCTTCGTTCATAATAAATAAGATTGTTCTCAATATTTCCTTCCCTTAGTTTCAGACGTCCATGGGGCACCTGAAAATAAGTGTCCGTTTGTTCATCGGTTCCCCTGAACTCTGCATTATTTGATAATAAATAGTCGCGGATAAAAGCAGGATTACCGCATCGGGCCTTGATCTCAACATTCAGGTAGGGCATAAAAAAAGTTTGTTGTTCCGGGGGAACAACAAACCTAACAAATTTTGAATACGAATGAAGGCTTATTCAGCCATGGCAGCAGCCTCCCGTTTGCGGGTATGGGCTACTTCGGCACTCCTTGGGTTATCCTGACCTTTAACGAAACGCATGGCGCTCCATACATGGTCCAGTTCCACTCTTTCGATACTTTCATAACCTACAGTGGTGAGCCGGTTCCAGCTTCTTTCCCTGTTAAGGTCGGTAACGATTTTGGAAGTGGATTTTGGATAAGCTACCCAGAATTTAGAACCTTCCTTCAGTGAGGGCATTACATCGTTCAGAATTCCATTCAGCTGGTTCTCGCTTACGGCGAATACTAACGCAAAGTCGATCTTCCGGCTCTTAAGCAACGGAGTCATGTTTTTGCAGAAAGATAATTTGCTGAACTGTTTTTCGATTGATGAGGGCAATCCCTGGATTAAAAGATTCTTTTCGTCTGCCAGTTGTAATTTTTCAAACAGCGTTTGTGACATACCTGGTAACTAATTTTAAGGGTTCCTGTCAACAGCCTCCTTGTGAGGCCATTTTACAGCGTTCTCAAGCAGTAGGGAGTGCAAAGGTAACAAAAATCCCCTTTTTAAAAGGGTTTTATCTAAACAAAAAACCCGCCCGGGTTCTTGCAGGCGGGTTTTTGATCAGCATTAAGTGTTTATTTTCCGCCGTTTACTGGCTTATAATACTGCAATGCCTCTGGCATATACTGCTTTAATTGCTCAATCCTTCGGCCCTCAGAAGGGTGTGTGCTCAGGAACTCAGGCGGCGTTTGGCCGCTGGAGGCCTTTTCCATTCTTTCCCATAAACCAATAGCTTCCTGTGGGTTATAGCCGGCCATAGCTGTCCATATCAGGCCATAACGGTCAGCCTCCAGTTCATGCTTTCGGGAAAAAGGTAGCATCACTCCTACTGTAGATCCAACACCATAGGCTGTTAGAAACAGGTTTTGGGTTTCCTGGGGTTTGTTGGCCAATGCCACCTGCAAGGCTACACCTCCCAACTGCTGAATAATGCCCTGGCTCATGCGTTGGTTACCATGTTGAAGTAGTGCATGTGATACCTCATGCCCCATTACTGCAGCCAAAGCTGCCTCATTCTGGGTGATGGGAAGTATACCGGTATAGACCACGATTTTTCCACCAGGCATACACCAGGCATTCACGGCTTTGTCTTCTACTAAATTGGTCTCCCATTTAAAGCCATTCAATTTATCGCTCATGCCCTTCTCTGCATAATATGTTTCTACTGCCCTTACAATCCGGTCACCAGCTCTCTTTACCATCTCTGCATCACGATTATTGGAAACAGCAACCACTTTGTTGGTTGATAAAAATTTCTGGTATTCGCCGGTGGCCATCGTTTGTAGTTCAGATTCCGGCAACAGCGTTAACTGGTTTTTACCGCTCAATGGATTTTTAGAACAGGAAATAACAAATGCGGATAAAAGGAATAACGAAGAAATGATTCGTATCATAACAAGTGTGTTTTTGTAATTGACGGACAATGATCGTACCATGGTTGGTACAAATCATTTTATTTCAATGTTAAGGTAAGATTTTTTTGCCTCAATGATCCTGATGGCCAGCAGTATCACGACGACGTTGACGTCTCCTGTCACGGCCTTTTAGAATAGGCACTTTGCTTTCGCTGCCACGCAGCAGGCGGCCGATATTTTTCTGGTGTGTCAGTAAGACCATTAAGGCTACGGCAATGGCAAATACACGGTAAGCAGGATTATCTACATTAAATATAACCAGGATGAAAATGGGAAAGGCAATGCTTGCCAGGATAGAGCTAAGTGATACAAAACGGGTAAGATAAAGTACCAGCATAAAAATACCTACACAACTCAACGCTGTCCAGGGCGATATGCCTAATACAAGGCCAAACAATGTAGCTACCCCTTTACCACCACGGAAATCAGCCCAGATCGGGAAGATATGTCCGATAACAGCAGCAAGACCTAAACCTGTCTGCAGGTTCTGAAGGTTCACTTCGCTATCTGCATATTCGGGTAACAGCAACGCTAGTTTAACGGCAATAATACCTTTCAGCATATCGGTAACCATCACAATAGTGCCCCATTTAGGACCCAGTACCCGATAGGTATTGGTGGCGCCGGCATTGCCGCTGCCATAGTCACGGATGTCTATGTCAAAAAAGAATTTACTGACCCAAACTGAGGTGGGAACGCTGCCAATCAGGTATGCAAGGATGATCAATAAAAGTTCGTTCATTGAAATCGTCTCCTAACCAATCATTTTAACTTAACCGGAGAACAAAAATAGGTAAAAATGCTATCTGGCAACATTAATTTAACCCACGGTTCATTTTAGCTTAACCGTTGAACCTTAACGCTATCCAGTTGTTTTTCACCGATTTTTGGCCGGGCTTTAGTGCATAGGGCTGCATGGCAGCCTGTATATCGTTCTCATCTTCCGCCAGCAGACCGCTGAGCAGCAATACCCCTCCCTTTTTAAGCTGGCTGGAAAGTGAAACGAGGTTATCGAGGATTACATTCTTATTGATGTTGGCCAAAATAATATCATAACTCTCGCCGGTTGCCGCAGTATCCGCCAGCTGTAATTGTATATGCTCACAGCCATTCCGCTGACAGTTTTCAGTGGCATTGCTGATACTCCATTCGTCATTATCAATGGCCAGCACATAGGCAGCCCCCAGCTTTTCAGCCAGTATGGCCAGCACACCGGTGCCGGTGCCAAAATCAAACACAGTTTTACCGCTAAAATCAATCTCCCTCATCTGCTCTATCATCATACAGGTAGTGGCATGGTGACCCGTGCCAAAACTCATCTTAGGGGTGATGACAAACTCATGTCTTACATTTTGCAATGGTTCATGAAAATCAGCCCTGATACCAACAAAATCATTGACCACTACCGGTTGAAAATTAGATTCCCATAAAGCATTCCAGTTTTGCGCTGCAATATGTTCTTCGGTGTACTGCACCTGGTATTTAAAAGCCAGTTCATGCAACAGTGCCTTATCATAATGGCTGTTAGGAATAAATGCTTTGAGTTCGGTATCGCTTTGCTCAAAGCCTTCATAGCCGGCTTCTGCCAAATGGGCAATCAGCACCTCCTGCTGCTCAGGCTGCAGTTCATGAAAAGTGATTTGAATGTGGTTGGGCATAAATAAAAACCTCGTCACATTTTAATATGACGAGGTACGAAGTTAGAGTCAATTATTCTTATCCTTCCTGTTGCGGAGGTCTTTGTTCTTCTCTCGGCTTCTGCTCAGGTTTTGGTATCAATACTTTTCTTGAAAGTTTGAACTTGCCCGATTTGGGGTCAGTACCAATCAGTTTCACCTTCATCACATCCCCTTCTTTAACAATACCTTCCAGAGTTTCGAGGCGTTTCCAGCTTATTTCACTGATATGCACCAGTCCCTGCTTGCCGGGGAGAAACTCCACGAAAGCGCCGAATGGCATAATGGATTTCACAGTAGCTTCATAAGTATCTCCTATCTGCGGTACAGCTACTATGCCCTTGATCCAGGAAACAGCCTTGTCCACACCTTCTTTATTGGTGCTGAAGATGCTTATCTCGCCACGGCCATTCACCTCTTCAAGGTTGATGGTAGTGCCTGTCTCTCTTTGTATCTCCTGTATCACTTTACCACCGGGCCCGATAACAGCACCGATAAATTCTTTATCAATGAACAGTTTGATCATTCTTGGTGCATGTGGTTTCACATCAGCCCGGGCTGCTTCAATACAATTGTACATGGCATCCAGAATGTGTAAACGTCCCCTTCTTGCCTGGTCCAATGCCTGCTGCATCACTTCCATTTTCAGGCCATCTACTTTGATGTCCATCTGCACACCGCAGATACCATCCCGGGTACCAGTTACTTTAAAGTCCATATCACCCAGGTGATCTTCGTCGCCCAATATATCTGTCAGAACAGCATATTTATCACCCTTGGTAATGAGACCCATCGCCACACCGCTTACATGCTTGGGCACCGGTACACCGGCATCCATCAGGGCCAGCGACCCGGCACAAACCGTAGCCATAGAAGAGGAACCATTGGATTCCAAAATATCACTTACAATCCTGATAGTATATGGATAATCACCACCCGGCATCATCTGCTTTAGTGAACGCTGGGCAAGGTTGCCATGTCCCACTTCCCGGCGGCTCTGGCCACGCATCATCTTCACCTCACCGGTTGAAAAAGGCGGGAAATTATAGTGTAAATAGAATTTTGAATCGACAGATTTGGCTGCGCTTTCAACGAGTAATTCATCTAAGGGAGTTCCTAAGGTAACGGTTGTAAGCGACTGTGTTTCACCCCTTGTGAATAAAGAAGCGCCGTGGGGAGAAGGTAGCACATCTACCTCCATATCCAGCGGACGGACTGTTTCCAGGTCACGGCCATCCAGGCGAATTTTCTCATCCAGTATCATATCCCTTACTACATCATACTGCAGGTCGCCGTAGTAGGTGGAAGCTAATTTTTTGGTCAGGTCCGGCAGGCTTTCACCTTCGGCCACATTATATTCCTTTTTCAGGTATTCCATCACTTCCGTCTTGATGGTGTCAAAACGGTCGCTTCTTTCATGCTTGCTGAGTCCGCCTTTGGCAACCTCGTATACTTTTTGTTTGGCAAAAGCATAGATCTTATCCCGAAGCGCTTCGTCAGTAGCTGGTTTCGTATACTCTCTCTTTCCTTTCACACCAGCAAGGTCTCTTAGTTCTTCCTGTGCTTTTACTTGTATGCGGATGGCATCATGAGCAATTCCAAGAGCTTTCACCAAGTCAGCTTCACTGCACTCCTGTGCTTCACCTTCCACCATCATCAGGTTCTTTTCGGTGGCTGCGATGATAAAGTCCATATCAGACTTTTCCATCTGTGTACGGGTAGGGTTCACCACAAACTGGCCGTCGATTCTTGATACCCTTACTTCAGAAATAATTTCTTTAATAGGAATATCAGATACAGCCAGTGCCGCAGAAGCGGCTAAGCAAGCCAGTGAATCCGGCATCACTTCCGCATCACTGGAAACAAGGGTAACCAGCACCTGCACATCGCAGAGATAATCTTCCGGGAAGAGCGGACGCAGCGCCCTGTCAATAAGACGGCTGGTCAATACTTCATAATCATTCAGCTTTGCTTCTCTCTTGAAGAACGAACCGGGTATACGGCCCGCAGCAGCAAATTTCTCCTGGTAGTCAACCGACAGTGGGAAAAAGCTTTGTCCTTCACGGGGTTCTTTATTAGCAACGACTGTTGCCAAAATCATACAATTGCCTTGGCTAACCGTAACAGCGCCATCGGCCTGGCGGGCCAAACGGCCTGTTTCAATGGTCACCATGCGGCCATCGCCTATGTCAAATGTTTTACGAATAGGTTGTTGTAACATAAAATCGTTTAAAGTTTAAAGTTTGAGGTTTAGGTTATAAACTCACAAACTTGTTGAAGGATATTTTTTATTTGTCAACTGTATTACTACCCTGCCTGCCGGTAGGCAGGTATCATCGTCTGTTGTGTCACTCACTTCATCACTTGGTAACAAGGATGAGCATATTCAATCAGTCTTTCAGACCTGGAAACAGGATAGTCCTAAAAACAGTTATTCCCAACATCCGGAAGACATTGGGAATAGCTTATATCTTGAGCTTCACTTTTTGATAAGAAACTGGCGATTTAAAGACTCTTCCCAAACTCTCCTATAGGGGCTGGGGACGGTTTTTATTTCCTGATTCCCAATTTCTCGATCAACTGGCGGTAACCGGTCAGGTTATGTTTCTGCAGGTAATTCAGTAAACGCTTACGCTTACCTACTAACTGCATCAGTCCGCGGTGAGTGGAGAAGTCTTTTTTGTTTTGTTGCAGGTGACCGCTGATCTGGCTGATACGTTCAGTCAGCAGGGCAATTTGACCTTCAATGGAACCGGTATTTTTTTCAGAACCGGCGTACGTTTTCAAAACAGTAGCTTTTTTTTCTTTTGCTAATGGCATCTTTTTAATTTTTAAATTTCATCCGATTTTTTCATCTCTTTATTAAGGCGGCAAAGGTAAGGTGAATCAGGCTAACAGCAAAGGGAAGGGTACTCTTTTTTTACCCCCCAGAACGGCTCTTATGACTGATTTTCAGGCCATAACTTACTTTTGCGGCATGGAATTATCTCAAGACACCAAAAATATCCTTGGCCTGCAACTGCCCACGGACCCCCGTTGGGTGAACCTGGCGGAAAAATCACTGGAAGAAGTACTGACCGACCATGCTTACTGCGAGCAAAAAGCTGCCACTTCCTGCATCTCCCTGATCCAACGCTACAGCCGGTGCGAAAAACTCGTAACAGAGCTATCTCCCATCGTTACCGAAGAATGGGGTCATTTCCGGCTGGTGCTGGCCGAATTGCACAAAAGAAACCTGAAACTGGGAAAGCAGCGAAAAGATGAATACGTAAATGCCCTGATCGATTTTCAGCAAAAAGGCGGCGATGTTGAAGGTCGTATGCTGGACCAATTACTCACCATGGCACTGATCGAAGCAAGAAGTTGTGAACGATTCAAACGATTGAGCGAAGGATTGAATGACGAATACATGCAAAAATTCTACCGCCGCTTTATGGAAAGTGAAGCCGGCCATTA
The DNA here is from genome assembly GCA_044229985.1 of Chitinophagaceae bacterium. Classification (GTDB taxonomy): domain Bacteria; phylum Bacteroidota; class Bacteroidia; order Chitinophagales; family Chitinophagaceae; genus JJ008. The sequence continues at coordinate 62,991 of JBGARY010000004.1, forward strand.
TACCCTTTTCATTGAACTGGCAGAAACCTATATCGATAAAGAAAAAGTTCGCCGCCGCTGGAAAGAATGGCTGGAATATGAAGCAGAAGTGATCAAAAACCTGGAGGTAAGGGGCGACAGGATACATTAGGCTAAGAGCTTGAAAGAGTAAAAAGAGGAAAGGAGATTCATCTGATGTTATTAGTCTTCTTCTCTTTTATCCTCTTAGCTCATCACCTCTTTTTCTCCTTTTCTCTTTTATCCTCTTAGCTCATATTTCCCGCAAACGATTGAAGCAATTTTACTGCCGTATTCAGCTTATTTTCATTACTGACGAATTTGCCTATGAACAATATCCACATCCCGAAAGAAGTACTGAAAGCATTTACCATTGATGATACCGGCTATGTTATCATTGAACCAATTGGCAGTGGCCTTATCAATGACTCCTGGAAAATTAGTACAACCAATAACAGAAATCTTTTTCTGCAGCGCATCAATAAAAATGTTTTTCAAGAACCGCAGCAGGTGCAGGCCAACTATATACAGCTTTGGAAATATGCAAAAACAGCAAATAAAGGGCTACTGATGCCTGATCCTGTCTTTTGTAACACCCAAAACAGCTTGCATACAGATCCCTCAGGTAATTATTGGCGGGCTTTTCATTTCATTCCTGAAAGTAAAACCTGCCCTGTAGCAGAAACAGCAACGCAGGCATGGGCAACGGCTAAAACATTCGGACAATTCACAGCCGCATTTTCACACATGGATACAAGCCTGCTTACTGAGGTTATCAGCAACTTTCATAACCTTAGTCTCCGGTATCGCCAGTTTGAAACTTCTCTCCAAAGCAAATCAGGCGAACGGGTAGCAAGGACCTCCTCATTGATTAACGAACTAACGAAAAGGGGACACTATAAAACATTGTATGAAAGGATCAGCACATCTCCCATAGAGTTTCCCCTGAGGGTGATGCACCATGATGCCAAGATCAGCAACATTCTTTTTCAGGAGAGAACAGGGAATGTAATTTGTCCTGTTGATTATGATACAGTAATGCCGGGTCATTATTTTTCTGACCTGGGCGACATGATCCGTTCCATGGTAAGCCCGGAAGATGAAAAAAGTACCTATTATGAAAATATTGAAGTACGTACGGATTTTTACAACGGCATTGTAAATGGTTACCTTGAAACTATGAATGACCAACTGACTAGTTCTGAAAAAAAACACCTGCATTATTCGGGTATATTGATGACCTATATGCAGGCTCTGCGTTTCCTTACCGATTACCTGGATGGCGATACGTATTACCGTACTGATTACGCAGAACAAAATTTTGACCGTGCCCGGAATCAATTTGTATTATTGCAAAAACTGGAATCATTTTTGTCAGAAAGAATAAATTTTCAGCATGGTTAAAACTTTACGTCAGCATTGCTTTACGAATGAAGCAGGAGAAGACATCTGGCTTTTTACCTTATCAAATTCGTTGGGGACAGAAGTGCTGATAACCAATTACGGCGCTATTATTACTTCGTTCAAAGTAAAGATGCCTGATGGCAGTTTTAATGATATTGTGCTTGGGTTCGACGATATTAAAGAATACCAGGGAAAAGAATACCTGGAAGGCTACCCCTGGTTTGGTGCAGCAGTAGGACGCTATGCCAATCGGATCAAAGACGCCAGCTTCGAGATTGACGGTAAAAGATTTTACCTGAGCAAGAACAGCGGAAGCGATCAGTTACACGGTGGCATCAGCGGTTTTGATAAAAAAGTATGGCAGTTTGTGGCATCTGGCAGTTCTCCTTATCCTTACCTGCAGCTTCGTTATGTAAGTGCGGATGGGGAAGAAGGTTTTCCGGGTAAACTGACTGTGAATATCCGTTTTGAACTGGACAATGAAAATCAGCTCAGCTATGAATATACTGCTGTTACCGATGCGCCGACAGCCATCAACCTGACACATCATAGCTATTTTAACCTGAACAATGGCGAAGGTGATATAAAAGATCACCAGTTAAAGCTCTATGCTGAAGCTATGCTGGAACAGGATGAAAACTTAGTGGCAACAGGCAATGTGCTTTCGGTAAAAGAAACAGCATTTGACTTCAAAGATTTTCACCGCATTGGCGACGGATTGATTGAATTACCGGAATACGATAAAAGTTTTGTGGCCAGCAAAAAGGGAATGCTGATGGCTGAAGTAAAATCACCTGCTGGCGATGTATTACTGCAAGTACACAGTACCGAACCGTTAATACATTTCTATTCCGGCAAATGGATACCCACCGTAGAGGGAAAGAACGGTATTACTTACAGGGCTTTTTCAGGCCTGTGCCTGGAAACACATAAACACCCCAATGCCATAAATATTCCGGCATTCCCGAATACGGTTTTAAGACCTGGTGAGGTTTACAGCAGCCGGACAACTTACAAAGTGATCACTTAGACTTTTCCTGGATCTTTTCATCCATTTCATTAGGACCATAAATACGGGTAAAAAAGGTATCAAGCCCTATCTTTCGGCGTATATATTCTGCCATAATTATCCCGGCCAAAATACCTATACCCAATAACACATAGAAGACTGTTTCATTACTAATAGCCAACCCAATCAATCCAAACAGAATGACCGGCGCCGCAAATGCCTGCAGCCAAAATGCTATTGTAACAAGCCACATAATTATACTTGTGAGAAATAAACCAGCTCTTCTTTCAGGTCAAGAAAAGGATATTTATCCTGGAGCAATTTTGCTTTTTCAAAATGTGCTGATAAAAATTGCTGGTGCGCCTTTGTTTCCGGTTGAAAAGGACGGTGTTTCCTCGCAATGATGATTTGCCTTACTTCCTTCATCAGTTGTTGTGATGCCTCGGTAATACAGGTTTCTGAAAACTTTTCCAGCACAAATTCTGTTGCAGGGTAGTTGGGGTGTACCATGTCAATATCATAAAAACGGTAATCCCTTAGCACATCGATCACCAGTTCATAAGCCGGAAAATAAAAGGCAGATTCAGATTTGCCGACAATATAATGAACTGCTTCAATCAGCCTTGCCTTACTCCGGTTATTTTCCACCACACCATCTCGGATATGCCGCACAGGACTGATAGTGAAAATAAATTTCAGCCGGGGATTGAACGCTTTTATTTTTTCCAGGCAACTTACAAGCATCTCCTTTATTGTATCAATCTCCAGCATTTCTTTATTGAACCAGTTAGCCGGAGCCCGGTGGCAATTGGCCACGGCCTCTCCCCCTCTCGATTTCTCAAAGGAAGGTTGGGAAGTAAGAAAATAGCTATAGGAAGAACCAAGCGTTAATATTAACCAGTCCGCTTCTTTCAAAAAATCATGAGCTCTTTGTTGTGATTGGTTTATCCCCTGCAGGCACTCTTCTTTATTGATATGAGAGAACCTCGAATGATGGTCCCAGCTGTTCCAGACCTCATTCAGGCAAAACAAATCATCCCCGGTGTACTGCTTATTGTCAACGTATGAATGCAGACTTTTGCAAACTGCATCAGGGCCAAATAAAATACCATTGGGGTTTTGCAGCACATCAAACTTCAGGTCAGCCAGCGCATTACCGATATGCTCGGTAAAACAGGAGCCCATCAGCATGATCTTATCACCGTAAGCTATTGGTTCCGGCAATTTTTTCAGATCAATATGTAGCATGAAGTCCATTGGCAAATTGATACGTTAATTAGTTCAAAAGTTAACAAGGATATTTACAGGACGCATGTTATACAAATATTTCTCCAGCCATTTTGAGGCTTTCCTGCAATGCCTCTTTGTTCAGATTATCCAGCGGCATATTTTCTTCAAAATAGTTTATCATCCATTCGCTGTTCATATTGCCCACCAGTTCATCATCGGCCATGGGGCATCCGCCGATACCCTTCAGGGCCCCGTCAAATCGTTTGCAGCCCGCTTTTACAGCCGCCTCTAATTTTTCTTTCCAGTTATGCGGGGTAGAATGCAGGTGTACTCCAATTTCGGTACCGGGTAAAGATTCAACCAGGTAACTGGTCATATCATACACCTGTTGGGCTGTGGCTACACCCACTGTATCAGCCAGGGAAATAATACCAATATCCATTCCGACCAGCTTATTCACCCATTCAAAAACGATCTCTTCATCATACAAGTCGCCATAAGGGTTTCCAAAACCCATGGATATATAAACCACTAATTGCTTCCCTGATTTGATACAAAGATTCTGTATCTCCTCCACCCTGTTCAGCGACTCTGCTATGGAAGAATTCGTATTCCGCTGCTGAAACGTTTCTGAAACAGAGAACGGAAAGCCGAGATAAGTTATCTCGTCAAAGACAACAGCAGCTTCTGCTCCGCGGTAGTTGGCAATAATAGCCAGTAGTTTACTAACTGACGTATCAACTTCTAAACCTTTTAACACCTCAACTGTGTCAGCCATCTGTGGAATGGCTTTGGGTGAAACAAAACTGCCAAAATCAATGGTATCAAAACCAACCCTGAGCAATGAATTGATATAGGCTATCTTCTTTTCAGTCGGAATAAAAGATTTCCAGCCTTGCATAGCATCACGGGGACATTCAATGAGTTTTATTTTGCTATCGCCGATCATTGCATCCGTTGTTTCATTGCTTCATAAAGAATTATTCCTGTTGCAACAGAAACATTCAGCGATTCAAATTCACCCGCCATCGGAATTTTGATTTTTTCATCACATATCTTCATCAACGCCGGGTAAATACCTTTTTCTTCGCTGCCCATTACAATGGCACATGGTTCAGTAAAATCAATTTCACCAATATTTTTTTCAGCTGTCATTTCGCTGGCAAAAACCTTAATACCGTTCAGGTGCAGCTCATCCACTGCTTTCATTAAACTATTAACACGGCAAACAGCTATCTTTTCAAGGGCGCCGGCAGAAGTAAGTATCGCATCTTCATTCAAAGCCCCCACTCCTTTATCCGGGATAATGATGGCATCTACACCTGTGCAGAAAGCGGTACGGGCAATGCCGCCGATATTACGTATGTCGGTTATGCCATCTAAAATTAGAAAAAGAGGCGCTTTTCCACTTTCTGTTACCAATGAAATAACATCCTGCAGCTGCTGATACTGCACTTTGGCTATCTGTGCTACCACCCCTTCATGATCCGTAATGTTAAAACCATTCAACTTGGCCACAGGCACATAATTTACAGGAATAGCCTGCTGAGAAGCCAGTCGTTTTATTTCACTGATCTCTTGCCCCTGTGCCCTTGTATCTAAATAAATTCTGTCAAGCTGCTGGCCAGCCTGTAAAGCTGCAATCACTTTAGTTCTGCCAATTACCAGCGAACTCTTTTTGGGCCGTTGTTGTTGTCTGAAATTTTTCACAGTTCAAATGTAGGCTAAGAGTTTTAAAACTTGCCTGCCGGCTGGCAGGGAGTAAAACGAGTAAACGAGAATAAAAAACCCTGAAAGACATTGCCATCTTTCAGGGTTTTCAAAAAGTACTTGGAGATGCCTATTTAAGTCCGAATGCTTTCTTGACCTTATTCACATAATCCAATTTCTCCCAAGTAAACAATTCTACCTTCTTCGTTACTTTTTTACCGTCGGGCGAAACAAATGTCTTCTCCACTATTTGCGGTGTACGGCCCATATGTCCATAGGCAGCTGTTTCACTGTAAATAGGATTGCGCAACTTCAGCCGCTGCTCAATGAAATAAGGACGCATATCAAACAATCCTTCTACGATTTTAGCGATCTGCCCGTCGTTCATATTTACTTTGGCAGTTCCATAAGTGTTAACGTTGATACTGGTAGGCTGCGCTACGCCAATGGCATAAGAAACCTGCACCAGTACTTCATCGCACAAACCGGCTGCTACCAAGTTCTTGGCGATATGTCTTGTAGCATAGGCTGCTGAACGGTCAACCTTCGAAGGATCTTTTCCGCTGAAAGCGCCACCGCCATGTGCACCTTTACCACCATAGGTATCCACAATGATCTTTCTACCCGTTAATCCTGTATCACCATGCGGACCACCGATCACAAACTTACCGGTCGGGTTCACATGGTATTTAATATCGTTATTAAACAGTTTAGCGTACTTCTTATACTTATTCTTTACCCTTGGGATGAGGATGTTGATCACATCACTCTTGATTTTGGCCAGCATTTTAGTTTCAGAATCAAAATCATCATGCTGTGTGGAGATAACTATCGCATCAATTCTCACCGGCCTGTTATTATCATCGTACTCAAGAGTCACCTGGCTTTTTGCATCCGGGCGCAGGTAAGGCATTTTGGAGTTCTTTTCCCTGCGGATAGCCGCCAGTTCAATCAAGAGGTTATGTGCCAGGTCTAAGGCCAGTGGCATATAATGCTCTGTCTCGTTGGTAGCATAACCAAACATCATGCCCTGGTCGCCGGCGCCCTGCTCTTCCTTTTTCTTTCTGTCAACGCCCTGGTTGATATCAGCTGATTGCTCATGTATAGCGGAAAGCACACCGCAACTGCTGGCTTCAAACATATATTCACTCTTGGTATAACCAATTTTTCGGATCACACCACGGGCAATTTCCTGAACATCTAAATAGGCTTTTGATTTGACTTCACCAGCTAATACCACCTGTCCGGTAGTTACCAATGTTTCGCAGGCAACTTTTGACTGAGAATCAAATGCAAGAAAATTATCAATAAGGGCATCAGATATCTGGTCAGCTACTTTATCCGGGTGTCCTTCACTTACAGATTCTGAAGTAAATAAATACGGCATGAATTTGAATTTAGGCCGCAAAGATAAGGGCCATGCCTATAAAGAACAAAGTCCTTATGCCGCTGCACAAGGACTTTTGAACATATCTTGATAAATAGAATATTAAAGCTTTGAATACACCAACCGTAATCTCATCTTTTGAGACGGGTGATTACCGCCACCAACTCTGATCCTTCCCTTTGTAGTAGTAGTATTTACAAAAATTGTAGCCGTTACATCTGTGCCGGGCGGAATACCATATTTTTCATTGATTGAGAATGGGGCAAAGAGCCGCAGGTCATACAAATTCTGCGTACGGGTCAGTACATGTTGCACATATCGGGAAATATTGAATTTCCACACCCGTATTTTATTACCAGCTCCATCAGTACCGGCGGATGGTAAGCACCCAAATTCATTCAGGTTTAATGCTCCTGACGCCGTAAACGAAAGGTCATAAGGTATAGTTCTGAATTTATAGGGGCTTGAAATTGTTGGGTCACTTGCATCAAGGTATAACAGCCCTGGGCTATAAAAAGTACTGTCACTGATATCATATAATTGCTCTACAATCAGTTCAGCACGGTGTATAAGCCTGTTGTTGATCACATTCAGGTCCGGAATCTTAATATTGGCAAATGTGCCGGGGGTATTTTGAATATAAACAACAGGATCAGGTGTCGCACCTCCCAGGGCAGCATCAAGAGGCGTAGCTGCATAATCCCGCTGGATATAATTAGCAGCTGCACAGAAATTGCTGGAGAAGCTGAAATAAGCAACCGTAGTGTCTATCTGAATATTCTTATTATACCTGTAATAAATAGCCAGCTTGGTATTAGCGCCGGTAAGATCAAATCCCATCACTGCATTACCAGAGCTCATTGAGCGGATAGCAAATCCTTTGAACTTGCTCCTGAAAGCAGAATCGTTGGCGTAGGCGCCATTCACCGATGTACTGATTGAATCATAAGAAAGCAGTCGCTGACCAAATGCATTATCCAACCGGATACGTAATTGATTCACCGTAGTATCTTTATATGCTTTCACCGAATCATTCAGCATACTGGGAGTGATGGTGCGGGAGCCAAGCAAACTGGAATACGTAAAGTAATCTTTACGGATAAGGTAAGAAGTATCGCTCCTGAAATTATTGCTCTGGTCTAATTCATACACATTAATGGTCTGGGGAGTTGTGGTATCGCCGTATGTTTCAATGTAATTTAATACCATCACTACCGAATCGATGTATAAACTATCAGGCTTATTGTTGGCAAAATACCAGGGATAAAAGAGCGGTTTAAGCTCAAGAAACATCCGGGCATCTGTTTTTCCGAAAAAAGGATCGCTGTTGATCTTTCCAAGGAAATACTCCTCGTTCTTAGACAGGTATTGAGAATCTGTTGCCAGGCCAAATGTATCATTGAAAGCCTGAACATTGATCAAAGTATCGAAGGTGTTGATACCATCAACTGGCGGGATAAGACCTCCGCCCAGTTCAGTAGCTTCATTAATCCTTCTGCAGGCCGAAAAAAGAATAGCAACCGAGGCCACGATTGCTATAAAAGAAAATACGATATATCTGTTCTTCACAAAGTAAATTTAAGGTCAGGGTTGGTTTAATTTTATTTGCCTGCAAGGTCGCTATACAGTTGTAAATAGTCTGTTAAATCTCCTTCAGGATTGTAGGGCAATGTCTTCTTACCCCGCACTTTAGAAAACTCTTCGGTCAGTTTCTTATCAATCTTTTCAGCGCCAAAAGTAATGGCATCTGCAAAGCTGGCACCCCCGCGGAACATAGCTGTATTATTCCCTTCTTTAAATACCTCAATATCCTTGTCCTTCAATGAAGGGTGTATCAGCGCTTTCTTCATAAAATCACTGCCCAGTTTCTCTTTGAAAGTATTCTGACCAATCGTGTAAACAATCTTGCTGTGAGCAAAAACCGGCTCCTTTTTATATACTGTTTTGAGGTATGCGGGAATCAGCCCTGTCATCCAGCCGCTGCAATGAATGATATCCGGAGGCCATCCAAATTTCTTTACTGTCTCCAATGCCCCCTTACAGTAAAACACAGTTCTGAGGCCATTATCGTCAAACCATTTTTCATTTTCATCATGAAAAACGAATTTTCTTCTGAACAATTCCTCATTATCCAGAAAATATACCTGCAGGCGGGCACTGGGCAATGAAGCTACTTTTATCTGCAGCGGCATGTCATCATTATCCACCGAAACGTTGATTCCGGAAAGCCTTACCACCTCATGCAAGCGATGACGGCGTTCGTTAATAGTGCCGAACCTGGGCATGATGCAACGTACTTCGAAATTATTGTCGTTTGCCTTGATGGCCAGTTTGTTAACAATCTCTGAGAATTCTGTCAGCTCCAGGTAGGGTGACATTTCGTTGGCGATAAATAAAATTCTTTTCTTTGCTGACATGGGCTTCCCGTTTAAATTACACCGCTTTACTAAAGGCGTGCAAAAGTAGCTATTTTAAGCCGAAATATGCTGAATAAAGCAATCGAAGCCCCAAATACTTGTTCACCATGATCTTATTCAAAAAGGCAGATAGCCTTAATCAATGGATTGATGCTCAGCAGAGAAAAGGATTGAAAGCTGGATTTGTTCCGACCATGGGTGCTTTACATCCTGGCCATATATCACTTATTGAATCCAGCCGAAAAGACAACGATATTACCATCAGCAGCATTTTTGTAAATCCAACTCAGTTTAACGATCCGAAGGACTTTGAGAAATACCCGGTAACAATCGAAAACGACATTTTGCAACTGGAGCAGGCAGGTTGCGATATACTTTTTTTACCCGAAGTGGATGAAATATATCCAAACGGAATAGCCCCAACACAATATTATGACCTGGGAGAACTGGAAACCCTGCTGGAAGGAAAATTCCGGCCCGGCCACTACCAGGGTGTTTGCCAGGTGGTACACCGTTTATTAGAAATTGTACAGCCCGATAACCTTTACCTTGGGCAAAAGGACTATCAGCAATGTATGGTAATTACCCGTTTAGTTGAATTGATTGGTAAAAAGGAGGCTACAAATATTAATATATGCCCTACCCTCCGTGAAGCAGATGGGCTGGCAATGAGCAGTCGTAATATGCGTTTGAGCCTGGCAGAAAGAAGAAAAGCAGTGTTGATCTTTCAATCGCTATCATTTATAAAAAACAACCTGGTGTCCGGTGAAACTGAAACAATAAAAAATAAAGCCATTGCTATGCTAACCAGGGAAGGCTTCAGGGTTGATTATATTGAAATAGCCGATGCAAAAACACTTGAAGCTGTCAGCATCTGGGATGGAAAAAAAAAGCTGGTGGCTCTGGCAGCTGCCTTTTTAAACGAAGTAAGGCTGATCGACAACCTACTTTTAAATTAATGCCTTTGTTTTGTTTTGGCTGCATGCTGTAGTACTTTTACAACATTACGAATCGCAATGAAGACTATTCCATTCCAATGAACAAACGTATCCGAACCATACTCACTTATCTTTTCTTCCTGGGCCTGGGAATCTTTTTGGTTTGGTGGTCCATTAAAGACCTGACTGCCGATGACAAATCACAAATTAAAACAGCTTTGCAGACGGCAAGGTATTGGCTTGTTCTTCCGGTTTTTGCCATGTTATTTGCAAGCCACCTTGTAAGGGCATTACGTTGGAAGTTATTAATAGAACCATTGGGCTATAAACCATCTACCGCCAACACTTATTTTGCTGTAATGATCGGGTACCTCGCCAACCAGGCTGTTCCCCGCCTGGGTGAAGTATTAAAATGTACTGTTCTTGCCCGGTATGAAAAAGTACCCGCCGACAAACTGATAGGTACTATCATACTGGAAAGAGTGATTGATGCAGTATGCCTGCTTGGTGTTTTTGCTATTACCCTGGCTATTCAACCAGATATTTATACGCAATTAATAGACACCATTTTCTACTCCTCAAAAGCAGACGAAAAAGAACATCATATACCCAATTATGTTATCGGGCTTTCCATACTTGGACTTATTCTTCTTATAATCGCTATCTGGATGGTAAGAAATAAGAAGAGTTTTAAAGACCTTGGCCTCGTATTCAAACGTATTGGCCAAAGTATCTGGCAGGGACTTAGTGCTGTTCAGCATCTTAAGAGGAGAACTAGGTTTATTATTCTGACACTTATTCTTTGGGCACTTTACTTAACCGCAGGCTACATTGGCTTTTTTGCCCTTCAGCAAACTTCTCATTATGGCATTCCTGAAGCTTTTACCATTTTATCAGCTGGAAGCATCGGTATGATCGCAACACCCGGCGGTATTGGTGCTTATGCCTACCTTATTCAAAAAACCATGCAGGTATACGGGTTGAATGAAGGTATTGCCCTTGCATTTGGCTGGATATTATGGCTGGCGCAAACAGCTGTGATCCTAATTGGAGGTTTGATTAGCTTTGTAGCCATCCCCATTTATAATAAAAAGAAAAAAGGAATTGAAACAGCCTGACCTTATAACACAAAAAATTCTTACAAAAGAAGAGGCTGTTCAAAGAGTGGCTCAATGGAGGCTTCTTGGCAAAACTGTTGCTTTTACCAATGGCGTATTTGACATTCTGCACCAGGGGCATATTTTCTCCCTATCACAGGCTGCTAAAGAAGCTGACTACCTTTTTGTCGGCCTTAACGCCGATGCTTCCGTTAAACGATTGAAAGGTGAAAGCCGCCCTGTCAATAACCAGGAATCTAGGGCTCTGGTACTTGCATCGCTGCTGATGGTTGACGCTATTGTACTTTTTGAAGATGATACACCTCTCGACCTGATAAAAGCACTGATGCCGGATGTATTGGTAAAAGGAGGCGATTACACGGTGGAGCAAATAGCAGGCGCCAAAGAAGTTATTGCCAATGGCGGAAGGGTCGTTATCAACCCGATACTCGAAGGGTTTTCCACTACCGGCATAATAGATCAGTTGAAATCTAACTGAGCCGCATCCCTGTAAACTTAATACCACAGTTAGCACTGCTTTGCTAACTTTACTACTATCAGAATCTTTAACCAATGGCACAACCCGGAATCAAACGAAAAACAATTGCGAGAGATATCAGCTGGCTTTCATTTAATGCCAGAGTATTACAAGAAGCCGCTGATTCAACTGTACCACTAAGAGAGAGGATACGTTTCCTTGGTATTTTTTCCAATAATCTCGATGAGTTTTTCCGTGTAAGGGTAGCAACGCTGCGCCGGATGATACAATTTGGCAGCAAAGCAAATATGCACCTTGAAAACAATCCCCAACAGATCGTTGATGAGATACAGATGATCGTTTTGAACCAGCAGGGTGAGTTCAATCGCATCTGGGAAGAAGTGATGAAAGAACTAAATCAACAAAAGATCTACCTGAGGACTGAAAAAGAACTGAATGCCGAACAGCAGCAGTTTGTCAGCAACTATTTTGAAGAAGAAGTAAGCTCCGATGTAATCCCTTTAATGATCGAGAATATAACGGAGTTTCCGGCATTGCGTGACAAGTCTATTTATCTCGGTGTGGTGATGTGGAAGAAAGAAAGTGCTCTCAAAAGAAAATATGCATTGATCGAAATCCCAAGCCGTACGCTGGGTCGTTTCACTATTCTGCCTTCCCCAAAACCTGACGAGCACCATATTATCCTGCTGGAAGATGTAATCCGGTTCAATCTGCCTGAAATTTTTTCTTATTTCGGTTATGATCAGTACCAGTCACATATTTTCAAAGTGACGAGGGATGCTGAAATTGATATTGACGAGGATATTTCCACCAGCATTATTCAAAAATTAGAGAAAGGAATCAAGAACAGGCGAAAAGGCAAACCTGTTCGATTCGTTTATGACCGTGAAATGGACCCGGGCTTGCTGGAATACCTCGTCAGAAGATTGAATCTTTCCAAAAGGGACAACCTGATACCCGGTGGCCGTATTCATAATTTCCGGCACTTCATGGACTTCCCCGACCAGGTGTTCAAAGAAAAAAGACTGCGGAAAAAACCATTTGATCATCCACTGTTAACTGTTCGGAGAGTAACGGATGTAATTATGGAAAAAGATGTGCTGCTGAACTTTCCGTATCATTCCTTCCTTCCGTTGATTGACCTGTTGCGGGAAGCAGCATTTGATCCCGATGTGAGCAGTATCAAAATTACCTGCTATCGTTTGGCCCCTCAATCCAAGATCATAAATGCATTGATCAATGCCGTACGTAATGGAAAAGAAGTAACGGTTATGCTGGAGCTTAGGGCACGGTTTGAAGAAGAAGCCAACATGGAATGGAAAGAAAGACTGGAAGAAGAAGGTGCAAAAGTACTGGTTGGTATTCCCAATATGAAAGTACATGCCAAGGTTTGTGTTATAAAGAAAAGAACAAAAGATCATAACTTTTTTTATTATGGTTTTGTAAGTACGGGTAATCTCAGTGAACGAACAGCAAAAGTGTATGCCGATCATTGCCTGCTTACTTCCAATCAAAAAATAATGGCGGATGTAAACAGGATCTTTAGCTTTCTTGAACAACCCAAAATTGGCATGAATGTCCTGAAAGAATGTAAAGCCATTATACCCAGTCCATTCTTTGTAAAAAGGGAAATGATCCGGCTGATCGATGAAGAGATAAAACAGGCAAGAAAGAAAAAGCCGGCATACATAACACTTAAAATGAATTCACTTTCTGATGAAGACATGATTCAAAAACTGTACGAAGCGGCAAGGGCCGGAGTACAAATAAAACTAATAGTAAGAGGTATTTTCTGCATGCTGTCCGAAAATGAGAAATTCCGCAAGCCGGTTAAAGCAATCAGCATTGTGGATGAATACCTGGAACATGCAAGGGTGTGGGTATTTCACAACAAAGGCAAAGAGAAAGTTTATATATCTTCGGCCGACTGGATGGTTCGAAATCTTGAACACAGAGTTGAAGCCACCTGCCCGATATGGCATGAAGAGTTAAAACAGGAACTGATTGATATTCTCGAAATACAAATGCAGGACAATGTGAAGGCACGGTGGCTGAACAACGAACTGGACAATGAATATGTCAGAACCACCAAAAAGAAAATTAGATCACAGGTAGAAACGTATAGCTACCTCTTCAATAAAACAAAGACAAACCGTGAGACTGGCAGCCATTGATATTGGAAGTAACGCCGCAAGATTATTGATCACAGATGTTATAGCAGGGCCACAGGGAGTAAATGAATTTATCAAAGTAGTACTGGTCAGGGTGCCGTTAAGGCTCGGTTTCGATGTTTTTGATAAAGGTGAGATTTCCGATGGAAAAGTTGAGAAGATCATTAAAACTATCAAGTCTTACAAGCTTTTGCTAGACGTCTATGAAGTAAAACACCTGAAGGCATGCGCCACATCCGCTATGCGGGACGCTGCCAATTCCCCGGAGATCATCAAAAAGGTGAAAGCAGAAACAGGTATTGATATTGAGATCATCAGCGGCGACCAGGAAGCCTCATTGATATATGAAAATCATATAGCGGAGAACTTAACCAATGACGAATCCTATTTGTATATTGATGTAGGAGGCGGTAGCACAGAACTTACTTTTTTCAGCGATGGCAAGCTGGTTTTCAAAAAGTCCTTTAATATCGGTACCATCCGGTTACTTAAAAACCAGGTTACGGAAGCAACCTGGGATGAATTAAAAGAATTTATTCGCAACAAAACAAAAGGCTATCACCATGTAACAGCTATCGGGTCCGGTGGAAATATCAACAAGATATTTTCCATTTCTAAGAGAAAGGAAGGCAAACCACTTAACCTTGAACTGCTGAGAGATTATTATAAGGAATTCAGTAACCTTTCTCTTTCACAACGTATAAGCCTTCACAAATTAAGAGAGGATCGGGCAGATGTAATTGTACCAGCCCTTCTGATCTATATCAATGTGATGAGATGGGCCGATGCCAGCGAAATATTTGTTCCTAAAATCGGATTGGCTGATGGCTTAATACATACCCTTCACGAAGAAGTGAAACTAAAAGATATTGAGATCTGATTGGTGATCACATTTAAACCAAGTCTATGTCAGTAAATAAAGAAGTAAAAAGAGTAACCACCAACACACTGTTAAAAATGAAAGCTGGCGGGGAAAAGATATCCATGCTCACCGCTTACGATTTTTCCTTTGCAAAGATCATTGACAGCGCCGGCATTGATGTAATACTGGTAGGCGATTCTGCTTCAAACGTTATGGCAGGACATGAAACTACACTGCCCATTACACTTGACCAGATGATTTATCATGCTTCTTCTGTGATAAGAGGTATTGAAAGATGCCTGGTAGTGGTCGATCTTCCTTTTGGTTCCTATCAATCCAACTCTGATATTGCATTAGCCTCTGCCATCCGTATTATGAAAGAAACCGGTGCTCATTCTGTTAAAATGGAAGGAGGTGAAGAAGTGATTGATTCCATCCGCAAGATCGTTTCAGCTGGTATACCTGTAATGGGGCATCTTGGCCTGATTCCTCAATCGATATACAAATTTGGGACGTATGCTGTGAGGGCAAAAGAAGAGACAGAAGCGGATAAGCTCCGCAGAGACGCAATATTGTTGCAGGAAGCAGGTTGCTTTGCCATTGTTCTGGAAAAAATTCCTGCTGAGCTGTCAAAAGAAGTTTCAGAAAGTTTATCCATACCTACCATTGGTATTGGCGCCGGGGGCGATTGCGATGGACAGGTGTTAGTGATGCATGATATGCTGGGAATAAACACAGAATTCAAGCCCAGGTTTTTGCGACAGTACCTGAATATACATGACCAAGCTGTTAATGCAGTACAGCTATATATCAAAGACGTTAAGTCCGGGGATTTCCCCAACGAACAGGAACAATATTAAAAGTGTAAACTTCCTGTCATAAAACAAGCTTCACTTATTGTTTAAGTTCTCCCCTCCTATTTTTGCGCCCAAAACCAACGTATGAGTATTGTGAAAAGGACAATTCTGGCAGCAATATTTCACTGTAACTCAGTCTTTTTATTTGCCCAGGACAGCACCCTTCAGTTAGACAACGTCATCATTACTGCTACCTTATCTGCGCAATATCAAAAAGAAAGTGGCAGAAACATTATAGCCATTAAAGGTGAGAGCTTCTCTAAACTACCTGTTCATTCCGTCGATGATCTGCTTCGTTACCTGCCGGGTATAGAAGTACAACAAAGAGGACCACAGGGATCGCAAAGTGATATTGTGATCAGGGGTGGTACATTTCAGCAGGTGTTGATAATAATTGACGGAGTAAAACTAAATGATCCGCTTACAGGTCATTTCAGCATGTATGTACCAATACATCCTTCTGAAATAGAAAGAGTGGAAATTCTAAAAGGAGCTGCATCTGCTATCTGGGGCTCGGAGGCTGTTGGAGGTGTGGTAAATATTATAACAAAAACATTCACTGCCGGTAAAAATAAAAATCAAATTAAAGGCAAAATAGTTGGCGGACAATATGGACTGTTCAACGGAGATGCTTACTTAAGTTACTCCAAAAACAGGTCTTCTTTTGCTGCAGGCGTTTTATCCAATAATGCAAAAGGCCAGCCATTGAGGGGAACTAATGGTTTCTTTCACTTAACAACTGCCAATATTTCTTTTTCACAGTTATTTGCAAAAGACTGGCGTTTTAGTTTGCGTACTGCTGTTGATTTTAGAAAATTTAATGCACAAAATTTCTATACCACTTTCGCCAGTGATACAGCGGAAGAAAAAGTAGACACCTGGTGGAACCACCTGAACCTTCAAAAGAATACCAAAAGAGGAAGCCTGAATTTTGATGCAGCATATAAAAAACTACGGGACCAATACTGGTTCAGGCCAACAGCCATTCCTAATGATAATAAAACTAACCTGTTTACCTCACAGTTGTATTATTCGGCTGATATTAATAAACAACATGGTTATACATGTGGAGTGCAGGTGCATCGCAAAGAAATCCGGTCCAATGACAGGGGTAATCACTCCTTATGGCATGCTGCCGTGTATTCAATTTTTCGTCATAAACTGAAAAATGGCTTTTATCTGAATGAAAGTCTTCGCCTTGACTGGGATGAGAGTTATGGCTGGATATTATCCCCGCAATTGAATATGGCATGGGCTCCTTCTAAATTAACCCTCAGGAGTTCAGTGGGTCGTTCCTTCCGTGATGCTGATTTTACCGAACGATACAATAACTATAATAAAGAACTGGTGACCAGCGGCCGCATAGGCAACCCAAACCTGGAAGCGGAACAATCCTGGAATGCGGAGATTGGGGCCGATTATAATTTCTCCGCCCGTTTCAGAATAAGCGGAACTTTATTTTACAGGGATCATAGCAATCTTATTGATTGGGCTAACACCTCTTACGCTGATATGCCAAGAAAATCGAATCTAATACCGACGGGTAATTATGCGCTGGCTAAAAATGTTGCAGAAGTAAAAACAAGAGGTGCAGAAATAGATATTATTTACAATGAAAAGATCGGTCAAAACGCCAGCCTTTTGGCTACAGCCGGAATTACGTGGCTTAAATCAGTAAATGATGACCCTGTCCCTTCTTTTTATATTTCTTCACATGCAAGATTTCTGACCAACTTTTCGCTTGCTTATACCATTCGTACCTTCTCTGTTTCTGTAAATGGTGTATATAAGCAGAGGGATGAGCAAAAATCTTCGGCCATAAGTGCGGAAATTTCTCCCTCCTATTTTGTATTAAATACAAAGGCTGTTTATTCAACCAAAAATGGGTGGGGCAAATGCTTTATCCAGGCTGATAATATTTATAATAAAAGATACAGTGATCTTTTAGGCGCTGTAATGCCCGGCCGATGGTTATCAGGCGGAATTGAGATAGCTTTGCAATACTAAAAAAATCGTATGGATTTCTTAAGCACATTAAAGATTAGCTCAACTAATAAAGGCGTTAGCACCGGCACACAGTGGATTGCTTCAAAAGGTGAAATAATAGATTCTTATTCCCCTGTCGATGGAAAAAAAATTGCTTCGGTTATAGCTGCTGATAAAGACAGCTATGAAACAGTTATTAAAAAAGCGGAAGAAGCTTTTAAAACATGGCGGCTTGTTCCTGCTCCCAAAAGAGGAGAAATAGTAAGACAGGTCGGTGAAGCACTTCGCCAATATAAAGAGCCTTTGGGTAAACTGGTTTCTTATGAAATGGGGAAAAGCCTGCAAGAAGGGCTGGGTGAAGTGCAGGAGATGATTGATATCTGCGACTTTGCAGTTGGTTTATCTAGGCAACTACATGGTTTAACAATGCACAGTGAAAGACCAGGCCACCGGATGTATGAACAATATCATCCGCTGGGAATCGTAGGAATTATTTCTGCTTTCAACTTTCCTGTCGCGGTATGGAGCTGGAACAGTATGCTGGCATGGGTATGTGGCGATGTCTGTGTATGGAAGCCTTCCGAAAAAGTTCCGCTTTGTGGCATAGCCTGTCAGCACATCATTACAGAAGTTTTCAAAAAGAATAATGTACCGGATGGAGTATCAGGATTAATTGTTGGTGGCCGTGAGGTGGGAGAATGGATGGCTGCAGACACCAGGATACCGCTGGTATCAGCAACAGGCTCTACAAGAATGGGAAAAGCCGTAGGTACAACCGTAGCTGCAAGATTAGGCAGGTCATTACTTGAACTGGGTGGAAATAACGCTATCATAATTTCCAAAGAAGCGGATTTGGATATTGCCATTCTCGGAGCATTATTCGGCGCCGTGGGCACCGCAGGGCAGCGCTGTACCACTACCCGCAGGCTGATCATTCATGAAGATGTGTATGATACTGTAAAGAATAAACTCGTATCAGCATATAAACAATTACGCATAGGTGATCCGCTGGATCAAAATAATCATGTTGGCCCTCTGATTGATAAAGATGCAGTAAACATGTACCTCGATTCAATTGAGCAATGCAAAGCCGAAGGAGGTAACTTTATTGTGGAGGGAGGTGTCCTTTCAGGTCCGGGTTACGAAAGTGGTTGTTATGTCAAGCCGTGTATTGCCGAAGCAAAGCCGGATTATAAAATTGTGCAGCATGAGACCTTTGCTCCTATTCTGTATTTGCTGAAGTACAAAACAATTGACGAAGCTATTGCGATTCAAAACGGAGTACCTCAGGGGCTCTCCTCTTCCATTATGACCTTAAATATGAGAGAAGCCGAACAGTTCCTTTCACATGCTGGAAGCGACTGTGGTATTGCCAATGTGAACATTGGTACCAGTGGCGCCGAGATCGGTGGCGCTTTTGGTGGTGAAAAAGAAACTGGTGGTGGCCGTGAAAGCGGAAGTGATGCATGGAAAGCTTATATGCGAAGACAGACTAATACAATCAACTATAGCAAATCGCTGCCATTAGCACAGGGAATTAAATTTGATGTCTAAATAAATATTAAAAGGTTGACCTAAATCATGAACAGGCAACCTTTTATCTTTACCACCCGTCAAAAAAATCCTAAAAAGCCCCTTAATCAGGGCTTTTTGTATGCAAAATGTATGAACGGTAATCAGTATTTTTACGCCTACACCAATTTTACAGTTAAAATAAACCAAATGAACAGAACAGTTAAACGTACCTCTATCCTGTTTTTTTCAGGCCTTATCTCTACAGCAGCTCTTGCACAAAAAGATGAGATTCCAAAAGGCTGGCATATGATGGATAAAGCCACATCCGGCTATCATGGTATCAGTATCGATAAAGCTTACGAGTTTGTCAATTCAAAGAAACTTAAAAGCAATACGGTTATTGTAGCCGTTATTGACTCAGGCATTGATACCCTGCACGAAGACCTTAAGCCGGTATTGTGGAAAAACGCCAAAGAGATTCCAGGAAATGGAATTGATGATGATAAAAACGGATATGTAGATGATGTTTTTGGCTGGAATTTTCTGGGTGGCCGAGATGGCAAAAATGTTGAATCTGACTCCTACGAAGCGGCGAGGGTCTATCACAAATTCAAATCCAAGTATAGCGGAAAAACAATTGATATATCCGCTCTCAGTAAAGAAGAACTTTTTGAATACGATATGTGGAAGAGGTCAGAGGGAGAAATAGCCGGTGGCGACTCGAAGAGTAACGCACTGGAACTGATCTTCCTGAAAAGAGCATATACCAACTGTGTAAAAGCAGATAGCATCCTGCGCAAAGCGATGGGCAAAGATGTTTATACTGGCAAAGAATTGGGCGAATTCAGTTCAGATGATACTGATGTAAAAAAAGCCAAGAACACTTTATACGGACTGATGTCAGGCAATGATGCCCTCGAGTCAACCAATAAAGATTTCCTGGAAGGGTTTGGCGATTATGTATCCGGGGAGGAAAAGAAAGCCCAGGCGGCAGAAACAGCCCCTACCCCGTACAGGGCTGATATCGTTAAAGACAATTACGATGATTTCAATGATAAATTTTACGGTAACAGCAATGTGATGGTAAGCAATAAATCTGCATTGCATGGCACCCATGTTTCCGGGATCATCGCCGCAGCCCGCAAGAACGGTGTAGGTATGGATGGCGTAGCAGACAATGTAAAGATCATGACTCTTCGGGCCGTTCCCGATGGTGATGAGCATGATAAGGACATTGCACTGGCTATCCGTTATGCAGTAGATAACGGAGCACAAGTAATCAATATGAGTTTTGGTAAAGGATTTTCACCCGAAAAGAAATGGGTGGATGATGCAGTAAAGTATGCAGAAAGCAAGGGTGTATTATTGGTTCATGCGGCAGGTAATGACGCAAAGAACCTGGATACTACTTTCAACTATCCGACTCCCCAGTTATTAGATGGATCAAGGCCTTCCAATTGGTTAACTGTTGGCGCCAGCGGAGATCCTAAAGCAGGTGGCTTAACAGCCAGCTTTTCCAACTATGGTAAAAATGAGGTGGACGTATTTGCTCCTGGAGTAAAAATCTATTCTACAGTACCTGGTGGCAACACCTACCAAAATCTCCAGGGTACAAGTATGGCCTCACCAGTGGTAGCAGGTTTGGCGGCTTTCATCTTACAATATTACCCAACACTTAGCCCGGCACAGGTTAAAATGGTGATTGAAAAATCTGCTCAAAGTCCGGGGACAACAGTAAAAAATCCGGGCAATGATGAAATGGTTGATCTAAGTGAACTGAGCAGAGCTGGTGGAATTGTGAATGCCTACGAAGCTGTAAAACTTGCCTCTACACTGAAAGGCGAAAGAAAACCCGCTGTAGTGAAACCATCGACAACAGTAAAACCAAAAGCAAAAAATTAAATTAAAAAGCCCCGGTTACAGGGGCTTTTTAATTGATACCGACATTTGGAAAATAAAAAGAGTTACTTTAGTAACCCATAATTATAAAAATACCTTTTATGAGATATTTCTTATTTGGAACTATATTACTTTCAGCATTACTAATTTCCGGTTGCGGCAGCAGTGATGAAGAATCAGATGTATCAACAACAACTGATACAACAACTAACACTACAACACCACTCCCTGCGACTTCTGCTACAGATACAAATCAAAATAAAATTGCAGTACCTGCAGCTAATACAGTTACTGCGCCTGCTCTGAACAATCAGCCTGTTGCAACCAGTTCTGTTGGGTTAAACCCCGAGCATGGCAAACCCGGCCATCGTTGTGATATTGCCGTGGGAGCGCCGTTGGATAGCAAGCCAACTCAACCGGCAGCAAGCCCATCCATCAGTTTGCCTGCAAACAGCCAAAAATCAGCGCCTGTTATCAGCAGCCCCACGATAACACCAACTGTTACGCCTGCTACAACTGCGCCTGTTACAGGAGCCGGACTAAACCCTGAACATGGCAAACCCGGGCATCGCTGCGATATTGCCGTGGGCGCCCCTTTGAATAGTGCACCAGCTGCAAAAACAACACAACCTGCCCCAACTATTACTCCAAGCATTTCTCCTGCTCCTGCTGTTCAGCCTTCAGCAACACCGGTTACTCCTGTTGTAAGTGCTGATGCCGGAGCGCTGAACCCCGAACATGGCAAACCCGGCCATCGTTGCGATATTGCTGTTGGCGCACCATTGAACAGCAAACCAAAGCAATAATAAAAATGGGAAGGCCTGATCTGTCAAGAGTGCCGGAATGGTATCATGGCTATATCAATAAAGTAAAGGAAGATGATTTATCAACGGCCTTTAATGGTCAAACGAATACTTTTTTAAAATTCCTGGAAGAACTACCGGAAGTAAAAAGAAATTATCGTTATGCTGATGGCAAATGGACCGTTAAAGAAGTGCTGCAGCACATAATTGATGCTGAAAGAATTTTTGCATACCGGGCTCTCCGGTTTGCCCGAAAGGATAGTACTCCCTTACCAGGATTTGACGAGAATGAATATGCGAGAAACGCCAACGTTTCCAACAGGAACTGGAATGACATGGTAGAAGAATTCAGGGCGTTACGCCAATCAACTGAATTAATGTTTACCTCTTTTAGTGAAGAAGAATTAGAATTACCAGGAGTTGCCAGCGAGAAACTCGTATATGTTCTGGGAATCGGTTTTATTATTATCGGGCATGTTGCCCATCACTGGGATATTCTAGAAGAACGTTACCTCTGATTTTTTACACTGCAAAACTGGTTCCACAACCACAGGTTGAACTGGCATTGGGGTTTTTAAAAGTAAATCCTCTGTTATTCAAACCATCCTGCCAGTCTACCTCCATACCAAAAAGGTAAAGCTCATGTGATTTGTCCATGATGCAGGAAAGGCCATCAATCTCAAAAGTTTTATCGTTTTCCTTTTGCTGGTCAAACCCCAGCACATAGGTCATACCGGAGCAACCACCACCCTTTACACCAATTCTTAATTTTTGGGTAGTATCGAAACCAGGCTCATTCATCAATTTTCTGATTTCAACAACAGCTCCGGCTGTTAACGTAACAGGATTTGAAATTATCGTTTTCATCAGGCAAAAATAAAAAATTCTTTATTCATTAATTAGATAACCACTTTTCGAAGAAGGGAAATTTAATGCCGGCTACTGGCCAGCTTCCCGCTGATAATTATCAATCAAAAGATTAAACAATCGGCCTAAATTTGTCATATTACATTAACAAACCAACACTTCATGGATCTGACTATTATTAGCATTATCCTTGCTTCATTAGCAATTATTATTTCTGTAATCTCACTTTTAAGAAAACCCCAGAAACTTCCGCCACCTTCAGCAGGTGAAAAATTTGATAGTACTTCTTTACGTTTACAGGCTTACGAAAGGCTGGTATTACTGGCCGAAAGGATTTCCTTACCCAACCTGATCGGTCGGCTTAATCAGCCGGGTATTCCAGCAACGGATATGAAAATAATCCTGACGGAAAATATTAAGCAAGAATTTGAATATAACAGTACCCAGCAACTCTATGTAAGCCCGGTAAGCTGGGATGCAGTCCGTAACCTCAAAGAACAAAACATCATGATCATTAACCAGGTGGCAGCAGCAATGCCCGCAGAAGCATCTGCCTCTGATCTGAATAAAAAAATACTGGAAGTTACCATGTCGCAACCCAATGGCTCCTTGCATGAAATGGTGTTACAGGCATTGAATTTTGAAGCAAAAAAACTGATGAACTAAATCGTACAGCTATGGCAGACGATAATAAGAAATATACCGACTCAGGAATTGAAATAAAACCTCTTTATACCAATAGCGACTTAAGCAATTTGGAAAATGAGTTGCCGGGCAATTTCCCCTTCACCAGGGGTGTTCAGGCTGATATGTACCGGGGTAAATTGTGGACCATGCGTCAGTATGCAGGCTTCTCTACTGCAGAAGAAAGCAATAAGCGGTACCATTATTTATTATCACAAGGTGTCAGCGGGTTAAGCGTTGCTTTTGATCTTCCTACACAGATCGGGTATGACAGCGACCACCCTCTTGCTGAAGGAGAAGTGGGCAAAGTAGGTGTTGCTATTGACAGTATTGAAGATATGCAGGTACTCTTCAACGGAATAAAATTAGAAGAAGTAAGTACCTCTATGACCATTAATGCTACGGGCTTTATTCTGCTTTCATTCTATGCCGCACTGGCAAAACAACAGGGTGCCGATCTAAAAAAAATATCCGGAACAATTCAGAACGATATTTTAAAAGAATATGCAGCAAGAGGTACGTATATCTATCCGCCAAAACCATCTATGCGCATCATCACAGATATTTTTGAATGGTGCAGTAAGGAAGTGCCCAAATGGAACACCATTTCTATTTCTGGTTACCATATAAGGGAAGCCGGAAGTACTGCTGTGCAAGAAATAGCCTTCACCCTAAGCAATGGTAAAGCATATGTGCAAGCAGCCTTAAACAAAGGACTTGACATTAATGTTTTTGGTAAGCGTTTATCCTTCTTCTTTAATGCACATAACAATCTCTTTGAAGAAGTGGCGAAATTCAGAGCTGCAAGGAGAATGTGGGCCAAAATGATGAAAGAACTGGGTGCAACTGACCCAAAGGCAATGATGCTGCGCTTTCATACACAGACCGGTGGAAGCACCTTAACCGCCCAGCAACCGCTGAATAACATTTCAAGGGTAACCATACAGACCTTAGCTGCTGTACTTGGCGGTACGCAGTCATTGCACACAAATGGATACGATGAAGCATTAAGTCTTCCCACAGAAGAAGCGGCCCGCATTGCCTTGCGAACACAACAAATTGTTGCCTTCGAAAGCGGTGTTACTGAAACGGTGGATCCATTGGCAGGATCTTATTTTGTTGAATCTATGACTCAGCAAGTGGAAGAAGCAGCCTGGAAACTGATTGAAAAAATTGAGGCGATGGGAGGAAGTGTTCCGGCTATTGAGCAAGGTTTTATACAGGATGAGATTGCACGAAGCGCCTACGAATACCAGCGGAACATAGAAGATAGTAATAAGATCATTGTTGGCGTCAACAAATTCCAGTTGGCCAGTGAAGATCATATTCCTATCCTTAAAGTTGATGACAGTATAAGAAACCTGCAGTCTGCAAAATTGGCTCAATTGCGCAGCAATCGTGACCATGCAAAAGTGGACCAATGCCTGCAAGAATTGAACGACAAAGCTGTAAGTGGCGAAAACCTGATGCCTGCTGTACTGGAAGCGGTTGAAAATAAATGTACCCTCGGCGAGATCGCTGATACCCTTAGAGAGGTATTTGGCGAATATAAATAGCCTTAATCTGGCATAATCCTGCACAAAAAACCCCTAAAAGTGGTATTTGCCGGGGTTGGCAGATGCCATACCTTTTCACTCCAAAACCATCTGTCATGAAACCATTAAACTTTGCCAGGGCAGTATTATGCCTTTCCATCATTCTTTTAACAACTAAAAGTTTTTCGCAGGTCAAGATCGGAGGTAATCCAAAGGAAGACCCTCATCCATCTGCTGTATTGGAACTGCAGGGAACTGATAAGGGCTTGTTATTGCCAAGGCTTTCACAACAGCAAATGCAGTCAATCAAGCAACCAGCTAATGCATTGGTAGTGTATAATACTGATGCAAAGAATGTATTTATTTACAGTGAGGATCGTAAAGAATGGATGCCCCTGATGCAAGAGGCTCAGCGATTGGGCGAAGACTCTTGTGAATGGGTATTTGATACTTCTGCCCTTCGTGTATTCCTTGTAAGAGGATACCCCCTGGGAGATTCTGTTTATTATAACACAGCCCGGCGCAAATTCGTCTTCACCGACAAAGTAAATGTAGAAGGCAGTAATACAGCCGCAGATGTGTTTTATCCGGGCAAGTATATATTCAAAGGAAATGCATCCGGTGTATACCATGATTCTGCTTCCCTGAATTTTCCCAGTATTACGCTTAGCAATTTCCTCTTTGCTATAGATAACGATTCTTTTGCTGTGGCTAACCCTAACCTTGCGTTTTATAATGGAATGCGGATATCTACCCAGATGCTGCCTTCTGCTACACAGAGGGCTTCTACTGTCAGATCTTTGTTATTACAGGTAAACCATACAGGTACTGACTCTTTGAATGCCGTAACGGCAATGGCCAGCAATGCTTTTGTTGACGGCCAAGGTTACACAGCAACATTTAATGGTATTCAAAATAATTTGGCTGTATCATCAACAGCTACAAATAACATTGGCACCATAACCGGTTACCGGAGTTTGCTATCAATGGCCCCGGATGCAGGTGGCAGGGTTACGGGCAGTGTTTTTGGCTATGTCGGCAGTATCAGTGGATTTCGTGACACTTTAAATAACAGCCTGATCAACGGTAATGCCTATGGCATTTTCCTGAATAATATAAACGCAGCACAACCCAAACGCAACTATGCATTCTATTCTGGCAAAGGACATAATCGTTTTGGCGACTCTACCCTCATTACCGACCAATTTTTTACCAGTCCCCGTGCCGTATTGGATGTCAATGCTACCAGTGCCATGATCATTCCTTCCGGAAATACTTCACAAAGACCTGCCACCGGTATCACTGCTATGTTAAGAAATAACACAGACATTGGCGGACCGGAATATTTTGATGGTGCTGCCTGGCAGCCTCTTTCTACAGGCTCCAATGAATGGGTTTATGATGCACTAACCAATAAAGTAAACCTGAACAGGGGCCTTGCGCAGGGTGATTCTGTATATTATAATATTGGCAGGAAAAAATTTGTTTTTGCTGATAAAACAACTTTTGGTAACACCGGTACTCCGGCAGATGTGCAATTCCCGGGAAAGTACATCTTCAAAGCTACTGCCTCAAAACTCTTTCATGATGCTGCTTCTGTTAATTTTCCAAGCCTCACAATGAGTAATTTCCTTTATGAAATAGACAATGATTCTTTTGCACTTGCTAACCCGGGATTGGCGGCATACAACGCAGCCCGTTTTTCGACTCAAGTGTTGCCTACAGCCACACAAACAAGTGCTATTGCCAGGGTTTTGAACCTTCAGATTAATCATAGTGGCGCAGATACAGTACAACAGGTAACTTCTGTAGTGAGCAATAGTTTTATAGACGGACAAGGTTTTACGGGGTCCTTCACAGGTGTACAAAACAATATGGCCATCACGGACGGGTCTACCAATAATATTGGAACCGTAACAGGTTACAGGAATACAATTTCTATGACACCTAATGCCGGTGGCCGTGTTACGGGTAATGTCTTTGGCTATTTTGGTGCACTATCTGGCTTTAATGACGGTAGTGGTAACAGTTTTATTAACGGTAATGCCTATGGTGTTTTCTTAAATAATATAACTGCAGCCGCCCCCAGGAAAAATTTCGCATTCTATTCTGGCAGAGGGCATAACCGTTTCGGAGACTCAACATTGGTAACAGACAATTTTGCTATCAACCCAAGGGCTGTTTTTGATATCAATTCCACCAGTGCCATGATTACACCAGCTGGTTCAACAGCACAAAGGCCTGCAACAGCAGTTACCGCCATGCTTCGTCATAATAACGACAATGCAAACATGGAATATTTTGACGGCAGTAACTGGAAGGCATTAAGCAGTGATTCATCTGAATGGAAATTTGATGCAGGTACCAGCCGGGTTAACCTTGTAAGGGGGTTGCCTGCTGCAGATACTGTGTTTTACAACCCTGTTAGCAGAAAGTTTGTATTTAGCGACCGCTACACCAATACCAATAGTCTTGGAAACGATTTTCCTGTAGATGCGTTTAACGGTAAGTATACTTTCAAATCAACGGCTTCGCAAAGGACAGATCCCTCTTTGCAGGATGGCGCTGTTGCCAATATTGTATATGAAGTTGACAATGCAGCTTCAGGTACCGTTTATACAGCGACCTCATCAAGTGTCATAATGAATCCAAAAGCATTTCAGAAAGCCGATCAGTTAGCTGGTTTTAGCAATACTGCCATTCATGCAGGAAATGATTCTGTACAACTCGTAATCGGTATTGCTAACATTGCCAGAAACAGTGGTAATGGCAGATCCGGTTCTGTAATCGGAATTCAGAATGTTGCCCGCATTCAGAATGGGACTAACAATAATACAGGAGAACTTATTGGTTTTCGCAATATTGTTGGAAGAGCAGGTGCTACCGGTGGACGAATTACAGGCAATGTATATGGCTGGTTTGGCAGCTTTACCGGGCTTGCCAACAATGTTGATGGTAATATTTATGGCGTATTTCTTTCAAACGTAACCGGAGCAACCGGCAGCAAAAACTTTGCTTTTTATTCAAACCGGGGAGTTAATCGTTTTGGTGATTCCGTAGTTATAACCACCGGGCCTGCCACGGTAGCCAGGGCTGTATTAGATGTGAATGCTACCAGTGCCATGATCGTTCCAACAGGAACAACAGCACAGCGACC
The DNA here is from genome assembly GCA_044229985.1 of Chitinophagaceae bacterium. Lineage (GTDB taxonomy): Bacteria > Bacteroidota > Bacteroidia > Chitinophagales > Chitinophagaceae > JJ008. The sequence continues at coordinate 91,015 of JBGARY010000004.1, forward strand.
CGCTAGTGCTGTTACAGGAATGGTAAGGTACAATACAGACGATGGAGGACGCCTCGAAACCTATAATGGTGCTGCCTGGGGAGGTATTATCAGCGGTGGCATTGGAATTGATCCTCCAAATATACCCGCCAACAGCGGTACAACCGTTACGTTTGCCTTTACCGGGGCAACAGTAGGTAGCGTTGTTGCCATTTCGCCTTCCAGTGCTTTACCTAACGGAATTATCATAGCATGGGCAAGGGTAAGTGCCGCCAATACAATTCAGGTCAGATTTGAAAATAATGCTGCTGGAGCTGTTAACCCACCTTCCATTGGATATAATGTGAGGGTAATACAATAATGTTTAACCCATTACTTGTTAAATGCCGGTCTTTAAGCCGGCATTTTTCATTTTATATGTACTTTCAGTTTTCAATTCAATTATATGAGGTCAATTCAATTAATCGTTTTGACATTGCTTTTCTCTGGCAATGTTTGTCTTGCACAAAATCCTTCCTTTATTACAGATAGCCTGGACAGTTATATTAAAAGAGGAATGAGTCAATGGCAAATACCTGGATTAGCCATTGCTATTGTAAAGGATGGAAAGGTCATTCTCGAAAAGGGATATGGTGTCCGTGAAATAGGCAAAGAGGACAAAGTAGATGAAAACACCTTGTTCATCATTGCATCTAACTCAAAACTTTTTACAGGAACAGCTATTGCCAAACTGGATCATGAGAAAAAACTGTCGCTTAATGACCGGATAACCCAGTATATACCCTGGTTCAGGTTATATGACAGTACCTCTACCAAACTGGCCAATGTGAGAGATATGCTTTGCCACCGCCTGGGCACCAAAACATTCCAGGGAGATTTTACATTCTGGGACTCTAACCTCGAAAAGGATTCTATCATCTGGAAAATGCGCTATTTAAAACCCTCAGGTGAATTTCGCCAGGATTATGGTTATTGCAACTCCGGCTTCCTTGTGGCAGGGCAGGTATTGGAAAAAGTTACCGGGCAGACATGGGAAAAATATGTAGAGGAAAATATTCTTGTGCCATTAGGAATGAAAAATACCTATATGAACACAGCCGGCCTGGCACAGAAAAAAAATGTTGCCTTCCCTCATAACAATCTTTATAGCTCCATCACAAAGATTCCCTTTGATAATGTTGATAACCTTGGGCCAGCTACCAGTATGGTAAGCAATGTAAGAGACATCACCAAATGGCTGCTCTTGCAATTAGACAGCGGCCGATACCAGGGAAAACAGGTTTTACCTTGGCCCGTTTTACAAAAAACAAGAGATATTAATATCCTGACCGGGAGCCGTAAATCTACCGTTTACCCTACTCACTTCAGAGGTTACGGATTGGGTGTTTATTCAACCGATTATGCCGGCAAACAGGTGTACTGGCACACCGGTGGAGCATTTGGGCATGTTACGAATGTTTGCTTTGTTCCGGAAGAAAACCTGGGCATTACTATCCTGACCAATAACGATAATCAAAATTTCTTTGAAGCATTACGCTACCAATTACTTGATGCCTATCTCGGCGTACCTTATACTGACAGAAGCAAATTCCAATGGGGCTTCTTTGAGCAAAACAAAAAACAAAAGGATAAAGAACTGGCAGCATTAAAAGAAAGAGTTGACAGAAAAAATCAACCGTCCATTAGTCTTGAAGACTTTACCGGCGATTATTTTAATACTGTTTATGGCAGAGTAACAATCACCAAAGCCGGCAATATGCTGATTTGCCGCTTACAACACCATCCTGAATTGACAGGCTACATGGAGTACATGGACAACAACGAATTCAGGTTAACCTATTCAAACATTGGCTATGGTGTACATGCAGTCAAATTCTCTCTCCGCGATGGCAAACCTGTTGGAATTGAAATAAAGGTCAATGATTTTGTAGAGTATGACAGTTACCTTTTTGTAAAAGACCCTCAGGGCATAATGATCAAATAATAAAGAAAAGGGCCGGTTAACCGGCCCTTTTCTTTATTACATCCATTTACTCAGGAAATTATTAAACTCATGCCTTACTTCATTTATTACTTTTTCCAGTTGTGCATATTCATCCATCAGTTCTCTTTCTGTTTCCTTATGCTCCTGGTCTACCCTGCCCTGGTGTGATTGAGCATCATAACCCATTGTCTGCACATGTTCATCAATCTTGTGTTTCAGGTCGTGGATATTCTTTTCCTGGATATCAAACTGATTCTGGAAATGCTCCAAGCCCTGGCGGGCTTCAAAACTTGTATTCTTTGATGCGACTTCGTCCAAACGAATCTTCATGTACTTGAATTCTTCCCTGTAGAAATTCAAACCTCTAATTGCATCGGAATGGCGGGTACCAACATTGGTAATGCTTATGTAGCTCATGGTATTAAGTTTTAACCGAAGCTATTAAGCAGTAAAGGCAAATCATCTGATATAAATCAGTACGGGGGCTGATTTGGCTGCCGTTTAGAGAGTAATTCAGTCATTAAAGAACAGCGCACCTACCCTTTCTTTACTTCTTTTGCCCAGCCATCTTTGAGGGTAACAGTCCTGTTGAAGATTAATTTCTCCGCTGTGGCGTCTTTATCAAGGCAATAATATCCCTTTCGTAGGAACTGGAACCTGTCAACCTGCTTAGCAGCAGTTAATGCAGGCTCTGCATATCCCTTCACCACTTTTAAACTATCAGGATTAATATAATCTTTAAAGTCTCCTTCCTCATCGGTAGGGTCTTCCACTCTGAAAAGACGATCGTATTCTCTTACTTCCACTTCAACAGCTGCCGCAGCACTCACCCAATGCAGTGTTCCCTTTACATTAATACCACTGGTATCTGAACCACTCTTGCTTTCAGGCACATAAGTGCAGTGAATTTCCACAATACTTCCATCTGCAGCTTTTACCACCTCTTCACACTTTATGATGTAAGCTGACTTCAACCTTACCATTTGTCCGGGTGCCAGCCGAAAATATTTCTTAGGCGGATTTTCCATGAAGTCATCCCTTTCAATATAAATCTCACGGCTGAATGGGATTTCTCTTAAACCGGCATTTGCATCTTCCGGGTTGTTTTCGCTTTGCAAAATCTCACCACTACCAGTATAATTTGTAATAACTACTTTGATCGGATCAAAAACAACCATTCTGCGAAGAGCAATCCTGTTTAAATGCTCCCTCACACAGAATTCCAGTAATCCCACATCCACCATATTATCCCGCTTAGCCACACCAATCCTGTCACAGAATTCACGGATGCTTTCCGGTGTGTATCCTCTCCGGCGTAAACCACTGATAGTAGGCATACGGGGATCGTCCCACCCGGTCACATAGTTTTCATTCACCAACTGCAACAGCTTTCTCTTGCTGGTAACCGTGTAATTAATGTTTCTCCTGGCAAACTCATATTGGTGAGAAGGATAAATTTCCAGTTTTTCTATCAGCCAGTCATAAAGCTCACGATGCGGCACAAATTCCATTGTGCAAATCGAATGGGTCACTTCCTCTATCGAATCACTCTGACCATGTGCAAAATCATACATCGGGTAAATACACCATTTATCACCAGTTCGATGATGATGTGCATGCTTTATACGATAGAGAATTGGATCTCTCATCAGCATATTGATATGTGCCATATCAATCTTTGCCCGGAGGGTTCTTGCCCCATCCTGGAACTCGCCATTCTTCATTCTCACAAAAAGATCCCTGTTCTCTTCAACCGACCTGTTGCGATAAGGGCTGTCCTTACCCGGTTCTGTAGGGGTTCCCTTCATGGCAGCCATTTCTTCGGAAGTGCTGTCATCAACATAAGCCAGTCCTTTGTCAATTAACTTTAGGGCATACTCATATAATGTATCAAAATAGTCACTGGCATAACGTTCATATTTCCATTCAAAGCCCAGCCAGCGAACATCATCTTTTATGCTTTCTACATATTCCGTTTCTTCTGTAACAGGGTTGGTATCGTCAAACCTGAGGTTTGTATAACCGGGATATTTCTGTGTCAATCCAAAATTGAGGCATATACTGGAAGCATGACCAATATGGAGATAACCATTGGGCTCTGGGGGAAAACGGGTAACGATACTTTTATACACCCCGTTGTTAAAATGTTCTTCAATTATTTCTTCCAGGAAATTAAGGCTCTTTTCTTCTTTATTTGTTACATCTGCCATAAGCCTGCAAAGATAATAATTATGCCGCAGGCCTCGGCATTCCGTTGCAGTACGGAGTTACCCTATTTCATTATTTCCACATCTGCCTCCTTTAATATGAAATATACATTACCGACCCATTTAACCTCCGGGTCCCAGCTTTTATTTTCTTCATAAGGCACCCTCAGGATCACATACCGGTCAAACGTCTTACCATTATAAACATGGGTATAAGCGGCAATCTGGTACATTTTAAGGCTATTTAGTTTTTTATCAAAAGCAGCGTCTTCCTCATCCGGCACACCGGAAACATATAGTCCTTTGGGCCATCCACTGGCAGAGCACCTTGATTTCAATTCGTCAAACTCCTGCTGCCCCACCTGGAAAATGATACTATCCTGCGTAGCTGCAAAATAATTGTCTGACAGAATCATTAAAGCCCTGCTACCCCAATCTTTCACTTTCACCAAATTGCCCTTAACAGGATAATGCTGGTTATCAAAGCCCTGCTGCCCTGAAGAAGCCAGCGCATAAATAAATGAGAGGCCAAGAAGTATCTTTTTCATTTTTTATTTTAAAAATCGCCCTAATAAAATCATTTCCAGTACCCACTGGCCGGTATTTTTGGTTAGTTGCAATCCTGAGCTTAAATCAAGGTATTTTCCTGTGTATCTTTATTACCTGCCTTTGTCACACATTAACAGTAATAAGTTTTTATGGAAAGGTTACTTACTATTTGCTTCATCCTGTTGATACCTGCCTTGCTCCTGGGACAGGATTGGAAGACATATTCTGATACCTCTGTCTTATTCACGGCAAAGTACCCAGCCAACTGGACCACAAAAATGAAAGAAGGGAAAAGGGTTTTCTTTACATCGCCTGCCGACAGCCCTTCAGATGACTTTCTCGAGAATATAAATATCAGCGTAACAACCAATCCCGGTTATGGTACAGAAATAAAAATTAAAGACCTCTTCCCTTCCGTAACCAATAGTTTAAAACCCGCCTTTAATGAATTTAAAGAAGAAAGCCAGCGATTCTTCAAATGGAATAATACAGATGCCGCCGAAATTATTTACTCCGGTTACAACAAAGTCGACACAAGCTTTCAGGTACGTATGGTGCAATGGTTTTGTTTTTACAAAACCCGGCTATATACGGTGACGTTTACCTCTGAAGCCAATAACAATAAACATAATGCCACTGCCCGAAAGATAATGTCAGGGATAATTTTTAGAAATTGAAACTGCCGGATTAATTTTAAAATTAGAAAATCATAAATTTGACAGATAGCTGCATAAGCTGAAAATAACTTCATATTTTAAAGAAATAAAACAATAGATATGTCGCTCCTGAATCAAAACAAAAAGGGAAAAAAGAAAGACGATAAAAAGAGTAAAGCCGCCTCAGGACAAAGCTCCAAGTTCATCCAAAAACCTAAATCCGGTTTTGTCAGCAAGCAACAAAATACCGGATCACAAAGAGGCAGTTGAGCCGGTTTCCCTGTTTTTCACATTGATTTTATACCTGAGCACTACATCATCATTATAGAGCAAATACAGCCATTGTATTGCCGGAGATGACACCGTATAAGTGTAAGAACATTTAAGGGGCAAATGAGGGACAACCCTTTCAATATCCGGCCTTAAGAATACCCATGCACTGGAATAGTTGTATAGTGAGGTATCGGTTAATTCACTTGGAGAAATAGAACGACCATCTGGAATGGCGGCTTCAAGGTTTAATGAAATAGTATCACCTATATAAGCATTGATGATACCTGTTGACGGTGTGTAGGAAACGAAATTATATTTATTGTAGGCTCTGTGACGAAATGGAGAGTACCTGAACTCGTCCGGTATTTTTGAATCCGGCAATAATGTCCATCGCGGATCATCAGGAAAATGATCTTTGATGAATTCTTCAGGCTCTGCAAGGAAGTACTTTTCATCAAAATCCCTGATAAATACATCTCCCTGGCGGGAAAGATAACCACTGGCCCAGGTAGCATCGAGCAAATGCCACTTTCCCTCAATCATTACAGCATTCCAATAATGATTGACACCAAAACCTTTCACAGGCTTGTTAGAACCGGTACGGGCATACCCCACTATCACTTCGGATCTGATTCCTGCCAATTCACAAAGTGTGACAAAAAGCCGGGAATAGCCATCGCATACAGCTTCCCCCTTTTTCAGAACTGCCTCCGCAACCAGTAAGTTCAGGGGCTTTATTGGAGCTTCCTCAGCTTCTGGAATAATCTCACTCTTTTGACGGTTTTTGTCAAGGAAGCGATATCCATTCTTTGTTCTGTAAGAAATATTATGGGTGATCCATTTGAAAATTGCTGTCACCTTCTCCGACTCATTTTTTTTACCCTGTGCAAGCTTCCCAGCAAGAGCTGGGAGAGTTTCCTGTGAGCAGAGGGATAAAGACAGGAATATTGGCAATATGAACAGCAAGTATCGCATACACAAACAGAATATGAATTTACAAATTTTCCTTTTCAAAGCTTATCGCTTCAGAAACCTGTTTTTAAGCAGCTTTTCCATTACTTCTTCTTTCTGATTGCGGCTTATTGGTATATGTATTTGGCCAATACGGATATCACCGGCTTCAATACTATCAATTTTAGAAGCAGCAACAATGTATGATTTGTGTACTTTCAAAAACTTGTCGGAGGAAAGATAGTCTTCCACAGATTTAAACGTCAGGTATGTCATATACTTTCGGGCAGCTGTATGAATAACAACATAATTCTGAAGCGCTTCGGCATATAATATATCATCAAAGAAAATTTTAACGAGTTTTTGGTCTGCTTTAATGAAAAAGAAATCTGAGCCTTTTTCCTCCTGCTGGTTTGATTCCCTCACTTCATAAAACTCCTTTGCCTTCATTGCTGCTTTATAAAATCTGTCAAATGAAAAAGGCTTTACCAGGTAATCCAATGCATTTACTTCAAATCCTTCGAGCGCATATTGAGGATACGCTGTCGTAAAAATTACTGGTGGTGGATGCATCAGGGTTTTAAAAAAATCTAACCCCGATATGCGGGGCATTTCTATGTCAAGAAATAGAAGCTGAGCAGTACCGCTTGTTATTAAATCAGCCGCTTTTAAGGGTGAGTCAAATTCACCCTGCAGGCTAAGAAAATTTGTCTCATTAATATATTCACAAAGCCCTTTCCTGGCTAATGGCTCATCATCGATTATGACACAACGAATACTCATAATAATTGAATTTTTAAGTTGACTGAAAACGTATCCGTGGTGTCCCCGACTTTCAGTTCATGCTTTCCCGGGTACAAAAGTTCGAGCCGCTTCTTTACATTCTGCAAACCAATTCCACCACTGCTTTTATTGAAGGACAGCTTATCATCTTTTGAGTTTTCCACTTTAAACCAAAGACTACCATTTTCACGGCCAATACTGACATGCACAAAATTTTTCTTTCCGGCATGGTGAGAAACATGCTTAAAGGCATTCTCCATCAATGGGATCAAGAGCAAGGGTTCAATCTGTAAACCGTAAACTGATACGTCAATATTGAATTGCACATCATACTTCTCATCAATCCTCAGCCGTTGCAGGTCCAAATAATCTTTTAGGAAAGCCACCTCCTTTTCAATTGGTATCCTGGCTCCATTCATTTCATAAAGTTGATAACGCAGCATGTCTGAAAATTTCTGGAGTGCTGTTCTGGCCTCTTTGTTCTCTTTTTCAATTAAGAAATAAACTGAATTCAGCGAATTGAAAATGAAATGCGGATTAATCTGGGATTTGAGAAAATTCAGTTCGGCTTCAGCCTTTTCTTTTGCGATCTCCATCACTCTCCGCTGTAACCGGGAATAATCAAAGAGTAATTTGACGGCAACACCGGCTGTAACCAGAAAAAAATGTGGAAGGACATTATCATATACACGGCCTTTCCAGTTGCTGCTCCAGTTATACAAAGCCGGGTTATTCAGCATCCTGCCAAGTATATTCATTTTCATAATACTGCTTAAGAGTATCAGCGAAACAAAAGCAAACCCAAACCACAAGTATTTTTTCCTGTACAAGAGTAAAGGAACAAATACATAATTTGTAATGTAGATCATCATTGCCAGGTCGACTACCTTAATTAGCGTTACCCTGAAGGCGGTAGCTTTTTCACCATAGTCGTCTGCTCTGAAGTAAAACCAAACACAGAAAACTACAACCCAAAATAAAAGATGGTGCAACTTGTATTTAATAAATGGGTTGTATTTGTACATAATGCTAAATAAATGTACAAATTCCAGGGAGTAAACAGCTTTACACCAAAAGGCAACTTTACCTGATAAATGGGAGAATTTAATACCAACAGAATCGCTAAAGAACAGGCAGGTCTGCTTTTACTTTGTAATAGGTGACTGACCTGTCTACAAGGTTAGCAATCATGCCGTTCACCTTCAGGAACCATAGCTTCTTTTCCTTATCAAAAGACACATCAATGGTCCCTTTTGAAAGTGAAATATAAGAAGCCTGGTCACCGGTTTTGAATGAATAGGTAGCTTCCACTTCCCGTCCGCCTCTTGATCCCGGCGATATGTCGTATTTACCAGTTCTTAATCTCCTGTCATGGAAAAAAAGGGTAAAAAACTGGTCCCGTTGCTCTACAGCTATGGTAAGCTTTCCTTTTACCCGGTACACTTTCAATGTAGCAGGTCTCGCTTCAATGAAAAAATTATTAGAGCTGACAGTATCTGTAATAAATACCGGGCAGCGCTTCAGCACTGTATCTCTTTCTGTCTGTGCATCCGCAGAAAGGACTAAAAAAAGAGTAAGAAATGTAAATAATGTCCGCATGCCGGGTATTTAAGGGTAAAAAATACAAATTATTCCAAGATCTCAGTGAACTGTTTTTTGCTACTGTTTCCGGACCCTTTCGCCAAATAACAAGCTTCCAATCCTAACCATATTACTACCTTCTTCAATCGCAATCTTATAATCACTGCTCATTCCCATTGATAAAATATGAAGTTCCGGATGATTTTGTTTTTTCTGGTCAAAAATACTCTTAAGCACCCCAAATTCTTTCCTGACCTTATCCATATCCTCAGTAAAGCTTGCCATTCCCATTAACCCAACTACTCTGGCATATCTAAGAGCTCCCAGGTTACTCAAGATTTCTGCCAGCTCGTTATTGTCTAACCCAAACTTGGTTTCTTCTTGTGCGATATGTATCTGTAAAAGGCAATCAACAACCCGGTCGGCTTTAGCCGCCTGTTTGTTGATCTCTTTCAGCAATTTCAGACTATCCACTCCCTGTATGAGTTGCACAAAGGGAATGATAAATTTTACTTTATTGGTCTGTAAGTGACCAATGAAATGCCAGCGGATATCTTTTGGAAGTTTTTCCGCCTTTTCTGCCAGTTCCTGCACATAGTTTTCACCAAAATCACGGTGGCCCAGATCATATAGTTCTCTGATTTCCTCAGCTGGTTTGGTTTTGGAAACTGCTACTAATATTACATTACAAGCCTCCAATTCTCCATTGATCCTGTTATAGTTTTCTTTATTTATTGCCATTGTTTATACCCGTTACAGGGTATGCTGTTTAATCTAAAAACCAATATTTTTAAATCAAATATACTTTATGCTACTAAAACCGTATTTGTTACTTGCCTGTATTATTTGCGCAGCTGCTATTTCCTTCGCACAAAAAACTTACTCGGGAACGCTGGTTACAAAATTAGGTCAGGAGTTAGAAGGAGAAATAACTGTAAATCTGGAGGGAGCAAATGGGGACCTTATCAAGATAACTACTACTGAAAAATCAAGCAATAAGGGCAAAAAAGAAACACTAACAACATCTGTCAGCTATAATACCGCTATTATTAAACATATAATAGTTGACAGTATTACTTACTATTTTAGAACTATCAATACAGCTTATGAAAAATCATTGAAAAATGTATGTGTCCGTTTAATATATGGAACAGTCAACTGCGGCTTGTTTCAAAGTGGCGACGGAACAGGACAGCATAGTATTGCTGTAAAATTTCCAAAATCATCGTTCAATGAACTTAACTCTTCAGAATATTATGATGAATCATCTTTTACTGTAGCTATACAACTAAGCGAATGCAAAAGTCTTTACAAAAAAATTGTAAATAAAGACGATACTGTCTCGTGGACAGAAAAAAGCAGCAGAGAACAGCGAATTCAGGCTTACAAAAACATAATCACTGAATACAATAGCTGCCAATAGAATCATCCTTTCAAAATACTCCGGCTAATCACTATCCGCTGTACTTCACTGGTGCCTTCGTATATCTGGGTGATCTTGGCATCTCGCATCAGTCTTTCTACATGATATTCCTTCACAAAACCATATCCGCCATGTACTTGTACGGCTTCAGTGGTTGTCCACATAGCCGTTTCTGATGCGTATACTTTGGCCATAGATGAGCTAAGCGTATAATCAAGATGATTGTCCTTTTCCCATGCCGACTTCAGACAAAGTAACCTGGCTGCTTCAATTCTTGTCGCCATGTCAGCCAATTTAAAAGCAATTGCCTGGTGGTTCATGATTTCTGTGCCGAAGGCCTTCCTCGTTTTGGAATACTCTTTTGCCAACTCATATGCTCCACTGGCAATACCCAGCGCCTGTGATGCAATACCAATTCGACCACCCGCCAGTGTCTTCATGGCGAATTTGAACCCAAAACCATCTTCTCCTACCCTGTTTTCCTTTGGCACTTTCACATCGTTGAACATTACAGTGTGGGTATCACTGCCGCGGATGCCCATTTTATTTTCTTTAGCAGCCACTACAACACCCGGCCAATCTTTTTCCACAATCAGGCAATTGATTCCCTTGGAACCTTTTGATGCATCTGTTTGAGCCATTACCAGGTAAACAGATGCTGAACCGCCATTGGTGATCCAGTTTTTTGTACCATTCAGTAAATAATGATCCCCCTTATCTTCTGCTGTTGTACGTTGGGAAGTTGCATCGCTTCCTGCCTCCGGTTCACTCAACATAAAAGCGCCGATGTATAACTCTCCGTCCTTTTTACCCTGTGCAAGAGGAACTAGATATTTCTGTTTTTGCTCTTCGGTTCCGTATTCCTGCAGGCCATAACAAACGAGGCTGTTATTTACACTCATGCACACACTAACGCTGGCATCTACTTTACTGATCTCTTCCATGGCCAACACATAACTGATGGTATCCATACCGGCACCTCCATATTTGGGGTCAACCATCATTCCGAGAAAACCAAGGTCTGCAAGTTTCGATATTTGTTCACGGGGGAAAATCTGCTTCTCATCTCTTTCAATTACACCGGGCAGACATTCGTTTTGGGCAAAATCCCGGGCTGCTTTTTGTATCATCAGCTGCTCTTCATTCAGTTGGAATAACATATGGCAATCATTTAAAATGTTAGCGCAAAGATAAGGGCAAAGCTATGTTGAAAATGAGGCAGTTCGGAATGTAACTTTTTCACTTTTTCATTCAACAAAACTGAAATCCGGGTCGGTTTTTCGACTAACTTTGCCGTTTAAAATTCTCTGTTCAATGAAGAAGATACATATCGCATTGTTGGTGATGGTAGCAGGGGCTATAGCCATACTTTTGACCTTTCTGAAAACTACCAGCACATATGACACAGTTGATACGGCTATTTCAAAACCCGGAAAATATGTGCACCTGATGGCCCGGCTCGATAAAACACAGCCCATTGAGTACGATGCGATAAAAAATCCCAACTACTTAAGTTTCACTGCTGTTGATACATTGGGCAAATCCGTGAAAGTAGTTTATCACAACGCCAAACCCGATAACCTCGAAATAAGTGAAAAACTGGTTTTAAAAGGTAAATACCAGGATGGCCAATTTGATTGTAAAGAAATTCAAACCAAATGCCCGTCCAAATACAAGGAAGAACAAGCAAAAGGAGGAGTACACCCGGGCAATGTTCCTACCAATGGTTCTATGAACAAATAACCGGTTTTTCTCAGTAAACAAAAATCAGCAATGGATTATATTGGAGAGCATCTCTTACCAGGCCAACTAGGACATTTTTTTATCATTCTTTCTTTAGTTGCCTCTCTTGTTGCCACATTTGCCTACTTCAAATCATCCCAGGCCACCCTGGCAGAAAATGCAGGCTATTGGAAAAAACTGGCCCGCATTGCTTTTATCACCGAAGTGGTTTCAGTGTTTGCCATTTTCGGAATACTCTTTTACATTATCTATAATCACCTGTTTGAATATAAATATGCCTGGCAGCATAGCAGCCGTTCATTAGAATTAAAATACCTGCTCGCCTGCTTCTGGGAAGGCCAGGAAGGTAGTTTTTTGCTATGGAGCATCTGGCACTGTATTATCGGTTTAGTTATAATTAAAACAGCAAAAAAGTGGGAAGCCCCGGTGATGACAGTAGTCAGCTTTGCGCAACTGGCATTGGCTACTATGATTGCAGGGCTTTACATTTTTGGTTGGAAAATGGGCTCCAACCCATTCATCCTGCTGCGTGACTCAGGTGTGCTGGACAATTCTCCTGCCCTGCATGTGAATTTCGATGTCAACCAGCCTTTGAAAATGGATTATATGTCTTCCATTACTGATGGAAATGATCTGAATCCTCTTTTGCAAAATTATTGGATGGTAATCCACCCTCCTGTTCTCTTTCTTGGTTTTGCCACGACGATAGTTCCTTTTGCATTTGCTGTTGCAGGATTATGGAAAAAGGACTTTGGAGAATGGACAAAGCAAACCCTACCCTGGTCATTATTTTCAGCAGCCGTTTTAGGACTGGGTATTATGATGGGTGCAATCTGGGCATATGAATCGTTAAGCTTCGGCGGCTACTGGGCATGGGATCCTGTTGAAAACGCCTCGCTTGTACCATGGATGATCCTGATTTCAGGTATTCATACGCTGCTGATCTATAAGCATACAGGTAATGCGTTAAGAGCTACCTACCTGTTTATGATCCTGTCATTTGCATTCGTTCTCTATTCCACTTTCCTGACCCGTAGTGGCATACTGGGCGAAGCCTCCGTACATGCCTTTACTGATCTGGGGATGAACTGGCAATTGCTTACATTTTTATTGGCATTTGTGATCCCATCCCTGGTGCTTTTTGCAATTCGCTACAAAGAAATTCCGGCTATTCAAAAAGAAGAACATACTTCTTCAAGGGAATTCTGGATGTTCATAGGCTCACTTATTTTTTTCCTGTCAGCCATCCTTATTATTGGCCAGACCTCGTTGCCTGTTATCAACAAAGTATTTGGTACTAATATAGCACCTCCGGAAGATGCTGAATTCTCCTATAACAGCATACAAGTATATGTGGCCATAATTATGGCATTACTAACCGCCATATCACAATACTTTAAATACAAACGAACTGAGAAAAAAATTTTCTGGAAAAAAATTGTGATCCCGACCGTATTGGCTGTAGCAGCGGCTGCAGCTTTCATCCTATTGGGTAACATAAATTATATCAAAAAAGGGCCTGTTTTTACGGCAGCTTTGTGGCTGGCGGCTATTTGCAGCATGTACAGCATCATTGCCAATGCAAGTTATATTTGGCTGGGGTTGAAAGGAAGACTCAAACTTTCTGGTGGCTCCATTGCCCATGTGGGATTTGGTATGGTCTTGTTAGGCATTGTTATTTCTGCTTCTAATAAAGAGGTGCTGACCAATAACAGAAATGGCATTCCCGCCCCTCTTGGCGATGGGGAAAATCCAATGGAAAACCTTACACTGGTGCAGGGACTGACCGTTGATATGGGCAAATACAATCTTACTTACGAAGGAGATTCCACACACCCCAAAAAGCCGCTGTCTTTCTACAAAATCCGTTTTAAAAGTAAGGATGGCAAAGAGGAATTTGTGCTGCAGCCAAACTCGTTTGTAAATTATAAAGGAAATGAAGGCCTGATGTCAAATCCTGCATCACGGCACTACTGGGATCATGATGTATTCACTTACATCACTTCCATTTCCAACCCCGATGCTGCAAAAGACACCACCAGTTTCAAGACAAATAAACTCAAGCAGGGCGATACCCTTTTCTATTCATCCGGCTTTATGATTTTGCAGGAAGTAAAGAAAAAAGACAGCCTTCCGGAAGAGTTGTTTGGCAAAGAAGGAAGCCTTTACGAAGCACCTATTAAGATATATTCAAAGACAGGTTCTGTTTATTCTGTTACTTCAAGATTGGCCAACGCAAAAGGAGAAGCTTTGGCCCTGCCCGACACTATCACTGCTGAAAGCCTGGTACTTCAATTACAGAATGTGTATCCGGACAACACTATAGATCTTGGCGTGAAAGAGTCAAACGCTATAATGAAATATGTTACCATCAAAGCATATCGTTTTCCTTTTATTTTAATGCTTTGGCTTGGCGTAGTGGTTACGACAATTGGGATCATCATCAGTATGGTACGGCGGATGCAGTTAAACCGTTCCGGTGAAGCAATGTCTTAATTTTGGCTTTTTAAAAACAGCATCTTGTGTAGCTTTACTGTCTGTTTTATAAAGCATTCACCTGATAATGGAGGCCTTCAAAAAATACTGGCGGTCATCGTTGCTGATGATGCTTGTTTTCTTTGCTGAAAACAATAAGTCTGCTTTTTGCCAGGTTTATACAGACTCTACCTACCGGGATTCTACCCGATACGCCATTCTGGCCATGAAAGAACAGGTAAAAAAATGGGGGCCAAACGATACAATACTTGTACCAGCTATTTTTTACCAGAATGAAATCACCAACTACAAGGAAATGGAAATGGCCTGGGTATCAAAACTATCTCCAGATAAACTGGCAAAGTTTATTGAAGAATGGACAAGGCTTAGAAATGCGGTTTATGTTACCTACCCCTATGCAAGAATAGCTGGTGCCACTATCAATGACATCAATAAGAACCTGGAGAATGTGAGTAACAAAAAAGAAAGAAAAGCCTATATAAAAAGCCGGGAAAAAGAACTCCGCAAACAATTTGAAGAGCCTTTGACCAATCTTTCCGTTTACCAGGGAAAAGTCCTGATGAAACTGATAAACCGACAAACTGGAAACAACTGTTACGAGATAGTCAAGGAATATAAAGGTGGCCTGAATGCCAGGCTATATCAGACAGTAGCCTGGTTTGTGGGAGGTAATCTTAAACAAGATTGGGACCTTGCCAAAAATAAAATGGACCGACAGATAGAATCCATTGTGAAAGAAATTGATGGTGGCTGGTATAATAATCCCTATCGCCGCTAATTACCTCACTTGCTTTTTTCCTTTTACTTTTGACATTTAAAAAACTACCATGAAAGTTGATATTCTTGCCATAGGCGTTCACCCGGATGATGTGGAACTGGGCTGCTCCGGCACTATTATAAATGAAATAAGGAGGGGGAAGAAAGTTGGAATTATTGATCTTACTGAAGGTGAACTGGGAACCCGGGGAACAGCACAAACCCGCTACCAGGAAGCTGCTTCTGCGGCCATGATTATGGGTGTTCATGCCAGGGAAAACCTGCAGATGAGAGATGGTTTTTTTGAAAACGATGAGGCCCACCGCCTGAAGCTTATTTCTGCTATACGTAAGTACCAGCCTGATATTATCATTGGAAATGTATTACATGACCGTCATCCGGACCACGGCAGAGCTGGAAAAATGATTGCCGATTCTGCATTTTTGGCCGGACTTTCCAAAATCATTACAAAAGATGAATATGGAAATGACCAGGCAAGGTGGAGGCCTTCTTATGTACTGCATTATATACAGGACTGGTATCATGAACCAGACCTGCTTATTGACATTAGTGATGTTTTTGAGCAAAGAATGAAAGCCATTGAGGCTTACGCAACGCAGTTTCATACCAGCGAAGCCGGAAGTCAGGGGCCTCAAACCTATATTTCAACCCCCGATTTTCTGGATAGTGTAATCGCAAGGGCCCGGATGTTTGGCAAACGAATTGGCGTTAAATATGCAGAAGGCTTCATAGCTGAGAAGAAAATCGGTATCCGCAACCTGGATGCGTTGATTCAAAACGAAACCTGAGCAATCGTTTGATTAATTTTACTTGATCACGGTTAAACAAAACAGGCCACTTTACCGAATCAAATTGGGTTTTAACCAATTTATTTTGTGGAATTGAGTTATCTTTACCAATCACTAATCTCTGATAATGGCATCTCCGAAATTCTCACACACTTCGCAGTCTTTTCACACCGAATTAAAGAAAAGAATTAACGACTATTTCAAACAAGCTGGCAAGTCCTCCACAGGTAATTTCAATTTGTACCTGAAGGCCATTTTGCTGGTGGTAGCTTACCTGTTTGTTTACGTCCATCTTGTATTTTATACCCCGACTACCTGGCTTGCACTTGTTGAGTGCATTATTTTAGGCGGACTTACCGCTGCAATAGGGTTCAACATCATGCACGACGGTATGCATGGGAGTTTCAGCCGCTACAAATGGGTAAATAACCTGGCCGGTCTTTCTTTAAATTTTTTAGGGGCAAATAATTTCATGTGGAAGACAAAACACAATATCATACACCATACCTACACCAACGTTGAAGGGATTGATGACGATATAGAAGCTAAGCCTTTATTACGCCTTTGCGAAACCCAGAAATACTATAAAATCCACCGATTTCAGCACTGGTACTTCTGGGCAGCTTATTCCCTGCTATATATCTGGTGGGTGTTTGTTACAGACTATAAAAAGTATTTCTTAAAGCGCATTGGGCCTACCCCATTAAAGCCAATGACCATCACGGATCATATTTCTTTTTGGGGGTTTAAAGCCTTACATGCATTTCTTTTTGTAGCGCTGCCGATTTACATGGTAGGCTTTATGCCCTGGTTAATTGGATTCCTTGCATTCGGATTGTTCTCTGGTTTTGTATTAAGTATAGTATTCCAGTTGGCTCATACAGTGGAAGATACCCATTTCCCCCGGGCAAATCCAGAGACTCATAAAATGGAAGATGAATGGGCTATTCATCAATTGAAGACAACAGCCAATTTTGCCACAGGCAATAAAATTATTTCATGGTTGGTCGGCGGTCTCAATTTCCAGATAGAGCATCACCTGTTCCCCAAAATATCCCATGTACATTATCCGGCTATCAGCAAGATCATTAAAAGGGCATGTAAAGACTTCAACATTCCTTATATAGAATATCCAAATATGAGAGTAGCTGTGGCTTCGCATGTATCACACCTGAAAAATCTGAGTCGCAAGTAATTAAAGAATTTATATAAACTTTTAAGGCAAGGATTATCCTTGCCTTTTTATTTGCGGGTAGTATATTTTGCTGCTATGGTAAAGGGGTTTAACTTGCACAGCTTTTAATAGTAAAAAATGATTGATATAGCCAATTACGACCCTAACAATGTAGGCAATCCCAATAATAATATTTTTGGATTACCCTCAACTGAAGACAACTCACTCCTGGTAATATTACCAGTACCCTGGGAGGTAACTGTAAGTTATGCTGCCGGAACGGCCAGGGCGCCAGAGGCTATCCTCAAAGCCAGTTTACAGGTTGATCTTTTTGATCCCGAAATGCCAGACGCATGGAAACAGGGTTTTTATATGCGGCCTGTTGATAAGAAGATCCTGATGAAAAGCGACTACTTAAGGAAAGAAGCAGAATTATATATCGATTATATTTCGAAAGGTGAAGATGTAAAAGCTAACCAGTTTATGTGTAAAACCCTCAAAGATGTAAACGAGGGAAGTTTTTTCATGAACAACTGGGTTTACGAGCAAACAAAAGCACTGCTTGACAAAGGTAAACTGGTTGCACTATTGGGGGGTGACCATAGTACCCCGCTTGGTTTTTTTAAAGCGATGGCTGAAAAACACGGTGAATTCGGCATACTGCAGATTGATGCACACTGTGACCTGCGGACAGCTTACGAAGGATTCAACTATTCCCATGCAAGTATAATGTTTAATGCGCTGAATGAAATTAACCAGTTACAGCGTATCGTGCAACTTGGTGTAAGAGATTACAGTAGTGAGGAGTGGGAATATATCAGAAACAGTAATTACAGGGTAGTTACTTATTTCGACAAAGAGATAAAGTATCGTATGTTCGAAGGACAGACCTGGAAACAAATTGCCGACGAGATTGTCAGTAAACTTCCGGAAAAGGTATATATCAGTTTTGATGTAGATGGCCTGGATCCTAAACTATGTCCCCATACAGGTACCCCTGTACATGGAGGATTTGAAACGGAACAAGTATATTATCTTTTCTCCAAAATACACCAAAGTGGCAAGAAGATCATCGGGTTTGACCTTGTCGAAACCGGTGTATCAGAATCTGACTGGGATGCTAATGTAGGCGCCAGAATCTTGTTTAAACTTTGTAACCTGCTGGTAACAAGCAATAGTTAACATGCAGGAATTTGTCTTGATCTTAAAGCATGATAAAATCGTCTCTTACAAAAGATCGATATTGGCGATTATCGGTTTGAATCTTATTTTCTTCATTTCACATGCAATAATTACAATTGAAACAAAGACAATTAACAGATGTCTTTTTATTGTTAGCATCTCACTTTTGTTATTTGCATCTGAATACCTGCTGAATAAAAGAAACAAGAAAATCTTTAGTGCTGCAATAGCCGTGTGTGCATTACTTATTTACATGTATCTGAAAATGAATTTCTGGTGGGCGGCGGCCGCCATGGCATTAGTTTTACTTCTTTATCTGTTTGCAATACAAGTTCCGGTCTTACATATTTCAGCTAACGGTATAAAACTTAGCATATTGGGAAAGCGGTTTTTAAAATGGGAGCAACTAAACAATCTGGTATTAAAAGACGGATTAGTGACGATTGACCTAAAAAACAATAAACTAATCCAGCAATATCTCGATGAAAGTTCCATGCCTGTTAATGAAAAAGAATTTAACGACTTTTGCAAAAAGCAACTGAACAAATGAGCCTGTCACATTCACCTTATATTCTTTATTCCGATGGCGAAGGCAACATCTTCGAAGACACTTCATTGTATGTAACAGGCCGAAGCGGATGGGATGCTTTTGAAGTACCCGCAAATGAATGGATTGAATTACCGGATGGTGGTTCTTTGTACGAACTGCCCGGAAGAAAAGGTATCGGCATTGATGTACAAACCGGCGAAATGCGTCTTTGTGAAAAAGGCTGGGCTGTGGCAGCTTTTATTCCCCCGGCACATACCGGGTTTTACCTGGCTGCATATGAAACTGCCCCGGATGCTCCTACCCTTCCTTTGTTTTGCTACACTGCCGCCGGTTGGCATAACAATAAATTTTATGTTCCTGCAACAAGAATTGAACCCGATATACGGCAGGACTGCGCAGGCTATGACCAGCAAAAAGTAAATCAAGGAGCTGCCTACCTGTTAAAACATTACCCCAATAACAGGCTGGTGGATCACCTGATGAACAACTGTGCATTAACCTATCATTGTCCGGCTGCAAGAAACTTTGCATTAGGCAGATGGGAATGCCCGGTACCCGCCTCACCTGCCTGTAATGCGAATTGTGTGGGTTGTATTTCGTTGCAACCAGATGAAGAACCCATCGTATCTACACAAGACAGATTGACTTTCAAACCAACACCGGAAGAAATTGTAGAGTTCACGGTACCTCACCTTGAAACAGCACCCTTCCCTATCATTAGTTTTGGCCAGGGCTGTGAAGGTGAGCCGCTGCTGATGTGGGAGACAATTCGTGATGCTATAATTGAAATAAGAAAACACACTAAAAAAGGAAGTATCAATATCAATACCAATGGATCAAAACCTGATGCTGTGGAAGAACTTTGCAAAGCCGGCCTGGACTCCATTCGGGTAAGTACCAATTCTGCCAGACGGGACATTTATACGCCTTATTACCGTCCCAATAATTACGATTTCGATGATATTGTGGAAAGCCTGAAAGTAGTGACACGGTACGGCGGATGGACTTCAATCAACTATTTTGTATTTCCGGGAATGACTGATTCCGTTGCCGAGTATGAGGCTTTACGAAAATTAATTAGTGAAACAGGCCTGAAAATGATTCAATGGCGCAATTTCAATATTGATCCTGACTGGTACCTCGGCAAAATTGGTGTCACAGATACCGGCGAGTGTATGGGAGTAAAGCAACTACAGGAATTGATCAAAGAGGAGTTTCCAGATTTGAAATATGGTTATTTCAATCCGCCGATAGAGCGGATCAAAGGCCTCTTTGAAATGGATTTTGCTCATTAATTGCCGCAAAGGCCTATACTTTTCAAAATCTTAACATTTAAAATATAGCTGCTTATGCAAGTTGCATGGTGTTTGAATCGTTACTGACAGGTGTGAACAACAATGATTTGTGCCACCAATCACCAAAATGTAGATTTGTATGAACAACGCTTACGTTATGTCTGCATCCCTTGAAGCCAGAAACCGTTCCCAGGCTTATATGATCACAGCCGGTTTTACCGGCCTGATGCTATTGCTAATGTTCTTACTCAAGTGGGATATGCCCTCTTTTGAAAGAACAGTTCAGGAACCAGGCATTGAAGTAGAATTGAACCTGCCTGAAGAACCAGAAACATTAGCCGATGGCGGCGGTGGTGGCGGTAATCCCGTACAGGCAGCAGGCGATCCGGGTATAGCTCCTTATACTCCTCCAGCCCCCGGAGAGGAGCAAGATTCAAAAGACATTGAGGAAGACAATGATAAAGATGCACCCGAAATAACTAAACCGGTTGTGGCAAAACCCAAAGCAACAACCATAACCAATACATCAGTTGCCAAAACAGAACCTAAGCCTGTTGTTGAAACTCCGGCTCCCAGAGTTCCCAAAGCTGTTTTAGGTAAAACTACTACCGGAACCGGCCGTGGCGGTGGAGCAGAAGATTACGACAGGGCTGGTGGAAGTGGCACTGGCAGTGGTGTTGGTAATGGATCTGGTACAGGCGGCGGCAGTGGTTCAGGTAATGGTGGCGGAAATGGTTCTGGCACCGGAAGCGGGAACGGACCGAAAGTAACCCGGGGGGACCGAAAAATTGTTCGAAGCTATTCTTTTGAAGGTGACCTTGACCGGGCAACAATCTATGCAAATGTCAACGTTTCCCCTGAAGGTGTTGGTACTTTTGTCAGCATTGCCAAAGGTTCATCCAACTCTGGCAGCGCCTATAAGAATGCCATTATACAATACCTGCAGCGTATCCGCTTTGACAAATCAGATCATGAATCAATGATCACAGTACAGTTCAATTTCAGGGTTAACTAATCTTTCAATATCATTTCAGCGAAGCCACGATTAATGATCGTGGCTTCGCTTTTTATATTTTTGTATAACATGAATTACCAGTCAACCATTGACTACCTTTTTACCCGCCTGCCTATGTTCAGCCGGATTGGCGCAGCTGCATATAAAAAAGACCTGACTAACACTATTGAACTATGCACCTTTTTGGGTGATCCGCAAAA
Source organism: Chitinophagaceae bacterium (assembly GCA_044229985.1). Lineage (GTDB taxonomy): Bacteria > Bacteroidota > Bacteroidia > Chitinophagales > Chitinophagaceae > JJ008. The sequence goes on from JBGARY010000004.1 coordinate 112,621, forward strand.
GAAGTTTAAATCAATACATATAGCAGGAACTAATGGCAAAGGCTCTGTGAGCCATATGCTGGCAGCTATACTGCAAACAGCGGGATACAAAACAGGACTTTACACATCTCCACATTTAAAAGATTTTAGGGAGAGAATAAGAGTCAATGGTGAAATGATACCTGAAAAGTTTGTGATTGATTTCACAGAAACAATTAAACCAATAATAGAAAAAAAAGACCCCAGTTTTTTTGAGATAACAGTGGCAATGGCTTTTGATTATTTTGCTCACGAAGAAGTTGAGATTGCCGTGATTGAAACAGGGCTGGGTGGAAGACTTGACAGCACAAATGTCATCTCCCCGGAACTTTCTGTTATCACCAATATTGGGTGGGATCACATGAATATGCTCGGTGATACTCTTGAAAAGATTGCAATTGAAAAAGCTGGAATCATCAAGGAAGGAGTTCCGGTTGTAATTGGTGAAGTTTTACCGGAAACTCTCCCGGTATTTGAAATGGCAGCAAAAGAAAAAAATACCGCCCTTCATATAGCAGAACAAAACTGGCAACGCCTTGATTCAAAATGGGAAAATCTAAAGCTTTTAGTAACTGTTTCAAATGAACAAACTGAAACTTATCAATTGGACTTGCCGGGCATTTACCAAACAAGAAACCTGATTACCGTTTTAGAATCATGCCGTGAGTTACAACAAGGAGGATGGAAAATAAATTCAGACCATATTAAGACCGCCCTGTCCCAGGTAAAAAAATTAACAGGCCTGCATGGAAGATGGGAGATAATCAGGCAGTCGCCTTTACTTGTACTTGATGTAGCACACAATGCAAACGGGATAGAACAACTCACAAAACAAATAAAGCAAACTAAACACAAACAGTTACATATTGTGCTAGGCATAGTAAAAGACAAGGATACTGATCAGATACTTCGGCTTCTACCCAAAAATGCCATCTACTATTTTACAAAAGCACAAATTCCAAGAGCCTTGTCTGAAGAAGAGTTACAAAAGAAAGCAGCTATGCACCAGTTAAAAGGAAATTACTATTCTACTGTCAATACAGCACTTTACGCTGCTTCCCTCAATGCAAAAAAAGAAGATATGATAGTTGTTTGCGGCAGCATTTTTTTAGTCGGGGAAATCAGCCTGAAAGGTATTGAGGCCATTTGGGGTAAACAAGATTATACGGGAGAAAAGCTGAACTTTTTGGACACATTGGAATTCTTTCACTAATTCCATGCAACAAGACCAGTACCAGACCAATGCCCGAATGAAGTAATGTCAAGCTTTGGCTTGTCAAGATTATACCAAATATCCAGCATGTTCCATAAACGAATATCATCAAAGATGAATAAACATTTTTTCCTGAATTCAATCCTTGAAAAATTTTCCAGAAATTTATATTCTTGTACTCCATCCTTTAATGCATCTATAAAAATAATATCAGCACCCTCTAAAAGAGACTTATGCTTTTCAACCATTAAAGGGTTAGTAAGATCATCAGTATATTGGACCAGCCCTTGTTCAAAATCCCCTTTATTTAGAATAGTATCATCAAAATGATTCCAGGGAATAATATCAAAAGTCGCAATAACTCCACCCATTGGCATATATTTTTTCATACAAAGAGATGAATAGCCGAGGTGTGTACCTAACTCAACTACAGAAGCAGGCTGCAGCTTTTTTATTATAGAAGCAAGCAATTTATAATGCTCTCCCGGGTAAATACTTATGTAATCGGGGTTCCCTTTTTTAATTCGTACTGATATATCTCTCAGGTTAATATCAATTGCATCTGTAGCGCAGGATATTGCCAGTTGAAGCAGGTCCTTTGTTGGCTGACCGGGCTGCCCAAGCAAACTGAACAATGCAGAATACCGTTTGTCTTCAGCATTCACGGAGATAGGGCAAGCCCTTTTAAGAGTTTCTTCAGCTTCCCTTTTTTTTCTTTTGAACATAATGCACAAATTTACAGATCCAATTCACCCAGTTTTTGTAATGCATAAAAGATACAGCTCACATGCATTGCCTGAACAATCATATTTTCTCTCAACAATTGCTTTAACTCATTCATGTCCAGTAGCAGCACCTCAATTTCCTCATTCTCATCAAGTGTTTGTTCAGCAATTTTCTTACCGCCCTTTGCTAAATACATATGCAATAGATTTGAATTGGTAGACGGATTAGGCGATATCCTGCCCAAATATTCATAAGAACTGAAGGAATAGCCTGTTTCTTCCAGTAACTCCCGGGCTACTGCCTCTTCAAAGCTTTTATCTGTTTCATCCATACAACCACCAGGAATTTCATAACAAACCTCTCCCAGTGCATGGCGGTATTGCTTGAGCATAATTATCTTCCCTTCCTCAGTTACCGGCAAGGCGCCTACCCAGGCAGAAAAATCATATACATAGTAGGGATCTACAATTTTTCCCTGAGGTGTCTCACAAACCTCTTTTCGTACCTTAAACCATTTCTCGTTAAACAGGTTTTGAGAAGATAGTGTCTTCCATTTCATGATTGTCTTACCATTTCATTCTTTCCCTTAGTGAAGTTATATGCGCTATATGATGCTTGCCGTGCCATGCATACATGCCCAACAAGTACCATAACCGCATTGTCTTTTTATGCTCGGGGTGAAAAATGGTCCGGTTATTCCAGTCATTGTCACTCACATACTTGAGTGTTTCAAAAAGCCTGGCATGAATAGCATGCAAAAGCGTTATGGAGTAGTTCACCGGTAATTTCTGTACATCATTTAATTCGGCCCATTTATTTTCATCATAAGGCTTGACAGTAGGGTTTTCTTCCGTCAATGCCAGCTTGAACCGGCAATAGGCGTTGATATGACTATCTGCCACATGATGAACAAGTTGATGAACCGTCCAGCCTCCTTCCCGGTAAGGGGTATGCAATTGTGCCTCATCTAAATTGAGAATTGCATTTTCCAAAAGAAGTGGTAAAAACTTTAAATCTGCCAGCCATTCTACTTTCCTTTCAATAGAAAAAGGCTGTGGTTCGTATTTACCAATGGGATATCGTGGGTCAGTTGCAACAGATGGCATAAGAGATCATTTAATTACTTGTAAAAGTTCTACTTCAAAAATAAGTGTAGCGCCGCCAGGTATATCATTCCCTGCTCCCCTGTCGCCATAGGCAAGGTCAGATGGAATCCATAATCTCCAGTGGCTTCCCTCTTTCATCATAGGTAAAGCTACCTGCCATCCTTTGATCAGTGCCCGTAATGGTGCAGTGAAAGGCTGCCCTCTTTTAAACGAGTTATCAAACTCTTTTCCATCCAGTAAAGTGCCTTTATAGTGAGCCTTTACACTATCTGACACTGACGGCTGTGAACCAGTTCCTTCTTTAATTACTTCATATTGTATCCCGCCGGGAAGCTCTTTCACTCCTTCTCTTGTGATGTTTTGGGTCATAAATGCAGCACCCGCAGATTTTTGCGCTTCGATTTTGCCATTCATAAATTCTCTTAATTTATTTTGAATACTCATAATTAGCCCTCCCGCAGTGAATGCCCGGTCAAATGAATAAATACGTCTTCCAGGTTTGCCATTTTCATTTCTTTTGGTCGTTCAAAACCTCCGGCCACGAGGTCATCAATCAGTTTGTCCGGCGAATCCATGGCAATTATTTTACCTGCATCAATGATCGCCACCCTGTCACACAGGTATTCTGCTTCATCCATGTAGTGTGTGGTAATGATGACAGTGGTTCCTCTTTGCCTGATCTTTTTGATCAGTTCCCATAAGCTCCTCCTTGCCTGGGGATCAAGACCAGTAGTTGGTTCATCCAGGAATATGATACGGGGTTCATTTATTAGCGTAGTTGCAACAGAGAACCGCTGCTTCTGACCTCCGCTAAGTTCCTTCACTTTCGACTTTGCTTTGTCTTTCAAGTTTACCATATCCAGCAGCTCCATAGGATCAACATACCTGTTATACAAGCCGCAGAACAGTTCTATTAACTGTAGCAAATTCAACCCGGGATAATAGCCACTTGTTTGCAGCTGCACACCAATAATCTTCTTTATCTCATTGGGTTCCTTATCAAGACATAACCCATCTACAATTATTTCCCCGCTGGTTTTTGGTCTTAGTGTTTCTATTATTTCCAGTGTCGTTGATTTGCCAGCTCCATTTGGCCCTAACAAACCGAATATCTCCCCTTCTTTCACCTCGAAACTGATACCCTTCACCGCCTGGAAATTTCCATAGTTTTTTACCAGGTTCTTAACCGATATAATAGTATTTGCCATATTAATTCAAATAGGTTTCCAGCTCCTCCATCATTAATTTACTACCCACAAAGAAAGGACTACGCTGGTGCAATTCTGTCGGCTCCACATCCAGTATCCTTATTTTACCATTGGTAGCTTTGCCACCCGCCACAGTAATAATAAAAGCAAAGGGGTTACATTCATACAACAAACGAAGTTTACCCTTCGGCTTGTCAGTTGTTCCGGGGTACATAAAAATTCCTCCCTTGATAAGATTGCGGTGTACATCCGAAACCATACTTCCAATATAACGTTGTGTATAAGGTCCTCCCGTTTCTTTATCTTTTTTCTGACAGGTGGCGATATATTCCTGTACAGCTTTATCATACTGGAAGAAATTGCCATGATTAACAGAATAAATTTTCCCTTGTTCCGGGCACTTAATATCCGGATGACTAAGTGTCCACTCACCAATGGATGGATCTAATGTAAAACCATTCACTCCTCTTCTCGTTGCATATACCAGCATAGTGGATGAGCCATAAACAATATAACCTGCAGCCACCTGCTGGTTACCGGGCTGTAAAAAATCTTCTTTTGTCACCACAGTTCCTATAGGGGTCACCCTCCGATAGATACTAAAAATGGTGCCGATTGAAACATTGACATCAATATTGCTGCTTCCATCCAGTGGATCATACAGGCAGACATACTTTGAATTTACACTCTTGGCATCGTCAAATGGCACAAAATCATCCAGCTCTTCACTGGCGATACCGGCACAGGCTATTCCATGTTGCAAAACCCGGGTAAACTGATCATTCGCATACACATCTAGCTTTTTTACTTCCTCACCCTGTACATTTATAGTTCCGGCATCGCCCAAAATATCTACAAGGCCTGCTTTGTTTACCTCCACATGTACCCTCTTAGCAGCAAGACCGATATTTCTCAGTAAGTGAGACAGTTCTCCTGTAGCCTGCGGAAAATCTCTTAGCTGCTGTATGGTAAATTCATCGAGAGTCTGAACTTTCCTGTTGACATTCATAATGGCAGATTTGACTCAGGCAAATGTAAGGTATTGTAGAGGAGTTGAAAAGTTGAAAGGAATAGCTGTCAGAAGGGAAATATCCCGAATTTTGCCAACTTATCAACAAAGGTATTTTACATGAAAGTGTTCAAATTTGGCGGCGCTTCTGTTAACAGTGTGGAACGGATAAAAAACATGGCTGAGATCATGAGCCATTACGACGGAGAGCAAGTTATGGTCATTGTTTCTGCCATGGGCAAAACCACCAACGCTCTGGAAAAAGTGGCAAAGGCCTTCTGTGAAGGACGCAATGATGAAGCTCTTCTGCTATTTGAACAAATCAAACAACAACACCTGATAACTGCGAAGTATCTGCTTGTTACCAATTATCTTTCCTGCGAAACACAATTAAAAGACTTTTTTACCGAAGTAGAATGGCTGCTGCACGATAGGCCAGTAAGGGAGTATGACTATTATTATGACCAGGTAGTTTGTGCCGGCGAGTTATTCTCAACATCCATGGTAAGCCATTACCTCAACGAAAAAGGGATTACCAATAAATGGATAGATGCCAGAGATATCATCCGTACCGACGATGACTTCAGGGATGCAGTAATTGACTGGGATTTTACAATGAACCAGGTGCAGAAAATGATTATACCTCAGTTTCATAAAAACAATATTATCCTTACACAGGGCTTTATCGGCTCTACTGATGAAAACGAAAGCACTACTTTGGGAAGGGAAGGCAGCGACTATACTGCAGCCGTTTTTGCCAATATGCTGGATGCAGAAAGCCAGACCATCTGGAAAGATGTGGAAAGTGTAATGAATGCAGACCCCAAACAATTTCCGGATGCAGTTCCTATTGCTGAATTGAATTACAATGAAGTAATTGAAATGGCCTACTACGGTGCACAGGTCATTCACCCAAAAACAATAAAGCCATTACAAAACAAGGGCATACCATTATATGTAAAATGTTTCCTTGATCCTTCTTTAAAAGGAACAATAATACATGATAAACCAGTTCATGGCCTGCCACCAATAATCGTATTAAAAGAAAACCAGGTGTTGCTGGAAATGAGCTCCATGGATTTTTCTTTTGTAGGAGAACAGCATGTAAGCCATCTTTACCACCTGATGGAAAAATTGCATGTAAAACCTAATCTTACACAAAATGGGGCAATCAGTTTTCTTTGTGTAGTTGATGAATGGCCGGAGAAAATAGAAAAACTGGCACTGGAGGCTTCTTCATTCTTGGATGTTCAGGTTACAAGGGGATTATCATTATTGACCATCCGGCATTATAATAGAACTGTTTTTGAAACCCTTACTCAAAATAAATCCATCCTGCTTCGCCAACAAACACCTGAAACAGTTCAGGTGTTATTACAGGAAAGCAGAATGGATTGAGAAGTTTAACTATTGATTTGCCCTTGTAAATATAGGGCCGCCGGTGCATGTAGCTTCATTAGCACTAATCCAACTACCAATAGCGCCTTGCGCAGCGTTTACAAATGTATAGTTATTGGGAGGATAGCTTCCCGTTAAAATATTATTGTAGGTTAAGCCTGCTAAAAAGTTTACACAAGTATTGTATGCAGCCAATATATCAGCCGGTATAGGGTTATTATTATTTTCACACAACATGCTCAACTGTAATGCCGAAGCCTGTGTAAAAGCTTTTTTGGCAACGCTATTGTTTGGTGCATTGTCCCAAATGTTATTCCCCTGTGATTGAGTATAGCTATTGCTACCAAAAGTCACATCACTGCACCAAACAGTCTGTGGCCTGGCAAACCAATACCCTTGAGATTTCGGGCACCAATTATTAACTTCAGGACATCCAACCCCACTAAACGTAAATGTACAACAAGGCATCCTTGCCCCTGATTTATAATATGCAAAAGCATTAGGATCTACCGTATAATTTTTACTGATAACAAGTTTATAATAAGTTTTAGCCGTACCTGATGTTCCTACATTATACTTTAAAACAGGCGTAGTAACACAGCTTTGACTGGGATCTACCTGGTATGTTGGTGAAAAACTTGTCCAATTTGTTCCATCTATGCTATACCCAGCCCCGGTAATATCTGCCCAGGTAAAACAGCTGCCAAATTGCATACCCCAATGGCTCATATCCTGAGAAGTGCCATTTGTTCCGTTTCCGGGGTTTGGATTTCTTACACTCCACACCCATTCCCAGTTACCGGCAGACAAGGTTTTGCTTTCCAGTGTAACAACATATGCATTACTGTTGCAGGTCGTTGTTGATGTTACAGGCTGTTTACCAGCTACTGCAGTTTGAGACTGGTTATTTAACTCCTTAGTGTCCCGGCTACAGCCAATGCCCATTAATAAAGAGGCTAAAGCGAGAATTACAATGTGGTTAGTTCGCATTTGAATTTCCTTTTTAAGTTAATGAATGGTGGTCTAAAGGATTTAAAGGAAATCCAAAGGATATTATAAGCAAGTGCAATATAGCGGAAATTATTTGACAGAAATGCCTATGGTAAATTTACTAATCAGGCTTCTCAACAGTTACTGTCTGAATCATTCTTTTGGCCACTGGCTTATCATGCAATAAAGCCGGCTTCCAGGCACCCATATTCTCAAGGCGGCTGATCAGTTCATCTTCCAGTTCATCAGCGTCCTTTATACTCTTGAGGATTTTGAAATTAACAGGCACCCCATCTTTATCAATAACAAATTCTATTTGTATGTAAGCCTTCTTAATTCCCTTTGGAAGAAATTCACCAACCTCCTTACCTGTCTTTTCCAGGTATTTCATAAAAGCATCTGTTCCGCCAGGAAATTGAGGCCATTGGTGTACAGCATCGGCCAGGCCACTAATACTTCTTGTTCTTCTTTCCATTGGCGGCCTTTTCACCGGTTGCTTGTCTTCGATGATGAGCTTTGCTTTCTTAGGCGGTGCTTCATTAATGATATATTCTCCTTTCTCTCCTACCATTACGATGGGCAGTTGTTTATACTTCTCAAAGTAATCAAATGCATCCTCCATCCTCTCCGCAAACTTTTTAAGAGCAGGATCGTCTTTGGTAAGCCCTTCGAGATAATTAATACTTCTTTCCTTGTCAAAGCGTATAGGGAAAATATGAACAGGTATAAAATCCTGACCCTGATCCTTGGCATGCGCCGCTAATATGTATAATTCATCAATCTGCTGGTCAGTAATGGGTATACAACCCACAGTAACACAACTGCCATGAATATAAATGGCACTGCCCGGTCTTAGTGAATCACTCAATATCTTATCAGAAGCATTGGGATAGTTTATACCCAGTGACAGGTAATAATTGCTTTTGGGATTAAATTCATTGATATAATAAAAACCTTCCGGAACCTGGTAATCACCCTCCATTCTTTTGGGCCCAAGTGTACCTGCCAGTGCACAAACTTTATAAGTTTTGAAAAGCTGAAAGGGTGCACTGATTTCATTCTTAACCCAAACCTCCAGTTGACTATCATACTTGAAAGAACGGATATACATGTACCTGGCAGGCCATTGTAATTTTTTAGCTTCAAACTGTTTTTGCAACGTATCCATTTTACGCTGCATAGCTTCACCGGGACGGGGAAATGCTTTCTGATAATCAATGAAAGAATAAGAAGGCCCGCCACTTTTGGATGAAGGCGGTTGCGCCATCATGGCAACTGAAAAGAATGTAAATGCTATTAAAGTAAGAAGGCTTTTCATTGTCCTGAATTTTAGCTTAACGGCGGGAAACGGATTTTATTTCTGCTGATTCGCTAAACTGTTTATAAAGATAAGAACTAAATAGAAATGGGTCAAAAGCGCTACTCCTGACCCATTTTCATTTATACATTATACAGTTATAGATTTCCCCTGAGATCCTGCTCTCTCTCCAGTGCTTCAAACAACGCCTTAAAGTTGCCCTTACCGAAACTTTTGGCTCCTTTTCTTTGAATGATCTCAAAGAAAAGCGTTGGCCTGTCTTCCACCGGCTTACTGAACAATTGCAGCAAATAACCTTCATCATCACGGTCAACAAGAATACCCAGCTCTTTCAAAGGCTCCAGGTCTTCATCTATATGTCCTACCCTGTCCAGCAAATCATCGTAGTAGGTATTGGGCACTCTTAAAAATTCAACTCCCCTGTCCCGGAGTGCTGTTACTGTTTTTACAATATCATTGGTGGCCATTGCTACATGCTGGCAGCCTTCTCCATTATAAAAATCGAGGTATTCTTCTACCTGGCTTTTCTTTTTACCCTCTGCCGGTTCATTGATAGGAAACTTTACATATCCGTTGCCACTGCTCATCACTTTACTCATCAATGCAGAATACTCGGTGGAAATATCATTATCATCAAATGAAAGGATATTTTTAAAGCCCATTACCTCCTCGTAAAATTTTACCCATGGATTCATCTGGTTCCAGCCTACATTACCAACACAATGGTCTACATATAAAAGTCCGGTATCCGCAGGCTTGAAGTAAGGATTGCCCCATGGTTTGTAGCCGGGCATAAATGCACCAGTATAATTTTTTCTTTCTATAAAAAGATGTACGGTATCGCCATAAGTATGGATGCCGCTCATAACCACTTCACCATGTTCATCCGTTAGCTTCGTTGGCTCCATATAGCTTTTTGCACCCCGCCTGGTCGTCTCCTCCCATGCTTTGGTAGCATCCTGAACCCTGAGTGATAATGCCTTTACGCCATCTCCGTGTTTATAAATATGATCAGCGATTGTATTGTCTGTCCGTATTGGAGTGGTCAAAACAAAAGTCAGTTTGTGCTGACGCACTGCATAACTGGCTTTATCTTTCACCCCTGTTTCGGGACCGGCATAAGCCAGGGCCTGGAAACCGAATGCACTCATGTAATAGTGGGCTGCCTGCTTGGCATTCCCAACATAGAATTCCACATAATCAGTTCCTTCCAGCGGAAGAAAATCTGTTTGAATAGCTTGTTTTTTATCGGTATTTGCTGTTACTGTATTCATGATTATTAATTTAAAAGTGAAAGTATAAACACAGGGAAGCAAAATGCTTCCCGCTTAACAGCAGGAAGAATCCATGGCTAATGTCACCATCAAGAGGTTGAAACCTCCTCTTTCATCAGAAAATAACTTATGCGGATAATCCGGAGTCATGGGTCAAAGTTAGAAAAATCATTGTACAAGAATTACTCATCCTCTGCCTCTTCTTAATTACTTTTGCCCCATGCCAAAAATCGGAATTCTTGGAGGCGGTCAATTAGGCCGTATGTTATTACAGGCAGCCGCTAATTACCCTGTTGAAACCTATGTGCTGGAGAACGATGCAGAATGCCCGGCTGCCCATCTTTGCCACCATTTTACCAAAGGAGATATTAAAAATTTTGACGCTGTTTACAATTTTGGAAAAGGGCTTGATGCCATTACTATCGAAATTGAAAATGTAAATGTAGAGGCGCTTGAACGGCTGGAAAGTGAGGGTGTAAAAGTTTATCCCAGACCTTCCGTTTTAAGAACTATAAAGAACAAAATATTGCAGAAAGAGTTTTACCGCAATCATAATATTCCCTCTGCTGAATTCATTATTACAAATAACCTGGTGGAATTACAGGAAGCTGAAAATTTTCTGCCCGCAGTGCATAAAATCGGTGAAGGCGGATACGATGGTCGTGGGGTTCAGCTTTTAAGATCAAGTAAAGACATCGCCAAAGGCTTTGACGCCCCTTCTGTGCTGGAAAAAATGGTTACAGTAGACAAGGAAATTGCACAGATGGTAGCAGTGAATGAAAAAGGAGAAACGGCGCTATACCCCCCGGTTGAAATGTTGTTTGACCCGGTATTGAACCTGCTCGACTACCAGCTATGCCCGGCCGAGATAGATATGAAAACCCTCTGGAAAGTGGAGGCTATATCACTTACTGTTGCCCGAAGCCTTAATTCACCCGGCATTTTTGCAGTGGAAATGTTTATTGACAAAAACGGGGAAGTACTGGTCAACGAAACAGCTCCAAGAGTACACAACAGCGGCCATCATACCATTGAGGCGCATTATTCCTCACAATTTGATATGCTCTGGCGGGTGATGCTGGGCTACCCGCTGGGCAATACAGATGCTATTCTGCCTTCCATCATGGTTAATATTATCGGTGCAGAAAGTTTCAGTGGACCGGTAAAATATGAAGGGTTGGAAGAAACATTAAGGATTGAAAATGCCTTTGTTCATCTTTATGGTAAAAAGCAAACAAAGCCCGGACGAAAGATGGGACATGTCACCATCCTTAGTAAAGAAAAACAGGAACTGCTACACCGCTCCAATAAGGTGAAACAATTATTACAAGCCAAGGCATAAGTTCCTCTTATCCAACATATAAACCGCTTATAATGCATGGGGATTCAGGTGAAGGTATCTGCCCCTTTCCCCGTCTAAATGCTACTGATAATCCGTTACCTTTATTTACTTTTTTACGATTACACCCAAACCAAATGAGATTTATACCTTTTGTTTTAGTTTTTGCTGCTTTATTCCTGGTATCATGTAACAAAAAGAAAAAAGAGGCAGCGAATGCAAAACCTGCCGCAGGCGCCAAGGCACCTCCCATGAAAGTAGATGGATACCTCGTAAAAACAGAGCCCTTCCAGGAAAATATTGAAGTACCCGGAACTATTGTGGCCAATGAAGTAGCTGAAATCCACCCCGAAGTATCCGGCAGAATAGTGCAGTTGAATGTGGCTGAGGGAAAATATGTAAGTAAAGGGACCTTGCTGGCCAAACTTTATGATGGCGATCTCCGGGCCCAACTAAATAAACTGCAAATACAACTGGCCCTTGCTGAGAAAACTGAAGAAAGGCAGGCTCAGCTGCTAAAAATTCAGGGTATCAGCCAGCAGGATTATGATATCAGTCTTTTGCAGGTAAATAGCCTGAAAGCAGATATTGGAATCTTACAAACAAGCATCGCCAAAACTGTCATCAGGGCCCCTTTTAGCGGCAAACTGGGATTAAAAGCCATCAGCCCCGGCGCTTATGTTACACCGGCTACTGTGATTGCTGTTATTAACCAAACTGACCAGCTAAAACTTGATTTCAGTATTCCTGAGAAATATACCAGCCAGATCAAAGTCGGTCAGTTGGTAACATTTACCATCGAAGGTTCTAAAAAGCAATTAGGAGCAAAAATTATTGCTACAGAATCGAACGTAATGGAAAATACCAGAAGCTTGACAGTAAGAGCTGCTGTGATAGGTAAAGATGAAGCGCTGTTGCCCGGCGCTTTTGCCAAAGTGCAGCTAAGTTTTGACCCTGATCCTAATGCAATATTGGTGCCCACACAAGCCGTACTACCGCAGGCAAGAGGTAAAAAAGTAATATTGTACAAAGGCGGTACCGCCATTTTTGCCGACGTTACCACAGGCGTACGGGACTCAGCAAGAATACAAATACTGGAAGGATTGAATGCCGGCGACACAGTTGTTGTTACGGGTCTTTTAAGTGTAAGGCCTGAAGCAAAAATCCAAATAGGAAAAATTGTAAATGCCGGATCAGCACAGGCAACAGATAAAACGGAAGAGAAGAAGAAATAATTTAATACCCAGAGACTAATCGGTGTATGAATATATCAGAGTTAAGTTTACGCAGACCGGTACTGGCCATAGTAATGAATATCATTATTGTGGTGTTTGGCATTATCGGGTTCAAATTTTTAGGAGTCAGGGATTATCCTGCCATTGACCCTCCCAATATCAGTGTGAGGACCTCCTACCCCGGCGCCAATTCTGATATCATTGAAACACAGATTACAGAACCGCTGGAAAAAGCTATTAATGGGATTGCGGGTATCAAAAACATTACTTCCAGCAGCAGCAATGGCAGCAGTAATATCAATGTTGAATTCGACCTGAGTATTGACCTGGAAGCAGCGGCCAATGATGTGCGGGATAAGGTTTCCCAGGCACAGCGTTCATTACCCTCTGATCTTGATGCCCCCCCGGTTGTTTCCAAAGCAGATGCTAGTTCCGATGCTATACTTTCCATGACCGTACAAAGCAACACCCGGAACCAGTTGCAAATGACCGAATATGCCAATAATGTGTTGGTAGAACGGTTACAGACAATTCCCGGTGTAAGCGGTGTGCAGATCTGGGGCGAAAAAAGATATGCGATGCGTATCTGGATCGATCCCGCAAAACTGGTAGCCCTGAATGTGACAGCAGCTGATGTACAAGCAGCTTTACTAAGAGAAAATGTTGAATTGCCATCAGGTAAAATTTCAGGCAACACTACTGAACTGACTGTAAGAACATTTGGCCGTCTGAATACAGAAGAAGAATTCAATAATCTTATTGTAAGAAATGTTGGCGGTGCGGATATTAGACTGAAAGATGTGGGAGAAGCTGTGCTGGGACCCGAAAATGAAGAAACTGTACTCAGGGGCAATGGTATTCCTATGATTGCCCTGGCAGTTGTACCGCAACCCGGTTCCAACTACGTATCAATTTCCGATGAATTTTTCAGAAGATTAGAGCAGATAAAGAAAGATGTTCCGGAGGATATCAAGATCAATATTGCACTGGACCAAACCAAATTTATCAAGAAGTCAATCCTGGAAGTAGAAGAAACGCTAATGATTGCCTTTCTGCTGGTGGTGATGATCATCTATGCTTTCTTCCGGGAGTGGATCATTGCTATCCGTCCGCTGATTGACATCCCTGTATCACTCATTGGCGCCTTCTTCATTATGTACCTGATGGGTTTTACCATCAATGTGCTTTCATTACTGGCCATTGTTCTGGCTACCGGCCTTGTGGTGGATGATGGAATCGTTGTCACAGAAAACATCTTCAAAAAGATGGAAAAGGGCATGAACAAGTGGCAGGCCGCAGTAGAGGGTTCAAAGGAAATTTATTTCGCCGTAATTGCCACATCTATCACATTAGCGGTTGTATTTCTCCCGATCATTTTCTTACAGGGATTTGTAGGAAGACTTTTCCGTGAATTTGGCATTGTGGTAGCCGGTGCTGTACTTATCTCCGCATTTGTTTCATTGACTTTGACACCGGTATTGAACGTAAAGCTTACCAAAAAAGATGTTCATAAACACTCCTGGTTTTATTTAAAGACCGAACCGTTCTTTCGCTGGATGGAGAATACCTATCAAAAAGCCCTCAGGTCGTTTATGAAAGTAAGACGATTGGCTTTTGTGCTTATTGGCTTGTGTATCGCTGCCATCTTTTTCATCGGCCGTAATCTTCAGTCAGAGTTAGCCCCAATGGAAGACAGAAGCCAGTTCAGGCTTCAGTTAACGGCACCTGAAGGAACATCGTTTGATGCCATGGACAGGTTTGTAAACCAGCTCACCAATTTCATGCTCGACTCTGTGCCTGAAAAAGATATGGTTTTGAGTGTTACCTCCCCGGGCTTTACTGGCTCTGGTAATGCTAATACAGGTTTTGTAAGGGTGACACTGACACCACCCAATGAAAGAAAAAGATCACAGAAGGAAATTGTATCCATGGTAAATCGCCATCTTCCCAAATACAATGAAGGAAGGGCTTTTGCCATTGAAGAACAGACCATCTCCGTAAACCGCCGCGGCGGACAACCCGTTTCTTTTGTTATACAGAACAACAACTTTGATAAACTGACTGCTATGCTTCCAAAAATACTGGAAGAAGCAAGGCAAAGCAAAGTGCTGATGAATGCAGATGTTGACCTCAAATTCAATAAGCCGGAATTAAGAGTCGAAATTGACCGTTTAAGGGCAGCACAATTGGGTGTGAGTGTCAATGATATTTCACAAACATTACAACTGGCGTACAGTAACCGTCGCCTCGGCTACTTTACCAAAGATGGTAAGCAGTACCAGGTAATGGGCCAGGTGGCAAGAACTGACAGGGATGACCCCAACGACCTTAAGATGCTATTTGTACGAAATAGCCGGGGTGAAATGATCAGCCTGGATAACCTGGTCAGCACTTATGAATCCAACACACCTCCAACGATCTATCACTTCAATCGTTATAAATCTGCCACTATTTCTGCAGGTTTGCAGCCCGGGTTTACTATTGGAGACGGTATCGAAGAAATGAATAAGATAGCTGATAAATTACTGGATGAAACCTTTACCACTTCTCTTTCCGGTTCATCCAGAGATTTTGCAGAAAGTTCCAGCAATACCAGCTTTGCTTTCTTACTGGCTCTTGGACTGATCTTCCTGATCCTGGCCGCACAGTTTGAAAGTTTTATTGATCCGCTGATCATCATGTTCACGGTACCATTGGCCATTGCCGGTGCTGTTTTGTCTTTGTGGTTATTTGGTCACACTTTGAATATCTTTTCACAAATCGGTATGATTATGCTAATTGGTCTTGTGACCAAAAATGGAATCCTTATCGTAGAGTTTGCCAACCAGAACCGAATGAAGGGTATGGAGAAAAGAGAAGCAGCTATTTACTCTGCCACCCAACGTTTCCGTCCTATCCTGATGACCAGCCTTGCTATGGCACTGGGGGCATTACCTCTTGCCCTTTCATTGGGCGCCGCTGCCACCAGCCGTATTCCGCTTGGTGTGGTGATTGTTGGCGGCATCTTATTCTCACTGGTGCTTACTTTATTCGTAATTCCAGCTATGTACTCCTTTATGTCAGGTAAAAAGAAGAAGAGTGAGATTGACCAATTTATTCACAAGGAAACAAAAGTACCCGAAATTGTTACAGAACATTCCTAAGAAGACATGATCATTATGAAAAGAAGTTTGTTTTTTATACTCTGTTCCATAACCCTGCAAGCCGGTGCACAGCGTTTGCTTACTCTCGAAGAAGCCATTGCCACCGCACTAAAACAGAATTTTGATATACAATTGTCAAAAAATGATTCTGCAGTAGCTGCACTTAATTATTCTTATCGTAACGCAGCTTTCTTACCACGATTGAATGCCAATGTTGGCACAACATGGAACAATAACAAGCAAACACAGGAATTCAGTAATAATACCAAAAGAGAAGGTAAGGTAAAAACAAATAACCTGAACAGCAGTGTGAGCCTTAACTGGACACTATTTGACGGACTGCGGATGTTTGCCACAAGAGATAAGGCAGAAGAACTCGTAAAACTTGGCGAGTTAGGTATCAAGCAGCAGATCATCAATACGGTTGCTACTGTCATAAATACCTATTACAATATTGTAAGGCAAAAACAACAACTGAAGGCGATTGAGGAACAGATCCTTCTGAGCCAGGAAAGAGTAAAACTGGCGCAATACAAACTGGACATTGGTGTGGGCGCCAAGCCTGATGTGCTGCAAAGTAAAGTGGATAATAATGCACAAAAGGCATTGCAACTGGAGCAGCTTACTTTAATAAGCCAGCTGAAAGAACAGCTTAACCAGGCTATGAATGTGCTGGACGCCCCACCTTATGATGTAAGCGATTCCATCCCTTTGAATACAAAACTTTCGTTAGGCGATATTCAGAACGGACTTGAATCGACTAACCCCGGATTATTGATCACCCGGAAGAATATTGACATAGCAGGTTTTACGCTAAAAGAATTAAAAGCAGACAGGTTCCCGGTGGTTTCATTCAATTCAGCCTATAACTTTTCTAGGAACAATAATAACCTTGCCCTGAACCCTGCCCTGCCTGTTTTCAGCCAAAACAAAGGTTTCAACTATGGTCTCACTGCTACAATACCAATTTTTAATGGCTTCAATACCAAACGGCTTATCAGGCAGCAGGAACTGAATATCCAATACCAGCGAATGTTTTTTGACAACCAGAAGTCGTTACTCAATCTTTCAGTGATCAATGCCTTCCTGGAATATGAACAACAGAAAAAAGCATTGGCTTTGGAAGAAGATAACATTTTACTGGCAAAAGAAAATGTCAGTATTGTTTTCCAGGTCTATAAACTGAACTCTACCACTCTAATTCAATTGAAAGAGGCTGAAAAAAGCTTACAGGATGCTTATACAAGGCTGATAACAGCCCGTTATAATACGAAACTGGCAGAAACTGAATTGTTGCGATTAAAAGGTGACCTCATGAAATAGATTCTGGTTGCTGGTTGATGGTTTCGGGTTACTTTTGAAATCAAATTTATCCGCATGAATCCTTTGGTTGGCATCATCATGGGCAGCGACAGTGACCTGAATGTAATGCAGGCTGCCTCAGACATCCTGAAACAATTTGGCATCCCCCACGAAGTAACAGTCGTATCAGCGCACCGCACTCCCCACCGCATGATCGAGTATGCTCAAAAGGCAAAGGAAAGAGGCTTGAAAATCATCATTGCAGGTGCTGGCGGAGCAGCGCATCTTCCAGGCATGGTGGCGTCCGTTACCATACTGCCGGTAATTGGTGTTCCCATCAAATCTTCCAATTCAATAGATGGGTGGGATTCTGTTTTATCCATACTGCAAATGCCCAATGGTGTTCCAGTGGGCACTGTTGCACTGAATGCGGCTAAAAATGCAGGAATCCTTGCTGCAGAAATTCTTGCTATTGCGGACGAAAGCATTTCACAAAAAGTAGCAGACTATAAAAATTCGCTGAACAATGAAGTGCTGATAAAAGTGGAGAAACTGAAAAAGGAAGGATGGGAAAATAAATTCGATTGAATTGATTTTTTCCCAAACCACATAGGATCATAGAAACATAGTTTTTCACATAGTTTGTATATGAAAGTGACGAAGAAATATCTAAACGAACTTACATATAATGTAATAGGCTGCGCAATCGAAGTTCACAAGTTTCTTGGCCCTGGTTTATTGGAAAGTGTGTATGAAAAATGTTTCCTGAAAGAGCTTAGTCTGAGAGGCATTAAATTTCAGAATCAGTTATGGGTGCCAGTATCCTATAAAGGAATTGAATTAGATACCGAACTAAGGCTTGATGTATTAATTGAGGACATACTATGCGTTGAATTGAAGGCCCAGGAAGGTCTCTTACCAATACATGACGCCATTCTGCTTTCTTATATGCAAATGCTTAATAAGCCCAAAGGAATACTCATTAATTTTCATTCTGTAAATATTTTTAAAGAAGGACAAAAAACACTCGTTAATAACCTGTTTACTTTATTAGCCGAAGAATGATTTAATCTATGCGTCAGCCTATGTATCTATGTGTCTATGTGGTTCAAACATTAAGAAAAGCTTTATTATTCTTTCTGATAATTAGTACTTTTTCTTGTGGCAGTAATGAATTACTCGAAGAAGTTGTTGAATTTCCCTCCTATCCTTCTGCATCCGGAATAGAATATCACAACAATAATTTTTATGTTATTGGCGATGATGCTACGCACCTGCTGGTGCTGGACAGCGTTTTATCTGTTGTTGATTCAATTCGCCTCTACCCCGGCAATGAGAAGAAAATACCTAAAGCCATCAAACCTGACCTGGAAGCTGCTGCCTTCACAAATGACGGTCATTTGTTGTTGCTGGGCTCAGGTTCCGCCTCACCGCAAAGAAATGTGGGATGGTTAATTGATTATAGCAATAAAAAAAGTGACAGCATCCGTCTTGACACTTTTTATCAGCGATTACAACTGAATGGCATCAAGGAACTCAACGTTGAAGGTGCAACAGCCATTCCCGGCTCTTTTATTCTTGCTGCAAGAGGAAGCAAAGGTTATCCAAAGAACCATCTAATCTTTACCGATTCCAGATTTTGGGTAAACCAATCACTGACTCAAATCACCACTTTACTCACAAGTTCCGGAACAGACAGCAGTCTTTTCAGCGGTATTTCCGGCCTTGCTTATGCAAAAAAAAGCGACCGGCTACTTCTGACAGTTTCTACCGAAGATACCCGCAATAGTATGGACGATGGGGCTATTGGCAAAAGTTATCTCTGGATCATAAATAACATAAGCAGTAAGAAAAGATGGAAAGCGATCAATCCTGATAAAATAATCGACCTTGAATCACTCGACCCCAAATTCAAGGGCCAAAAAATTGAATCCGTTTGCATTACAAAAGAAACATCCGATTTTCTTCAACTTATCCTGGCAGCAGATAACGACAATGGAAGCAGCACCCTTTTCAGGGTCATTGTCCAAAAGGATTAAGCAAGCTGTAAGAAATTCTGTATTTTACTGATCAATCAACCTAACCAAAACCGTCCGGGATTATGAAAAAGCTATTGCTCATTTTGTCAGTATCCGTTTTGCTGTTTGCAAATTCCACTACTGCACAAACACCCCTCAAACCCCGTGATCCTTCTGTAACCGGACCGCAAACTTTTGCTATTGTAATGGGTATTTCCAAATACAAATATGTCCGGCCACTTACTTATGCAGATAAGGATGCCGAGTTGTTCAGGGACTTTTTAAAATCTCCCGGAGGCGGCAGTGTAAAAGAAGATAATATTTTTTGCCTGCTTAATGACCAGGCAATGAGTGCCAATTTCTGGACAAAGGGTTTTCAATGGTTAAAATATAAACAACTGCAAAAAGGTGACCGGCTTTTTATTTACCTCGCCGGTCATGGTGATGCAATTGATGAAGACCAGTATTTCTTTTTGGGATATGATTGTAACCCCGCCGGCGACAAAAACAATTACCTTGTTGGCGGTGCTATTCAACTATATAACCTGAAAAAGAAAATAGCAGCTGAAACGGGCAAAGGAGTAGAAGTTTTTTTTGTGATGGATGCCTGCCGCTCCAACGAATTGCCCGGCGGTGCCGAAGGATTGAGCTTCTTAAACACCGCCGTCACAGAGAAAAAAGTTGGCGAGATCATGATGCTGGCAACAGCAGCCGGTCAGGAATCGCTGGAAGATGCCTCCATTGGCAACGGGCATGGTTTGTTTACCTGGTATTTGGTGGATGGTTTAAGCGGACTGGCTGATGCGGAAGGAAGCCCGGATAATAAGATCACTTATTCAGAGATCAGGAAATATGTAGACAAGAATGTACCTTCTGTAGCGCAACAGCGTTTCAGGAAGAAACAACAACCTTATTTCTGCTGCGATGCCAATAGCGAAAATGTCATCAGCCAGGTGGATGCCGCTTATCTGCAGAAATGGATGCAACAAAAAAAACAGAACCGGGCAGGAGATTCATTCGAAGGAATGCTGAATAACGCATTTGACTTTTACCTGGCAGATACTACCCTGCAGGAAACATATAACCTGTTTTATAAGGCCATCCGGGAAAAGAATCTCACAGGGAATGCGTCAGCAGAGTATTACTACCAGCAATTAGATAAAAAATACAAAGGCAATCCTTATACACTGGATGCACAATCAACGCTGGCCGTTGAAATTATCAATGATGCACAACAAAGAGTAAACCGCTACCTGGATTGCAGCGATGAACCTTCTGCCAAAGAGAAAAAAGAAAACTACGAAGCAGGACAAAGACTGGAAAAAGCAATTAACCTGGTAAGACAAGATGACCCCGATTTTGCCAATGCATTGCTCGGACGAATGTACCTCCTCAAATCAAGCAGCGATGACATGGCTTTTCAGAATGCCTATGCAGCACTAAAGATCGATCCCAATGGTGCATACATACAAAATAAACTGGCTTTGTTGCACCTCGCCAATAATAAAACAGACAGTGCTTTGTATTATGCCGACAAGGCAACAAAAACTGCTCCTAAATGGACATGTGCATTAACTACACTGGCATTGGTTCAAAAAGCTATCAGTAAAAAACCAAACGACACAAAAAAGAATACTACTCCATTGAGGAAAGCCAGCTTTGGCTTCACTGCAGGCGGAGGGCTTAGCCAGTCGAACCCTACATTCTCTGGTAATGTAAATACAGGATTTGTGGGTGTGGATGCTGCGACTACTCCCGGCGGCAACCTTGGTATCATTTACCAGGTAAATCTTGGTGGCAGTATTTCCATCAGGCCTTCAGCAACGGTAAGTTTTGGCAATACGGACATAGATTTTCAGCGCCGTAATGTTACCGGCGGGCCCATTACAACCGAAACAATTAGTGTGAAAAGCAGTTCAATCAATGTTTCACTTCCATTGATAATAAGGCTGGGTAATAAGAATGTTGCTCCTTATATTGCTCTTGGTCCTTCATTCAGCTATATGCTGAATGGTGCAGCCTCAGCAGATGAGTTACTACCGGTAAAAAAATCATTATTCCTCGGCGATGGTGGATTGGGTGTTGATATCAACTTGCTGAAATCAGGAATCATTTTATCCCCTGAATTAAAATACTCAGCTGGTTTATCAGAATGGAGAGATGATGCTGGTACCAGCAATTATGCCAGTGCCCTCTCATCATTGAAAAAGAATGGATTTACATTGAGCCTTTACTTAAGAAAGCGGTAATAATTTCTACTGCTCAGATAAGATAGCAAACTCCTGTTCCAGCCCAAGGGAGTTATCATAGAGGGTTTTGAGAAACGATGCACCCCAGCGGGCATAGTAATAAGTGATATTCTCCACCCGTTCCTGCAAACCATTGCCGGGGAATAAATGGGCCTGTATTGTTTGTATCTGGCGTTGCTGGTCACTGAACTTTCTTTTTTCAGCCCGCAGCATTTTCTTTTCCAGTTCCTGGAGGCGGTAAACTGTTTTGGATTTCAAAGAATCCACATGTTTTTCCAACGTAGTATCAATTGCTGCTGCCTGTTTCTTGAATGATTCGTATAATTTTTCTACTTCATCCAGTGAGCCGTTTAGTTTAACATCGTTCTTACTGTCACGCAGCACCAGTTTATTGAGTAATTGCTGTTCGGGTAAAAAGAAATCTTCAATCGTCAAATTCAATTTACCAATCAGCTCCTGCCATTTTTTCTCTACCACTAAAAAGGAATTGCGAAGAACCAGTACAGGATAAGGAATAGCATAATGGGCAAACAAGTCTTTCAGCTGCAGCCAGTAGGCCGTCTCCCCTCCTCCGCCGATAAATGCAATATTGGGTAAAATGGTTTCCTCATACAATCCACGCAGTATTACGTTAGGGCTGAATCGTTCCGGGTGAGATTCCAGTTCCTGCAAAATTTCATCCTTTGTAAAAACAAGTTTTGTATCCACCACCCGGTACTGGCCGTTCTTCAGTTCAATCCGGTTACGGATTCCCTCTTCTAAATAAAACAAATTGATCTCCCTGCCACTGGCCTGCACTTTGTAACCCGCTGCTTCCAATTGACCTGCTGCATTTTCAATAATGGCGGCTGAATGCTGGTGCAGCAGTTCATCTTTAAACAAAGGGATCATCTGTCTTTTTAAGGCCGGGTTATCCGGCAACACGATCACCAATCCGTACTCGGCAAACAAACTATTCACCAGATGAAACGTTGCCTGGCTGATACTCTCTCCTTCTTTGTAATGTTCCCGGAGCATAGCCATGAACTCTTTGCCGTTTGGCAATACACCCAGCTGACCTTCCATCAATCCAATCAGCTTCACCAGATCCTTGTCTACTTTCATCCGGCCTACGGCGCCTGTTTGTTGGGTTTGCCAAACCAATTTCTCACCACCCAGGTTAATATGGTTCAGCTCATCCAGGTCAGCATCTTCTGAGCCGATATAAAAAATGGGTACAAAGTTGTAAGCAGGCAAACTTGTTTTTAATGAGTCCGCCAGTTTGATCGCATGAATAATCTTATAGATGAAATACAGTGGCCCGGTAAAAATATTATTCTGGTGAGCCGTGGTGATGGTAAATGTATCAGCCGATGATAACAGTTCGATATTAGCCTTTACTTTTTCGGAAGTAATTACATTCTCATACTGCTTCTTTAATTCCTTGACCAGGTCATCCCGGTTGGTGGCAAATTGTTTCCGGTTTTCGATTGCTTTTTGCAAGCCCTGCAAGGTTGGCGGTAAAGCAAAAAAAGGCTTTAGCGCATCAGCCTGGTCAATATAATCCATGGCAATCTTTGAGAAAGCCCCTGTCTGGCGGTAAGGCAAGCGGGTAGATATACAGTTCATACGAGGCTGTAAAAGTAACCCACAGATTGGAATGATTGAAATGATATTAACTGCCGACGGGTATTTTATGAAAACCTTTCAACAGCAAAAGGCCGAATATCCATACTCAAAGCGGAATGGTTGACAATTTCATTCACCAGCTTACCGGTTCCGGCGCCCAAACTCAGGCCCAGCATAGCATGCCCGGTTGCAATAGTAAGGTTGCTATATTTTTTTACTCTCCCGATATACGGCAAACCATCTGCAGAACAGGGCCGGTATCCATACCATATTTTTTCTTTTGGAGGCAGCGGTACATCAAATTCAGGATAATATCTCTTCACTGCATCCAGTATTCCCTGCACCCGGTTCATCCGCGGCGGCGTTTTATGCGAAGTGATCTCCATCGTTCCTCCAAAGCGGATTTTATTACCGTTCATCGGCGTCAGCGCAACTCTTCCTTCTACCAGTACAGAAGGGTAATTGACCTGGTAGGGGGAATCTTCCAGTGTAACAGAATAACCCCTGCCCGGCATCAGCGGAATATGTATACCTAACAGTTTTGCCGTATTCCTTCCCCATGAGCCGGTGGCCATCACCATTTCATCCGCTGCTATAGCGCCTTTTGAAGTAATTATTTTATTGATTTTTCCTGAGCCGGTTTCAAAGCCATTTACTTCATGACCACTCAGCAACTGCACACCGGATGACTGCAGGTATGCGATGAGATCACTCATCAGCTTATTGGGATAACAATGTGCATCACATTTAAAGAATAAAGCACCAAGGGCATTGATCCTTGTTTGCGGTTCCCGCTTATCCAATTCGGCTTTACTTAATACCACTGTATCCGTCAAGCCAAGCTGATGAGCTTTCTCCATTGTATGCTGTGCATGGTCTGCTCCTTCCTGTGTCTGGAAAATTTCGAGCAGGCCTTTCCGCTCATAAGCAAAATCAAACCCGGGCAATTGGGTCCATGCTTCATATTCCTGCTGACTGAGCAGGGCAATATCCCTGAGGGGTACAGCCGCCTGATCCACATTTTGTTTGGTGGCGCTGCGCATAAATTTTAAACCCCAGCTGATGAGGTTCAGGTCCAGCCTTGGCTGTACATAAAACGGGCTTTTGGAATTCCACATCCATTTCAGTCCCTTCTTTACAATACCAGGTGTGGCCAAAGGAATAAAATGACTGGGACAGATATAGCCGGCGTTGCCATAAGAGCAGTTGTCAGTGAAATCACCCATATCAACAACTGTAACATCCCAGCCTGATTTCCGTAAATACAAAGCCGAACTTAAACCAATAATACCGCCACCGATTACAATCGCTTTCATGAATATTGAGCAACTTTATAATTCAATAACCATTCCTTCTTCCGCAACCGCAAATCCTTCTTTTCTCACTTTTTCTTTCTCAGCAGACGCTTTCTTCAGCAACGGGTTGGTATGATTGAAATGAATGAAAATTATTTTTGATTTATCCACCGAAGATAGGACCGAAAATTTTTGCAGGCTCTCTTCCACAAAAGGATGCGGCACTTCCCGCATATCCCTTCCGGGCAGTTCACCGTTTTTATAAAATGTACCATCAAGCAAGGCTATATCCACTTTTCCGATTTGTGCAACAATATCCCTCTCCCACTTTTCCCATTTGTCGATATCCGGAATAAATAACACTTTCTTTTTATCACTCTGGATTATGAAGCCAACTGTTTCCGAGTATTCGTCACGATGCGGCACTTTAACTGGTGTTACTTTAAAAGAAGCATTCAACTGAACAGTGCTGTCTGCATTCAAACGGTTTAATCTAATATTCTGTAATGAAACTAACTGGCTCCAGGGACCGTTATTCCGGATGAATGAATCCATTCGTGGCATCACCCAAACGGGAATATCCTTTGCTCCCATTGCTTCCCTGCCGAGTTGCATCAGGCCGGTGTAATGACCAATATGTGCATGAGTGATAAAAATACCATCCGGTGTATAATCAACAGCAGGTAAATAATCCTGGAGATTTTTTAATTGTGCTGCTATATCCGGCGTGGCTTCGAATAACCAGTATTGTTTGTTCTTTTTGTCCACCAGTGCCAGGCTGGTAACCCCTTTCTTTTCTTCCATCCCTGAGTAATAGGCAGCACAACATTCTTTCTCGCAGCCTGCCTGCGGAAAACCGGCATCCTGTGCAATACCTAAAACAACAAGAAACTGATCCGGCAAATCATTTTCCTTCACCACATCTTTCTCATTGTTCATTTGCCTGCAGCCGGCGATTAAAGCCGTTACAACAAATAATTGTATCAGTTTTTCTTTTTTCAAATCACTTAATTGTTAACCGATGAACCAGTTTTTTGTCTTCGGAAGAACCCCCGATCATAATTTCATATTCGCCGGGATAAATAAGCCATTTACCTTTTTGCTCATCAAAATATTCCAGTTCTGAAATTTTTAACTGCAAACTAACCTTTACAGCTTTGCCACTTGCTATACTCACCCTTTTGAAATCTTTCAGCTGTTTTATGGGTTCACCTGCACCGGCACTTACCCTTCGTACATATAACTGCGGCACTTCATCCCCGCTTAAGTTCCCGGTATTCTTAATGCTAAACTGAAAAGAATAACCAGACGAGGAAGATGAAACCACCAATCCGTTATAGTCAAATGAAGTATAACTCAATCCAAATCCAAATGGATGCTGCACCTCGCCATTGAAATAGCGATAGGTTCTTCCCTTCATGGAATAATCGTCAAATGCCGGAAGATCATTGTTCGATTGATAAAAAGTAACCGGCAGTCTTCCGGCAGGATTTATTTTGCCAAACAGGATATCTGCCACCGCATTCCCCCCCTGCTCGCCGGGATACCAGGCCAGCAGTACAGCATCGGCAATCTTTTCAACTTCTTTCAATTCTATTGCTGATCCTGCTGTGATAACCACAACTAATGGTTTTTTTGTTTTCTCTCTCAGTTGCTGCAGGTATTTGAGTTGTGCATATGGAAATGAAATATCTTTTTTATCACCGCCTGCCTGTGATAAATAAGCATCTCCGTTTTCACCTTCCAGCAATGGCGATAATCCCATAACTGCCACCACGGCATCCGCTTCGCCTGTCATCCAATGCACATTCTGCAATACTGTATCAGTAAGATCACATCCCCGGTTATGATAGATAACGGTGGACGAACTCACCGCACTGGTAATTCCTTCCAGCACGGTAACCATATTACCGGAATTCCCATTGTAATTGGCCAGCAGCACATTGATATCATCTGCGTTGGGACCTGTTACCAAAATGCGTTGCAGGTTTTTGGAAAGCGGCAATGTGTTATTACTGTTTTTCAGCAGCACCATGGATTGTGCCGCTGTTTTGCGGGCAAGCTGCCTTCCGGCTTCGTTGTTGATATCCTTTTCTCCTAATTGGGCAAAAGCTGTTTTATCCTGTTTATCAAACCAGCCCAGTTTCATCAGTACTTCCAGGTTGATGGCAAGAGAAGCATCAATATCCAATTCAGTGAGCAATCCCTGCTTCATCGCATTCTGTAATGTGTTCAGCGTATTGCCACATTCTA
Organism: Chitinophagaceae bacterium; assembly: GCA_044229985.1. Classification (GTDB taxonomy): domain Bacteria; phylum Bacteroidota; class Bacteroidia; order Chitinophagales; family Chitinophagaceae; genus JJ008. The sequence continues at coordinate 139,323 of JBGARY010000004.1, forward strand.
CATTTACCCCGTTTTTGATGGCGATAGCAGCGGCTTCCTCCGGCGTCTTTACATATTGGTGATAACGAAAAATATCATCCAAAGCCCAGCAATCTGTAACAAGGTATCCTTTAAAACCCCATTCTTTGCGCAGTATATCCTGCAGCAAAAATGAACTGCCGCAGCAAGGCAAACTGTCTAAGCGGTTATAGGCACACATCACCCCGCCGACTTTTGCTTCCGTCACTAATTTTTTGAATGCAGGCAGGTATGTATTGTGCAGGTCATTAGCACTCACAACTGCATTAAAGGAATGCCGTGAATGTTCCGGGCCGCTGTGCACAGCAAAATGTTTGGCGCAGGCCACTGTTTTATAATAGCGGGGGTCATCTCCCTGCATTCCTTTTACAAAAGCAGTTCCCATGCGGCCGGTAAGGAGTGGATCTTCTCCATAAGTTTCATGCCCACGGCCCCAGCGGGGATCCCGGAAGATGTTGATATTGGGCGACCAGAACGTTAACCCAAGGTATTGCCCCCGGTTATTATTTTTAACCGCAATATTATACTTGGCCCTTGCTTCATTACTGATAACAGTAGCTACCTGTTGCAACAATGCATCATTGAAAGTGGCAGCCATTCCAATTGCCTGCGGAAACACCGTGGCCCTGCCTGCACGGCCAACTCCATGCAAGGCTTCATTCCACCAGTTGTATGCCGGAATACCCAACCGCTCTACACCCGGGCTATTATACAACAACAGGCTGACCTTCTCCTCCGTTGTCAGCCGATCAAGCAAATCATGCACTCTTTTATCAACGGGCAATGAAGGATTGTTAAAAGGATATTGCGCCCGGCAAACGGATGTTGAAATAAGCAGGAAGAAAATAAACAGTTGGAATCGGTGCATGAAAAAAATTTAAATTATATCACCTGGAAGCCATACGCATACGGATCATCTTCTTTATCTATCCAGATTTTATTGTAGCCATAAATTTTCGCCCAGCCTTCCACACTGGGACGAATAGCCGGCTTTCCGTGTAAAGTTAGCTCCTCTTCTATCCGGCCAATGAATTGGCTGCCGATAATACTTTCATGAATAAACGAATCTCCTTTCTTCAGTTTGCCTTTGGCGTACCATTGCGCCATCCTGGCGCTGGTGCCTGTACCACAGGGACTGCGGTCAATGGCTTTCTCGCCGTAGAACACTGCATTTCTTGCCGTAGAAGTTTTATTGAGCACTGCTCCTGTCC
>JBGARY010000050.1:0-14145 GCA_044229985.1 Chitinophagaceae bacterium
ACATTCACACCTTTTTCAAATTTCACTTTATCGCTGTAGCTGCTCCAGTTACGGGTAGTAGCATCAGGGAAAATGCGCTGGGCAATGTATTCTCTTACCCCGGCCGCTACCGGTAGTTTATCATAATATATTTCCGCACTAAGTCCGCTGCCTTCGGCCATCTCCATTAAATGTCCCAACAGGCCAAAGCCGGTTACATCGGTCATAGCAGTTACTCCTTTTATCTTACCCAGCTCTTCGCCCACTTTATTCAATGCCGTTAGCTGGCTGATGAGTGCCGGCAGGTGTTCTTCTTTTAGCAATCCTCTTTTTTGTGCCGTGGCCAGGATGCCAACGCCCAGCGGTTTGGTCAAAAACAAATAATCGCCTTCCTGTGCGGTATTGTTTTGTTTCAGGTTTTCTTTTGGTACTATACCAGTAACCGCCAAACCAAAAATCGGTTCGGGTGAATCAATACTGTGGCCACCAGCCAAAGGAATGCCTGCTTCTGCACAAATGGTCCTTCCGCCCTCCACCACTCGTTGTGCAATGTCGGCAGGTATCTTTTCAACCGGCCATCCCAGGATAGCAATCGCCATCAGCGGTTTTCCGCCCATAGCATATACATCGCTGATGGAGTTGGCGGCAGCAATTTTTCCAAAATCAAACGGATCATCTACGATGGGCATAAAGAAATCGGTAGTAGAAATAAGCGCCGTACCGTTTCCCATATCATATACAGCCGCATCATCTTTACTGTGATTGCCCACTAATAACCGACCATTATCGGGAAGGGAGATATTGCTTTTCAGAATTTCGTCGAGCACTTTGGGTGCAATCTTGCAACCGCAGCCGGCACCATGAGAATATTGGGTGAGACGAATAGAGTTGGGAGTCGGGAGCAGAGAGTCGATAGTCATTCTGCAAAATTCGGTTTGTTGTTGCAGACAACCTGCTTTATTCGGGAAAATTAGTGTGATTTATGGCCCCTGTTTCTTTCCCTGCGCCTTTACTGATAAAACTATTTCTTTCTCCGAAACACTATGCCTGTACTCTTCTGGAAATCGGAACTGAAACGGAGATTGTACACATCTTCTCCATCATGAACTACCAGCAGGCCGGTATTGGGCGGATATTTTCCGAGGTTTTCGGCAAACAAAACCAGTGTAAAATCTTCATTGCCGGGAGTGATATAGATCGTTTTCTTAATGGCGCTAGCCTTCAATCCTTGCTTAGCCATCAGCACTTCACCATTCAGGAAAAGGCTTACGGTATCGCCATCAATTTCTCCGTTATCATACAAGGCCAGCTCCAGGCTGTCGGATGTAAAATTCACCACCTGTGAGAATTCAGATTTTCTGCCGGCGATCAAAGACGCTTTTTGAGTAATATCTACTGCGGGTATAGGCACCCTTTCAATTGTCGGTGTAGTTGCTGTTTCCCTCTTCTCCGTTGCTTTAACACCTGCTAATTTTTTTTCATCCACAACTTCATTCTTGCCCACCTGGTTTATTACAGGAGAAATAACAGGCTGTGTTGAACTGGCAGCAGTTGTTGTTTTCGCAATAGCATTGTTTTCTTTTGGAGCAACGGTTGATTTATCCGGAACCGTTGTGGGCTTTACTACTGGTTTACCAGCAGCCACTTCTTGTTTGGCAACAACCGTATTGTTGTTGGCTGAATTAATAACCGTGGGTTGATTATTTTTTGCAACAATTGGTGTTCCGCTATTATTGGCCGCCACAACATTTGCTTTGTTGTCAGGAACAGTTGTTGTTGATTGAGCAGCTGTCTTATTATCCCCGGTTACCTGCTTTGTGGCGTTATTTGCAACTGGCTCAGCAATTGTTGCCTGTTGCTTGTTCGCTGAATTTTTTACATTCTCAGGGCTGTTTATTTTACTGATTGAAGGGTTTTTATCGGTAGGAGTAACCGCTGGCTGATTATTCGCAGTAGCTTTTGCAATGTCAGGGTTATTTATTTTATTGCTTGCAGCATTCTTGTCCGCCACAGCAACATCCGGTGTTTTTGTTTCATTGGCTGTTCTTACAACTTCTTTATTTGTTGAAGCTTCTTCGGCGGGTGGCTTACTTACGGCCACCTTTGTTTCAACCACTGCAGGTCTTATATCAATGGTCGATGAAGGAATACTTTTTGTATCCGTTTTAGGCAGATCGCTTTCCGCCTTTTTCACTACTGGTATTGATTCTGCTCTTTCAAATTGTGGCTGAGCAACAACCAGCTCTGTGGCTGATGAAGAAATTTCCGGTACAGTAGAATATTCGGTTTTTATTTTCTCCGGTTTTGCAATTTTTACGATCGGCGCACCGTCTTCTCTTTCTTTGTAAAAAGCCACGTCATTGGCCAGTTTTAGTTCTTCCAAATGAGGAAATATTTTCGAGGCCGTCAGGTCTTTTTCTTCTTCCAGTCCCACTTTTCCGGTGATGGAGTAATATCGTTTCGTTGCATTAGTTTTCCAGGTTCCATCCAGATACCAGGTACTATCGCCTTTATTGCGGCGAAAAGTGCTGGTTACTTTTATTCCTTTATCCAGTTTGCCCCGAAAATTATAAGCGATTATTTCATCATCGGTCACCTCACATACATCTCCTTCAATGGTTCCCTTTACTCTTTTTACAATGTAATAAAGCGTATCGTTGACAATAAATTCACTCCGGGAATAACCATATACTTTACCCCGGTACTCGGTCAGGGCAATTTCGAATGACTGGTCTTTGCGGACCGTGGCACTGTCATTATGCACGGAGCCAACCCATAATCCGGTCAGGCTTTGTCCAAAGAAAAACAGGGGGGTAATGAGCAGCAGGGCGGTGAGCCTAAGATTTTTGTTGTTGCAGACTGGTTTCACGAATGAGGATATTGGCATTTTCAGTGGATACGGATTTACACTTTATCGTATGTAATAACGTATCCAGCGCCTCCCGATTGTGTAAAGACCTGAAATAAAACTTATCGTAATACTGTAGCAAAATCTCGAAACTTTCGGTGATTTTGCCTTCTTTTAGCCACAAAATGGCCGATTTTGCGTTCTGCGGGCCCAGTTTTTGACTAATTCGCTCAATCGCCCCGATCATTCTTTCGGCGTCTAATTGACCATATTCCTGCACAATATGTTTGAGCCTTTCGGCAAAAGGGATGTCCAGGTAAAATACCGGCGACCGCCGCATGGTAGCCCACAGGTCGTTGGGAATGTTTACATGTCCGATGCGCTGTGATTCGTCTTCGAGCCAGATGCCCCCCAACCCCCTAAAGGGGGCTTTCGATGACTCAGCATTTTGCTGGCAGCTTGTAGCTCTCAGCTGGCAGCTTAATAAATTTTCAAACATCTCCTGGCTGGGTTGTTCCGGCATACCGATATTGCCAAAAGCAGATCCCTTGTGTTTGGCAATTCCCTCCAGGTCGATCACTTTTTCGCCTTTTTCCGCCAGCGATTTTAATAGTTCCGTTTTTCCTGAACCGGTAAAGCCGCCGAGGATGTTGAATCGGAATGGAAATTTGAAAGTGTCCAAAACATGATTGCGAAACTTCTTATACCCGCCAATAAGTGTATAAACTTTAAAGCCATACAGGTCCAGCAACCAGGCAACAGCTGCACTGCGCATACCACCTCTCCAGCAGTGAACAAGGATGAGTTTTGAGTCTTTCGGCTGTTGACTACCGGCTACCGGCTCCTGACTACTGACTATCGACTCAGCCTCCTCCACCGTCTTTCGCATTTTCGGCCCGAAGAAGTCTAAGCCAATCTTTATTGCTTGTTCACGGCTCTGTTGTTTGTAGGTTGTACCAACCACTTTTCTTTCTTCATCAGTAAACAACGGCAAAGAATAAGCGCCGGGGATATGTGCATGATTGTATTCACCCGGGCTTCTTACATCAAAAACAAGGTGATGTTTGGCTAATTCTAAAAACTGGTCAATATCTATTTTCTCAATCGCCATTATCGGTTGTAAAAATAAAAAGGCTGCCGAAAAACAGCAGCCTTTATCATGCTAATCATTTTAATTAAATTGAATCCAGGTCACCTGTTCATACTCGCCAAAAACTCTTCATTGTCCTTGGTTCCCTTCATCCGGTTCTGCAGTTCTCTCATCGCTTCTTCAGTGTTCATATCGGTCAGGTAAACACGGAGCAGGTTCATCCGCTGCAGCACATCTTTTTCCAGCAACAGGTCATCACGCCTTGTACTGGATGCCACGATATCAATAGCGGGGAAGATCCGTTTGTTAGACAATCTTCTGTCGAGCTGTAATTCCATATTACCGGTTCCCTTGAATTCTTCAAAGATCACCTCGTCCATTTTACTTCCGGTATCAACAAGGGCGGTGGCAATAATCGTTAATGATCCGCCTCCCTCAATTTTACGGGCAGCGCCAAAGAATTGCTTTGGTTTTTGCATCGCATTGGCTTCCACACCGCCGGATAATACTTTACCGGATGCAGGAGCTACTGTATTATGTGCTCTTGCCAAACGGGTAATCGAATCAAGCAGTATCACCACATCGTGTCCGCACTCCACCAGTCGCTTTGCTTTTTGCAGGGCAATGGTAGAAACCTTCACATGTTTTTCAGCAGGTTCATCAAAAGTAGAAGCAATTACTTCTCCCTTTATGCTACGTTCCATATCAGTTACCTCCTCCGGACGTTCATCTACCAGCACCACCATCAGGTAACATTCCGGATGATTGGCCGCAATGGCATTGGCCACTGCTTTCAGCAACATCGTCTTACCGGTTTTAGGCTGCGCCACAATCAATCCCCGCTGTCCTTTACCTATCGGGGTGAACAGGTCCATGATACGGGTAGAATAATCAGAAGCGGTGGTAAATAAATTCAGCTTCTCATAAGGAAACAATGGAGTTAAATAATCAAACGGCACCCTGTCCCGAACTTCTTCCGGGCTCTTGCCGTTGATCGAATCTACTTTTAATAAAGCAAAATATTTTTCTCCTTCCTTGGGAGGACGAACAGCGCCATGTACTGTATCACCTGTTTTTAAACCAAACAATTTTATTTGTGAAGGCGAAACATACACATCATCCGGTGATGATAAGTAATTGTAATCTGATGAGCGAAGGAATCCATATCCGTCGGGCATCATTTCCAAAACGCCTTCACCTAATATCACTCCGTCAAACTCCACATTGAACTGTTGTTCACGACGCTGAGGATATATTTTATTAGGGGCTCCTTGTCCGGTATTTTCAGCAGTCTGTTGGCTGGCCTCATTTAAAATAGCTTCAGCCAGTTGTGCTGTTTTACTATCCATTTCCGGTTCTGCGGCCGGGGCTGATTGTTCAGCTACATCTGCCACTACTTCTTTCTCATCTGTCTTTTTACGTCCCCGTTTTACAGGGGCTTCTTTTTTTACGGCCATATGGGGTTTTTTGATATTGGTTTTTTCTTCATCACCGCTTTCCACCACCGCTTCTTCACTACCACCTGTGCTGGTGCTGGTTTTTACAATGCGTTTTCTTTTACCATCATCGCTGGGTTTAGCGCCTTTAGCTCCGGCTATTGCCTGGCTGTCCAATATCTTGTAAACAAGATCTTGTTTGCTTAACTTTTTTGCGTTGGGTATTTTTAACTGCTCGGCTATATCCAGCAGTTCAGGAACGAGCATGTCGTTCAGTTGGAGAATGTCATACATATAAAAAACTTGATGTTAGTCACAACTCGAAGTCACCAATCTTGAAATCTGAAATTTTGAGTTTATATTGAAAGAAACAGGCGGGTAAATGATGAATAAAAGCCTGGGAGAACTATACTTATCAGCCTCTTTCCGGTGCAAGTATACAGCAAAACCCGGAAAATCAAAAATTTTAGCCTTAAATCGCCAATTACAGCCCCGCAGCCTTACTGATCTCCAGCATCCGGTCGATCGGTTTTTTTGCGGCCAGCCTGAGTTCCTCTTCCATGATAATTTCCGGTGTTTCATACTCCATACACAGGTATAATTTCTCCAGCGTATTCAATTTCATATGCGGGCAGTCATTGCAGGCGCAGCTGTTGTTGGGAGGTGCAGGGATAAATGTCTTTTCCGGCGAAGCCTTCATCATCTGGTGTAAAATACCCGTCTCCGTCGCCACAATATATTCCTGTGCCGAGTCAGTTTGTGTGTACTTTAATAATCCTGTAGTAGAACCAATATAATCTGCGATTCTCAATATAGGTTCTTCGCATTCCGGATGTGCAATCAGCTTTGCTTCCGGGTGACGGACTTTTAATTTGGTGATTTTTTCCAGGCTGAATATCTCATGCACCATACAGGCACCATTCCACAAAACCATATTCCTGCCGGTTATTTTGTTGATGTAAGCACCCAAATTTTTATCTGGTGCAAAGATCAATGGCTGGTCTTTGGGAAAACTTTCTACAATGAATTTCGCATTACTGCTGGTGCAGATCACATCACTCAACGCTTTGATTCCGGCGCTGCAGTTGATATAACTCACCACTTTATGGTCCGGGTGTTGCGCTTTAAATTTTTTGAACAATGCAGGCGGACAACTATCACTCAACGAACAACCGGCTTTTAAATCCGGGATCACTACTTTCTTGCCGGGGTTTAAAATTTTCGCTGTCTCTGCCATGAAATGAACACCTGCAAAAACGATCATATCCGCATTGGTCTTTTCAGCCTGCTGTGCCAGCCCCAGGCTATCCCCGATATAATCAGCCACATCCTGTATATCCGGCTCCTGGTAATAGTGCGCCAGTAAGACGGCATTTTTTTCTTTCTTCAGCCGTTCAATGGCAGCAAAAAGATCGAGAGTGGGATCAAGGTCAATATCCAGAAAACCATTTGACTCCACATTTTTTTTTGCTTGTTCCAGTATTGCTTTCTCGGTGTTCATCTTTTTATTTTTTTCCTGGGCTGATCTTCAGGAGAGCAATGTTCAGTCAACTCCGGCAATTTTTCAAATCAAAATTTTTCAAAGCCTGTATTAATACAATAGTATTAATAATATATATTTTTAAAAAAGAGCTTATTATTATTACGGGTGTGAATTGGTGGATAAGTCAGCAAGGCAAAATTACAGTATTGATATAATTCACATATTAAACCATGTAATCCACATATTGTTTGCTTGCCAGTACTGTATTTCATGATGATATCCACAAGAATGTGAAAATGCGACCTGCAAAAAATCATCACTGTGAAACAATCTTGCTGCTGTTAATTTCAGACGGATAAAAAGTGAGTTCTGTACACCAGGATGCTTTTTACCGGTCCGTAGAAAACTTCATTCCTAAACTTTCAGTTTCATATCCACGTTCCACATCAGGATATCCACATAAAATTATCTTCATTCACAGCCTGGTGGGGAGAAAAAATGATCAGCCAGCAGTCTATTGACCGTTTATAAAATAATCAACATGACTAAAGTCATACACATTACTAAATAGATAAGCGGAATAAGCTTTACTGATGAATGACCTAATTTTACAGCCACTAAAATTTTCCATATGAAGATGCTTAAACAATCATTGCTTGCTTTTTTACTCCTTGCTTTTTCTGTAGCTAAGGCCGATGAAGGAATGTGGCTGCCACAGCTATTAGCCCAGCTCAATGAAAAACAGATGAAAAGCATGGGTATGAAGATCAGCGCCGCTGATATATATAATATTAATAAAGGAAGCCTGAAAGATGCTATCGTCAGCTTTGGCGGTTTTTGTACCGGGGAAGTGATCTCTTCCAAAGGACTGGTACTAACGAATCACCACTGCGGTTTTGATGCCATACAAAACCATTCTACGATTCAGAATAATTATATCAGGGACGGTTTTTGGGCCCGCAATAATGCCGAAGAAATTCCTAATCCCGGGCTGTTTGTCACTTTTATCATCCGTATTGATGATGTAACCAAACAGGTGCTAAATGGGGTGACAAGGAATATGGATGAAAAAGAAAGACAATCTGCTATTGATAAAAATATCGCCGAACTCAGAAAGAATGTAAAAAAGGAAAACTACCAGGATAGTTTTATCAGGGCTTTCTTTGATGGCAACCAGTATTTCTTGTTTGTGACAGAAACATATAAAGACGTTCGTTTAGTTGGCGCACCACCATCTTCCGTTGGTAATTTTGGTAAGGATACCGACAACTGGATGTGGCCCCGTCACACCGGAGATTTTTCTATGTTCCGAATTTATGCCGGCAAGGATAATAAACCGGCTGAATACTCAGTGGATAATGTGCCCTATGTTCCCAAACGTTCTTTATCCATTTCACTGGACGGTGTGGCAGAGAATGATTTTACCATGGTCTTTGGTTTTCCCGGCAGAACCACGCAGTATTTACATTCTGCAGCAGTGGAGCAGATCATGAAAGTGAATGACCCGGTTAAAATAGCCATCCGTGATAAAGCACTGGCAGTGATCGATGGTTTTATGCGTAAGGATGAACAGATCAAAATCCAGTATGCTGCCAAGTATGCCGGTATTGCCAATTCCTGGAAAAAATGGCAGGGAGAAGTATTGGGACTCACCAGCACCAATGCACTCGGAAAAAAACAAGCCTATGAAGCAGAGTTTCAAAAAAGAGTGAACGCAAATCCACAATGGAAAGAAGCATATGGAAACTTGTTGTTAGACCTGGTCAAGACCTACAACGAGTTTGAAAAATATTCGCTGGCCCGTGATTTCTTCAATGAAACCATGAGCCGCATTGAAGCTTTTGCGATTGTCAACCAGCTCAACAGCCTGCGCAATGCCAAAGAGAAAAACGGAGAAAAAGGTTTTACTAATGCATTGCCTGGAGTAAAAGAACGATTGGCTGAAATCTATAAGGAATACAGCCCCGTGGTGGATAAACAACTCTTCATTGCGTTGATAGATAAATTTGTAAAAGATCAGCCACAAGAATTTGTAGCGCCATACCTGCTGAATAAACTCAAGGAAAACAATAACGATGTAAGCAAACTGGCTGATGAGTTATATAATAATGTAGACCTCTTTCAAAACGGAAATAAAGTATTGCAACAACTTTCTTCTAATCCGGAAGTGGTGATGGCTGCCAACGATATGAACCATGCCAACCAGTTAATAGCTGAGTTGAGTACTTATTACAATAACACGGTTTCAAAAAACATCACCGGACTTCAAAGCAGGATCAACCAGCTGAACCGCACCTATATGCAGGCACAGATGGAAGTAATGAAAGAGAAAAAGTTTTATCCCGATGCCAACAGCACACTGCGGGTTACTTACGGCAATGTAAAAGGGTACAACCCGAGAGATGCTGTACAGTATGATTATTATACCTATCTCGATGGCGTAATGGATAAGTATAAGCCCGGCGATTACGAGTTTGATCTGCCGGAAAAGCTCAGGAGCCTGTACAAGAACAAAGACTATGGACAGTACGGAAGCAACGGTAAAATGCCCGTTTGTTTCATTGCACGCAACCACACTACCGGTGGTAATTCCGGCAGCCCGGCGCTTGATGCATACGGCAACCTGGTGGGCCTCAACTTTGACCGGGTTTGGGAAGGAACCATGAGTGATATTAACTATGACCCCTCTATCTGCCGCAATATCATGGTAGACATCCGCTATGTATTATTTATAGTAGATAAGTACGCAGGGGCCGGCCACCTGGTAAAAGAAATGAACCTGGTTCACCCTAAAAAGAAGAAATAAGCCCCAACCGGCTACTAAACAACGGTTTTACCAGACTGAAAAGCTCCCGCAAGGGGGCTTTTTTTAGCGATTTTCCACAGTTTTTCCCCTATTTTTGCCCGCCCGTATCAAGCCTTAAATTTGAACGGGTCATTCCTTTTATAAAAGAATAATACTGTATTATGTCTATCATTCAAACGATCAGGGACAAAGGAGCCAAAGTATCTGTGGTATTGATTGCCCTGGCATTAGTGGGATTCATCCTTACCGACTATTTCTCCGGGCGGGGCCAGGGAGGATTTACAGGTTCCAACACCGTGGGTAAAGTAAATGGCAAAAGCATTGGCTTTGATGACTTCAACAAGAGAGTGGAGCAGATGGAAGCCAATATGAAACAACAGTATGGAGCCAACATTGACCAGGCGATACTGAACAGCCAGGCCGTTGAAGAAACATGGAACCAGGAGATCAACCGGGTATTGCTTTATGGAGAGATTGATAAACTCGGTTTCCAGATCGGAAAAAAAGAACTGGGTGATATTTTATACGGACCTAACGCACCGGCTGATTTAAAGAGACAATTCTCTGATGAAGCGGGTAATTACAATGCAGTACTGGCTAAACAAAACATTGACCAGATGCTGAAAAAAGGAACACCGGAGCAAAAGGAAAATATCAATAATTACATCAACGAACTGGAGCAGATCCGCAAGTCTGAAAAATTCATTTCGCTGCTTACCAGCAGTGTGAACTTTCCCCGCTGGTTTGTAGAAAAACAAAATGCAGACAACAGCCAGATCGCCAACATTTCTATGGTAAGGCAGACATACGCTACCATTCCTGACAGTACGATCAAGATCAGCGATAAAGAGATCTCAGATTATATCAGCAAGCACAAAGACGATTTCAAACAGGAAGAAAGCCGCAGCATCAGCTATGTTACTTTCAGCGCTTCACCCAGTGCTGCCGACAGTGCGGAAACAAGAAACAGCCTGCTGTCCAGAAAAGAGGATTTTGCAGCTGCTACAGATATGGAGCAGTTCCTGATGACCGAAGGTGTTACTAATTACTACAACGGTTACATCAGCGGAAAAACAATACAGGTAGCAGTAAAGGATTCAATCTTCAGAACTCCTGTTGGCAGCATCTATGGTCCTTATCTCGATGGCAACAGTTATGTAATGGCAAAGCTGGAAGGTGTTCGCACCATGCCTGATACAGTGAACCTTCGTCACATACTCGTTGCAACCATGCAGCGGGATCAGCAAAGCGGTGCGATGTATCCTGTAAGAGATTCTGCCACGGCTAAAAATTTGATCGACAGTATTCGTAATGCCATCAATACAGGTTCCAACTTCGACACCGTTTGTGCAAAATTGTCTGACGATCCGGGAAGCAAGGATAAGGGTGGTGTGTACGAAGGTGTATATTCCGGCCAGATGGTATCAGCTTTTAACGATTTCATTTTCCTCAATCCGGTTGGAAGCAAGGGTGTTGTAAAAACAGAATTCGGTTATCATTACATAGAAGTATTGTCACAAAAAGGAAGTGGTGCTGCTTATAAAGTGGCTTACCTGCCTAAAGAAATTATCGCCAGCCAGGAAACAGACAGCAAAGCACAGAACGATGCCAATATGTTTGCTGCCGACAGCCGTGACCAAAAATCTTTTGATGAAGGTTTTGAAAAGAACTGGAAACCGAAAGGCTATGTAAAAGGAATAGCTACAAACATTCCCCGCATTGGCGCTGAGATCAGAGGTGTGGGTTACTCAAGAAATTTTGTAAGAAGCATCTACGATGCAAAAAGAGGCGAAGTGCTGAAGCCGGAAAGAATTGATGATAATTATGTTGTAGCTGTAGTAACAGAAGTGATCAACAAGGGAACAATGGGTGTGGCACAGGCACGCAGCTCAGTAGAACCCCTGCTCCGCAATAAAAAGAAAGGAGAGATACTGAAGCAAAAGATCGGTAAAGTAACAACACTCGAAGCAGCAGCACAGGTAATGGGCAATGCGCCGATCGAACCGGTTGACAGCCTTCGTATGAGTTCAAGAAACATCAACCCCAAACTGGGTTATGAACCCAAAGTGGTGGGTGCTGCATTCAATCCTGCTAACAAAGGCAAAGTGGTTCCGGAAGTACTGGATGGTGCATATGCGGTATATGTGATCCGTGTAGAAAATGTAAGCGCCACTCCTTCAGAAGGTGCAATTGTGGCCGATCAGCGTAAATTGCTGGCCGACCAGGTAAAACAATACATCAACAACCAGCAAAGCCCGGCCAACCCGGTAAATGCGCTGAAGAAGGCCGCAACGATCGTAGATAAAAGAGCAGACCGCTACTAAACTTTTATACAACCAAAACCAACTGCAAGAGCCCTGTAGCGAAAGCTGCGGGGTTTCTTTTTACGGGATGCGCAAACAACCTCCCGAACGTATTTGTTACTTTTACAATTGAATCATGAGTGAACCATTTGTAAATAAAGTTGCCGAAAGCGGACTCATTACCCTCGACCTGGAAAAATATTATCCTAAGGGAGAAACCGCCGTCTTCGATTTGAAAGACCATCTCTTCATGGGCCTTATCCTGAAAGAAAAAGATTTCAGGGAAGCGCTGAAGAAATTAGATTGGTCTGTTTACCAGGACAAGAATGTAGCACTCACCTGTTCTGCCGATGCCATCATTCCCGTTTGGGCATGGATGCTCGCCGTATCTTACCTGCAACCTGTTGCCAAAGAAGTAGTGATGGGTGATGAAAAAGAATTGCACCGCAGTTTATACCTGAAGAATATTGATGCCATTGATATAAATGAATTCGCCGACCAGCGGGTTGTTATCAAAGGCTGCGGCGAAACACCCATCGCCGATTATGTATATATGGAGATCACCAAAAAACTCCGCCCGGTTGTAAAAAGCATCATGTACGGCGAACCCTGCAGCACCGTGCCGGTGTATAAGAAGCCCCCTGCCCCTAAAGGGGAGTAACTATACCACAAGAAGACGGTGATATTATAAAGAGAAACTTATTTCTTTAAGAAATCTTATAAGCCCCTTTAGGGGTTTGGGGCTTAGAACCACCCCCTCTTCCTGAATATCCACAGCATACCGATAGGAATAAAAAGCATAAACGTAACCGCCCCCCAAAATCCCCATGGGCTGTGCAGCCAGGGAATCTCATCAAAGTTCATCCCGAAAACACCGCCAATTACCGTGGCAGGGGCCATCAGGCAGGTAACGATGGCCATCACCTTCATTACTTCATTCATACGAAGGTTCACATTGTTGATATGCAGGTCCTGCATACTCACCATCACATCACGGTAGTTCTCTACCAGGTCGATGGCCTGTACAATGTGATCATAAACGTCTTTATAATATTTGGTATGGCGGTCTTCCAGTAATTCGCTGTCGCTGCGCAAAAAACCATTCACCACTTCCCGTACCGGCGCAAAGTTTCGCTTCAATACGATAAGCTCTTTGCGAAGTTGTGTAATATGGGCAAGGGCCCTTGGGTTTTTGCCATGCATCACTTCCTCTTCTACTTCTTCAATACGGTCGCCCAGTTTTTCCATTACCACGAAGTAATGGTCAACGATCATGTCGAGCAATATATAACACAGAAAGTCAGCCGTACGCTGCCGCACTTTTCCGTTGGCAATGCGCAGCTTGTCCCGCAATATTGTAAACACATCCCGGCGGGCATCTTCCTGGAAACTGATCACCACATCCTTCGCCAGTATGATGCTGATCTGTTCCTGCTCCACCGCATGGGTTTCTTCATTATAGTACAGCATGTTCAGCAGGCAGAAGATGCTGTTATCGGCTTCATCCAGTTTGGGCCGCTGGTTGATACTCAGGATATCTTCAATAACGAGAGGGTGAATATCAAAATTCGAACAGATGGCTTCTACATCTGCCTTGCGCAACCCGTCCACATTGATCCAGGTAGTGCGGCCGCTGGTTTTGTACCGGAAGCAATCCTTTACAGAGGTCAGTTTTTTTTCTTCGAGGTGCTCTGCATCAAAATCAAAAATATGCACATGCACTTCCTTTGCTTCTTCCCGGTGCGGCTCTACGGTAGGGTTTACCGATAAGATCTCTTTCGTTCTCTTCGTAGTAAAAAGATTCGGCAGGTAGAGATACCGTAAATATTTCTCGGGGCGAAGCCTTACGTTCATAACAGGAAAGTTAGAAAAAATTAACCACCAAAAATTACTCTTTCCCACAAAGAAATTATCTCGCCAAGGCGCAAAGCCGCAAGGGATATAAAGATTTATTCGTTGACATCGTAGCCACCAATAAAATACACTTAAACCACCCCTGCAACAATTGCCTTTTCTTTTGCGCCTTTGCGTGGAACTTACATTGTATTCTTTGTGGCTTGGCGAGAAAAAATTCTTAGTGCCTTTTGTGTCTTAGTGGGAAACAACTCTCATTGCGCCCTGGCGCCTTTGCGTGAAAACAAAAATCTTTCAATCACCTCTGCATACTTCTTCGTATTGCCCTCATCATAATCTGCAAACC
>JBGARY010000051.1:0-13951 GCA_044229985.1 Chitinophagaceae bacterium
ACATTGGCAAATGAGACATCGTTGTATGATATCTTTCATATGGCAATGCTTTGATAATAGAATACCTCGGTCCGCAATGCAGACAGGTAGTAAACGGGTAGCGGTATCGCCTGTTTTTGGGATCTGCTATTTCATTCTTGCAATGCTCACAAACGGCAAAATCCGGTGTCAGCAGTAAATCGGGTTTACTATCTGTACTATCGGGAAGAATTGAAAAGGAAGAAAATGTTTTGGAGGCAACTTCCTTTATACGGTGAGCAGTTATGACAGCATTGGCCGGCGGTTGCTGAATAACAGACCGATAAAACAATGCTGATACTGTTTCCTCTGCATTGATTTCAATATGAACACCGTCTTTAGTATTACTCACCCACCCTGTCAGCGCCATCTGCTCTGCTATTTTATATACATGTGGCCGGAATCCCACTCCCTGCACCAGGCCGCCGATATGGATGTGATAGGTTTTCATAATCAGGCAGGCTGCAATACAGGCACTTTGGCCCGCAGCCATTCGTACCATTGGGGCAAACCCTCCCCGGTCAGACAACTTACTTCAATGATTTCTAAATTATGGTTAACCTGCCTGGCATAAGCCTTCGCCTTTTCAATATTAAAAGGCACATAAGGAAGCAGGTCTGTTTTATTAATGATACAAAGTGTGGAAGTATGAAACATTTCCGGGTACTTCAGTGGTTTGTCTTCACCTTCTGTTACACTCATGATCACCACTCTTTCTCTTTCGCCTAAATCAAACATGGCCGGGCAAACAAGGTTACCTACATTCTCAATAAACATTACACCATTTTCTTTCGGCTTCATTCCTTGTAGTGCATGCAGCACCATATGTGCATCAAGATGACAGCCTTTACCGGTATTGATCTGAACTACTTTTGTACCGGTGGCATGTATGCGGTCAGCATCCAGGTTAGTTTGCTGATCACCTTCTATTACATAAAAGTCAAACTGGCCTTTCAGGTCTTTTAATGTTCTCTCCAGCAAAGCAGTTTTACCAGACCCTGGTGAGCTCACCATATTAATAGCAAGAATATTCTTGGCATCAAAATAACCCCGGTTTCTTTCAGCCAGTAAATTATTCTGGTGCAGAATATCCTGCTCCACTTCCACTACAGTTTTTTCATGGCTATGTGAATGGCCATGATCGTGGTGATGGTGATGTTCATGTCCGGGCTCATGAAAGGAGATATTTCCATTGCTGTCGCAGCCGCAGGTAGCACACATAACTAACGTTTTTGTTCATGAATAAATTAAACCTTCTTCTCTTTTTTAAAATAGCTTCGAAAGAAAAGAATGCCGGCAGCTATGACACCTGTTAATAACAACAGATGCTCTGGTTCTACAAAATAATGGGTAATGGTGAATCCATGAGTATGGCCATGACCCTCATGTGCAAAACCTAAAAAAGGAAACAGGGTAGCGAACAAACTAAGGAGTGCAATCTTTTTCATTTTGGTTTGTTTTACAGACACCAATATTAGAAAATATGCGCTGCAGGACAGAACAACCCTGTCATAGCCGAATATGATAATAATCAGGTAAAAGGCTGTTTTTAGTAACTCGCCCAGGCCATAAAGCTGGTCTGCTTAAAATCACATAACAGATTAACAATAGTCATACACTTCTGTAGTGAAATGTGTTGATATTGAGTCGTTTTCTGAAACCATAAATCCCGACTATGCCTGCCGAAACAGTACAACAACTGGTGGAACCCGGGCAAACGCAAATGCTCAACCAGTTATGGGAATTGCAAATAAAAAATGGTTTTATCAATGATGATGATATAAAGAAAATTGCGGAACAGTTCAACCTCTCCACTATTGAAGTGGAAGGCGTTGTTTCCTTCTACCATTTTTTTCACCGGAAGCCCACCGGTAAGTACACCATTTATCTCAACAACAGCATAATAGCTGATATAAAAGGGTTCAACAGGATAAAAGAAACCTTTGAACGGGAAACAGGCGCTGTCTTTGGCTCTGTGGACCGCACCGGTACATTTGGTTTGTTCCTTACTCCATGTATCGGGCTCAGCGACCAGGAACCGTCTGCCTTGATCAACTTTTATCCTTTCACCAACCTGAATGCCATTCGGGTCAAGGATATTATTAATGCTTTGAAGAATGGTGCCACACCTGAATCTATCTGTGATGCTCCGGCTGATAATATCCGTTACACACCTCCGGGAGACAAAAGCATCTTCTTCAAAAAATTTAATGACGGAAAAGCAATTACTAATGCTTCCATTGCAGGAACAGACGGTGTGATCGAAGCATTGAAAAAAACCGAACTGGCCGGCAGAGGCGGCGCTTACTTTCCCACCTGGAAGAAATGGAAAGCTGCAAAAGAGCAAACGACAACTCCAAAGTTTGTGGTTTGTAATGCCGATGAGGGTGAACCCGGTACTTTCAAAGACAGGGTACTCATTAGTACACAGGCAACATCAATGATCGAGGGAATGATGATTTGCGGTTACACTATCGGCGCTGAATATGGTATCATCTATTTGCGTGGCGAATACCGCTGGCTGAAACCAAAACTGGATGAAGCCATTGATGATTACCGAAAAAAAGGATTGCTGGGAAAAGATTGCGGAAACATCAAAGGCTTCAATTTTGATATCAGGGTTCAAATGGGTGCCGGCTCTTATGTATGCGGCGAAGAAACAGCATTGCTTGAATCATTGGAAGGCAAAAGAGGTGAGCCCAGAACCAAATGGTTCTTTCCCGTTGAAAAAGGTTACCTGCAACTACCCACCGTCATTAATAATGTAGAAACCTTCTGTGCGGCTGCCCGTATACTCGAAATGGGTGCAGAGCAATACATGCAGATGGGAATACCCGGTTCACCAGGCACTAAACTCATCAGTGTGTCCGGCGATTGCAAACTGCCCGGCATCTATGAAATTGAATGGGGAATGACAGTGGCTGAATTGCTCGAACTCTGTGAAGCCGATGATCCCTATTATATACAGGTCAGTGGCCCGTCAGGCGAATGTATTTCTATTAAAGAAAAATATCGCCGCATTTCCATGCTGGACCTGCTGGCAAGAAAAGATATCCGCTGCGGCGGCTCTTTCATGATATTCAGCAAACAAAGGGACCTGGTGAAAGTGCTGCTGAATTTTTCTGAATTCTTTAAATCAGAATCCTGCGGTATTTGTACTCCTTGCCGTGCCGGTAATTTTATTATTCAGCGAAAACTGGAAAGGCTGGACAATGGCCTGGCCAATGAAAAGGACCTGGAAGAATTGAAAAGCTGGGGTACTATTATGAAGAACACAAGCCGTTGCGGGTTAGGCAAAACAGCTACCAACAGCCTGATATTCTCCATGGAAAAATTTGCTGACTACTTCCGCAGCAAATTGGATAAAGAATATAATGGACTGAACCTGAAATTTGACATGGAAGAAGCAACGGAAGACTATGAGAAATATAAAATCTGACGGTCATGGCAGAAATGGTAAACATAACAATTGATGGAAAAAGCATACAGGCCGAAAAAGGAAAGAACCTGATGCAGGTGGCAAAGGAAAACGGCATCTTTATACCATCACTCTGTTACTACGAACACATCGAACCGCCACTCGGCACCTGCCGGGTGTGCACCTGCAAAATGAACGGCAAGTACAACCCTGCCTGTACGGAAAAAGTATCCGAAGGCCTCGTAGTGGAAGTAAATACACCGGAACTGACAGATACCCGTAAGGCATTGGTTGAAATGATGTTTGCCGAAGGCAATCATATCTGCCCGGCCTGCGAGAAAAGCGGCAACTGCGATCTGCAGCACATGGGCTATGAACTGGGCGTTTCATCCACAAGGTTTCAGCACCTGTTCAAAGACAGGCTGATTGATTTCAATCCGCAGCGGATGGTGATGGAGCATAACCGTTGCATCAAATGCCTGCGCTGTGTAGTAGAAGTAAAAACCAGTGATGGCAAAAAAGTATTCAACTACCAGGAAAGAGGTAATGAAACGTTTGTTGGTATTGATTACGAACAGGAAGCCAGGCTTACGGAAGAACAGGCGTTGAACGCTATGCATATTTGTCCCACCGGTGCCATTATTGTAAGAGGTGCCAGTCTTGCTGCACCATTTGGCGATAGAAAATTTGATATGGAATCCGTGCAGAAAGATTACAACAAGAAAAAAACGACACACAAAAACCGGCCACCGGTGATGGGTAAAAAAATTGTGGCCACTGTTTCGCTGGCAGGCTGCTTTGGCTGCCATATGTCGTTGCTGGATATTGACGAAGACCTGCTGGATGTGGTGGAACTGATCTCCTTTGACAAATCGCCATTGACAGATTTTAAAGAATTCACCTCCCGCTGCCACATTGGTATTATAGAAGGTGGTGTATGCAACTCAGAGAATGTGGAAACACTCCGCAAATTCAGGGAGCATTGTGATATCCTTGTTGCGCTGGGAGAATGCTCTGTATGGGGCGGCTTGCCATCTATGCGCAACTCAATTCCGTTAAGTGAATGTTTGGAGGAAGCCTACCTCAACTCTGCTACCAGTGAACCCGGCGCTAACATCATCCCCTATCACGAAGATTTACCAAAAATTCTTGACAGGGTGTATGCCTGCAATGAAATAGTGAAGATAGATTATTATATCCCCGGCTGTCCTCCTGATGCCAATCATATCTGGAAGGCGGTGAAGAATATTTTGTGGGGAGAAGAGTATTCCATTTTGTATTCAGAATTCAAGTACGATTAATGAATGTAACATGACAAGAAAAATAACCATAGATCCTGTAACAAGAGTGGAAGGCCACGGCAGGGTTACTATACATCTTGATGAATATGGCCAGGTGAAAGATTCCTTCTTTCACATTGTAGAGTTCAGGGGCTTTGAACGTTTTATACAAGGTCATCCCTATTGGGAAGCACCTGTACTTGTACAACGGCTTTGTGGTATCTGTCCCGTAAGCCATCACCTGGCAGCTGCCAAAGCAATTGATCAAATCGTCGGTGTTGATCCAATCGATCTTTCACCTACTGCAACAAAGCTTCGCCGCTTGATGCACTATGGACAGGTTTTTCAGTCACATGCATTACATTTCTTTTATCTCGCATCACCGGATCTTCTGTTTGGTGTAGATGCTCCGGCAGAAAAAAGAAATGTGGTAGCAGTGGCGGTAGAGAACCGTGAATTGGCGGTGAAAGGCATTACCATGCGCAAATACGGGCAGGAGATCATTAAAGCCGTAGCAGGTAAAAAAATACATGGCATACTGGCGGTGCCCGGTGGTGTTCATAAAACATTTACTGAAAAAGAAAGAGATTATTTTCTTGACGGAAAGAATATTGAGAATATCGATACCATGATTGAATGGTCTTTAGCCATGGTAGATTTTATGAAAGGGTATCATGAAGCTAATAGAAAGTTCCTTGATGATTTTGCTTACTTCCCCTCTGGTCACCTCGGTATGGTGAATGATTTTGGAGGAATGGATTTGTATGACGGCAAACTGAGAGCCATTGACAGCGAAGGAAAAAGAACATTGGACGACATCTCCACTAACCTTTACCAGGATTATTTTTTGGAAGCTGCATCACAATGGTCATATATGAAGTTTCCCTATCTCAAAGAATTAGGCAGGGAAAAAGGGTGGAACCGGGTAGGCCCGTTGGCAAGGCTCAATGTTTCTGATTTTATCACCACTCCGTTGGCAGACAAGGCCCGGAAAGAATTTATAGCATTCACCGGTAAAAAAGTCAACAACAGTACGATGTATTCACACTGGGCAAGGCTGATTGAAGTGCTGCATTGTGCTGAAGAAATGAAGATCCTGCTGCATGATCCTGAATTAATGGGCAGCGATCTTGTCCGTAAAGGAACATTCCGGCATAAAGGTATTGGCATTATCGAAGCTCCCCGCGGAACACTCACCCACCGCTACGAAGTGGACGAAAAAGGGATGATCACCCGCTGCAACCTGATCGTTTCCACCACCCATAACAACGATGCAATGAATACGGCAGTGAAATGGGTGGCCAATAATGTGATCAGCCGCAAAGGCCATATTACCGATGGTATGCTGAACCAGGTAGAAGTAGCCATAAGAGCTTATGATCCCTGCCTCAGCTGTGCCACACAGGCAATGGGAAAAATGCCATTGAAAGCAGAATTGTATAATGATAAAGGAGAATTGATTGATGAAAAATTCAAAAACTGAAAAAGGTAACATATTACTGATTGGTATAGGCAACAGTGGCCGCCGGGATGACGGGCTGGGCTGGAAGTTTACCGATATGGCCAGGCATCTGGGATACAAGGAGATGGATTGTGAATTCCGCTACCAGTTACAGGTGGAAGATGTACTGATGGTTTGCCGATACGATAAAGTGGTGTTTGCCGATGCATCACATACTTCAATAAAAGAAGGATTTGAAATAAAATCAATAAAACCGGCCGGGCACTATTTCTTCTCCTCTCACATGCAAAGCCCGGAAACAATCCTCTACCTGGCCAAAGAACTGTACAATAAAACACCGGAAGCTTATACACTTGCCATATCGGGGCATAATTGGGGGCTGGGTACAGTACTCAGCAGGGCGGCACAGGAAAACCTTCAAAAAGCTTTTCGATTTTTTAAATCCAGATTTGTTCAGTCCAACAAAGAATCAGCAGAATAAGGATTAGTTAGCAGCATAAGCCATATCATCTTTACATCTGATACGCATCATACCCCGCCCGGCCAATTCGGCTTAATATAGCATCCTCATTGACAGCTAAAATCCGGGTCATGTACTCACTAATTACTTCGCTGTTTGTAGTACCCGTTCTGATCAGTCTCCTGCTATTGTTTATTCCCAGGTCGCTGGCAAAACCATTGGTCATAACAGCAGCTTTATTCCTCTCTGCCGTATCTGTTTATTTGTTTATCAATACCGAAGGTGTTTATTATTTCGGCGTTCCGGCTTATGTGAATGATATAGTGGCAGTGGCCGATATCATGCTGCTTGTTTTCTTCAGCTGGATCGCTATTAAAAGAAGAAGCTGGATAATTGGGCTAATGAGCCTGTTGCAACTGGGCGGTTTATTATACCTGTTGAATAATATACCGGTGCATCACTCATTGCAATTCATGGTAGACAAGCTGAGCCTGTTCATGTTTCTCCTTATCAATATCATCAGCGGCATCATTGCTGTGTATTCACTCAGGTATATTGATGAAGAACATTGCAGCCTTTTTCGAAAAAAATTTTTTCTCTCCACCATCTTCTGGTTCATTGCTGTTATGAACCTGGTTGTTTCATCCGATAATCTGGAGTATTTCTTCCTGTTCTTCGAACTGACTACACTGGCCTCTTTCTTACTGATTGGTTTCAGGAAAGACGAAGTATCTGTAAAAAATTCACTGACGGCTTTATGGATGAACCAGATTGGTGGCCTGGCAATTTTGGCAGCCATTTTCTTTATCCACCACAATGGTTATGGAGAAGCAACTTTTACTAACCTGCTGGCAAATGTAAAAGCTGAAGGCATTTTACTTCCGCTGGCTTTACTGAGTATGGCAGCCCTTATCAAAGGGGCACAAATGCCTTTCAGCAAATGGCTGCTCGGTGCGATGGTGGCGCCAACTCCAGTCAGTGCCCTGCTGCATTCCTCCACCATGGTGAAGATCGCACCATTCATTATCCTTCGTTTATCACCAGCTTTAAAAGATACACCGGTAGCTTACGTTATCATAGCATTGACCGGTTTTGTTTTCATCGCTGCTGCTATTGGTGCACTGTCACAGGATAACTTCAAACGGATACTGGCACATTCCACCATTGCCTTGCTCGCATTGATGATCATGATGGCGGCAGTAGCTACACCGGTTACTATTACGGCTTCACTGATACTGGTATTGTTTCATGGTATTTCTAAATCCATGCTCTTCCTCAATGCAGGCATACTGGAAAAAGTATTTCACCTCAAGCAATCATCTGATATGGATAAGCTGGGTGAAAGCGGACCTTTTACAGCTTTGGTCATTACCCTTGGCTTTATGTCATTACTGCTGCCGCCTTTCGGCGCTTTTATTGGTAAATGGATGAGCATTGAATCACTCGGAGCATTAGCTACTGATAAAAAAATTCTGGGAGCACTGGTTATGGTAGCCGTAGCCGGCGGAGGCGCTGTGTTATCACTTTTATATTTCAAAGTAATGGGTGTACTGATTGCCCGTACCGGCAATGATGACAAAATTCATTTTGAAAAAACCGGGCCTTACTATGCTGTCACTACTTATCTCTTGCTGGGATTGCTGCTGGCAACTGTCATCAGCCTGCCTTTATTGCTGAATCAGTACTTCGCACCGGTGGCAGGATCTTTATCAGGTATACCATTTACAATTACAACAGAAGGCTGGAATATGTTTCTCGGCTCCATCAAACTGCCGCTGGTACCCATGCTAATCGCTTTTCTGTTATTACCGGTCAGCATAATCGCTGCCATGTTTGTCAGGTTTAAAAATGTAGACAGGGCCAAAGAATATATGTGCGGGGAAAAAGTGAGTTACTCTTTTTCCTCCTTCTATTTTTCCACAGACAGGGCCACTCCTTATTTCGCTACGGCAGGGGTACTGTTTTTTGTGGCATTGATCATCGTGGCATTGATTTAAACTGATTATTATGAACAACCTTTGGATTCCGATACTATTGATCATACTGGCTCCCCTCATTGGAGGGCTGGTCTATGGACTTGAACGCATCATCAAAGCAAGGATGCAAAGACGGATCGGACCGCCGGTGCTGCAACCCTTTTATGATTTCCTGAAGCTGGCAGACAAACGAAAAATGATCATTCATTCAGCACATGCTTTTCTCGGTATCATGCACTTTGTATCACTGTGGTTTGCATTAGGCGTTTTGCTATTGGGGGGTGATCTTATTCTTGTCATCTTCCTGCACTTGCTTTCCACTGCGTTATTAATACTGGCAGCTTACAGCACCCGTTCTATTTTCAGTCACCTCGGCGCTAATCGTACCGCTATCAGCATACTGGCCTATGAACCGGTGCTAATCATTATTGCTGTTTCTATCTTCATACTAACCGGAAGCTTTGATGCAGCCTTAGCTTTTCAATCAGAACAACCATTATTGTACAAAATGCCATTGGCTTTCATTGCACTCTTGCTGGTACTCCCGATCAAGTTAAAAAAATCACCCTTTGATGTAGCCGAAGCACACCAGGAACTAACGGGTGGGGTGGAACTGGAATTCTCCGGTATTTTTTATGAAGCAGTATATACCGCCAAATGGCTGGATTATGTATTCTGCTACGCATTGGTCTATCTTTTTGCAGGTAATAATATGTTATTGGGCGCCGGATTGATAGTATTCACTTTCTTTTACCTGAATGCACTGGATAATTCCACTGCAAGGGTCAGCTACAAACAAATGCTGCGGTTTTCATTAACCGTTTCATTTTCCCTTGCCTTTATCAACTTACTAATAAATAGTTTTTCATGAAACTGGCTTCATACAGAAAGAAATCTCCCTGGATACTGCACTACAATGCAGGCGGGTGCAACGGATGTGATATTGAGATACTGGCCTGCCTCAGCCCCAAATATGATATAGAACGATTCGGCATGATCAATACCGGCAATCCCAAACAATCAGATATCTTACTGGTGACGGGACCGGTAACCAAACGCAGCCGGGAACGACTGGTGGAGATCTATGCACAAATGCCCGAACCCAAAGTAGTGATAGCCTGCGGTGCCTGTGCCAGTACCGGCGGTGTATTCAGGGGTATGTACAATTGCGAAGGTGGTATCGACCAGTACATTCCGGTAGATGTCTATGTATGCGGCTGTGGTACAAGGCCGGAGCAGATCATTGACGGGGTAGTACAGGCATTAGGCATACTGGAAACAAAAACAAAAGAATTGGAAGAATCTGTACGGCTGAAAAAAGAAGCAATCAAAGAAAAAGAACAACTTAACCGGAGAAATATCGCTGACGAAATAAAACCTGTCTTCTCATGAAATGAGCCATAAAATTTTTGAGCTACTATACCAACAGCGATGAAAATTTTATGGCGAATAACATGAGGCAAATTCCTAAGACTAAAATAAACTCATGAAAAAAATCGAAACCACATTAGCTACACTGAAAAAAGATATTGCTGCTTTTTACAGGCCAGGGCTGCATCACTTCATGGTGATGAATGCAGTGGAAGTGAGTGATAAAATAGAAGTGCAATGGTTCTTCAGTGATTATGCCTACCCCTGCGAAACCACCTGTTTCTATACGCTGATTGATCCGGCAGATAAAATTCCGAGCATTAAAGACATTGTGGTATCCGCCTGGGTGGCAGAAGCTGAACTGGTGGACCTGATGAATATTGACATTGAAAACACAGCAAAAGGATTTGTGCTTGAACCCGATTTTGAAAGTGGCCCGCTGCGTAAAAAGAAATAATCATGGCAAAGCAATACGAAATACCCATAGGCGCCCAGCATATCTCCTTGCTGGAACCCCTGCATTTTAAATTCACTACAGAGAATGAAAAGATAGTGAAGACCGATGCCAATGTCTATTATGTGCACAGGGGTATTGAGCAGGCCTGTTGCTCCAAATTCAAATTCAGGCAGGTGAGTTTTGTAGTGGGCCGGGTTTGCGGACTCTGTTCTATTTCACACACCACTGCCTATTCACAGGTGGCAGAAAAATTGGTGAAGATAGAAATACCCAAAAGAGCAAAATACTTACGGATGCTGGTCATCGAGCTCGACCGCATTCACTCTCATTTACTCTGTTTAAGCCATGTGGCAGAAAACTCCGGTTTCGAAGCGCTGTTTATGAAAACCATGCAGTACCGGGAGTTCTCTATGGAATTACTCGAAGCCGTTTGCGGCAACCGCATCCAGTATGATTTCTCCATTGTGGGTGGTGTGGCCAGGGATTTGAAACCACAGGTGGCGCAATCAATAATCGAAAGGCTGAAAAAATTTATTCCGCAGCTTGATGAACTCATGGACATCTACAAAAATAACTGGACACTGTCCTTGAAGAACAAAGGCGCAGGTGCCATTACCAAAGAAGACGCCATGCGACTGAATGTGGTTGGACCTTTTGCCAGAGCTGCAGGATTAGCAGTAGATGTTCGCAACGAAACGGAAGACCTGCTTCCCTGGAAAGAAGTGGGTTATGAAATGATCACAGAAACCAGTGGAGATGTGTATGCAAGAAACCTGGTGCGTTTAAGAGAATTATATGTTTCCATCCGCATTATTGAAAATGTTATTAATGGCTTACCGGAAACTCCGCTCATCACCGAAACAAAAGCTTTTCCTGATGGCGAAGCAACCGTAAGGCTCGAGGCTCCTAGAGGAGAGTTGTTCTATTATGCCAAAGGAAACAAAACACAGGTACTGGAAAGATTGAAGATCAAAGCGCCGACATTCTCTAATGTAGCAGCCATGGCAGAAGCATTTACAGGAAATGAATATGGTTCTGCCCCGGCCATTATTGCTTCTTATGATCCTTGTCTTTCCTGTACAGCCAGATAAAATTTGAATGATGAAAACATTTTTGAAAACAATAGGAAACGTATTTAAGAAACCGGTCACCACTAAATACCCGTTTGAAAAAACATTTATACCAGATGATTACCGCGGACTGATCGGCTTCGATGAAAACCTTTGTATCTGGTGCCGTCGTTGTGAAATGGTATGCCCGCCCGGTGCTATTGTTTTCTCACAGGATATGGAAGGAAAGCAAACCTATCATTTCAACAGGGCTGTTTGCATCTATTGTGGTGAATGTGTCCGTGCTTGTCCGAAAGAAGGTGCTATTTTCCAAACAGCAGAACCAGCCCCCTGTGCATTGAAAGCAGAGAATATTAATAACGGCTGGAATAAATTATATGCAGAAGCACTGCAAAGCCGTGAAGCTTACGCAGCCGAAAAGAAAAAGAAAGCCGCTGAAAAAGCAGCAGCAGATAAATTAGCGGCAGCAAAAAAAGAAGAGGGAAATAAAACTACCGGCGATAATCAAACAAGTGCTGTTTAATTTTATCAATCACTATGCATGAACTCTCTATAGCACAATCTATTCTTGCCATTGCCCAAAAAGCAGCCCCGCCTGATGGCATTATTACCGGTGTAAACATTCAGGTAGGAGAATTAAGCAGTATTGAAATTGAATCGCTAAAATTTGCTTTTACCGCTATCAGAGACGAAACTGTTTTGCAAAAAGCCGACCTGAACATCGACATCATTCCCGGGGAGGCACAATGTGCTGATTGTAACAACATTTTTCACCTGCCCGCCTTTGGTCATCCCTGTCCCCGTTGCCAGGGCTTTTCCTTAAAGATCCTCAGGGGACGGGAGATGAAAGTGACAAGCCTCACCGTAGAGGACTAAACCCCTGTTTTCTCTATGAAAAACTGACATAAATCATACCCCGCCATGACGGGGCAACTGTGATTAGGGCAGGCTTATTTGGACATTTGTTATAGTTCTAAAACCCGGATAATGGAAGACAATACCAACAAAACCGCTGCGGCGAAGGAAAGAAAAGTCAAAGGAAGGGTTGAAATTGACATACAAAGATGCAAAGGCTGCGAACTCTGCACTACCGCCTGTAAAGAACATGCACTGACTCTTTCTGATACCATCAACATCAAAGGCTATCGTTACATCATTGCCAATAATGATGTATGCACCGGCTGTGTCAACTGTGCATTGGTTTGTCCCGATGCTGTGATCACTGTTTACCGGACTCACCCAAAGAAAAAACCAGTTGATATCACACCGGAGAATATCAAAGAGCAAATACAAACACTGATCAGTCCTTCAAAATAATTCGTTATGACGGAAACAAAACTCATGAAGGGTAACGAAGCCATGGCAGAAGCCGCTATACTGGCCGGCTGCGATGCTTACTTCGGATATCCGATCACCCCGCAATCAGAAGTACTGGAATACCTGGCAAGAGAAATGCCCAAACACAATCGCATTGTGCTGCAGGCAGAAAGCGAAGTGGCTTCTATCAATATGCTATACGGCGCTGCAGGTGCCGGCTTTCGCACCATGACCAGTTCTTCTTCACCCGGCATCAGCCTGATGCAGGAAGGGATTTCTTATATCGCCGGTGCAGAGCTGCCTTGTTTAATTGTAAATGTAAATCGGGCAGGTCCCGGACTCGGAACGATTCAGCCCGGTCAGGGTGATTATTTCCAGGCAACAAAGGGCGGCGGTCATGGAGATTATAAAATGATCGTACTGGCGCCTGCCTCTGTACAGGAAATGGCTGATTTTGTTTACCTCGGATTTGATCTCGCTGATAAATACCGTAACCCGGTGATGATGCTCTCAGATGGCGCTATCGGGCAGATGATGGAAAAAGTAGAGTTTAAACCTTATACCAAACCGAATATTGATAAATCATGGGCCACTACCGGTAAACCAAAAACCCGTGGCAGGAACTATATCACTTCCCTTTTCATTCAGCCGGAAAGAATGGAACAGCATAACCTGAAACTGGAAGAAAAATTCAAACGCATCCGGGAAAATGAAGTGAGGTTCGAAGAAATCAATACAACCGATGCTGAATTTCTTTTTGTCGCCTACGGACTGAGTGCAAGGATATGCCAAAAAGCAATGGACATTGCAAGAGAAAAAGGCATCAAAGCAGGATTGTTCCGCCCCATCACCTTATACCCCTACCCTTACCAGCGGTTGAAAGAACTTGCTCAACAGGTAAAACTCATGCTGAGTGTCGAACTTAACAGCGGGCAAATGGTAGAAGATGTGAAACTGGCTGTGGAAGGAAAAGTTCCGGTTGAATACTATGGAAGAATGGGCGGCATGGTGCCCACCCCGGAAGACATTGTACATCATTTAGAAACTTTAATACAGTATCATCATGCCAACTGAAGAACATGTATTACCCGATACAGCGCTGGATGTGATAACACCAGCCTG
>JBGARY010000052.1:0-12668 GCA_044229985.1 Chitinophagaceae bacterium
GTACCCGGAACTGGGAGGCAATTACGAGGTGATACATCACACTACATTTCTTCAACAACTTATAGATGAAGGAAAGATAAAATTGAAAGAAGGCGGTTCTTTTAAAGGCCGTAAGATCACATATCATGACAGTTGTTATATAGGACGGGCTAATGATATTTATGAAGCACCCCGTAAAGTGCTGGAAGCCCTTGATGCCGAACTGGTAGAAATGAAACGCTGTAGAAGCAATGGCCTCTGCTGCGGAGCCGGAGGCGCACAAATGTTTAAGGAAGAAGAAAAAGGAACCACCCGTATAAATGTTGACAGAACGAATGAGGCTATCGGCACCGGAGCAACCGTAATAGCAGCAGCCTGTCCATTTTGTAATACTATGATGACTGACGGGGTTAAACTAGCAGAAAAAGAAGAAACGGTACAGGTACTGGATGTGGCTGAACTGGTGGCTGCCAGCTTAGCCAATTGATTCGTTATCCAATATTAGCCTTTGTTGTACTTCAAATGCTTCCCGTAGTTTTCCTTTGGGTATTGGCACGTTGATACCAATCATCTTATTTTCTTGCTCATAGCAGATCTCTAGAATATTGATGTTTCCTTCTTCCTTGATATTAATATGCCGGAATTGGCGGTTACGGCTTTGAAAAGGTTTATGCTCATTATCAATCCATACCCTGTCTGTTGCAATTTTAACTTCAGGTATATTATGCTCTTTTATACAAGTAAAACTTCTCAGAAGAGAAAAAACTTTTCCATATTTCCGCCTCTTCCAGTTTAGAAAATTTTTCCATTCTTCTTTCGTATAATTCCATTGGCTGAGATACATAATTATTGAATATGTGTTTAAATAAATAATTGAAATTTGCTCGTAATTTAGACGCATGAACCTTGAATACAAATACCTGCTTGAGGGTAATTTTCATCCCGAATCAAGGGTTTGGGTCTATCAATCCAGCCGCCTTTTTTCTTTAGGTGAAGCCCTGGAAATTGAAGAGTTGCTGAAAGAATTTACCGTTAAATGGCAAAGCCATGGTACACCTGTAAAAGGCGCGGCTTACCTGTTCTTTGGCCAGTTCATTATTTTGATGGCAGATGAAACGGCCACCGGCGTAAGCGGATGCAGTACTGACAGTTCTGTAAGGTTGATAAAAGATATAGAGCAGCGCTTTGCTGTGAATATGTTTGACCGAACCACCCTGGCCTTTGTGATAAAGGAAAAAATACAGTTGCTACCCCTTTCCCAGGTTATTTATGCATTTGACAATGGCTTTTTAAATGCAGATACCTTGTACTTTAATAACCTGGTTCAAACAAAAGAGGAATTAGAAAATAACTGGATTATCCCAATTAAACAAAGCTGGCTGAGAAAACGATTTGATTTGAAAGTGGAAAGTTGAATAAACTATAAATAAACCGTTGTAATAATTCAATGATAGTCCTCTTTCTGTGGACTTTTTTTTATTGAATTTATTCACCTCTATTTTTTTGCTGCTGGTTTCTTGGGCTGGTTATTAAAATTGTAAGCAATGGTCAGCCTGAAATTTTTTGTTTGTGTCTGGCTAAAACTCTCCAGGTTGAAGTTGGGACCATATGTATAAATGCGCCGCTGCTGATTAACAAAGGGATCGATTGTATTTGCGGTAATCACCAGCTTCTTGTTGAAGAACTTCCGCTGAATACCGAGATTCATACTGGTATTCCACCGGGCATACCCTTGTGGTGATGCAAAACGGTTCAGGTTAAAGCTGCCGGTAAAACCCCATAAGTCTGTCGGTGTGAAATTATAACCAACCGTAGAAGTAAAAGAACCTCCGTTCCTGAACTTTCTTACTGTTTTATCAAAATCACTGTAAGCATTATAAGTATAGCTTGCACTGGCATTTGCCTTTAATTTCTTGGAAAGGGTGATCCCATTCCAGCTGCTCACTTCGTACTCCTTTCTGCCACTGATATTTTCCCAGGTAATTTGTGTGATCCCTTCATCGAGCAAGGTTCTTACCTGGCTAAATACATCTTCAACGATATTGTATCCAAAACCAAGGTTCAGGAAATATTTCTGCTTTGTTCTGCCGATAATAAAATCCAGGTTATGGGCAGTAGAAGCTTCCAGGTTGGCATTACCAAACCTGATATTATAGGGATCTGAGAAATCAATAGTCGGATTCAGTTCTCCGATACCCGGGCGTCTTATGCTGCGGCGATAAGCAAATGTCAGGCTCAGCTTTTCTTTCCAGGTTTTATTTATGTTAGCAAAGGGTAGCCAGGTGAGGTAATCATTCTTTACGTCACGACTCTCTTTTAATAACTCAAACCAGATATCCGTTCTTTCTGCAGTGGTGCCCGCTGTAAAGCTAAAGTTTTCGGCAATGATATGCTTTATGGATGCCCTGAGATTGCTTACAGTCTGATGAAACCAGAAATCATTACTCAGCAACGGCAGTTTCTCCATGGTACCTTCCGGCTTCTTTTTATAGGTGGCATCAATAATCACATGATTGTTGGAACGGTTATACAATCCACCCACCGAAATAAAGGTTTTCTTATTGCCAAGCATTTTATCATAGTTGACCCGAACGGTATAACCATTCACCTTAGTGGTATTTTCCTGCCGCTGCACAGAATCCAGTCCGTTTGGTGTGTAGTCAGGATTAAAATATTGCTGGTAAAAATCCCTGTCATTGTCATTAAAAGAGAGATTGTAACTGGTAATTATTCTCAATGTTTCTCCCGGTTTACCTTTCAGTGTGTAGGAAAGGTTCATATTAGGGTTGTTATTTACACCATTACTTTGAATCGTTCGCTGGCTCAGTCTCCATAACTCATCAAATCGGTTGATATTTTGGTACTCGGTCAGGTTGTAGTTATCAAAATTGTTTTGATTATAATTTAATGTCAGGTTCAGCAGGTTATTCTTATTGATATCATAATCAATATTCACCCTGAAATTCGGCCTGTTGCTTTTATTGGTGTAATTATTTGTCGTATTGAAAAAATTGGAAGAGTCCTTATAAACATTATTACGGATTGAATAGCCATAACCGGCATAACGGTTATAACTGTAACCTGCATTTACTGCAATGGCGAGCCCCTGTTTACGATAGTTAAAACTTGCACCCACAGAAGCTTCTCCTCTTGTACCTCCAGTCACTGATAGTCGTCCGCTTTTTCCAACTTTACCTTTTTTAGTAACAATATTGATCACACCACCCTGTTCATTAGCATACTGTGGTGGAGGGTTGGTCATTACTTCTATCTTTTCAATAGAACTCCCTGGCAGCGATTCCAGCAGATCCTGCAATTGCTGCATGTTTAACTCTACGGGTTTGTCATCAATCAGGATTTTGGGCTCTTTACCCCTTACTGATACTTTTCCATCGGCATCTTTGGTAACAAGCGGCACCTGTGTCAGCAATTCACTGGCAGTACTACCGGCAGCGAGGGCCGATTCCCCCGCATTAAAGGTGATATTACCATCCTTTGATTGAATAAGCGGCTTTTCAGCATAAATGATTACTTCTCCCAGGTTCTCAGAGTTCTTGGGTTTAAGTGTAATATCAGCCAGGTTAAAATCAAAACGTTCCGTCCGGAAGTGAATACTGTCAATCGTCATGATCTGCATCCCTACATAGCTGATCTTAAGCTTATAATAACCAAAAACGATATTGCTGAAACTAAAGTCCCCGGTTTTGTTGGTAAGAGTGCTGCGTTTTGACAAAGTATCGGTCAAAGAAATGATCTCAACAGTGGCTCCCTCCAGGGCTTTTTTCTTTTCATCTACTACATTGCCTGTAAGCAGACCTAAAACGGAGCCCTGCGCAAAAACCGCAGAAAATAAAAAAATGGCTGGTAATAAAAGAAGTAGCTTTTTCAAATCGGGGATTAGACGCCAAATATACCTCATCACTTGCTAACCTGTTGGTAAAGAAGAGGCTGAACGGTTCTTTCAAACGTTTGCAATGGCTATTCAAATGCTGCCATCCTGTCAGAAATCGGGCAGTTAGCTTTATATTTGCAATCCAATTCGACCATTTATGCTTGACTTCGTGACAGATAAGACACATGATGAGGCTCGCCAGGGTGAAGCCTATGCCCCCTTTTCAAGTGACCCTAACCAATATAAAAAGCGTTTCTATATAGAGAGTTATGGCTGCCAAATGAATTTTGCGGATAGTGAAATCGTGGCCTCAATACTTAATAAGGAAGGTTTTGGAGCTACCCGAAACCTGGAGGAGGCTGACCTTATTTTCATCAATACCTGCTCCATCCGGGAAAAAGCGGAACAAACTGTTCGCAAACGCCTCACCGAGTTCCGGAAACTGAAACAGCAAAAGAAAGGCATGCTGGTGGGTGTATTAGGCTGTATGGCGGAACGCCTAAAATCAAAGTTCCTGGAAGAAGAGAAGTTGGTAGACATAGTGGTGGGGCCTGATGCATACAGAACATTACCGGGACTGGTTGAAGAAGCGGAAGGCGGTCAGAAGGCAGTCAACGTATTATTGAGTCGGGAAGAAACTTATGCCGACATCTCTCCTGTTCGCCTTGATAGCAATGGGGTAAGTGCATTTGTCAGCATCATGCGGGGTTGCAACAATATGTGTTCGTTTTGCGTGGTGCCCTTTACCCGTGGCCGGGAAAGAAGCCGGGATATTTCCAGCATCATCCGGGAGTGCAGGGATCTTTTTGAACAAGGTTTTAAAGAAGTGACATTGCTGGGACAAAATGTGGACAGCTATTACTATTTTGATGAAGCCAATGACGAAGCAGTAACTTTTGCTGATCTTCTTGAAAAAGTGGCTCTCATTTCCCCCTTGCTTAGAGTAAGATTTTCTACTTCACATCCAAAAGATATCACAGATGACGTTTTGCATACAATGGCTAAGTATGAAAACATCTGCAAATACATTCATTTGCCGGTGCAAAGCGGTTCTTCGAGAGTTTTGCAACTGATGAACCGCACTTATACAAGAGAATGGTACATGGCCAGGGTTGACAGAATCAGGCAAATAATGCCCGATTGCGGAATCTCTTCCGATATCATTGCAGGCTTCTGTACCGAAACAAAAGAAGATCACAAAGACACGTTGAGTGTAATGGAATACAGCAGGTATGACATGAGCTATATGTTTTTCTACAGTGAAAGGCCCGGTACCCTTGCTGAAAGAAGGTATAAAGATGATATCCCGCTAGAAGTTAAAAAAAGAAGGTTACAGGAAATAGTGGAATTACAGAACAGGCTTTCCCAGGAAAGTAATAAAAGAGATATTGGCAAAATCTTCAAAGTTTTGATTGAAGGCGATAGTAAAAAAAGCGATAAAGACTGGATGGGAAGAAGCAGCCAGAATAAAGTGGTTGTTTTTCCAAAAGAAAACTTTGAGTTGAAGAAAGGAGACTATGTTGATGTCATGGTCAATGACTGTACACAGGCAACACTGCTTGGTAAAATTGTTAACTAAAACATGCGCCGGCATGGCCGGTTTGTAAGATGGATATACAAAGTATTAAAAACCGTTTTGGCATTATTGGCAACTCCACTGCCCTCAACTATGCGTTGCAGGTGGCATCACAGGTGGCCAATACGGACCTTACGGTATTGATCAATGGTGAAAGCGGCGTTGGTAAAGAAGTATTTTCTCAAATCATTCATTCGCTGTCCGCCAGAAAGCATAACCCCTTTATAGCAGTAAACTGCGGCGCCATACCGGAAGGCACCATCGATTCAGAACTGTTTGGCCATGAGAAAGGTTCATTTACCGGCGCAGTAGATGCCCGAAAAGGTTACTTCGAAACGGTGAATGGCGGCACCATTTTCTTAGATGAAATTGGTGAGCTGCCGTTGGGTACACAGGCCCGTTTACTAAGGGTGCTTGAAACGGGTGAGTTCATCCGTGTGGGTTCTTCTAAAGTGCAGAAAACAGATGTACGGGTCATTGCTGCCACTAATAAAGACCTGTTGCAGTTGGTACAATCCGGAAAATTCAGAGAAGATCTGTATTACCGCTTAAGTACAGTTCCCATAAGAGTGCCGGCTTTGCATGATCGTCCGGAAGATATACACCTGCTTTTCAGAAAATTTGCTGCTGATTTTGCCAACAAATACAAAACATCACCTGTTCAATTGGACGAGGAAGCAAAAAACCTGTTAATAAGCTATCCCTGGCCCGGTAATGTACGGGAATTGAAGAATATTGCAGAGCAAATTTCAGTTCTTTCACAGGATAAACTGATCAATGCAAAAATTTTAAACAAGTTTTTGCAGCCTTATTCCAATAACCGGTTACCGGTACTGGCACATCCCAATGGTTCTTCAACTGATTTCTCCAACGAAAGAGAGATACTATACAAACTCTTTTTTGACATGAAGAAAGATGTCACTGAATTGAAAAGGATGTTCCTGGATATACTGCAAAACCCCAATATGGTAGCACAGAACCAGGCTTTTATCAATGAATTGAAAGATTCAGATAACTACCGGTTAAAAACAAATGAAGTACTGCAACCAGTACTGGTGCAGCCAACTGTTCAGCATGTGCAGCCCGCCCCTGTCACTATTGGGATGCCGGGTGAAATTGATGAACATGAAGAAGTGGAAGAAAGCCTGAACATAATTGATAAGGAAAAAGAACTGATCATTAAGGCCCTTAAAAAACACAAGGGTAAACGAAAAGATGCTGCCCTTGATTTGGGCATCAGTGAAAGAACACTCTATAGAAAATTGAAAGAATACGACATAGAAGAATAATGAATAAACTTATTCGCAATATTTTATTAGCAGCAACCGCATTGTTTGTGGTTGGAGCAATCATCGGTTCAACCGGCTGTAGTGTCCGATACGGATTCAAAGATGTCTCAATACCGGACACCATCAAGACTGTCAAAGTCGGTTATATTGAAAACAGGGCAAGGTATATTAACCCGCAATTGAGTCCCCGGCTTACTGACAAGCTGCGTCAAAAGATAGTTAGCCAGACAAAACTTACACAAATAAATAATGATAATGCCGACTGGGAGATCAGTGGTTGGGTTTCTGATTACAGTTTCAGTACCTCAGCCATTTCTGGCCAGCGGGAAGCAAATAACAGGCTTACTGTATCAGTTCATATCACTATCAACGACCGTAAAGCTGATAAAACAACTGATTATGATGTAAGCAGAAGCTTTGAATTTAAAGGCACACAATCTATTCAGCAGGCAGAAGCTTCGCTGGGTGATGAAATGATACGGACATTAACAGATGAAATTTTCAACCGTTTATTTTCCAACTGGTAACTTACACTTATCTTGTACCGATGAATGGGCCAATCAATCAACTGGTAAAATCACTTTTGCATAAAGACTCATTAGACCAATGCAGCCTGGACGAATTGCAGCAATATGCAGACCGTTATCCCTATTTTGGTGCCGCACAATTACTACTTACAAAAAAGCTGCAAACAGAAAATACCGAACGATACCAAAACCAGTTGCAGAAAACCAATTTGTTTTTTCATAATCCTCTTTGGGTTCAGCAATTGCTGAATGATACGGGAACGGCAACAATCAAAGCAGTAGAAAAAACAGAACAGCCAGTTGAGATGGATTTGCCTGTTAAAGAAATACTTCCGGAGCCTGCACAACCTGTTATAATAGAAGATGCCGTATCGTTGGCAGAAGCTGTTGCAGAAGACAGAAAACCTGTTATTGAACCTGCCCCTGAAACTTTTCCTGAAATTAAAAAAGCTGCAGAACCTGTTATTGTTGAAAAAATAGAAGCGGAATCAGCAGCTATTGTTAACACTACTGACCTGATTTTCGAACCCTATCATACGGTAG
Organism: Chitinophagaceae bacterium; assembly: GCA_044229985.1. Lineage (GTDB taxonomy): Bacteria > Bacteroidota > Bacteroidia > Chitinophagales > Chitinophagaceae > JJ008. The sequence continues at coordinate 7,807 of JBGARY010000052.1, forward strand.
ATTACTTTGCATCGCAGGGCATTAAGTTCAGAGAAGAAGAAAAACCGGTTGATAAATTCAGCCTGCAACTAAAAAGTTTTACAGAATGGTTGAAAACGATGAAGAAGCTTCCTGTAGCCGAAATGGCCAGGTCAGTAGAAACTGCTTCTGAGAAGAAAGTGGAACAAATGGCAGAACATTCGTTGGAAGACCGGGAAATAATCACTGAAGCAATGGCCGAAGTGTGGGAAAAGCAGGGTAACAGGGAAAAGGCCATTGAGGTGTACAGTAAATTAAGTTTGCTTGAACCCGCCAAAAGCCCTTATTTTGCAGCGAAAATTGAGATTTTAAAGAAAGAAAACTGATATGACAACCTTATTTGTAGTATTGATTGTGCTGGCGTCGGCTATTCTGGGATTAATTGTTCTGGTTCAAAACCCAAAAGGTGGCGGACTGGCTGGTAATATTGCCGGCTTTAGCAACCAGTTCATGGGTGTGAAACAAACAACAGATGTACTGGAAAAAGGCACCTGGGTTTTTGCCGGGGTAATTGGTGTTCTCTGCCTGCTTTCTGTTTTGTTCATTTCAAAATCATCAACAAGCGGACCTGACAGGACTAAGGATGCTACTACCGCCCCTATCCCATCCACTAACCAGCCTGCCCCTACTAACAATAATACCATTCAGCTGAACCCCCAGCCAGCAGGCGATAGTACGAAATAAAATACTTCTATAATATTTGCAAACCCTGTCTTACCGACAGGGTTTTTTATTTATTTTGTTTCTATGAAGAAGAAAATAATCTTCGGCATTCTGCTGATATTACTGGCAGTTGGCGGTTTTTTGAGTTACAAATTATTTACACCTGCAGTACATAACAAGGACAATGCTTATTTCTATATCAAAGAAGGTGACGATGTTGCCTCGGTAAAAGAAAACCTGGTTTACCAGCAATTCATTGGTGGCAGCGGATTTGACCTTGCAGCCAAACTCCTGAAGTTTAAAAAAGTTAAACCCGGGCGATATCAACTGAAAGATGGTATGAGTATATACCAACTCATCAAGCTGCTGAGAAGCGGACAGGCGTCACCTGTGAAAGTTGTTATTATTAAAGAAAGAACAAAAGAAGCTTTTGCCGGAAAATTCGGAAAACGGTTCGATGTATCTTTTGATTCGCTTGCCATGATCAGTTTTCTTAACAACACTGATTCACTATCAAAATATGGAGTTGACACTAATACGGTAATGGCAGTTGTTATGCCCTATACGTTTGAAGTAAACTGGAATTCAACACCGGATAAAGTCTTTAAACAATTTTACACTTCTTTTAAAAGCTTTTGGAATGAGGAAAGAAAAACGAAAGCTGACAGCCTTCATCTTACTCCGCTGCAGGTTATTACCCTCGCTTCGATTGTAGAAGAAGAAACGCTGAAAAAAGCAGATAAGTACAATATTGCCAGTACCTACCTGAACCGTATACGTATCGGTATGAAATTACAAGCCGATCCGACCGTAAAATTTGCTCTGAAGGACTTTACAATAAAAAGAGTAACGGGAACTCACCTCAAAAAAGATTCACCCTACAATACCTATATGTATGCAGGTTTGCCCCCGGGCCCCATCTGCACGCCGTCTATTGAAACAATTAATGCAGTATTGAATGCCCCTAAAACGGAATACTTGTATTTTGTTGCCAGCAGCAATTTTGACGGAAGCAGCGTTTTCACCACTAACTTTGATGACCACCTGAAGTATGCAAGACTGTACCAGCAGGAACTAACGAGGCGAATGGACTCGGCCAGGAAGGCTAAAGGGAATAAATAATGCCTTTTATAACCAAAATAGTACATAAAATAGCCAGTTCAGGGCCGGCTAAATTTATTATTGATAAAACTAAAGAAACATCACTGCCGGGATTCAGGGGAATACCGATCTATGATGTCGTAAACTTTTTTTTCGGACAGGTAAGAACAATTGGCATGACAGAAAGGGCATCATCCATCGCCTTCAATTTTGTTATGGCGATTCCTCCTGCTATCATTTTCATTTTTACGTTAATTCCGCTTTTACCTATCACCGAACAGTTCCAGGAGCAGCTGTTTGATCTTATAAGGGATGTGATCCCGGGGGAAAAAGAAAAACCGGTACTTGTAACTTTTTTGAAAGACTTTATTAATAATCCCAGAAATGGCCTGTTGTCATTGGGTTTTGTGTTGTCCATGTTTTTCTCTTCCAATGCCATGATGGGCATCATGCGGTCGTTTGACAAAAACTATATCGGGTTCAGAAAAAGAAAAGGTTTTCAAAAAAGGCTGGTAGCTATTAAGATCACCATGTTCATGTACATAATTGTGTTTGTTTCAGTTTTGCTGCTGACAGGACGGGAATTTGTGCTCGAATACCTCGGTATCAAAAATGAAACAGCCAGGGCAATTATTCTAAATGCCCGCTGGCTGGTGATAATTCTTTTATTTTTTGCCTGCATTTCGTTTATTTACCGGCATGCCCCCGCTGTCCATAAAAAATGGCGGCTGATCAACCCTGGCTCCATATTAGCAACTTTTCTCATGTTATTAATGACCCTGCTTTTCTCCTGGTGGGTTGGCCAGTTTGGACAGTACAACCAATTATATGGCTCTATCGGTACGGTGCTGATTCTGATGGCATTAATATTTTTGAATTCATTGGTTTTACTAATCGGATTTGAACTAAATGTAAGCATCACCTCCCTCAAAAAGATTGCAGAAGAACGGAAACAGGAAAGTACAGGCGGCGAGGGAATTTCAGCATGATTAGTGAAATTTGAACTGTTGGTTGAAATATTTGTTTCCCAGTTATATAATCTAAAACAACGACCATGAAAAAACTTCTTTTTACCACTTTCCCTGTTTTAGCACTGAGTTTCGCTTTTACCACGGTAAGCGACCCGTTGCCGATTGGTGCAAGCATGCCCAATCCTGACCTGAAAATGAAAGATGTATCAGGAAAAGAAATCTCACTGAATAGTGCCAAAAAGAAAAACGGTTTGCTGGTTATGTTTAGCTGCAATACCTGCCCTTATGTGATCAAAAACCAGTCCCGCACTATCGAAGTAAGCAAACATGCCATTGCCAATGATATCGGTGTGGCTATTCTCAACCCCAACGAAGCCTACAGGGAAAATGAAGATTCATACGAGGCCATGAAAGAATATGCCGCTGAACAAAAATACGATTGGCATTACCTGGTTGACCAGAACCATGTAATGGCTGATGCCTTTGGTGCGAACCGTACACCGGAGTGCTTCCTTTTTGACAAAGACGGTAAACTCGTTTACCACGGCGCTATTGATGATAACCCGAATGATGCTTCGGCTGTAAGCCGTAAACACCTGGTGGAAGCTATCAATGAACTGAAGAGCGGTAAAGAAATTGCGGTAAAAGAATCAAGATCCGTAGGTTGTACGATCAAGCGTTTGAAATAATTCTTTTCAAGGATAAAGTCAATCCCTTCCTGTACGGAGGGGATTTTTTTTAGAAAATATTTATGGAATCTTTTTATGGACGCATCTAAGCCTTGTATACCTGATTACTCACCCCAAAAACCACCGGCTTATGATTCCCCGATCATTACTGAATAAAATCATTATTATCGGCTTTATGGTTTTGGTAGGATTTTGTTTGGCCAAAGCTATCTATCACCAAAGTTTTATGGGCATTGTACTGGCATTGGTCAGTCTCGGTGCCGGAGTGTACTTCCTGTACCTGGTAGTAAAAGCCAAAGCAGAACTGGAGGCAGAAGAAGCCGCTTAATTTACCCGGAGTATAGCCATGATTTCTTTCTTCAGTTCCTCATGAGTGAGCTGCGCTTCCATGAAATTCCGGTAACCTGTTTTGTTATTGATAAACAGCGTCGCCGGAATTGCTCCGGACCATTTGGGATCTATTTTAGGACAGAAATAATCCGCATTGGTCTCATCCAGCCATACTATCGGCGCTGTAAACTTTCTTTTCTCCGCCATACTAAGTATCGCTGCCGGATATTGTTCCTTGAAGTCAAGGCTAACCAGTAAAAGTTGCAGGCTGTCTTTACGATGATTATTTGTCTCTTCAATAAAATAGGGAATCTCCTCAATACAGGGCTTGCACCAGGTGGCCCAGAAGTTGACCATTAATGGTGTTTTGCTTTCTTCAATGATCTTTTCCAGTTCTGTGATTTTTATGCTTTTTATTTCCTGGCCATTACTATTTTTTCCCGGACATAGTAAGCACCATACTATTAGCAATATACCTAATTTCATAAACACTAAACTTTAAACCCAAAACTTTAAACTTTTCTCTCACCAAGCTCCCACTCCTTCAGTAATTCCTGCTTCATGACGTGGTCCATATTATCCCGGTTGTAATGTCCTGCAATATTCTTTTGCCGGAACGCTTCATATAAAGTAACTGCACAGGCCACACTTATGTTTAGTGCCCGGATAATACCGACCTGCGGAATAATGAAATTTCCGTCAGCCAAAGCCCTGATCTCATCACTTACACCACTATGCTCATTGCCAAATACTAGTGCGATCGGCTCAGTCATATCTATTTCATGTAAACCTATGGCATCACTGCTTAAGTGTGTCGTTAAAATTTTTGAATAGCGTTTTCTTAGTGATGAAAAACATTCGCCGGCATTTTCAAACTGGTAAACAGTGAGCCATTTGGCAGCACTTGATGAGCTTTTGGCTCCCCATTTCCTATGCCGGGGAATTTTTGTATTCAGGATAAATACTTCCTGTATGCCCACTGCATCACAGGTTCGCATCACGGCCGATATATTGTGCGGGTCAAATACATTCTCGAGTACTACTGTAAGGTCAGGTTGTCGTTTGGACAATACCATTAGTAGCTTTTCTC
>JBGARY010000053.1:0-12546 GCA_044229985.1 Chitinophagaceae bacterium
GGGGCAATGATCGGCATTGGAGTGTATTTGCGCTGCAAGATACGTTTTGTGCGGTAAGATTTTAAAGCCTGTTGGCTGCCTCTTTTGCTTCTGTAAAACTATTGTCCAGCCCATAAGCCCTTTGGTAATTCAGTTTGGCTTCTTCTTTTTGACCGAATGCTTCCTGACTTCTTCCCATCCAGTAATAGGCATCAGGGAAAGTGGCAGAAATGGTATTCGCCAGTTCAAATACTTTTAAAGCTTCTGTATATTTCTTCTGGTCATAAAAGATCCTTCCTTTTTCAATATAGGCGTTCAGGTAATAGTAATCATGTTGTATGGCCTCATTGAACTGGTTCAATGCCGCAGCTTTATTGCCTGTATTGGAGTAATAAATGCCTTTATAATAATAAGGTTCTGCGTGAATCTTTAGCGAGTCTTTTTGAATTAATGAGTCACAAAGGCTCAGCACTTTAATATTTTTTGCTTCCGCATATTTATAAGCCAGTTCATAGTTCAGTTCGGCGTCATAAGGTGTGATAGCATACGCTTTTTCAAGGATGTTGATCGCTTCGCTGCCGTTTCCTTTTTTATCGAGCAGGGTAGCCTTCATTTTGAGCACATCAACTTGCTGAGGGTTTTTTTCCAGAATGCTATTACACAATGTTAGGGCTTCGTCATTATTATTTTGTGATTCATAGCAACGGGCCAGTGTTAATTGTAAAAGAGTACTGGCGGGCAATTCCACTAAAGCTACCCGGAGAAAGAGTATGGCAGAGTCTGGTTTCCGGTCAAGCAGCAGGTTGCTTATTCCAAAGGCATAGCGTTCATCCTTTTTTAAGTTCCATGCTTTTTTGAAGTCATCTAAAGATGGTTCGGGCAGTTCATTAGTATTTAATAATACGGCCCTTCTGAAATATAATTCATCGTTATCTGGCTGGTTTTTTATGCTGTCAGTCAGGCTGGCATAGGGTGGTTGTGAAAGGAGTTCACCATAAGGGGAATTCGTGGATTTATCAGTACAACCGCTGATAAAGATCAGTAAAATGGCAAGGGGCACTGCTATTTTTGCAAACTTGTTCATGATTCAAAACTAACCGTTTTTTTTCGCCGAGGTATGACAATTAGCTGACAATACAGGCTGCTGTTGAAAATACCTTTGCACTCTCAAAAATGATGCTGTTAAAACGAATGAAAATGAAAAAACTTGTATTCCCCATACTGATTGTTTCGATCATATTGCTGGCCTGTTCCGGAGGCTCTAAAACAACTGGTAGTGTCGTTGAAGCAGACACCCTGCGTTACCCGGAAGAAACACATCTGAAGAATATACAGCAACTGACCTTTGGCGGCGATAATGCAGAAGCCTATTGGAGCTATGATGGTAAGTATCTCGTTTTTCAGCGCACTAATTCCAAAGAGGGTGTAAACTGCGACCAGATCTTTGTTGGAAAAGTTCCCACAAAGAAGGGGGAGAAGTTTACTTATAAAATGGTAAGTACCGGCAAAGGAAGAACTACCTGTGCCTATTTTACAAAAGATGGTAAACACATTGTTTATGCTTCAACTCACTTAGGAGGAGATGAATGTCCCCCGGTTCCGGACAGGGCAAAATATGGCAATAAATATATATGGCCCCTGTACAGCAGTTATGATATTTTCATGGCTGACCTCGATGGCAAAATCGTAAAACAACTCACCAGTTCTAAATATTATGATGCCGAAGCTACTCTGTCACCTGACGGGAAGAAGATGATCTACACCAGCACAAAGGATGGTGATATTGAATTGTACATTATGGACCTGGAAACAGGTGCAGAAAAACGTATTACCAATACGCTGGGATATGACGGCGGCGCCTGGTTTAGCCCGGATGGAAAAAAATTAATCTGGAGAGCCTCCCGGCCAAAAACCGAAGCCGAGGTAAAAGAGTATAAGGACCTGCTGGCAGAAAACCTGGTAGCGCCTACCAATATGGAAGTATGGGTAGCCAATGCAGATGGCAGCAATGCAAGACAAGTAACCTCTTACGGTCAGGCTAACTGGGCACCCACTTATATGCCGGACAGCAAGCGGATTATTTTTGCATCCAATCATGAATATAAAAGAGGGTTTCCTTTTAATCTATATACTATTAACGAAGACGGCAGCAACCTGCAGAAGGTGAGCCGTGATAAAGGTTTTGATGCTTTCCCGATGTTTTCACCGAACGGCAAGAAAATTGTTTTCTCCAGTAACCGTAATAACGGTGGCACAAGGGACACTAATGTTTTTGTAGCTGACTGGGAGGAATAAACAGTATTTTATATTTCAGCCTGAAGCCTTTAGTTTTGTTACAAACAAATTGCTTATGTATTCCGGAATGCTTCATTTACACAATTTCCTCAGGTGGATAATCCTGATCTTGTTATTGGTTGCTATCTACAAACACTTTGTTGACCGGCATAAACCATTTACTGCAGGGCACAAAAAGATTGATCTTTTCCTTTTGATCAGTTGTGATATTATGCTGCTTGTCGGATTGTACCAATGGATAAGTGGCAACGCCGGTTTAAAGGCAATTCAGAATTATGGAATGGGTGATGTAATGAAAACGCCAGGGTTGCGATTTTTTGCAGTAGAACATTTTACTGCTATGTTATTGGCGATAATTTTAGTGCATTTGGGATATTCTTATGGTAAAAAGTCCGTACCGGATGCGCAAAGACATAAGCGAATTCTTTGGTTCTTTGGAGTGGCTTTGCTCCTTATACTGATTTCTATTCCGTGGCCATTCAGGGAAAATATCGGAAGACCCTTGTTCCCGGGCATGTAAATATTTTTGGCTAAGAAGGCTGACATTAAAAAAGTCAGCCTTCTTTATCTTTTTCCCAGTTCAATAACTTCACAGTTACGGATATCTGAACCATCGATGGTAAACCGGATCAATGTCCGCATTTTGTGCCAGCCTTGTTTCCCGGCGGCACCCGGGTTCATATGCAGACAATTCAATTTGTCATCGTAGATGACTTTCAGGATATGCGAATGACCTGAGATGAATAGCTGTGGGTGATGTAAAGCCAGCTCTTTCCTTGTTTCAGGATTATATTTTGGAGGTGATCCGCCGATATGGCGCATCATTACTTTCACTTTTTCACACATAAAAACAACTTGCTCAGGAAACGAGTCTCGGATGTCCTGGTCGTCAATATTGCCATATACTCCTTTTAGGGGCTTGAACTTTTTCAACTGATCGGCAACGACGGACCCGAAATCGCCGGCATGCCAGATTTCATCACATTGCTCAAAATGCTTAAATATAGCTTCATCCAGGAAGCCATGTGTATCTGATATCAGCCCTATTTTAGTCAAAGGGAAATGTTTTACATTTGATCAGCAAATTACAGCAAATGCCTTTTCACCGCAATTTCACCTACTACATTGATAAGCGCAAATGGAAGTATATCTTTCTTTTGGCCACCCTTGAACTTTCAATTTGAAAACCGGCTTAAATAGAAAGAAGGCTAAATCAGTCTTTTGCAATCTGCAATCTTAAATCTAAAATCTAAAATTCGAATCATGCCTCACTATTATAAACTCGGAACTATTCCGCATAAGCGTCACACCCAGTTTAGAAAACCTGATGGTGGACTGTACAGCGAACAGTTATTTTCAACTGAAGGATTCAGCGATGATTATGCGTTATTGTATCACTGTCATCCGCCTACCCAGATCATCAAAACAGAACCACAGGTAGATGTAAGCCCTCAAATTGCGGAGGAAAAAATGCTCAGTCACCGGTGCTTCGAAGGATTTCATATAAAACCCGGTGGAGAATTTTTACAAAGCAGGATACCTGTGCTGGTCAATAGTGATTGTCATATTGTACTGGCAGCACCGCAAAGTGGTACTAAAGATTATTTCTACAAGAACACCGATGCCGATGAAATGATCTTTGTACATGAAGGAAGCGGTACGGTAAAAACACAATATGGACAGTTGCCTTTCAGCTATGGCGATTACATCGTTTTGCCCAGGGGAACTATTTACCAGGTAGAATTTAACGATGATAAAAACAGGCTGTTTATTGTCGAATCATTCTCGCCGCTGCGGTTTCCCAAAAGATACATGAGCAAGTACGGCCAGCTGATGGAGCATTCACCCTATTGTGAAAGAGATATCCGGCCGCCGCAGGAGCTTGAAACCTTTGATGAGAAAGGAGATTTCTTAATCAAGGCCAAAAAGAAAGGAGTGTTGTATGGCCTGCATTATGGTACTCATCCCTTCGATGTTATTGGCTGGGATGGCTGTTGTTATCCATATATCTTTTCCATTCATGATTTTGAACCCATCACGGGTCGTGTGCATCAACCACCTCCAGTACACCAGACTTTTGAAACGAACAGTTTTGTGGTCTGTTCATTTGTGCCAAGACTATATGATTATCACCCTAATGCTATACCTGCTCCATATAATCACAGTAATATAGACAGTGACGAAGTATTGTATTATGTGGACGGAGACTTTATGAGCCGCAAACATGTTACCCGGGGCATGATAACCCTGCACCCGGCCGGCATTCCGCATGGTCCACATCCGGGTGCTGTAGAGAAAAGCATTGGCGCCAAAGAAACAAAGGAACTGGCGGTAATGGTGGATACTTTTCGTCCGCTGATGCTCACAAAGCAGGCATTGGAGATTGAAAACAAGAATTATGTTATGAGCTGGGCGGAGTAGTTGTCACCCTGAGCCTGTCGAAGGGTGATAATTGAAGGTGTAATAAATATGTACATTTGTTGTTTTATGTTTCGAATGCCGGTAAAGTGCTGGCATTTTTTACACTGCCAATCCTTTTTTTATGGCTATAATCGCCAGGCCTGTGCGGCTGGTTACATTAAACCGTTCAAAAAGTAGCTGGCGCATATACTCCAAATGTCTGTCTGTCATTTTAAGCTCTTTTGCCATTTCTTTATAAGGCTTTTCTGTACAAACCAGTTTCAGAAAACGGATTTCAGCATCACTCAGGTCATTGTCTAATGTTAAGTTTTCACTTTGCATGGCTTTCTTTACCATTTTGGCTGCGGTATGGTCGCTGAAATAATAACCGGAATGCATCATTTCCCCAATGGCTTTTTTAAATCGGTTCAGGTCATCACCTTTATTGATAAATCCCTGGGCCCCTAATTTGATAATACGGCAAACCAGTTCTTCACTATGATGTTGCGATATAACCAGCAACCTGATAGCCGGGTAGTATTGTTTAATGGCCTTTAAGGTTTCGTAGCCGTTCATTTCCGGCATTTCCAGGTCTATCAGGGCAAGGTCCGGCTGGTTTTTGGTTTGCAGTTTTTCCAACAGTTGCCTGCCGCTGGCGGCCTGTATAATCACTTTGCAGTTTTCCCATTGATCAATATGGCTGCAAATAGCCTCCCTGAAAAGGTGGTGATCATCAGCAACGGCTATTTTAATAAGGCTGTCATTATACCATTGCATACATCCTGGTTTTTAGGGCTGTGTAATGGAATGATAGGGATGGATGCTTTAGTAAGTTTCGGGGGGGGGGGGGGTAATACATTTCATAGTAATAGGCGTTAGGTTTAGATACCAAGATAGATATTGATTGTGAAAAAACACATACCACTTTGTGGTATTTCTGATTACAAATTGTGAAAATTCACAATTTTATTTACCTAAAATCATTAAATTTTGTATTACAGATTGTTCTTTGACAGGTGGCAGGGGCTACCGGGAAAGTTATGTGCTGATGAGTTTTGAAAAGCTTGTGCAAAATCCCACAGTGTATTGGGAAAAATAACAGTGCCGGTTGGGAATACACACTTGCTGACGGCTGTATGGGCGGGTTACATTCGGTTTATCATTGGGTGCCAGGCCGGCAGTTACCCATTGCTACGGGAAAGCCGAAAACCGGGTGTTGAAGAGAGTAGGCAGAAAAAGCAAGTTTTATGAATAAGATATTTGGAGTTTTGATTATTAACCTGATTTTTTTCTGTGGAGCATTGAAATCGCAGGTAATTATAGAAGCTTTTCCGATGGATCCGCAATCAGGTTCTCATAATTATTTTGGAGTAAGAGTAACACTAGCCCAAACCTACACTGAAGACGTAACTGTTACTGGCTTTATTTATGATATGGGGGGTGGTGCAAATACTAATAACCCCTTTTCATTGACTATAACAGCCGGTAACCTGTCAGCAGAAACAGCAGCTAATTTTTATCAGACTGACCCCACAGCAACTGCAGAAGCCACATTGGGTACTATTGCAACTGTTTATGCAGGAGTGACAATTACTTATGAGGCTGAAGGTTGTATTTTGAAGTTTAATAGCCTTGGAGATGTCAATACCGTATTAAACCAGTTGGAGGCAGATGATGATAATTATAATGATGATTATGACAGCCAATACCCAAATGCTTCAGAAGATGAACTGGACGATTTGGATGAGCAAAATAACTTCGATAACATGAAAGTATACAGAGATTTTGAAGCACTGTTCGGTGGATTTTGTTCAAAAAGAGCTGAATTGGAAGCGATAGAAAATACCTGGCTTTCAAATAATTTCAATGGCACGGATCCTGATGATGTTGATCTTACTTTTGATGATGCAGAAAACACAATTTTTAATAGCAGCTATTCATTTAAAATTGGAACAGATGTATACCAATTAACGAGCACAGGAATGTATAAAAATGGCATTTTACAGGATGAAGGCGGAAACTCTATGAACCGCAAACCGGATAATTTCATTGAGCTACCAGAATATGGTGTATTGTCAGGCCCTGCATCCTTCCCCAACAATTATTGGTCATTTACAGACATTTCACCAGCAAATGTGCTATCAAATGATTTTTTTACGGTCTGTAAATCAAACAAAAAAAATAAGATATTTCAAGAGTATGATAATGGTAGCAAACGAGTAAAAGCTACAGTTTCAATAACATCGACAGTAGTGCGAAATGGAGTTCATGGAAAAATCAAAAACTATAAAAGCAAAAACGGGAATTGGAAAAGAAGTCGGGCACAATTGGCAGTATACTGTTTTGGAACTTATTATACAAATCTTTGCGTAGATGCTCATCAATTTACTGATAGAAAGCCATTGTCAGGAACTAAGAAAAGAGCGAAGATATCCACCAGAAGACACTCTCCCGGTCACATACCAGTACAAGGTACGGTTTGGAAAACTTTTACGGGTGAAGTTGCTATGTATGGAGAAGTTGGAAATGCCGTCCAGGGTCAGTTAACATTAACTTTTTAAAATGGTTTAATGACAATTCAATTAACTTCAGGCAAACAAGGAGGAGTTATACGCATAATTCTTGTTTGCCTCTTTTCACAATTTACATTGCAAGCATTTACCCAGGATACGAATAAGAATTTAAGGGAATATTTATTTCAGAAAAGTAGTTTCAAATTGCAAATTGGCTATGGGGTAATTCCAAAAGGAGTAATTGAAGTGAAAGAAGGGCCCTATGATCTTTATACAAAGCCACACAGCATTTACTCAGTTGGCTTAATTTATCAAGTAATCCTAAATCCATCCTGGTCTGTAAACACGGGTATTAGCTTTATGATTATTAAAAGTAATTTTTTTGAGAAAATCCCGATTAATGAGCTAATTGGCACAGGAATATCAAGAAGGGAGGACTCGCCGCCAATCATTTATTATAAAGGAGCTTATCCGAGATTTAGTCTACCGGTATTACTACAAAAGTGCACAAAAATTATTAATAAAAGCTTCTTTGAATTCAACTGTGGTTTCAATATTAGTTACAGCGGATTTTCAAAAGATGAAACAATAATTATGAATGTTGCAGACAATAATAATCAATCTATAAATATTTTTAATGCTAACTATAAAAGTAACAACAATCATAAGCCTTGGGTTGGTTTGTTACTTGGTTGCGGCAAAGGTTTTTTACTAAAAAAATTAAACGTATTAACAGTTTCCTTGTCAGCAGAGTTAAACACTACAAAGTTTTTATCAGCCGATTATGAAATTACTATACCTAATAAGCCAATTAGTACTGGCAACTATTCGGTCAAAGGTCCACTTTTGCAACTATCTCTTGGATATACATTCAGAGAGGTACATAAGAATAAAGATTGAGATATTTGAAAATTGACATTCCTGCATTGTAAAGAAGTTGATCGCTTCATAAAATTAGCTTAGCTGAATAGTTCAAAAAAATATAAAAGGGAACAGGAAAGTGAGATTCATTTTGCCAATAATGTGCTGGCTATGGCCGTTGTTTGCCTTTCCCCAGGCAAAAGACAGTTTGCAAAAACTGCAAAGCAAACCGCTGCCATCTAAGCCTGCTGCTAATATTGCAAAAGATTACAAACCCGAAATCTTCACCTCCGGCTTTATTGACATCGTAAACAACGGCCAGGTAAATGCTTCAGCACGGTTTATAAGATTGTACATTGGTGAACCGGGTAAATTTGCCATTCCCATTTCTTTTTATGGTGGCGTAAGTAATAATACTTTTCAAAACAATACACCCGGTACTATATTTTCCAAAAGTAACAGCCACCTGGTAAACCAGTACATTAATCCTCTCAGCGGTCTTATCAACATCAGCGTAGAAGGAGTACAATTCTTTTCAAAAAAGGAAAAAATAACCCGGTCAGGTTTATTATATCAAATTGGAGAGAGGGTGCTAAGCGGTAGCCGAATTGGCGAGATAAGTAATCCGCTTACCGGTAAGCCCATAAATTTTCTCAACAGCTTTGCCGCAACCGGTTTGTATTTTCAAACCGGGGCATGGGAACGCAACAATACCAAAAATGTTGGTGTCTTTTGGCTGGCTCTTCGCTATCATGCCTGCAAAAGCAATGCAAAACAGGTTAAAGAGTTCTTGCCATCTGTTGAAACCAACGGTTTCTATCATGGCTGGTCCGGCGGGTTTGGTATTGAGATCAATAAATTGGTCAACATCAAGGCTATTTATTACAAATACAGCAAAGCACCGGAGATAGAATACGGATTGCCTATTTACCAGTTTTCGTTTCAGTATTCGATGAAGTAAGCAATAAGTACCTCACCCCATATAGCGGTTTGCACAAAATGAAACGTTTCGTTCGCCCCTCTCCTAAAGGAGAGGGGATTGCAGGGTGCTGCTGGTGAGCAGTTGGCGTTTTGGGGGTGAGGAAGAAGCAAAAGCAATACTCCGACTATAAAATACAACCTGCACATTTACCAGTTTCCCTTTCAATATTCGATGAAGTAGGCAGCAACCTCACCCCGTTTGACGATTTGTTACACCCCGATGTTTCGTTCGCCCCTCTCCTATAGGAGAGGGGATTGCAGGGTGCTGCTGGTGAAGCGTATTCCATACAAGGGTTGGTGAATTTGAAATAAATAATTTGTTGATATCAGTAAGCTTATTACTTTTGTTAACCATTTGGTTAAATCATATGGTTAAAAATAAAAAAGATATAACTACTGAAGAAGTTATACTGGCCGCCGCCAAAAAAGTATTTGTACAAAAAGGAATGGCAGGCGCCCGGATGCAGGATATAGCGGATGAGGCCGGTATCAACAAAGCATTACTGCATTATTATTTCCGTAATAAAGAAAAGTTGTTTGAGGTGATCTTTATGGAGGCGGCTGAAAAGCTTTTTCCAAGGATCAATGCCATTTTTGAAGCAGATCAGCCGCTGTTTGAAAAGATAGAGAACTTCTGTGAGGAGTATATCTCAATAGTAATGGATAATCCCTACCTGCCATTATTTGTGTTAAATGAAATAAACCAGGACCCTGATTATTTTTTGAAAAAGGTTTGGACAGGAAAATCTAAACCGAACCCCGTAAAACTTTTGGAGCAGATTGATAAGGAAGTCAGGAAAGGTACTATTAAAAGAATCAATCCCATGCACCTGCTGATGAACCTGATCTCTATGACGATATTTCCCTTTGTAGCAAAGCCAATGTTTCAAAAAAACCTGGGCATGAGTGAAGTGCAATTTAAAATGGCGATGGAGGAGAGGAAAAAGGAAATTCCCCGGTTTATTATTGACTCATTAAAGAAATAACCATTTTCCGGCAGACAAATGCCGGCTCATTCAATAGTCGATCATGAAGAAGATTAGATTGCTGATAATATTATTAATCCCGGGTTGGCTGCTGGCACAGCCCCTGCAAAATCTTTCACTACCGGAAGCATATGACCTGTCTCAAAAAAATTACCCGGCCGTAAAACAAAAAGACCTGGTAAGGCAAACGGCTTCTATCAGTATCGATAACCTTCAAAAGGGATTCTTACCACAGGTTTCTGTTAGCGGACAGGCTACCTACCAGTCAGACGTAACGAAAGTACCCGTTTCTCTTCCCGGTTTTGCCATTGATCCTCCGGCGAAAGACCAGTACAGGCTGGTGGCAGAGGTTAGCCAATTAGTATACGATGGAGGTCTTACAAAAGAACAAAAAGCATTACAGCAATTGAATGCGGTAGTAGAAGATCAAAAAGTGGAAGTGGAATTATACAAACTAAAGGAAAGAATCAACCAGGTATATTTAAGTATCCTCTTTCTGGAGGAGCAGCTAAAGCAGATAGAACTGGTAAAAACAGATATACAGACAGGTATTAAGAGAGTGGAAGCACAAGTACAAAACGGTGTTGCTTTCCGGTCTAACCTGAATATGCTGAAAGCTGAACTACTTAAAACAGATCAAAGAGCTATCGAGTTGCGTTCCTCCCGAAAGGGACTTGTAGATGTGTTGTCGCTTTTCACCGGGCAAGAGCTTTCTGAAAATATTCAATTGGAAAAACCTGCTTCGATAGTTTCAACGGTTAGTAATGAGATTACCCGCCCTGAGTTGAAGTTATACAACGAGCAGCAAAAGTTTATTGGCCAGCAGGAACGATTAATTACTGCAAAAAATTTACCCAGGGCCAGTTTATTTGCCCAGGGAGGTTATGGCCGTCCGGGATTGAACATGCTGCTGAATGAATTTGACCTTTATTATCTGGGTGGTATCCGTTTTAACTGGTCATTGGGTGGTCTTTACACGAAGAAAAAGGAAAAAGAACAGGTAGCTATCAATAAGAAAATGATTGAAGTACAAAAGGAAACCTTTCTGCTTAATACCAATTCACAGTTAAAACAGCAAAAGGCAGACATTGATAAACTCAGGCAACTGCTGGATTCAGATATACAGATCGTGGAACTGAGAAGAACTGTTACAGATGCAGCAAAAGCACAATTGGAAAATGGTGTCATCACCGCCAATGACTACCTCAAAGAAATTAATGCAGAAGACCAGGCCCGGCAGTTGAAGATCACCCATGAAGTTCAGTTATTACAGGCACAAATAAATTATCAAACCATTTTAGGGAAACAATAAACTATCTGTATGATAAAAGGAATAACATTAGCCGCAGGATTTACATTGTTGATTCTGTCTTCCTGCAGTAACGGAAATGGCAACTACGATGCCAGCGGCACATTTGAAGCCAATGAAGTAATTGTTTCTTCTGAGTTATCGGGAAAAATTCTTAGCCTGCCCATTGAAGAAGGCCAGGTGCTGGTTAAAGATTCTGTTGTCGGCATCGTGGATGCTGCCAGTATTAGTTTACAGAAAGAACAGGTTGAAGCAAATATTCAGGCGCTGAGTGAAAAGACAGCAGACGTTTCACCACAGGTGAAGCTGCTGGAAAACCAGCTGGCTGTACAACAATCACAGCTGAATAATCTGCTTCATGAACAAACAAGGATTCAAAACCTGTTGAAACAGGATGCCGCTACCGGTAAGCAGTTAGATGATATCAATGCGCAAATTGATGTAGCTAAAAAGAGCCTTGCAGTAACGCAACAGCAGATCAATGTTCAGCGAAGTAATATTTCGACACAAAACCGTAGTATACTCAGCGAAGGAAAGCCATTACAAAAAAGAGTAGCACAACTCGATGACCAGTTGAAGAGAGCAAATATTATTAACCCGGTAAATGGAACAGTGATCACCAAGTATGCCGAAGAAGGAGAGATTACATCAGCAGGCAAGGCTCTTTATAAAATAGCTGATCTGTCGGTTATGACACTTCGGGCTTATATAAGTGGTTCACAACTTTCCCGGGTGAAATTGGGGCAGAATGTAAAAGTGCTGGTTGATGACGGTGAAAAAAAATATAAGGAGCTTGCTGGTACAATAACATGGATCGCTGATAAAGCTGAGTTCACCCCCAAAACGATTCAGACGAAAGATGAAAGGGCCAACCTCGTATATGCTGTTAAGGTAAAAGTGAAAAATGACGGCTACCTTAAAATTGGTATGTACGGCGAAGTGAAATTACCCCCCCAAACCCCCTAAAGGGGGCTTGCCGCTTCGTAATTGAAGTTTATTTGAAAACTTGTAAGTAAAGTTTTAGCGATAAATGGGTGTTATGATACGCAAGAAAGAGTTAGTACACATCCCCGCCCTGGCGGGGCGAATAATGAGATAAAGTTAGCAGAAGGAATCGGGGTGGGTTAATCGATAACAAAATGAATGCAGTTGAAGTAAAAAATATTAAAAAGAAATACGGTACCAAAAAATCCGGCATCACCGCACTGAATGATATTTCCTT
>JBGARY010000054.1:0-12231 GCA_044229985.1 Chitinophagaceae bacterium
ATTTACGTTTTGGCCCCAAACCAATCAGGGCGCCTTATCTGATCTCCAAAGCAGATTTTATTGCCTGCCACCAGTTCAATTTTGTTGAGAAAGTGGAGATGCTTGAATTTGCCAGTGAAGGAGCAACTTTCCTGTTGAACAGCCCTTACAGCAAAGAGGAGGTGTGGGATAAGTTGCCGGGTCAGGTACAGAAGCAACTAATTGACAAGAAAATTAAATTGTATGTTATTGATGCTACTACGGTGGCAAGAGAAACAGGTATGAGCGGACGTATCAATACTATTATGCAGACCTGTTATTTTGCTTTATCGGGAGTGTTGCCAAGAGAGGATGCCATCAAAGAGATCAAGAAGGCCATTGAAAAGACCTATTATAAGAAAGGGCAGAAAGTAATTGATCAGAACTTTAAAGCAGTAGATGCCACACTGGAGCATTTGTATGAAGTCAATTATCCGAAAAAGGTTTCTGCAAAAGATGTAAACCTGCTCACGGTTTCTGATAAAGCTCCTGCTTTTGTGAAAGAAGTAACGGCTATGATGATGGCTGGTCACGGGGATGATATTCCGGTGAGCAAGATGACGATTGACGGCACTTATCCAAGCGGAACTACGCAATGGGAGAAGAGAAATATTTCTGACCTGGTGCCTGTATGGGAGCCTGATGTTTGTATCCAGTGCGGTAATTGTGCTTATGTATGTCCGCATAGTGTAATCAGGGCTAAGTTTTATCATAAGGATTATTTGAAGAATTCCCCGGATGATTTCAAATCTGCACCGATCAATGCAAGAGGTTTTCCGGAAACACAATATTCATTGCAGGTTTACCTGGAAGATTGTACCGGCTGTAATCTTTGTGTAGAAGTTTGCCCGGCGACAGATCCTTCCAATCGTTCCAAAAAGGCAATCAATATGGGAGAAAAAGAGCCCATTTTGCAAAAGGAACAAAAGAATATTGAATTTTTTGAAAACATTCCCTGGAACGACCGGTCAAAAATTGATTTTTCGACAGTACATGGAGCCCAGTTCCTGGAGCCGTTGTTTGAATTCAGCGGAGCCTGTGCCGGTTGTGGTGAAACACCTTATTTGAAGTTGTTGTCGCAATTATTTGGCGACAGGTTACTGGTGGCGAATGCTACAGGTTGTTCTTCTATTTACGGCGGTAATCTTCCCACCACGCCATGGGCGAAGAACAAAGATGGCCGTGGCCCGGCATGGAGCAACTCTTTGTTTGAAGACAATGCCGAGTTTGGATTAGGTATGCGTATTACAGCCGATAAACAACTCGATGTGGCTGCCAGTATTTTAAACGATTTGAAAGATGAACTCGGCGAAGCCTATGTAAATGAGATTCTGGGCGCCAGCCAGGTATTAGAATCAGAAATTGTAGAGCAGCGTAACAGGGTGGAAGGCCTTAAGGCAAAATTAAAAAGCATGAGCTCTCCGGCCGCCAGTCATTTGCTTTCAGTGGCCGACCAGTTGGTTCGCCGCAGTGTATGGCTGGTTGGTGGTGACGGATGGGCTTATGATATTGGCTATGGCGGCCTGGATCATGCATTGGCAAGTGGAAGAAATATCAACGTATTGGTTTTAGATACGGAAGTATATTCTAACACTGGTGGTCAATCTTCTAAATCTACACCTACTGCAGCTACTGCAAAATTTGCAGCTGGTGGTAAAACAGTAGGTAAGAAAGACCTCGCTATGCAGGCCATCTCTTATGGAAATGTGTATGTGGCAAGAGTTGCCTTTGGCGCTAATCCGCAGCAGGCCTTGCTGGCCATGAGAGAAGCTGAAGCTTATGATGGTCCTTCACTTATACTGGCATATAGCCATTGTATTGCGCATGGCTATGATCTGAAGAACGGACTGGATCAGCAAAATAAAGCTGTAGCAAGCGGACACTGGCCATTGCTGCGCTATAACCCGGTGCTCAGAAAGAAAAACCAGAATCCTTTTGTACTGGATTCACCAAGACCAACAGTGCCGCTGAAGGACTATGCTTACAATGAGCTCCGGTACAAAGTGCTGACAATAACCAACCCTGAAGCTGCAGATGAACTGATGAAGCATGCACAGGACCTGGTGAACCTGAAATGGAAAACATATGAGGAACTCGCTACCAAAAAGGCAAGTGATTTTGTGCCGGTAGCTTAAAAATCCGATAATGGAAGATGTATTTGTTGCCGGAGATGAAGTGGCATATGCAAAGGGAGCTATAGTAAGTAAAACAGTTATTAAAAAAACAACTGGTACCATTACATTATTTGCTTTCGACAAAGGAGAAGAATTATCCGAACACTCTGCGCCTTATGAAGCATTAGTACAAGTGCTGGACGGTAAAGGGCAGATAACAGTGGGTGGTAAGCCACATCTGCTGGAACCAGGAAATTGTATCCTTTTGCCGGCAAATGTGCCGCATGCTGTAAAGGCAGTGGAGAGCTTCAAAATGATGTTGACAATGATCAAAGGGTAATTAACAAACTAAAACTACGAGGAAATGAAAACGCTTACATCCTACATGGGTTTGAAATTGAATTCTCCCATAATTGTATCCGCCTGCACTTTGTCTGAGCAAACAGATAATATTGTGAAGATGGAAGACAATGGTGCCGGGGCTGTAGTGATGTTCTCCTTATTTGAGGAACAGATCCGCATGGAAGAAGCACGGTTCAAAGGAGTGATGTCGGAGACAACTTATGCTTTTCCCGAGGCGTTGGATTATTTTCCTGACCTCGATGACTTTAATGTAGGGGTGGATGATTACCTCGAGAATATCAGGAAAGCAAAAGAAAGGGTGGATATTCCAATTATCGGAAGTCTGAACGGAATTACAACCGAGGGCTGGATTGATTACTCCCGTTTGATGGAGCAGGCTGGCGCAGATGCTATAGAAGTGAATATCTTCTTTATTCCTGGTGATATTGCCATGTCTTCCTCTGAAGTAGAGCACCGCTATCTGAATATTATTGAAACGATCAAGCAGACAGTGAAGATTCCTGTTGCTGTGAAGTTGAATCCTTATTTCAGCGCTACGGGGAATATGGCTTTACGAATGAAAAATGCCGGAGCCGATGCATTGGTACTGTTCAATCGTTTTTACCAGCCGGATTTTGATATCAATGAACTGGTAGTTAAGACCGATCTGCATTACAGTGAATCCAGCGAGATAAGGCTGCCGTTGATGTGGATTGCTTTGCTGTATAACAAAGTAAAATTGTCGTTGGCTGCTACAACAGGTGTGCAAAGTGCTGTGGAAGTAGTAAAATACCTGCTGGCAGGTGCCGATGTGGTAATGACTGCTTCTTCGCTGTACAAAAATGGTATCCCTTATCTGAAAACGATGAATAAAGAGCTGCAGGACTGGATGTATATGATGGGCTTTGATTCAGTTGAAAAATTCAGGGGAATTATGAGCCAGCAAAATGTGTCTGACCCTACTGCTTTTGAAAGGGCTAATTACATCCGCATACTGGAAGGAGTGAAATAGTTCGGTATGAAAAAGCAAAAGGTTGAATTATTGGCGCCGGTGGGTTCATTTGACAGTTTACAAGCTGCGATCAACGGAGGTGCCGATGCTATCTACTTCGGGGTAGAGCAATTGAATATGCGTACCCGGTCGGCCCAGTCATTTTATATTTCCGATATCAAAGAGATCAGCGCTGTTTGCAAAAAGAACGGCATCAAAGCATATATCACACTCAATACAGTGATGTATGAGCATGATATGCAGTTATTGCAGGCGATTTTAAAAGAAGTTAAAAAATGCAGGATTGATGCAGTCATCGCATCTGATTTTGCTGTCATTGAATATTGCAGCCAGCATGGTATACCATTGCATATCTCCACGCAGGCTAATGTGAGCAATATTGAGTCTGTTAAATTCTTCTCCCGTTTCGCCGATGTGATCGTTCTGGCAAGGGAGCTTACCTTAAAACAGGTGCAGCACATAACAGACGAAATAAAACGCAAGAAGATAAAAGGCCCTTCAGGTGAATTGATAAAAATCGAAATATTTGTTCATGGTGCTTTATGTATGGCTGTTTCCGGTAAATGCTACATGAGCCTGCATACGCAAAATGCTTCGGCCAACAGGGGTGCCTGTGTGCAGAATTGCCGCAGACCATATATCGTTACCGATGCAGAAACCGGGGAGGAACTAAAAATTGAGGGTGAGTATATCATGTCGCCCAAAGACCTGTGTACAATTGATATTTTGGACCAGGTAATAGCCAGCGGGGCAGATGTATTGAAAATTGAAGGAAGAACAAAAGGCGCAGATTATGTACAGGTGGTGACGAAATGTTACCGGGAAGCAATTGATTCAATCGCTGAAGGCTCTTATTCAAAGGAAAAAATTGAGGCATGGAAGGGGGAGCTTACTAAAGTATATAACCGGGGTTTTTGGGAAGGCTATTATCTTGGCCGTCAGTTGGGCGAATGGACTCCGCAGCCTGGTTCTGCTGCTACAGAGAAAAAATTGTATATCGGAAAGGGTAGCAAATACTACCCGAAGATCGGTGTAGGTGAGTTCATTATTGAAGCCGGGATGCTGAAAGCTGGCGATACGTTGATGATCACCGGACCTAAATGCGGTATGGTGAAAGAAAAAATGGAAGTACTTACTGTAAATGGGGAAAAGGCTGCTGAGGCTGTAAAAGGAGATAAAATAACTTTTCCTTTTGGTACAAAAGTTACACCCGCCGACAAGCTTTACAAAATAGTAGAAGGCGCACATGCATAAGATCATTCATTACCGGAATAAATGTATAGGATGCGGCATTTGCTATGAACAACAGCCTGAACTATGGCGGATGTCAAAAAAAGATGGTAAGGCCACGTTGATCAAAGGAATTGGAAAGAAAGATGTATTTGTGCTGTCTATACCCAATGCTGCGGTACAGCGTTCACAAGAAGTAGCGGTTGCCTGCCCTGTAAGAATAATAAAGATCACATGAACGAAAAGATAACTGCTTTTATCAGCAAACAGACCTGTGGTAACTTGTGTTGTGTCGACAAAGATGGCAAACCCTGGTGCTTCAGTTTTTTTTATGCATTTAATAAAGCAGAGGGCTTGTTGTATTACAAATCATCTGAAGATACAAGGCACTCAGGTATTATCATGGAGAACCCTTTTGTAGCCGGCACCATTTTGCCTGACAAATTAAACCTCTTACAGATTAAAGGAGTGCAGTTCGAAGCAACCGTTATTCCTTTTGAAGACCCCCTGGCAAAAGGTGCCTATTCAGCCTATCATAAAAAATTTCCGTTCTCCATTGCAATGCCGGGGCAAATCTGGACTATCAGGCTGGACGAAATAAAATTTACTGATAACTCACTGGGTTTTGGCACCAAACTCAAGTGGGAGCGGAATGAAATGTCATTAAACAGTAAATAAAAGTATTTAAATACTTTTATTATTGAATTTTGCATATCTTTGTTTTCTCATTAAAACAACCGATATGCAGACAGTAGCAGAAAATATCCTCAATGTAACCTTGCTGGAACCACGCCTCAAGCACCCCACTATTTTTAACCGCTTTGACGAACTGGCTGAGGGAGATAGTCTTACCATTCATAATGATCATGATCCCAAACCACTCTATTACCAGATGCTGGGAGAAAGGGGAAATATTTTTACCTGGGAATACCTGGAACAAGGACCAGAATGGTGGAAAGTAAGGATCAGTAAAAAAATCATTGGCGAACAGGATGAAACATTGGGACAGATTGCCGCTAAGGATCTTCGGAAGGCACAAATTTTTAAAAAATACGGACTCGATTTTTGTTGTGGAGGCAAGAAAACAGTAAAAGAGGCTTGTAAGGAAAAAGGTATTGATGTAACAAAAATCGAACAGGAATTACAACAGGCTGATAAGCTGGCAGCCACAGCCCGCCCATTACCGTATAACGACTGGAACCTCGATTTCCTTTGCGATTACATTGTAAACACACATCACAGTTATGTGGTAAAGAACCTGCCTGATATCAGGGCTTATGCAGATAAGGTGAACCGTGTGCATGGTGGCCGTCATCCTGAACTGGGTCCTATCAGCCTCCTGGTGGAGAACACTTATAATGAAATGATGAGCCACATGGTAAAAGAAGAAAAGGTATTGTTTCCTTATATCAAAGCGTTGGTAGCTGCCACTAATGGTGTGCAGCCATTGCAGGCTTCTCATTTTGGTACGGTACAAAATCCCATCAATATGATGGAAATGGAGCATGAAGTGGTGGGCAATAACCTGGCAGAGATCAGGAACCTCACCAACAATTATACCTTACCAGAGGATGCCTGTGCCAGTTATAGTTTACTATACAGGTTGCTGGAAGAGTTTGAGGAGGATCTTCACCTGCATGTGCATCTAGAAAATAATATTCTCTTTCCGAAAGCACTGAAACTGGAGAAAGATCATGTAAAAAATAATTGACCATGAAACTTTTTTTTATTTCTCTTGGGCTCTTCTTAATTGCCGCCTGTAATAATCAACAATCAGCACCGGCTGCAGATGAGCATAAAGCGGCTGATCAGCATGAACACAATTTGCCGGCAGAATCATTAAGTCTTAATAATGGAGTGAAATGGAAAGCTGACAGCAGTACGAACAACAATGTGAAAGCTTTGCAGGCCATCATTGAGCAATTTACCAGTACTGAAAAAACACCAGGGACTTATAAGCAACTTGGAGCAGCACTACAAGCCGGGCTCGACAAAATGATCAGTGAATGCCGGATGAAAGGGCCTGATCATGATGCCCTGCATAAATGGCTGGAACCTTTGATTGGCCATGTAAAGAAACTAAACGAATCTGAAAGGCCTGAAGAATCAGCTCAACAGCTTACTACCATCGTTCAACAAATACAACTTTATTCTCAATTTTTTGAGTAATGATCATAAATGCCAATACTAAGATTGCCACAGTGCTGAAAGGTCATCCGGGTGCACTGGAGGCTATCATTGGCATCAGTCCAAAGTTTCAAAAGCTGCGAAACCCGATTCTGCGCAAGCTGATGGCGGGAAGAACCAGCCTGGCCATGGCATCAAAAGTGGGAGGCTGTACCGTAAATGATTTTTTTGAAAAGCTCCGCCCTCTTGGTTTTACAATTGATGAATCTGTTCAATCATCTGAAATAAAAGATATGAAAGCAATGCCACAATCACTGCAGGACATTAACCCGCAACGACTGATTTCACTGGACGTTCGCCCTATACTGGCGGCGGGTGCTGATCCGCTGACCCTTATTTTAGGAAAGATAAAGGAATTGCAACCCGGGCAAGTATTGGAGATCGTCAATACGTTTGAGCCCAGGCCACTAATGGGATTATTAAAAAAACAGGGATTTGATTCCTATGCTGCTATTATTCATGATGATTTGATCAAGACTTATTTTTACAGGGAAACAGAGGTGCCTGTAAATAATAGAAAGGATCAGGCCGATAAAGCAGCGGGATGGAATGAACTGATGGAAAAATATAAGGACAAAATGGATGTTATAGATGTTAGGAACCTGGAGATGCCCAAGCCGATGATGACTATCCTGGAATCGCTTGATAAGCTTGCAGCCGGTAAAGCATTATTTGTCTATCATAAACGTATTCCCGTATTTTTATTACCGGAGCTGGCAGACCGGGGGCTTGATTATCGCATCAATGAAGTGGCAGAAGGGGATGTTCAACTTTTAATTTTTAAACCCTGAAATGTTTGGAAGCGGCTTTAATAATGCAGCAGGCAGAAATACCACACAAAAAATAGTGCTGCCCTTCTATTCTTATGCTGCTGTTTCGCTGCTTGTTTCTACCGTACTTTTATTTTTTTCTGCAGAAGCATTCACACAACATTATTTTCATCCGCATACATTGGCTATCACCCACATGATGGCATTGGGCTGGGGCACCATGATTATTCTTGGCGCCAGCCACCAGTTGGTACCGGTGCTGATTGAGAAAAGTTTGTATAGCGTCAGGCTGGGTTATGCCTCTTTTCTGCTCGCTGCTGTGGGCATACCGTTATTGGTTTATAGCTTTTATGTTTTTGATATGGGCTGGCCGGCAAAATGGGGCGGCCGGTTTGTACTGCTCTCAGTAATCTGCTATATCATTAACCTGGGAGCAAGTATGTCGGGTAGACGTAACGTAAATGTGCATGCGGTCTTTATTCTCACGGCTTCTTTGTGGTTATTCCTCACTGTTTTTTTAGGACTGGCATTGGTGTACAATTTCACTTTTCCGTTTTTACCAAAAGAAACACTGCAATACCTGCCGCTGCATGCCCATGTTGGTATCATTGGCTGGTTTCTTTTATTGATAATCGGAGTGGGTTCAAGGCTTATTCCCATGTTCCTGATTTCAAAATATGCTAACAGCAAATTGCTCTGGGTTATTTATTTCCTCATCAATGCAGGGTTACTCAGCTTTATACTCAGTTTTCTTTATTTCCCTTCAAGGGGCTACTATAATATATCCATTGCTGCTGTAATAGTGGCTTTGTTACTCTTTGGTTATTACTGTTATTGTGCAGTCAGAGAAAGAATAAGAAGACAGGTAGATGAACAAATGAAAACATCCCTGCTTTCTGTGATGATGATGTTGCTGCCGCTGCTTTTCTTAGTAGTTATAACCGGCTGGCTTGTAGCAGACCAGTTAAGTGCCAGGATGGTGCTGATATATGGCTTTGCCATTTTCTTCGGCTGGATCACGGCGATTATTTTTGGCATGACGTTTAAAACACTGCCATTTATTGTTTGGAATAAAGTGTATCATGACAAGGCAGGGTTAGGTAAAACCCCCAATCCTAAAGATCTTTTCAGTAATAGGTTATATATACTGATGGTGCTGATCTACCTGGGAGGCTTCATTCTTTTTATAGCAGGAGCTTACCTGGCAGATACTTATCTTTTGAATTTTGCGGCGGCAATTTTGCTCTTAGCTGCAGTTTTATACAACTGGAATGTGATGAAAGTATTATTTCATAAACCAAAAAAATTATGAATGTCATCACTAATAATTCTATCAGGTGTACCATTGCACTGGCGGCATTGGAGCAGGTAGTTGATCCGGAGATCGGACTGAATGTTGTAGATCTCGGGTTGATCTACCAGCTGGATTTTGATGAGGAACATAAAAAAATATTTGTAACAATGACCCTGACAACCCAGTTTTGTCCTATGGGTGAATCTATCACTGCTGCTGTCAAAAGGGTGATGGAACATACATTTCCTGGGGAGGAAGTGCGGGTCGAACTTAGTTTTGATCCACCATGGAGCCATGAACGGATTTCAGAAGAAGGAAAACATTTTTTAAATCAATGACATGTTAAGTCTTACCTGTAAAACGGCTATCAAAGCGGTGATCTACCTGGCTTCAAAGTTTGAAACAGGAGAGAAGGCAGGCATTAAGGAGATTGCAGAATTTATTGATGCCAGCGAACATACCGTTGGTAAAATGCTGCAGGTGCTGGTGAAAGAGGAGGTGATCAACAGTGTAAAAGGGCCTAATGGCGGTTTTTTCATTACAGAAAAGCAAAAAAATCAGCCTATCATCAACATTGTGGAAGCGATTGATGGAAAGGAGGTCTTTAAACAATGCGGATTAGGTTTCAGCAAATGCTCTTCTGCGCATCCCTGCCCTATACATGATGATTATAAAGTAGTGAGAGATCTTTTTGAAAAAATGTGCCGTGAAAAAAAAGTAACCGACCTCTGCGAGCCGGTTACCAGTGGATTAGCCTATTTATTCGGTTAGGTTATTTTAATTGCTGAAACCTTGCCTGGAAAAAACGCAGGTATTTGGGTTCATAGATCATTTTTAATCCCCGTATTTTGTTGCGGCGTTCATATACCCTTGCTGTGGATTCAGCGATCACATCCATATGTGCCTGTGTGTATACCCGGCGGGGAATAGTGAAGCGGACCAATTCAAGTTTCGGATAATAATTCTCGCCGTTAGCTTTTCTGCCGGCAGAAACCACACCTCTTTCCATCGTTCTTACGCCTGAATCCAGGTAAACTTCCGCGGCTAATGTTTGTGCAGGAAACTCATCCTGTGGTATATGCGGAAGAAATTTTTTGGCATCAACAAAAATACCATGACCGCCGATTGGCTTTACTATAGGCACACCAAAATCCATCATTTTTTCTCCGAGATAAACTACCTGTCCTACCCTGGCATGAATATGATCGTCATTCACACTTTCTTTGATACCGATTGCCATGGCTTCCATATCACGGCCTGCCAGGCCTCCGTAGGTGTGTAATCCTTCATATACCACCACCATATTTCTTGCTTCTTCAAATACATCCCAATCGTTGATAGCTAGAAAACCTCCGATGTTTACCAGTGCGTCTTTCTTGGCACTCATGGTGGCACCATCAGTAAGAGAGCATATTTCTTTTACGATTTGACGGATTGATTTTCTCTCAAAACCTTTTTCTCTTTTCTGAATGAAGTGAGCATTCTCTGCCACCCTTGTCATGTCATGTATGATCTTAATGCCATGTTTTTTGGTTAAAGCCCTTAGCTCTTTCAGGTTCTGTATGCTGATGGGTTGTCCGCCGGCCATATTTACACTGGTGGCGATGCTAACGTAAGGAATCTTCTTCGCACCATGTTTTTTGATCAGGGCTTCCAGTTTTTCCAGGTTCACATTGCCCTTAAAAGGAAATTCATTTTCGGGGTCATGTGCTTCATCAATAATGATATCTTCAAATTTTCCGCCGGCCAGTTCCTGGTGCAGGCGGGTAGTGGTGAAATACATATTGCCGGGAACAAAATCCCCTTTTTTGATCATGATCTTTGACAGGATGTGTTCAGCCCCGCGGCCCTGGTGAGTAGGAACTAAATATTTATAACCATAATATTCTTTCACTGTGTCTTCCAGGTGATAGAAGTTGCGGCTGCCTGCATAGGCTTCATCTCCCAGCATTAGTCCGGCCCATTGACGATCGCTCATCGCAGATGTACCGCTGTCAGTAAGTAAATCAATATATACATCTTCTGATTTTAGCAGGAATGTATTAAAGCCGGCTTCTTGCAAAGCTTTTTTCCGCTGTGCTGCTGTTGTTATCTTCAACAACTCCACCATTTTGATCTTGTAAGGTTCGGCCCAGCTTTTATAAATGTTGTGTTTCATAATTTGTGATTTTGTCACCCTGAGCCTGTCGAAGGGTGATTATCTGTTTCATTATCATGCTTCGACAGGCTCAGCATGACATATTATTCAGGAGGCGGGTTTTAATTTCGCAGTAAAGTGTCTCAGTAGTGGCGTTTCTTCTGTTATGACAAGTCCTTTTAATTCATTTCTGTGGTTAAAAACTTCTATGATCACTTCTGCTACATAATCAATATGACTTTGAGTGTACACTCTTCGTGGAATGGCCAAACGCACCAGTTCCATTTGTGCAGGAACCAGTCTGCCATTTTCATCATACTTGCCAAACATCAGTGAACCAATTTCAACGGCACGGATGCCCCCTTCTTCATAGAGGGCACATACAAGTGACTGGCCGGGATATTGCTCAACAGGGATATGCGGCAAAAATGCTTTGGCGTCGAGGTATACGGCATGTCCGCCTGCCGGCTGCATTACCGGCACACCGGCAACTATCAGTTTATTGGTCAGGTATTCAATACTGCGGATGCGGTATTGCAGGTAGTTTTCATCCATTACTTCCTGCAGGCCGATGGCAATGGCTTCCAAATCTCTTCCTGCCAGGCCACCATAAGTTGTAAAACCTTCTGTAATGATCAGCAGGTTTCTGCAACGAACAGCGAGGTCAAGGTCTTTCATGGCCAGGAAACCGCCGATATTGGCAAAGGCATCTTTTTTAGCACTCATCGTACAGCCGTCTGCATAGGAAAATAATTCCTGTGCAATTTCTGCTACAGCCTTATCAGCATAACCTTGTTCCCGCAGTTTGATGAAGTAAGAATTTTCTGCAAAACGGCAGGCATCAATGAACAAAGGAATTTTATATTCATCACAAACTGTTCGTACATCTTTGATGTTTTGCATGCTTACCGGCTGGCCACCACCTGAATTATTGGTGACAGTGATGATCACCATCGGTATATTCTCAGCGCCTTTCTCTTTTATCACTTTTCGTAAAGCTTCCACATCCATGTTCCCCTTGAACGGGGCCGGAACCGTGGGATGTTTGCCTTCTTCGCATAAACAATCGATTCCTTCTGCGCCGGAGAACTCGATATTGGCACGGGTGGTATCAAACAAGGTATTGC
>JBGARY010000055.1:0-11315 GCA_044229985.1 Chitinophagaceae bacterium
GTCGCCAGGAATACAATGGCCTGGTAGTGGTTTTCTGCAGCAAAGCGTTCCAGCACAGCAATACTTGTTCTTTCTGATATGGCCGCATAGATCATTTTATTGTCGTGGTCCATTACCATGCTGCCCGTTCCTTCCAAAAACCTGCCTTCCGCTTCAAATTCGCTCCAGTCCTGGAAATCCTTTACTTTAAATTGTTTTTTCAGCGTTTTAATAATGTCGTCTCTTTTTTCTGCCCGGCGGCTGGGTGCATACATCGGGTACACAAAAAGTTTTCCGTTGGGCGAAGTGCTGAGCCAGTTGTTGGGAAAGACGGCATCTGGTTTTATTGGCGTTGCTGTGTCTTCGATTACCAGGACATCCACGCCGTTTTTACGAAGCTGGCTGACCATGTTGTCAAATTCAGCAAGGGCATTTAGCTGTAAGGCATCATTGCTCACACCCGTTTTTACCTGGAAGGGATTATCGCTTGCTGTTTCGGGATTAAATCCAAAAGCCGCGGGACGAATCATTAATATGGTAGTAGCAGAAGGCATGCCCCCTAGCCCCCTAAAGGGGGAAATATTGAATCAATTTTTGCTGCCAGTTTCCTGTCTTTCTCTGTTACGATATTTCCTGCATCATGTGTGCTGAGCCAGATCTCTACTGTATTCCACACATTGGTCCACAGCGGATGGTGATTCATTTTTTCTGCTTCTATCGCCACTCTTGTCATAAAGGCAAAGGCTTCACTGAAATCTGCGAACTGAAATTTGCGGTATAAGGTATTGTCTTTTTCCTGCCACATAGAAACAGTTTTAAAACACAAGGTTTTCTTTGTTCTTCACCTGTTCAATCGGGATCTCGGTTACCAACTGCACCCCGTTGAAACTTTTAATGGCCTGTATGGTTTCCTGCATCGTTTCATCCGCCACCGCATCACCTTTCATCAGCCAGAGAAAATCAAGGTGCTTAAATTCGGGCAACAGGTATTCGCCGTCAAATTTTGTGTTGTATAGATAGTGCGATAAGAACCGGGTGGGTTCATTGTATTCGTACACAGTAAAGAAATAATTTCTTCCCTTGCGGAGCAACGGAATTTCAAGATCACTGTTAAGACGAAAATTAAGGCCGATAGTATTATTCAGGTGCCAGCAAAACTGGTAGTCTTTCAGAGGTGCCATGATGCCTAGCAACCGGGTATCATTAAAAAACCCCTCGGTCATTTCCTTGGTGTCAAGGATCAGCTTATTGCTGCGCTCAGCCATACATGAAATATACTCTAAGTTACGACTTAGAACTCAACAGTACGTTCCAGCGTTTCGCTTCCTCTCTTAAATTTCACTACGGTCTTGTCTCCTTTCTTGAATTTACCCAGCGCCTTCATGTAGCTGTCCATAGATGTAATGGGGTGTTCGCCCAACTGAATAACGATATCACCTGCCTGCATTCCGGCTTTTTGTGCCGGTTTGCCCTCGGTAATACCATCTGCTCTCATTCCTGATCCTGAATAAGTATAATCAGGCATGATGCCCATTGATACGCTAAACGTCCTGCTGGAGGTGGTTTGCGCCTCTCTTGTTTTGGTGAAAGCCAGCTTTGGTGAATTATTCGTTGCTTCAATAAGCGACTGTATGTGGGCTATTATGGAAGCTGTTCCATTGTAGTTGATTCGTTCGGCATCATCGGAAGGTTTGTGATAATCTGTGTGAAGGCCGGTAAAATAAAAAAGTACAGGAATGTCTTTTCTGTAAAAAGAGGTATGATCACTCGGACCAGTGCCGCTGGAATCGTATTTGAAAAGGAAGTCCTGCTTTTCTTTTAAAATAGTAGAGTTATAAAATTCTCCCCATTTTGGGGAAGTGCCATAGCCGCCCACTGTCAATGCTTTGGTGCTGTCATTCAGCCGGCCTACCATATCCATGTTGATCATGTAATTAGCTGCTTTCAGATCAATCGTTGGATTTTCAGTAAAATATTTTGAACCATACAGTCCCAGCTCTTCCCCTGAGAATGCAATAAAGAGGTAATTGTTGTTTTTAGATTTTGATGCTTTCAGTTTCCTGGCCAATTCAATCAGCGCAGCAGTACCGCTGGCATTATCATCGGCCCCGTTGTGGATCAGCTTCTCCCCTGTCCGCATCATAGAGTTTCCGTCTTCACCATAACCCAGGTGATCGAAATGGGCACCGAGTATCACTGTAGTAGCGGCACCATTATCCAAATAGCCGGCCACGTTGTGACCTGTTCTTTTCTTATCAGCGAGATCAACATTAATCTTCAGGCTGAAAGATGATTCAGCAGAAAGAAAATACTTTTTTGCTGCTTCTTTTGTTACATACAAAACCGGGATGGAAAGCATTTCTGAACGGTCCTTCCCATTAAACTTAAGATTATCCTCAATCGAAGAGCTGTTATATAAAACCACAGCTGTAGCACCCCGTTCTTTTGCTTTTTTGGCGTTGGTGCGGATATAATCAGCCAGGTCAAAATGCGGGTTGCTTTTGTTTTCTTCCAACCCGTCTTTCAGGTCAATGATCCAGGGCATCCCTACTTCCTGCAGCGAAGGGGAAACAAACGCATCAATGCTTGTATTGGGGGAAAAAGGAAAAGCAAAATAATCTCTCTCTTCTACCAGCCCGTCTCCGTTAATCATGAACAGCGAAGAAAGCTTCATGATTTTGCCGTCATTTACTTCGAAGGGCTGGTAATATCCGTCGGTTCCTTTGGGAGAAAGACCAATGCTTTTAAACTGGCTGCTGATATATTCCATCGCCAGTTGTTCTCCGGCGCTGCCTGTACGGCGGCCCTCTAGTTTATCATCTGCGAGGAAGCCTATATGTGCTTTCAGGTTTTCAATAAGCTGTTTATCTGTTTTGGAAGCCTGTTTGGGTGCGGCGCAGGCTACCAGTAACAACGCAATAACAAACACTCTCAATAATGATGATACCATGATTTTTAGAATTGAGCTGCAAAGGTATTAATGCCCGGCCGTAACCGTTTTTTCCAGCATCATTTTTACGTCATTCTTTTCCCGATAACAGGGGTTAAACACCGTATTTCGTAAGGTCAATCCATCCGCCAGGATTACTTTTGCAAACTTTCCTCCTCCGGGCGGGTTAGTGCTTGTTGAAGTGAAAAACAACCGCTTACATATTGCATTGGTTGGTAACCCCAATAGTGGTAAAAGCTCTCTGTTCAACTGCCTGACGGGGTTGAACCAGAAAGTGGGCAACTTTCCCGGCGTAACAGTAGACAAGAAAACGGGTTCCTCTCAAATATCCTCTTCCCAAACGGCTGAAATAATAGATCTCCCGGGCAGCTACAGTCTTTACCCGAAAAGAATGGATGAATTGGTAACGTATAAGGTCTTGCTGGGCCAGGATAGCGATATGAAAGCGGATGTAATTGTGGCGGTGGCTGATGCCAGCAACCTGAAACGAAACCTGCTTTTCTGCACCCAGCTGATTGATCTAAAAGTTCCGGTCGTTATTGCCCTCACGATGATGGATATGGCCAAACGTAAAGGAATCAAAATTGATATTCCGGCTTTGGAAAGAGAGTTGGGGGTTCCGGTAGTGGCGGTGAATCCGTTAAAGAACAAAGGGATCCCAGAATTAAAGAAAGCTATTGCACTCACTGCCCAACAGGCATATAAAGTACCGGCAAGGGATTTCATCGATAACAAATCTTTTGCTGCCGATGCCATTAATGAGCTGAAACAGGATTTTCCGGAACTCAGCGATTATACAGCAATACACTATCTCATCAACCATGAATCGTTTGTGCTCAGCGGGAAGGAACAGGAGTTAATAGAGAGCATTGAAGTAAAAAATAATTTTAATCCTACCAAAACACAAGCAGAAGAAATATTACAACGCTATAGCCGCATCCGGCAGATCATGCAACAGGCGGTATCAGAACCCGACCCGCTGCAGAAATCATTATTTACCGAACGGCTTGACAATGTTTTTTTACACCGGCGTTGGGGTTATTTGATCCTGCTGGC
Source organism: Chitinophagaceae bacterium (assembly GCA_044229985.1). GTDB lineage: Bacteria > Bacteroidota > Bacteroidia > Chitinophagales > Chitinophagaceae > JJ008. The sequence goes on from JBGARY010000055.1 coordinate 3,986, forward strand.
TGTTTTGTTCCTCCTGTTTCAAAGTGTATTCTGGCTGGCGCAGCACCCGATGGACTGGATTGAATTGGGCTTTGCTAAACTAAGCGGAACATTGTCGGCATCATTGCCCGATAACCGCTGGACGGACTTATTAATTAATGGAGTGATTGCGGGTCTCAGCGGCATATTGGTATTTGTGCCACAGATCATGATACTGTTCGGGTTGATAACATTGCTGGAAGACACAGGTTATATGGCTAGAATAAGTTTTCTGAGCGACCGGCTGATGCGTGCCGTTGGTCTGAACGGAAAAAGTGTGATGCCGATGATCAGTGGTTTTGCCTGTGCGGTACCGGCCATCATGAGTGCAAGAAATATTGAGAACAGAAAGGAAAGGCTGCTTACTATACTGATCACTCCGCTGATGAGCTGTTCGGCAAGGTTGCCCGTCTATACTATTCTGATCAGCTTAGTAATTCCGCAGGGTTATTTATTGGGTTTCTTAAGTATACAAGGTCTTGTAATGATGGGGCTTTATTTGCTCGGATTAATCATGGCGCTGATCGTTTCTTATGTGGCAAAATGGTTTATCAGGATCAAAGAAAAAAGCTTTTTTATACTGGAGCTGCCCACCTATCGTTCACCCCGGTGGAATAATATTTTGCCTACGATGCTCAACAAGGCCAAAATATTTGTTTTTGATGCGGGCAAGATCATCATGATCATCAGCCTGGTGCTATGGGCTCTATCTTCTTTTGGCCCGGGCAACACCATGCACAATATTTCAGAGCGATACGAACAATTAAAAGCACAGCCAGGCGCTAACATTGAACTATTAGATAAGGAATATCAAACGGAAAAGCTGGAAAGCTCCTATGCTGGCATTATTGGCAAATCTATGGAGCCGGCCATTCGGCCACTGGGGTATGACTGGAAGATTGGTATTGCGCTGGTTACTTCTTTTGCCGCAAGAGAAGTGTTTGTAGGAACGATGGCCACCTTGTATAGCGTTGGCGATGATGATGACGGCAGTCTTTTACTCAAAGAAAAAATGAAAGCAGCGGTAAGGCCGGACGGAACGCCTGTTTTTACACTGGCTACCGGTTTGTCGCTGTTGCTTTTTTATGTATTTGCCATGCAGTGTATGAGTACACTGGCCGTCGTAAAAAGGGAGACCCGCAGTTGGAAATGGCCGATCATTCAGCTGGTTTATATGACCGCATTGGCCTATGTAATGAGCTGGGTAGTATACCAGCTGTTTAAGTAGTTATTAGTTTCCCCAGTATTCCCACAAGAGTTTTGATAGTTTCCTCGTCAGGGCCCATGCTTCGTTATCATGTGTCCACCGGGTGTCTTTGTTGTTCTTCGTAAATATGCAAAATACATAAGGGTTCTTGTGTGCATTAACGATCATGGCTTCGCTGCGGCTGGCATTCACACATCCGTTCTTGCTAAATACTTCTATCGTTGGTGGTATTTGTGATATCGCCTCATCTTCATCCCAGTAGTTCCGGCCAAGGCAGCGCATCATTCTTTCACAGGCGGTTGCTGAAAAGACTTCATTACGATAGATTTTTTCAAACAGTATTCCCATTTCTTTTGGTGTTGTTTGTCCCCATTGATATTTGGCCCGGTATTCTTCCCGGCCGGGGGTTCTCGAGTTGACCCTTGTATCCTTTAAATCCAGAAGTTCCATGATTTCATTAATACGGGAACCACCGCCGGCAAGACTTTGTAACCACAGGCTGGCCGTATTGTCGCTGGTGGTCAGCATCAGCATGATTACTTTTTTCAGCAGGATCTTTTCATTGTTTTTGAAAGAGCCCAGAATATCAGAACCGGCGTAGAGCAATGAATCTTTGTAAACCAGTGCAGAATCATAGTTCAGTTCTTTTCTCTCCATTTTATCCATAATACCTACGAGGATCGGCACCTTTACAATACTGGCAGTCGGAAATATAGTATCAGCATTCAGCGATACTGTTTTGCCCGTACGAAGGTTTTTTATGTAAAGGCCTATTTCACCTTTATAGCCATTTACAGCCCCATGGATTTTTGATTCAAGTCGCCGATCTTTTTTTTGCGCAGCAGCAAAGAATGGAATGATGAGTAAAAGCCAGATAAACTTGTGCATATTACCAAAGGAAGATTATTATCGGTACATATAATCAATTACTAAACTGCAAAAGGCCCGGATACCTGTTTTCATCCCGACCTCATCCACAAAAAAATCAGCCGTATGATGTGGTGGTGCTGTTTTGGGATCTTTTCCTTTCGGGCTACCGCCGAGGAAGAAAAAGAGAGCAGGTGCTTTTGTGCCATAGTAAGAAAAATCTTCGGCCCCGGTTGTCCATTCGCCTTCCTTCACATTACCGGCTCCTGCCGCAGATTCAAAAGAAGGGAGCGTCTTTTTTACTAATTCTGGTGTGTTATAGGTCACCAGCGTTTTAGTGTCAATAGTTACGTCAGCAGTAGCGCCGTTGGCCTCGGCAATTTTTTCGGCAGTCCATTTGATGCGTTGGTGCACTTCTGTCTGCATTTTACTGTCCAGTGTGCGGATGGTTCCACTCATTTCACATTCTTCTGAAATGATATTCTGGCGAACGCCACCATTTATTTTTCCCACTGTAATAACAACCGGGGCTTTTGTCAATTCCATCTGGCGGCTCACAATATTTTGCAAGCCCTCGATGATTTGTGCGGCGGTTTGGATGGGGTCAACACCCTTCCAGGGTTTTGAGCCATGACTTCCTTTGCCCTTTACTTTAATAGTAAACCAGTCAGCAGATGCCATATAAGCTCCGGGTTTATATTCAATTTTTCCTGCTTCTATATCCGACATGATATGCAGACCGAAAATGGCATCCACTTTTGGATTTTCCATTACACCCTCTTTGATCATCAATGCAGCGCCACCTTCTTCTCCTTCCGGCGGACCTTCTTCAGCGGGTTGAAAAATAAATTTGATAGTACCGGCGAGTTCGCTTTTCATGCCCGATAGTACTTCTGCTACAGACATAAGTATGGCGGTATGTGTGTCATGTCCACAGGCATGCATTACACCAACTTCTTGCCCGTTGTAAGTTGTTTTTTGCCTGGATACAAAGGGAATATTGACTCTTTCGGTTACCGGCAAAGCATCTATATCTGCCCGTAATGCAATACAGGGCCCTGGCTTACTTCCTTTTAATATGCCCACAACACCCGTTTTCGCTACATTCTCTGTGGTTTCTATACCAAGGCTTTTCAGGTGTGTAGCAATAATTTTTGCTGTACGAAACTCCCTGTTGCCCAGCTCGGGGTTTTGATGAAAATCCCTGCGCCACTCTATACACTTAGGTTCAATTTTGTCTGCGGCAGAAAATGCTTTTGTTTTTAGTTTATCGGCGACTGATTGTGCAGAAGCCAGAAAAGAGAAAACCAATAACAAAGAAGTAACAAGACTTTTTTGCATAAGTAAATTTCTATGAATTTACTGTAATTGGGCTTTTATCAGACATTAATACCGTCTTTCATGTTTTTTTTTATATTTAAAGTCCAATGCTGCTGCGACATTTTTCATTTCTGAAGGCTGTGTTGATTCACAGCGTTACCGCTTTCGGCGGACCACAGGCGCATCTTGGTATGATGATGAAAACATTTGTAAGGAACACATCCTATGTCACGGAGCATGAGTTAATGGAGTACAACGCATTTTGTCAGCTTTTGCCCGGAGCTTCTTCTACACAAACACTGACACTTATCGGGTATAAAAGAGGGGGGGTGCCGCTTGCTGTTTTAACGTTGATAATTTGGATTTTGCCGGCTAGCATACTCATGGGTGGCCTTTCTTTTCTTTTGCAATATTTTGATCAAAGAGAACTTGGCACAGATATTTTTAAATTTATTGCCCCCATGGCTGTCGGGTTTCTTGCTTTTGCAGCATTTACCGCTTTCCCGCTTGCAATAAATAATTTTATTACTTGGGTGATTATGCTGACAGGCGCCGCTATAACCTATTTTCTTTTTGGGCAAGCATGGGTTATACCCGCAGTGATTATTGCCAGCGGGATTGTTACAAATGTGAGCCGAAAAAGAATTCCGCAAACGGAGCAAAAGCCAAGAGAAATAAAATGGTGGAATTTTTGGCTTTTTGGAATCATTTTTATTGCTGCAGGTATTGTAAGTGAGATGGCAAGAAAAAACGACTGGCCTGACCGAAGGCCCATCAATCTTTTTGAGAATACTTACCGGATGGGGAGCCTTGTATTTGGTGGAGGACAGGTTTTGATACCCATGATGTATGAACAGTGGAGTGTTCGTCCGGAGGTGATTAAAGGCAAAAACCCTAATGCGGTGCAGATTGATGAAAATGATTTGTATACGGGAATGGGAATAGTCCGGGCAATGCCCGGACCTGTTTTTTCTATTGCAGCATTTACGGGAGGCATGGCGTTAAAGGATATGGGAACCCAAATGCAGGTGCTTGGCTGCCTTATAGGGATGATAGCCATTTTTCTGCCCAGCGCATTATTGGTTTTATTTTTCTTTCCGATCTGGAATAACCTAAAAAAGTACGCCGCTGTTTACCGGTCTTTAGAAGGAATCAATGCGGCAGTAGTTGGTATCATGGTGGCGTCCACTATTTATATAACAAAGGATATCTCTATTACTGAACTGAAAACTGTTAGCCTTGTTAATGTCGGGGTTATGCTGGGCACATTTCTATTATTGAGTTTCACAAAGATTGCACCGCCGTTTATTGTGTTGGCCTGTTTGCTGCTGGGCTTTATTTCTTTCTGATCATTTCTTGTAATAACCACCTTTTTCAATTTCTTCCAGCACTTTATCCGGAAGCAAATAGCGGACAGATTTTCCCGATCGTATATTATTACGTACTATTGTAGCCGAAATTTCCAATAGCGGGGCCGCTACTATTTTCAGATTAGCATTTATGGTATTGCTTATCTCAAATCCGGGGCGGGGATAAACATAAACCGGATAGTTTTTTATTATCGCCTCATAGTTTTTCCATTTATCAATATTCTGGAAACTGTCACTGCCCATGATAATGCAAAATTCATGTTCCGGATTTTTTTCCGTGAGATATGCGAGGGTGTTGATTGTATAGGAGGGCTTTGGCAACGAGAATTCAATATCCGAAACCTTAATTCTGTTATCATCTTCAGTTGCCAGCCTCACAAGCTGTAGCCGATGAAATTCATTAAGCAAACCCTTTTCGTTCTTTAGGGGATTGTGAGGCGAAACAATGAACCAGATTTTTTCAAGGTCTGTCTCGTTCAGGAAATGATTAGCTATGATTAAATGGCCAACATGCACAGGATTAAAGGAGCCAAAGTATAATCCTATTTTCATTTAATTAATTGATAATCAATTAGATAATTCGATTAATATTTGATCAGCCTCATTGATACGAAGGCTTAAATGATATCCTGCAACCTGAACGGAAACCGGGTCTCCAAGAGGCGCTATTTGCTCCATCAATATTCTTTCGCCGGGCACACAGCCCATTTCCATTAGTTTTAGAAAAATTTCGTGGCTGTTGAACTCCTTAATAGTTCCCTCCTGACCAGGTTTTAATTCGGATAGCTTGACAATCATTTTTCTATTATTACCACAAAGCTAATCTTGCTGATTTACATTTGCTTACGAAATTTGAAAAATGGCACAATCCGGTAAAATCAAATTCTTCTTTCCATATAGAACTAGCCTTGCACACAGGTCGGGATTAAAGGAATTTATTAAGGCCGTTTTTAGAAAAGAGGGAAAGTCGCTGGAGGAGCTTAATTATGTTTTCTGCTCTGATAAAGAACTTCTCCGGATCAACAAGGACTTTCTCCGCCATAACTATTATACTGACATTATCACTTTTGATTTATCGGAATCAGGTAAGGCCATTCGGGGCGAAATTTATATCAGTGCCGAAAGGGTTAGAGATAATGCTCTGAAATTGGGTGTTTCTTTCAAAAGCGAGTTACACCGAGTTATCTTTCATGGGGTGCTTCACCTATGTGGATATGGCGACAAGAATGAAAAATTGTCAAGGATAATGAGAGGAAAGGAAGACTTCTATTTAAATCAATACTTTAAGTAGTGTTTCACGGGAAACGTTTTTGTGTATATAGTTTCAAGTGTTTCCCGTGGAACATAGGTTTGTTCCAAAATAAGCTTTTAAAGAGGGGTTGAGGCGTACCTTTGCACCCCATGTTTCCTGAATACGACGTAATTGTAGTAGGTGCCGGTCATGCCGGATGTGAAGCAGCTGCGGCTGCAGCAAATCTTGGTTCCAAAACTCTTTTGGTGACCATGAATATGCAGACCATTGCCCAAATGAGCTGTAATCCAGCCATGGGAGGTATTGCAAAGGGCCAGATCGTACGGGAAATAGACGCAATGGGGGGTTATTCGGGAATCGTAACGGATCTTTCAACCATCCAGTTCAGGATGCTTAACAGAAGTAAGGGGCCCGCCATGTGGAGCCCCCGGGCACAGAATGACCGTATGCTGTTTCACCTAAAGTGGAGGGAAATGTTGGAAAAAACACACAATCTTGAATTTTACCAGGATATGGTGAAAGGATTATTGGTGGAAGGAAAGGAGTGTAAAGGTGTGATCACCAGTATGGGACATGAAATAAGGGCTAAGTCAGTAGTTCTGACAAATGGTACCTTTCTAAATGGAATTGTACATATTGGTGAAAAGAATTTTGGAGGCGGAAGAATGGCTGAAAAGGCTGCCACAGGCATTACCGAACAATTGGTTTCGCTGGGATTTGAAAGCGACCGACTGAAAACAGGTACGCCGCCCCGAATTGATGGCCGGAGCCTTGATTATAGCAAGATGGAAGAACAACCGGGGGACGATGAGGTGCTTGGTTTCTCTTTCCTGGATATCGAAAAGCCAAAAACACAAAGAAGCTGCTGGATTACTTATACCAACCAGTCTGTACATAATATTTTAAAATCGGGTTTTGACCGTAGTCCTATGTTCGCAGGCAGGATAGACGGAGTGGGTCCCAGGTATTGTCCAAGTATAGAAGATAAGATTAACCGTTTTGCAGAAAGGGAGAGGCACCAGCTTTTTGTAGAACCAGAAGGCTGGAATACCGTAGAAATATATTTAAATGGCTTCTCGACATCGTTACCCGAAGAAACGCAATACGAAGCACTTCGTAATATACCTGGTTTTGAGAATGCCCGGATGTTCAGGCCCGGTTACGCTATTGAATATGATTTCTTTCCGCCCACACAGCTTAATTATTCATTGGAAACCAAGTTGATACAAAACCTTTTTTTTGCCGGTCAGATAAATGGAACAACCGGGTACGAAGAGGCGGCCTGCCAGGGTCTAA
>JBGARY010000056.1:0-11196 GCA_044229985.1 Chitinophagaceae bacterium
TAATCCAAATTTCTCTGGGCTATTCCCCGCTCGAAGGAAGGTTCTGTACGTGTTCCGCACCCGTTTGCCGGTCGCCATCAGTGTATTGCTACACCATGCTGCCCCTCGACTTGCATGTATTAAGCCTGCCGCTAGCGTTCATCCTGAGCCAGGATCAAACTCTCCATTGTAAATGATGTTTGATACTGACATTTAAAATTCTCAAGAGAAAATTAACGTGTCAAATCTAATTGTATTTAGCTTGACTTACCTATTAGTTCTTATCCCAACATAGTGAGATAAGGTGCTATTGTTTCCCAACTTTCAAAGATCTTTTGGCTTCCTATCGCCACCCGTTTTTTGAACGGGAGTGCAAAGGTAAGGGCCATTTTATTTCTACCAAATTTTTCTTCAATTATTTTTAAATAAAATCGGAATACTTTGGAATGAAAATCAATTTGTTTTGTGAAGAACTAACCTCATTTTTTTGAGGCGGACGGCAAAGGTAAGGCATTGTCAATTAACAGCAAATTTTATCGCCATCTTTTGTTCACATTTCCTTTAATCGCTTATTCACAATCTTCAGAGAACTTGCCGTTATTTCAAACGGGTTGCAAAGATAAGGGTGTGAGATTTCTCCACCAATAATTTTAGAAACAAAAATGTTAACAATCAATGTAATGCAGTAGCAGCAAGGAGTTCAGGGGATAATTTTTTTTATTTATTACTCATAGACCAGAATACAAAGCAGAAGGAAATTCCACCTTTTCCAAGAAAAGTCCGTGCGGGGGAACAGCAAAACTGGCTTTTGTACAATCTCTGGCCTCAATTATTTGCCTGAAGTCATCAATAGATATTTTACCCCTTCCTAAACGAAGCATAGTAGCAGTAAGTGCTCTAACCATTCCTCTTAAAAATCGGTTTGCTTTGACGTTGTAAACCATACGATTGTCAACAAAACCCCATTGGCTTTCCAGTATCTGGCACTTAAATGTCTTTACCTGTGTGTTTCTTTTAGAAAAAGAGGTGAAATCAGTAAACTCCTTTATCAATTCTGATGCTTCCTGCATCTTGCTCATATTCAGCTTATATGGAAAATAAAAAGCCCTATCAGCAAGGAAGGGATCCTTAGACTGGTACAGGTAGTATCTGTACTCCCGGCTTACTGCATCAAAACGACAATGAGCTGTATCCGAAACAGGGTTCAGGGATTTTATAACAATATCACCAGGTAATATTGCATTGATCTTATAAACAAAATGAGGCTCAATTAAGCCGTCATAATCAAAATGCAGAAAGTTTTGTAATGCATGCACACCAGCATCTGTTCGGGAAGACCCAGTCATTTCAACTCTGTGCTTTTGTAAAATCAAAAATGCTTTTTCTAATTCTGCCTGGATTGTGTTAGCATTTTGCTGCGACTGAAAGCCACTGTATGCCGTTCCTCTATAAGCAACTTCTAAAAAAAAGCGGGACATAATTATTAATTGCGGAGCATTGCCCTGAAGCGATTTGAGTAATACTCATCTTTTATCTCTGATTGCAGTGATGCAAAACTTCCCGGATCACTAACATAGTTATATGCAGCATCAAAAAAACTGTATTTACCCTGATCAGAAAGAAATAAAACGCTGAGATTCCTGATCTGCAATGTGCTAAAGCATTTCTGCCTGAAGTACTTTTTAGCCAACACAATCATTTCATCATCATTTTCTGCAGCCGCCATTTGCTTGCGCAACTGAAAGAAATCGGTTTCTTCGGCCCTCACTTCACAATTTACTACGACAGAATTTGGTGGTGATTTTTCTGCCGGTTTCTCTTCCATCACAGGTTTTATTGAAGTGATTTTTTCTTCAACTTTACTTATTGTATCAATAATCTCTACAAATTTCTTTTCTTCCTTTTTTTCCTCCTCTTTTTTAACAACAGAAATCTCAACAACCTTTGGATTAGGAATTAATAGCCTGATCGTATCTTTTTGGCCAGTACCATCCTCATCAATAAACACTAACCCAAACCCTTCCGTTGTAGAACTTTCTGACCATTTCTTTATTAACGATGGTTTATACGATGTACCCCCTTTATAATCATTAGCAGGTACTCCGTCTTCCGAACCTGTCTTTTCTTGCACCACAGTATTTTCCGTCTTTGCTACTACCGGCTCAGTTGTCATTTTTTCCTCAGCCAACTCCGTATTGCCAGGCGATTTCTCTAAAGGCCTTGCCACGACAGGCTCCGTCTTAATGGTGTCCACTTTTTCCTTTTTTAGAGCCACAGGTTCTGTCACTGGCTTTTTTTCTTCTGCGACTGATTTAACCGGTTTTTCTTTTAAAGATGGATCATCCGCAGCTTTTGATAAAATCTCAGTGAATTGTGATACATCTTTAGAATCTGTCTTGCCCTGATCCTTGTTTGAAACAAGAGTAGCCCCCATTTGTATCGCCAATGTTTGTAAGTTGTAAATTCCCCAGCCTTTCTCACCAAAATTTTTCAGCAGGTAGCCATGATCTTTACGGTTAATCGTAACAGAAAATTTATGCTCGGGCCATTTGTTCTGTGGAAAACCGATACTAAAATTATAAACAGTATCCCTGAGTTTTGACAATAACAGATACCCGGAAGAAGTAGAACTATATAACTTCTCGTCCATCTTTACGAAAAAAGGCTGCTCTGATTCAGACTGTATGTAAACAAAATAGACTTTTTGTGCCCTGGCGGTGAAAACTGTTCCTAAAAAAAACAGTCCGAGGATGAGTTTATTCATTGTCCGGGTATTGGTGTTTCTACAAATTTAACCGAATTAATACTATTAATATCCCTGTTACCCCAATAACTTGTTAAATAGGCCTGCCTTTCATCCTTTTGTTATCTGTGTCAAAAGTTTGTACCATTATTTTTGCGTCACCAAAAACATCACTATGACAAAGTCTCTATTTACGATCGTATTAAGCCTTTACGGGTTTATTTTATTTGCTCAACCTGCAACAGCCGATACTACCTGGAAAAAAGAATACCGGGAAACAGCAACAAAAATCAATAACCTGCTTCATACCAAACTGGATGTAAACCCTGATTTCGGTAAATCATACTTATATGGAAAAGCCTGGTTAACATTGAAACCACATTTCTATCCTACTGACTCATTGAACCTGGATGCAAAAGGAATGGAGTTTAAAAAAATTGCACTCATCAAGAATGGTAAAGAAGTCCCCTTAAAGTACACTTATGATGACTGGAATCTGCGTATAAAGCTTGACAAGACTTATAAAAGCAATGAAAGTTATGTTGTCTATATAGATTACATCGCCAAGCCTGACGAGTTTGAAGCAAAATATAGCCAGGGTGCAATGCTGGGTATTAAGGGTATGTACTTCATTAATCCCCGTGGCGAAGAAAAAGACAAGCCTACTCAAATATGGACACAGGGAGAAACAGAATCCAGTTCTGCGTGGTTTCCTACTATCGACAAAACCAACCAGCGCTGCACACAGGAACTGACTGTGACAGTTGAGAATAAGTATGTGACCCTGAGCAACGGCAAATTAATGAGTCAGAAAAAGAATACTGACGGCACCCGCAGCGATTACTGGAAAATGGATCTTCCACATGCTCCCTACCTCTTCTTTCTTGGTGTGGGGGAATATGCTGTGGTAAAAGACAAGTGGAGAGATAAAGAAGTGAATTACTATGTAGAAAAAGAATATGCCCCCGTAGCCAAGAAGATATTTGGGAATACCCCGGAAATGATGACATTTTTCTCAAAAATCACCGGTGTAGATTATCCATGGGTAAAGTATTCGCAAATAACGGGAAGGGATTATGTGGCCGGAGCAATGGAAAATACCACTGCCACCATTCACCAGGAAAGTGCCCAGCAGGATGCCCGTGAATTAGTCGATGGTAATTCCTGGGAAGGCACTATAGCCCATGAACTTTTTCACCAATGGTTTGGTGATTATGTAACCACCGAAAGCTGGAGCAACCTGACCCTGAATGAATCATTTGCAGATTACAGCCAGACGTTATGGGATGAATACAAGTACGGTAAAGATGCCGGCGATGCTGAAAACTTCCAGGGCATGCAAGGATATCTTGGAAATCCCGGCAGTGATAAAAAAGACCTGGTAAGATTTCACTACCAGCACCGGGAAGATATGTTTGATGCTGTTAGTTACCAGAAAGGAGGCCGGATTTTGCATATGCTGAGGAATTTTGTAGGCGATAGTGCATTTTTTAAATCCTTGAACAATTACCTGACAACAAACAAGTTTAAATCCGCAGAAGCACATCAACTACGTTTAGCATTTGAAGAAGTTAGCGGCCGTGACCTTAACTGGTTTTTTAACCAATGGTATTTTGGCAGCGGACATCCTTCAGTAGAAATAGATTATCAATATGATGACCCAGCCGGAAAAGTAAACGTAATCGTTAAACAGACACAGAAAACGGGTAAGCTCTTCAAACTTCCAATCGCTATTGATATTTATAATGGTGCCCAAAAAGTCCGGCACAATGTATGGATTAACAACGCTGCAGATACTTTCTCTTTTAGCTATACTAAAAGACCTGACCTGATCAATGTAGATGGAGATAAAGTGATGCTGTGGGTAAAGAAAGACAATAAGACACTTGAAAACTTTATACACCAGTACACACATGCCGGCAATTATGTAGACAGAAGAGAAGCTATTGATTTTGCTTCTAAAAAACTTGACGATCCAAAAGCAGTAGAGTTAATCAAAACTGCCCTGACTGACCGGTACCATGGACTCAGAAGTTTTGCCATCAGTAAAGCAGACCTGCGAAAAGAAACTGTCAGAAATGGTTTTGAGTCGGTATTCAACGAACTGGCACAAAAAGATAGAAATGCTACGGTAAGAGCAGCCGCTATTGCCAAATTAGGCGAGTATAAAAAAGCAGATTATATCGCTTTATTCAAAACAGCTGTTAACGATTCCTCTTATAGCGTTGCTGGCAATGCCCTTGTTGCACTTGGGAAAGTGGACCAGGTACTCGCCACTGCATTGGCAAAACAATTAAGTGAAAAACCAGCGAAGGGCAACCTGCAGGAAGCCATCATGAATGAAATTGTAAAATCCGGTGATGAGAGTATGGCTGAAAAGATAATCGGGGGTTTTGCCAAAATGCCTTTAAGCCAGGAGAAATTCCAGGCATTAGGCCCACTGAGTTCCTATCTCTCTGCCATAAAGAGTATTGATAAAATAAGGTGGGGGGTAGATGAGATCGTAAAATTCAGAGATGGTATACCTGAGGGGTTCCGCAATCAAACAGATCCATATATCAACGGCATGATCCTGAAAGGCCTGCTGGCCAAAAAAGAAAAAGAAGCTAAGGAAAATAGTGGTAATGCTGCGCTTCAGGAACTTGCGAATTATATCAAATCAAAATTGCCGGAAGAAGATAAGAAAGGATTCTAACTAATTAAAATTTACAACAATAAAGCCACTACGATGTAGTGGCTTTATTTGTATATCACAATTTCAATACTTTTTTACCAACTACCGCTGGCACCGCCACCCCCACCGCTTCCGCCACCAAAGCCTCCAAATCCACGCCCACCACCGGACCAGCCGCCGCCACCTGACCAACCGCTGCTACCCCTGCCGCCAGACCAACCACCAAAACCTCCTCTTGATACATAGGTGCCACCACCTGTTCCTCCAACTATACTACTGATGATAATGAATAAAACTACCGCAATGATCATCCATGTTTTTAATCCGTCTTTCTTTTTCTGACTGCCATAATTCTGCGGGGCTTTATATTCTCCTGCTGCCGCTTTTGCAATCGCATCAGCCGCTTCATCCAGTCCACGATAAAAGTTGCCTTCTTTGAAGTTGGGAGTTATCTCGTTATCAATAATACTTTTGGCCGTTATATCAGGAATTGCCCCTTCCAGACCGTAACCCACTTCAATCCTTACTTTCCGGTCGTTCTTTGCTACAAGTACTACAATCCCATTATTGGTGTTTTTATTACCCACTCCCCAAGTGCGGATAATTTCCAATCCCACTTCTTCGGGAGAATAATCGCCCAATGTGGGTATAATAACAACGGCCACCTGGTTAGAAGTGCTGTCATCATAAGCTACCAGTTTTGCTTCCAGCGCCTGTACCTGAGCCGCTGTAAGTGTATTGGTAAAATCATTAACCAACTTAGGAGGGCTTGGCCTTGGAGGAACAATCTTATCAAGCTGTGCAAATGCACCCAATGACAAGAACAGCCCTATTATGAGTAAGAATTTTTTCATTCAGTTATCTGCCAAAGACAATTTCATCCGGCAATTCATTTTTATCGGTATCTCTTTCGTAGGGGAAATGTGTATGAAGGGCATCGCCGATCTGTATCACACATTCAGCGATGCCTTTTGCATAATCATGTTTATTGAAACTGGTCAGCATTTCTTTTACTAAATTATTCCAGTATTCCGACCCTACTTTTCGGTGAATACCTTCATCGCCAAATACTGCCAGTTGATGGTCCTTTAGAGCGATATAAACTAATACACCGTTACGCTGTTCTGTCTTATCCATTTTAAGACCAAAAAAAATCTCTGCAGCCCTGTCCAGTGCATCCATCCAGCTACAACGATTTTCAACAAACACCCTTACCTCACCACTGGTGCTTTTCTCTGCCTGGCGAATTGCTTTTACAATAAGCCTGGTGTCCTCTTCCGGGAAGAGTTGTTTGTTCTTTTTGAATAAGGAGAACATGTGTAATTCAGGTATTACTTAATATCAAACTTAATGTCAGGATTCTTTTCTGATCCCGGATCCGCTTTGTAATAAGCTTTCTCCTTGAAGCTGAAAATTCCTGCCAACAGGTTATTAGGGAAGCGTTTTACTTTGAGGTTGTAATCCTCCACTGACTTATTGTAATCTTGGCGGGCCACATTGATGCGATTCTCAGTTCCTTCAATCTGCGTTTGAAAATCCTGGAATGCTTTGGTTGTCTTCAAATCAGGATAATTCTCTACCACTGCCAATAAACGACCAAATGCACTCTGCAAACTACCTTGCGCCTGCTGGTATTTTTCCAAAGAAGCAGGATCGTTGATATCCACATTCACTGAAGTAGCCCTTGACCTTGCATCCAGCACATCTTTCAATGTCGACTTCTCGAAGTTGGCAGATCCCTCTATTGTTTTTATAACACTGCTATACAAGTCAGTTCTGCGCTGGTAGTTCGTTTCCACATTACTCCAGACCTTTTTTACATTTTGATCACCTTTGACCAAACCGTTGTAGCCATTACAGCCCCAGGCAAAGAGGATGAGGACGAGGCCACCGATGATCAGTAAGGATAAGTTGCGGGTTCCTTTCATTTTGTTATGGTTTTATTGATTATTAAAATTACGGGTTTAGAAACAAAAAGCTCCTGAGCAAAGCAGGAGCCAAATAATATTTTATGCCAAAATAGCGGGAAAGGCAGGTTTCGTCCAGACTCAACAGTTTTCTGTATACGAATTATTCGATGAAGCTCAGGCAAAATAAACATTACAGCCTATCCAGGGCTTATTCGGTAACAGCAGCAATTCCGGGCAATACCTTTCCTTCGAAATATTCCAGCATAGCGCCACCACCTGTGCTTACGTAGCTAACTTTATCCGCAAAGCCAAACTGGTTCACCGCGGCAACAGAGTCACCGCCGCCAACGAGAGAAAAAGAACCGTTTTGTGTAGCTTCAGCGATAGCCGTAGCAACTGCTTTAGTTCCTTTTTGAAATTTTTCCATTTCAAAAACACCCATGGGGCCGTTCCACAAAATGGTCTTTGACTTGCCAATTACCTCTGAAAATATGCCCTCTGCTTTAGGACCAATATCCAGGCCCATCCATCCATCAGGAATGGCATCACTTGGAGCAATATCCGTATTGGCATTGGCATCAAATTTATCCGCAATCACCGAATCTTCCGGCAGGTGAATGCTTACGTTCCGGTCTTTTGCTTTTTGTAAGATATCAAGTGCAGT
Source organism: Chitinophagaceae bacterium (assembly GCA_044229985.1). GTDB lineage: Bacteria > Bacteroidota > Bacteroidia > Chitinophagales > Chitinophagaceae > JJ008. The sequence goes on from JBGARY010000056.1 coordinate 7,971, forward strand.
TGTCAAACGATCCTCTTCACAAAGTGAATTACCAATTTTACCGCCCCTGGCTTTCATGAAAGTGTAGGCCATACCACCACCTATAATAATATCAGTTGCCCTTTCCAGCAGATTTTCAATAATAAGGATCTTATCGCTCACTTTAGCACCTCCGATAATGGCAACAAAAGGTTTTTCTGCCTTGTGTAATACCTTTTCAGCGCTGGATACTTCTCCTTCCATCAACAGACCAAATAACCTTTTTTCATTCGGAAAGAATTTAGCAATAACAGCGGTGGAAGCATGTGCCCGGTGAGCTGTACCAAACGCATCATTTACCCAAACATCACCCAACTTTGAGAGTTTTTCTGCGAAAGCCTCATTGCCTTTTTCTTCTTCTTTGTAAAAGCGAAGGTTTTCTAAAAGCAATACTTCACCGGGGCGCATCATGCTTGCGGTGAGGTATGCCTGCTCGCCAATACAATCATTAGCGAACAACACTCTTGCACCACCCAATAATTCACTAAGGTGCATTATAAGGTGCTTCAATGAATATTTTTCGGTGGGTCCTTCCTTGGGGCGGCCAAGGTGGCTCATCAGGATGACCATACCACCATCAGCCAATATCTTTTTGATGGTAGGGACGGCAGCCCGCATACGGGTATCGTCGGTTATCTCATACTTATCATTCAGGGGAACATTGAAATCTACACGAACCAAGGCCTTCTGACCTTTGAAATCGTAAGCAGCAAAACTGGCCATATGTAAAAGTTTAGTGTTAACTAATTGGTTGCGGCACCCGGATTTTTGCTTTTCTTTTCTCTGCTTCACGGAAGAGAATATGACCGGCAATAGTGGCCACCACTTCATCGGTAACATCTTTTCCACCCCGAAGATTGGTGCGTAAGGCAGCAATGGTATGTTTGGGACCAAAAGGTATTCCCCACCATCCAAATAAGAAAGAAAGTATAGTGAAGAAAGCACTCTTTTTCACTGCACTTTCTCCTTTACGAATGAGGTAGACCCCAGTCTCAGGTTTTATAGTTGCAACGATGAAAGAAACGGCATACTGATAATGAACAAATCTTCCACCCCGGTTTACTTCTTCCTGCAATTGTTCTGCAGAAAGATTTTCAGCATTTTTAATTTTCATTCGGAAAAAGTAAGCAATGCAGCAAATATAACCACCGCTGCATTGCCGGATATAAGGTTAATTATTTAACTGATCAGCTTTGCAAAGAATTTCACTGTACGCACCAGCTGACTTACATAACTCATTTCATTATCGTACCAGCTAACGGTCTTCACCAGTTGCTTGTCGCCTACCGTCATCACTTTAGTCTGTGTAGCATCAAACAGCGAACCGTAATGAATGCCGATAATGTCACTGCTTACTATTTCATCTTCGGTGTAACCAAAAGATTCGTTAGAAGCCGCTTTCATTGCAGCATTTATTTCTTCTTTGGTTACCGGTTTGCTGAGGATAGAAGTAAGTTCAGTCAGTGAGCCGGTAATAGTAGGCACCCGCTGTGCACCTCCGTCTAATTTTCCTTTAAGTTCAGGCAGTACAAGCCCGATAGCTTTTGCAGCTCCGGTGCTGTTGGGCACAATATTGGCTGCAGCTGCCCTGGCCCTCCGCAGGTCGCCTTTGGCATGAGGGGCATCCAGTGTATTCTGGTCATTGGTATAAGCATGGATGGTAGTCATGATACCAGTTTCGATACCAAAATTATCGTTCAGCACTTTGGCCATTGGTGCCAGGCAATTGGTTGTACATGAAGCACAAGAAATGATCGTCTCAGATCCGTCGAGGATGCTATGATTTACGTTATACACTACTGTTTTCAGATCGCCTGTAGCAGGTGCCGAGATTACCACTCTTTTGGCTCCTGCTGTAATATGGGCTGTAGCTTTATCCTTGTCGGTAAAGAAACCAGTACATTCCAGCACTACATCTACATCATGACTTTTCCAGGGAATGTCAGCGGGATTTTTCTGTGCATATATTTTCACTGTATCTCCGTTCACAACGATTGCATCTTCAGTAGCTTTTACTTCCGCATCGAAGCGGCCCTGTGCACTGTCATATTTGAGAAGGTGAGCTAATACTTTGGGACTGGTGAGGTCATTGATTGCCACCACATCAATTCCTTCCATTTTATAAATCTGGCGGTAAACTAACCGGCCGATACGTCCAAAACCGTTGATGGCTACTTTAACTGTACTCATGGTAGGTTGAAAAGTTTAAATGTTTAAAAGCTGAAAGGGATAAAACGAACCGGCTGGCCGGCTGTTCTATACTTCAAATTTGCGGGGCAAAGGTATTGGATTACAGGGAAACGGGGGGTTGATTTTGATAAGTTTGCAGTATGATTTGGGGATAAGAAACGGAAAAACATTTGGCTGAAAACATGTCTACGGCTATCTTTGCCGTCCCAAAAAACGAATGGCCCGTTCGTCTAAGGGCTAGGACACCACCCTTTCACGGTGGTGATACGGGTTCGAATCCCGTACGGGCTACAAAAAGTACTTTCAGTACGCCTCAGTACAACACAGAAACCCAGTAAATGATTGATTTGCTGGGTTTTTTGTTTTCACTACTCCACGGTAACATTCAGTTTTCGTCACGTTTTGGTTCACCTATTCTTCACCTAAATGCCTTGCTTCACCAAAAATTAAAACCATGAAAGTTGCCTTAGTATTCTACCCCAACCTTGCCAAAAAAGATTCGGGTAAAAATCTGATTCCGGTTTATATGAGAATTTACTATAACCGACGCAAATCAGAAGCACGTCTGAATATTGAACTAAATGAAACGGATACTAGTAGATGGGACCCAGTTACAATGCGTCTCCAGGAACGAAACTCAGCCATCAATCATGCACTAAACCGGCTGGAGCAAAAATTTAATGATTTTATCCTTACCCACCAGGCGGATCTGCCCCGCTACTTACCTGAAACAATAAAAAACCATGTGCTTGGTATAGAAGAAAAAAAGGAAATCAAGCTTTCCGACTTCGTTGATGAGTATTTTGAAAAATTTGTCCTGCACAATGTCAACCGTACACCTGGAACTATAAAAAACTACCGCAGAGCGATTAATCATCTGGCTGCTTTTTTAAAATACAGCAACCGGCTATCCATGCCGGTGGACAAAGTGGATGTGGCGTTTGCCAATGACTTCAAAAACTTCCTCGTGAATAACAATCCAGCACTGGATCGTGTGGGGATGACAGAGGTTTCAGCC
>JBGARY010000057.1:0-11068 GCA_044229985.1 Chitinophagaceae bacterium
AGGCAGTAACCCGTTTGAACTATTGGCGAAAACATTTCCTGCGGGCACATTGAGTGGTGCACCCAAATTCAAAGCGATGGAACTGATCGATGCGTACGAACCAACAGCCCGGGGATATTATGGCGGCGCTATCGGGTTTATCGGTTTCGACGGAAGTTGCAACCACGCCATTATGATCCGGACTTTTTTGAGCAAGAATAATACACTCACTTACCAGGCCGGCGCCGGGGTAGTGGCAGCCAGCAACCCGGAGAGTGAGTTGCAGGAAGTGAATAATAAGTTAGGGGCGTTGAAGAAAGCGATCGAGATGGCAGAGAAACTATTTTGAATGTTGAATTATAAATTTTAAATGTCATGTTTCCCTTGGCCATTCCTCATTCAGCATTCAAAATTTAAAATAGTCCAGGTAATGAAAATACTTGTTTTCGATAATTACGACTCGTTCACCTACAACCTGGTGCACCTGGTGGAGAAGATAACGCATGCCAAAGTGGATGTGTACCGCAATGACCAGATCGCTTTAGAGAAGGTGAAAGAGTATGATAAGATCATATTATCACCGGGACCGGGTATTCCGGAGGAAGCCGGATTGCTGTTACCATTGATAAAAGAATATGCGGCAACAAAGTCAATACTGGGAGTTTGCCTGGGACACCAGGCCATTGGTGAAGCCTTTGGCGGAAAACTGGTGAATTTGTCAACGGTGTATCATGGAGTAGCCACAACTATTAAAATACAAGAACCAAAAAACAAAAAAACAAATGCCGTGCTGAATGATCTGCCTGTGGAGATTGAAGTGGGACGTTACCATAGCTGGATCGTAAGTGATGAAGGATTTCCGGATGAACTGGAAGTAACAGCAAGAGATGAGAATGGTTATATTATGGCCTTGCAGCATAAGACATATGATGTGCAGGGGATGCAGTTTCACCCGGAAAGTGTACTGACGCCGGATGGAGAGAAAATTTTAAGAAACTGGCTGGCTGTCTGAACCCGGATTTGGGGAGATTAAATGGATTAAACGATTACAACTATGCCGGATTTAAAGTATAAAGAAATAACTGAAAAAATTATTGGCGCCTCCATGAAGGTTCATGCAGCGCTGGGTAACGGATTCCAGGAAGTAATTTATCAACGGGCACTCGAAATAGAATTGCAGGAGTCCGGGCTTGAGTTTGCGAGGGAGTTTAATATGCCTGTATTCTACAAGGAGAGAATGATCGGTGAAAGAAGAGTTGATTTTCTTGTTGAAGGAGTAATATCTGTTGAGCTTAAAGCAATTTTACAATTGGAGCCGGTTCATTTTGCACAAGCCAGGAATTATTTGGAAGCATATAATCTTGAGATTGGACTTTTGATAAATTTTGGAAGTACCAGTCTCGAGTTTAAACGACTGCAGAACCCAAAGTTTAAACCTGTTTTAAAATCCAAATAATCTAATAATCCTCCCCAATCAAGGTTCAGACAATATGAAAAAGATTTTACAATATTTATTCGAACACAAAACACTTTCAAGAGAGTCTGCTAAAGAGGTGCTGGTTAACATTGGCAAGGGTGTATACAACGAACATGAAGTGACCGCTTTCATGACAGTATACCTGATGCGGAGTATTACCATAGAAGAGTTGCAGGGTTTCCGTGATGCATTGCTGGAATTATGTGTGAAGACAGAGCTGGGTGAATATGAAACACTGGACATTGTGGGTACAGGTGGTGACGGAAAGAATACGTTCAATATTTCTACGCTGGCCTGTTTCATAGTGGCGGGTGCGGGACAAAAAGTAGCCAAGCATGGTAACTACGGGGCGTCTTCTATTAGCGGCGCCAGTAATGTGATGGAGCAGTTGGGATATCAATTCAGCCATGATAACGGCAAATTGAAAAGAGAGCTGGAAGAAGCAAATATTTGTTTTTTGCATGCACCTTTATTTCATCCTGCATTAAAGACAGTTGGTCCGATAAGAAAAAACCTGGCCATGCGTACTTTTTTCAATATGCTGGGGCCGATGGCCAATCCTGCTAATCCATCATTTCAGCTGGTAGGGGTGTATAACCTGGAAATGGCAAGGATCTATAATTATCTTTTGCAATCTGGTGGCAAAGCATTTACTATCATTCATAGTTTAGACGGATATGATGAAATATCTCTCACCAATGATACCAAAGTGATAACAAAAGAAGGAGAGAAGATAATGACCCCGGAGCAGCTCGGTAAACGAATGGTGTCGCCAGCCGATATCAGCGGAGGCAACACGGTAGAAGAAGCGGCGAAGATCTTTGCAACAATACTTAAAGGCGAGGGAAGCTGGGCGCAAAATGCGGTGGTACTGGCCAATGCTGCTATGGCATTACACTGCACGGGTAAATACAACACTTATGACGATGCTTACAAGTCTGCTGTTGAAAGCCTGGAGAGTGGTGCTGCCAAAAATTGCCTGAACAAATTAATTAGCCTGCAATGAGTACCATTTTAGAAACAATTGTAGCCGCCAAGCGAAAAGAAATTGAACCATTCATGGCGAAGAGTCCCATTGAACGGTTTGGACGGGAAGGTTTTTTCTGGGAAATAAGAAACCGTTCACTGGTGCAAAGCTTATTGTTGCCCGGCAGTACGGGTATCATTGCCGAGTTCAAAAGAAAAAGTCCGAGTAAGGGCTGGTTCAAAACTAAAGAACTGGAAGTGGAGCCGGTGGTTGCTGCGTATAATAAAAATGCGGCAGGTATTTCCGTTCTGACCGATGATGAATTCTTTGGTGGTGACCTGGATGATTTGATACAAACGAAAGTGGTAACCGATATACCGGTACTGCGAAAAGATTTTATCATTGATAAATGGCAGATAGCCGAATCAAAAGCGTTTGGTGCGGATGTAATTCTGTTAATTGCAGCCTGCCTGACACCGGCACAGGTAAAAGAATTTGCTGCATATGCAGGCAGTATCGGACTTGAGTCCATCCTGGAAGTACATAATGAAGAAGAACTTGGCCATTATTGTGATGAGATAAGTATAATTGGGGTGAACAACCGCAATCTGAAGACGTTTGAAGTGGATATCAATACTTCGTTGCAACTGGTTGATAAAATGCCTGCAGGTAAACCGGTAATTGCTGAAAGTGGGATCAGTAGCATTGATACAATAGTAACTTTGCGGGATGCGGGTTTCAAAGGTTTTTTGATTGGTGAGAATTTTATGAAAGAAGAGCAACCGGGAAAGGCATTTGAAGAATTTGTGAATAAGCTATCCACAGATGGACGAAAATGAACACAAATACTGAACAATAATTTAGAATTAACATACACTGTAACATAAGTTGATAGTTATCTGAGTCAATTTGTGTTTATCTGTGTACAAAAGAAAAACTATGAATATAAAAGTTTGCGGTATCACCGAAATGAAACAACTGCAGCAGCTCGACGGGCTGGATATTGATTTTGCAGGATTGATCTTTTACCCGGAATCGCCCCGCTATGTAGGTGACAAGCTGAACAAAAAAGAAGTTAAGAAGGCAGATTTTGATTTAAAGAAAGTAGGAGTGTTTGTCAACCCGGAGATGATCGATGTACTTGACGCCATTGATGATTACGGACTGGAAGTGGTACAGTTGCACGGCGATGAAAGCCCGGAGATGTGCGAAGATCTGAGCAGCGAAGTGGAGGTGATCAAAGCTTTTCGCATAACAGGTAATGAGGATATTGATAAACTCGTAGCACCTTATGATGCTGTTTGTGATTATTACCTGTTTGATACCGGTGGTTTGAAAGAATCTTTCGGCGGCACTGGTCAGCAGTTTGACTGGAATATTTTAAGCAAAGCGAAAATTGAAAAGCCTTTTTTCCTGAGTGGTGGTATTGGTGTAGAAGATGCTGCAAAAGTGAAGGCCTTTAAACATCCCGATCTTTTCGGGGTTGACATCAATAGCAAGTTTGAAGCAGCACCGGGAGTGAAGGATATGAAATTGATATTGCAGTTTAAACAGGCTATGAAATAAGCTAAGAGTTTAAAAGGGTGGAAAGAGAATTTGAAGTGAAAGTTGTGCTTTAGTTCACATCCCCTCCCCGGAGGGGTGAAGTTGGTAAACTTTCTGCTTTAATTAGCCGGGGTGGGTCAAAATGAAAAGGCGAATTATTCTATACAACCCAAAGTTAAAAGAGATTGCGAGAAAGCTAAGGCAGAATATGACTTTTTCAGAAGTTAAACTATGGAATGAATTAAAGAACGGACAATTATTGGGGTACGATTTTGATAGGCAAAGGCCGATTGGAAATTATATTGTTGACTTCTTTTGTAAAGATTTGCAACTGGCTATAGAAGTAGATGGCATAACACACTTAGATGAAAAGGTTATTGAGAAAGATGAAATTAGGCAAGAGGAGTTAGAATCGATGGGTATTTGTTTTTTACGATTCGATGCCTTATTGGTTGTGGATAAAGTGGAGGTAGTGGTAAGAGAGATAAGAGAATGGATCGAAGCGTATGAAAAGCAGTATGGAGCAAGTAAGTTTGCATTGAAGAAAAGGAAGTGATTGGTTGACCCACCCCATTTGAAGATTTCTTTATGAGTAAAGACTGCGGCCCCTCCGGGGAGGGGATGAAGGCCGCTGCTATCCGAAGTACTGAAAAAGCTGTGCTTTAGCAAACATCCCTTTGCAGGAGAGATAAGCTAAATGAGTTTTTAGCTTTGATAAATTTGGGTGTGTTAATCTCATAAAAAAGTGAATCAGGAAAAACTATAAGTAAAATGACTAGTCAACAAACATACCGGCAGCCCAACGAGCAGGGTTATTATGGTTCCTTTGGCGGGGCCTATATTCCCGAGATGCTGCACCGCAATGTGGATGAACTGCGGACAAGATACCTGGAGATCATGCAGGAGGAAGGTTTTCAAAAAGAGTTTCAGCAATTGCTGAGAGATTATGTGGGGAGGCCGACACCTTTATACTTTGCTGAAAGATTAAGTAACCGATATAAAGCAAATATCTACCTGAAGCGGGAAGACCTCTGTTATACCGGCGCCCATAAAATCAATAACACAGTCGGACAAATTTTACTGGCACAACGACTGGGTAAGAAACGAATCATCGCCGAAACCGGCGCCGGTCAGCATGGAGTGGCCACCGCTACCGTTTGTGCATTGAAAGGAGTAGAGTGCATTGTGTACATGGGTGAAAAAGATATAGAACGGCAGGCGCCAAATGTGGCAAGAATGAAAATGCTGGGAGCGACTGTTATCCCCGCTACCAGTGGAAGCAAGACATTGAAAGATGCAACGAATGAAGCAATAAGAGACTGGATCAATAATCCGAACGACACACATTATATTATTGGTAGTGTAGTAGGGCCGCATCCTTACCCGGATATGGTAGCAAGGTTTCAGAGTGTGATCAGCGAGGAAATGCGGGGACAGTTGCTGGAAAAAACCGGCAGTGAATTACCGAAGTATGTTATAGCCTGTGTAGGCGGCGGCAGCAATGCGGCCGGGGCCTTTTATCATTTCCTCGATGAACCTTCTGTACAATTGATTGCTGTGGAAGCAGCCGGTGAAGGTATCAACAGTGGTAAAAGCGCTGCGACGACTGCATTGGGAAAACCGGGCATTTTGCATGGAAGCAAAAGTTTGCTGATGCAAACCCACGATGGGCAGGTGGTGGAACCGCATAGTATTTCAGCAGGATTGGATTATCCCGGCATCGGTCCCTTACATGCCCATTTATTTGAAACCGGCAGGGCTACTTTTATGAGTGCCACCGATAAGAAAGCCTTGAATGCTGCTTTTGAACTGGCAAAATATGAGGGAATCATTCCTGCACTTGAATCAGCCCATGCACTGCATGCCCTGAAGATGATCAATTTTAATCCAAAAGATGTGGTGGTGATTTGTTTAAGCGGAAGGGGAGATAAAGATCTTTCAACTTATATGAAAGCCCTCTAAATCTCCCTGAAGGGAGACTTTATACTCCGGCTATTGTGATTTTCTTTAATTGTTTGAAATTCTTTTATGGCAAATATGTTTTACGGAGCTACTCAGCCAATTTTTAAAAGAGCTGAGGAACTTAGAAAGAATCAAACAGAAGATGAGAAATTGTTATGGTCATATATTAAGTCAAACCAACTTGGTGTAAGATTCAAGAGACAGCATCCCATTTGGATGTACATTGCTGATTTTTATTGCCATGAATTAAAGCTGGTAATTGAGTTAGACGGGCCTATTCATTTACAAAAAGCGGTGATGAAGAATGATAAAATCAGAGAGAAGGATTTAAAATCTTTTGGGATAAGAGTGATTCGGTTTTCTAATAGTGAATTAAGAACTGACTTAGCTAAAGTAATAGAAAAGATTAGATGTATTATAATGGAAATAAAAGCTAATGGAGCAACAAGTGAATAGTCGATTAAAAAGACTCTTTGAAAGTCTCCCCTATAGGGGAGATTTAGAGGGGCAGAGAAGAGGTGTTCTGAACATTTATTCTACCGCAGGCTATCCCCGCCTGCACGCAACGCTGGAAGTAATGACAGCTTTGCAGGAAAACGGTGCTGACATCATTGAACTGGGTATGCCTTACAGTGATCCATTGGCAGATGGCCCGGTTATTCAGCACAGCAGCAGTGTCGCATTGGCCAATGGCATGACAATAGCCATCCTTTTTGAACAGCTAAGAGATTTCAGAAAAAGCATTCATGTGCCGGTGGTGCTAATGGGTTATATGAACCCCGTTTTGCAATACGGCTTCGAAAAGTTTTGCGCCGATGCAGCAGCCGTGGGTGTTGACGGGTTGATATTGCCTGATCTTCCGAAGTATGAATTTGAAACTGAGTATGGGGCGATCATTAAGAAATATGGCCTTGATTTTATTTTTCTTGTTACTCCTGAAACTTCTGATGAGCGAATAAAAAAACTGGACAGCCTTAGTTCCGGTTTTCTTTATGCCGTCTCCTCTTCTTCCACTACGGGAAGTGAGAAGGCATCCGGTAGCATTGAATCTTACCTGGAACGGCTGAAGGGGCTGCAACTTAATAACCCGGTGCTGGTAGGGTTTGGTATTAAGGATAAACAATCGTTTGATGCCGTTTGTCAGCTGGCCAATGGGGGTATCATCGGCAGTGCTTTTGTTAAGGCATTGGAAAACAGTGCAGATGTTAATGCATCCACAAAATCCTTCCTTTCGTCAATACTCGGCCGTTAGGGTGTTTTCATTCAACGGCTTTGGTTAAATTTGCAACTTGTCCAATATTACAAAAAGGAAAACAGGCGCCTGTATGAAGAAATTATTTTTAGCAGTACTCTTATCAAATTTCATGATCACTGCCTTTGCGCAGAACAAATCTTTTGTTATTGAAGGCAAGTTTGAAGGCTATGCCGATGGTACAGAAGTAAAGCTTTACCGTAATAATGATAATGCGGAACTAACTTCTTCAAAGATCCAGAACACAAAAGTCAGCCTGGCGGGACAAGTGAAGGAACCAGTGCTTTGTTTCCTGGTTATTGGAAACGGCAACCCGGTGGAGGTCTATGTTGAGCCCGGTAAAATATCCGTTAAAGGGAAAAAAGAAAATCCTTCTTCCTACGAGATATCCGGCTCCAATTCGCACAAAGAATTTACAGGATTTACCGCTGGTTTTGTTCCAAAAGTGCAGAAATTATCTGCTACTGCTACTGTAATCAACCGGACCATGCTGGGCAAAGAAAGGGACAGCCTGATGAATATTTACACAGGTTTGCAGGCACAACTGCAGGATGAAATAGACCGGTTTGTTAAGCAAAAGCCCGGTTCTCCTGTTACACCTTTTATCCTGAGTGCTACTTATGGTTTTAATGAAGATATCAACAGGCTGGAGAGCAGGTATAACCAGCTAACAGCTGATGCAAAAAATTCGGAGGCTGGGCAGCAACTGGCAGGATTTATTGCTAAAGAAAAAGTTGGTGCAGTAGGAACCGATGCAATGGATTTCACTCAGCCGGATACGTTGGGAAATCCTGTTTCACTTTCTTCTTTCCGTGGTAAATATGTATTGATTGATTTCTGGGCCAGCTGGTGCGGTCCCTGCCGCCAGGAGAACCCAACGGTAGTGGAGAATTTCAATTATTTCAAGGATAAAAATTTTACAGTGCTGGGTGTATCGCTGGATCGCCCGGGTCAGAAAGAAAAATGGATGGAAGCCATTCATACTGATAATCTCACCTGGACACAGGTAAGTGATCTGTTATTCTGGAATAATGCCGCAGCACAGTTGTACAACGTAAAAGGAATACCGCAGAACTTTTTGATTGACCCTAATGGGAAAATTATCGCTAAAAACCTGCGTGGACCGGCATTGAGAGAAAAGCTATGCGAGATTCTGGGTTGTAACTGATCTTACTCTTCGATGCCCATCAGTTTACTGATATCTTTCCAGTTTTTTTGCCGTTGTTGTTCGTAGGCTTTTTGTTGCTGGCTGCTGTTTGTCTTTGCATAGTCTGCCAGTATTTCGGCCTGTTTCTTTAATCCTGCAATAATATCTTTTGTGGCAGTAATATAGTTTTTGTCATTTTCGTCTTTCAGCAGATTATCTTTCATTAGCCCGTCAATCAGTTTTATAAGATTATCGGCCATGTTTTTCTGGGCATTCATCAGGTCGGCAACGATTTCAGCCGTATAAGCGTCCTTACCAAACGCATCGCCCACACTTCCAATAACGGCATACGTATTATACAACAGGCCTGCAGAAAAGCCGCCAACTGCCGACAGCAGTTTGTCTTCTCTTTCTTCACAGGTTTGGGAAAAGCTGCTGTTGAAAGCAAATAATGTTACAATGATTAAGAGATACTTTCTCATGTTTCTTGTTTTTAACAACTTGATTGAATTATCAAGTGCAAGTAATAAAATGTAATTTAGGGGAAGTTTTTGACCTTGAAACCTAAAATTCGTGTATGAAAATTCTCATTTCTGTTTTATTTCTTTTCTTCTCTCTGTTTACTCATGCCCAGATACTCAACCGGGTAAAAGACAGGGTAACCAACAAAGCCAAAGGGGAAGTAAATAATGCCAAGAATAATGCTAAGTATAAAGCAAGGGAATCGGCCCGGAATGAACTGAATGAAGTAAAAGCGGAGTTTGATTCTACTGATGTGGATTACGCCATTTTGCTCAGTGATAACTCCGGTTTGTTTGGCGGTAAAGGCAAAGGTGAGTTTGGTGCCAAATTTTTACGACTGGGCGGTATTGCCAATTCATTGTACCGGGATGTGGACCTGGATGATGATGAAACCGCCACGCTGAACCTGCAGATGGGGCAGTCGGCTTATGCGATGGGTAAGTATGTGTTTGCTGAAAAAAGATTGAAAGCAGCACAGCGGTATTTTGAAAATTCATACCGCACCGGCGAACTGGGTTATTTAAAAACGATCGCCAGCCAGGGATTGCTCTATACCACCACTGGAAGATTTGCACAGGCTGAGAATTATACAGCAGAGGCATTGAAACTCCGGCAAGAGAAATTGGGAAAGAATAATATGGCTGTGGCTGCTTCACTAAATAACTATGCAGTGCTGCATTACAATGTCGGACTTTACAATGAATCAGAAAGAGAATTTGCATCTGCCATTGCTGTGATCAAAGAAAATAAGCAGGACAAAGCCATGGCTTATGCTATTGTGCTGAATAATAAGGCCATGTTGTTCCAGTCCATCGGTCGCTATGAAGAGGCAGTGGGTTTGCTGAAAGAAGCCCTGCAACTGGCCGGGCAATTAGAGGTAAGCAAGGCAAGAAATCACCTGAAGTTTTTCTCCAACCTGGCGCTGCTATACCAGCAAATGGGAAAGTACCCAGATGCAGAAGAAATTTATCGTGGATTAGAGAAACGATTAGAAAGAGGCAAACCTGAATTTGCCAATATGCTGAATAATGTAGCTATCCTCGCCCTGCTGATGAAGAAGGAAGATAAAGTGGAATTGATGCTGAAGCAATCAGCTGATATTTATAAATCTACATTGGGAGAAAACTCACCGGCCTATGCCAAAGTGATCAGCGACCTGGGAAATTTTTACCGTTATAAAACCCGGTATGCAGAAGCAGAACCTTTATTGCAGCAGGCTTTGCAAATAAGAGAGCAATCATTGGGCGATGTGCATCCGCTGTTTGTACAATCGCAGGAAGATATGGCCCTGCTTTACTGGAAGAAAAAAGAAACAGAGAAAGCTGCCTCCTTGTACAAAGAGGTGATGGGCAAAACGATTGATTTCATCAACCGGTACTTTCCGCCAATGAGCGAAGCAGAGAAAACGAAATACTGGGATATGCTGTCGCTCCGCTTTGAACGGTTTTACAATTTTGTATTGGATGCTTCTGCCGGCGACAAACAACTGCTGACTGATATGCTGGAGTACCGGATCGCCACCAAAGGATTATTGTTAAGTTCCAGCCGGAAAGTGAGTGAAAGTATTCTTAACAGCGGGAATGAAAAATTGATTGCAGATTATAATGAATGGATCGACAGTAAGGAACAGCTGACGGCCCTGTATGCTTATTCAAAAGAGGAACTGAAAGAACAGGCTGTGAATATTGACTCACTCGAATCAGCTGTGAACCAGATGGAGAAAAGGCTTTCGCAAAATTCAAAAGACTTTGCTGATTTCTTTTTTACCTCCAAAGTAAAGTTCAGTGATATACAAAAAGAACTGAAAGCCGACGAAGCATTGGTAGAAATAATCCGGCTGCGCAAATACGACCAGGTGCTGAGTACCGACAGCCGTTACCTGGCATTGATCGTTTCCAAAGCCAACCCGCAGCCCAAACTGGTGGTGATGGAAAACGGTAACGACCTTGAGAACAAACATGCCAAGAGCTACCGGGTATCGATGAAGAACAAGATTAATGATGAACAGTCATACACTCATTACTGGGCGCCGCTGGATGCGGACCTGAAAGGAAAGAAAACAGTGTATGTATCCCTGGATGGTATTTATAACCAGGTAAACCTGAATACCCTGAAAAAAGCCGGTGGTGATTACCTGGTCAAACAATATGATTTCATCCTGGTGGGCAACCCCGGCGATATGGTAACCAACAGCAAGAAAGCAAAAGGAACTGCAAG
>JBGARY010000058.1:0-10868 GCA_044229985.1 Chitinophagaceae bacterium
TGTGCTTATTATCGAACTCGTATGATTTGAGTATTGCTTCGTGCAGTTCAAAGAAAGTCTGGCTGTGCCGGATCACTACATCACGGTACACACTTTCGTCTTCTTCAAAATATACCCTGAATTTTAAAATTGCCATATCACAAATTTAAGACTTCTTCAATTCCAAACCCATGCTCTTTGCCTTCTCAACAACAAAATCAACGGCTGCTTCTTTGGTATTGGGGATAATACCATCCAGCATGGCATCCTTCAGCGAATCTTTTAATATACCCACCGGTTTGGAAGGCGGCAACCCAAACATTTCCATGATCATCTCACCATCAACAGGCGGCTGCCAATTACGGACATGATCTTTTTCTTCCACTTCTTTACAACGTTGTCTTACCAGCTGAAAGTTTTCTAAAAACCGCTTCACCTTCTGTTTGTTCTTTGAGGTAATATCTGCCTCGCACAGCAGCATCAGCGAATCAAAATCATCGCCGGCATCGAACAATAAACGGCGGATAGCAGAGTCCGTAATATTCTCTTTGGTCAGACTAATAGGGCGAAGGTGCAGTTCTACCATCTTTCTTACAAACCGCATTTTCTCGTTTTGCGGCAGCTTTATTTTCGCAAATATTTTGGGCACCATACGGCCACCGACCACTTCATGTCCATGAAAGGTCCAGCCATGTCCGTCTTCAAATTTCTTGGTGGCCGGTTTGGCTATATCATGCAGAATAGCTGCCCAGCGAAGCCAGAGATCATCCGATTTTACAGCAAGATTATCCAGCACCTGTAAAGTGTGATAGAAGTTGTCTTTATGCCCGACCCCGTCCTTGTATTCAGCACCGGCCAGTTCCACCATTGGCGGAAATATCAGTTGCAGCAGGCCGCTTTTATACAAGAGGTCGAAACCAAGGGAAGGTTTTACTGATGCAATGATCTTGTTCAGTTCATCTGTTATCCTTTCCTGCGAAATGATCTTAATCCGATGCGCATTATCAATAATACCCTGCCAGGTTGTTTCTTCAATGGTGAAACCCAATTGTGTCGCAAAGCGGATACCCCGCATCATACGAAGCGGATCATCACTAAATGTTTGTGATGGCTCGAGGGGTGTACGAATGATCTTGTTTTTGAGGTCTTTCAGTCCATCAAAAGGATCAACCAGTTTTCCATAGTTGTCTTTATTCAGCCCTATGGCCAATGCATTAATGGTAAAATCACGGCGGTCCTGGTCATCGGCAATGGTACCCGGCTCTACTGATGGTTTTCTTGAATGCGACTGATAGCTTTCCTTTCTGGCACCGACAAACTCAATATCAAAATCATCATTGACCCTGATATGAGCTGTTCCGAAATTCTTAAAGTAATCCACTTTGGGTACAGGATTGATCTTCTGCGCTACGGCCTGCGCCAATGCGATGCCATCACCCACACATACAAAATCCGCATCTTTTGAGTCCCTTCCCAGCAGCTTATCCCGCACAAAACCACCCACCAGGTAGGTCTCCATACCCAGTTCCTGGGCCGCTCCGGCAACCTTTTTCAGGATAAACAATTCCTTATCCGTGCAAGTAATATCCATACCGGGCAAAGGTAACAGTTAGCTTCTAAGGTTAAAAGGTGTACTTAAGGTCGTATGACCTCCAGGTGACCGTTGTTCCATTTTATAACAGACGAAGGGGCTGCAATGGTTTTATCATCCTGCCGGTAAGTAACTACATAATCAACACCGAATTTGATCTGCTCATTAATATCTGCAAATATTTTAGCAGCAGGCTCACCGGAAATATTTGCTGAAGTTGAAACAATTGGTCTTCTGAAACGCTTAATAAGGTGTTTGCAAAACTGTTCATTACAAATACGAATAGCGATGCTGCCGTCTTTTCCCACCAGGTTATCAGCTAATCCTATTGCATCTTCATAAATAACTGTTGTGGGCTTCTTTGCCTCCTGTAAATAATCAAACACAGCCAAATCAGGACTGGCTACATAATGCAGCACATCCCGTTCATCCGCCACCAGCACAATCATGGCCTTTTCATCCGGCCTTCGTTTCAGCTTATATACTTTCTCCACTGCTTTTTCATTGGTCGCATCACAACCAATGCCCCATACAGTATCGGTGGGATAAAGTATCAGTCCGCCTTTTTGCAGCACCTGCAGGCAGTTCTCAATATCTTTTTCAAAATCTACCATAAACTTTTATAAACTTCCATAACAGCATTCGCACATTTTTGCTGTGTAAACCGCTGCGCATGCAGCCAACCTTTTTCTCTTAAGGAATCAGCAAAATTTTTATCCTCAAAAATCTTTTTCATCCCAGCAGCTATCTCTTCTGAAATAGCCGGGTTCACATAATAAGCTCCTTGTCCGCCGGCTTCCGGCAAACAGGAAACATTAGATGTGATAACAGGCAGTCGACTCCACAACGCTTCCAATACCGGAATACCAAACCCTTCAAAAAAAGAAGGATAAATCATAGCAATGGCTGACTGGTAAATGGCCGGGAATACAGCTGCTGAACGAAATGCAGGAGCTGTTTTTGCTTTATCATTATCTGATAAAAAGATCACTTTCTTTTCCAGTCTGCTTTGCAACACAAAATCCTTTACCTGCTGTTTGTATTTTCCACCTTCACCGATCACCACCAGCGGAATATCAAGGTCTTCCCGTAAGAGGAAAAGCGCCTTACATACATTGAGCAAATTTTTCCTTTCGATAATGGAGCCCACATACAAAAAGAACTGATCAGGCAGGTCATACTCTTTCTTCACCTCAGCCTTCTCCTCTTCTGATATAATTTGACCAAATGCCGGATTGCAACTTTGGTAACAAACAGTAATTTTTTCTGCCGGTGTTTTATAAAACTCTATAATATCTCTCTTTGTTTGTTCGCTGATCGCAATTACCTTGTCAGTATGCTCGCAGGCATAACGGAATTTTTTATTGTAAATCCTGACATCGATGGGATTGTACTGTTCCGGGTATCGTTCATGAATCAGGTCATGAATGGTTACTACTGATTTGATCCCTGTCTTTTTTATACCAATTGGAATTTCATGGCTCAACCCATGATAAAGATCGATCTTTAGCCGACTGAGATCCTTTTTTACCCAACTGCTGCGCCACGCTGAACGAAAAAGATTGTTGAACAAACCCGTTGGCAGCACTTCATGCAGGTTTTCACCTTTTAACTGAAAAAGTTCTCCGGGTTTAGGATTAAAAAGGTAATACTGGTGCTCCGGGTGAAATGCTGACAGAGAATGGATCAGTGTACGGCTGTAATGACCCAGCCCCGTTCCGTTGTGAAAAGCCCTTTTTGCATCAAACCCGATATTCATTCCGCAAAAGTAACAGGGATCAGGGAATAGGCAATGATGAATGGAGAATATACCATATGGGTAAAATATTCAGCAACGCTATTGACCATTCACTATTTTCGCAGCAAATTTTTACGAAATGAAAGAACTGATACTGGAAGCATGGGGTAACCGTGAATTATTGAAAGAAAATAAATATAGTGATGCTGTAAGATCTGTAATTGAAGAAGTAGATAAAGGAAGATTAAGAGTGGCTGCTCCATCTGACAGCGGTTGGGTGGTGAACGAATGGGTGAAGCAAGCTATCCTTTTATACTTTGGTATTCAGCAAATGCAGACATGGGATGTGGCCCCATTTGAATTCTACGATAAAATGTTATTGAAGAAAAACTATAAAGACCTTGGGGTGAGGGCAGTACCGCATGCGGTAGCAAGGTATGGCGCCTATTTGGCAAAGAATGTGGTACTAATGCCCAGTTATGTCAATATCGGAGCATATGTTGATGAAGGAACGATGGTAGATACATGGGCAACTGTGGGCAGTTGTGCCCAGATAGGCAAAGGTGTTCACCTTAGCGGCGGTGTAGGCATTGGTGGAGTGCTGGAGCCGTTGCAGGCATCACCTGTGATTATTGAAGATGGCTGCTTTATTGGCAGCCGTTGTATTGTGGTGGAAGGTGTAATTGTAGAGCAAGAAGCCGTATTGGGCGCCAATGTAGTGCTTACCCAATCCACCAAAATCATTGATGTGAGTGGTAATGAGCCTGTAGAAATGAAAGGCAGGGTGCCGGCCAGAAGTGTGGTGATACCCGGATCATATACCAAAAAATTCCCGGCTGGTGAGTTTGGTGTGGGTTGTGCCCTCATCATAGGGCAGCGAAAACCCAGTACAGATTTAAAAACCAGTTTAAATGATGCGTTGAGAGATTTCAACGTTTCAGTTTAGTCACTTATATTTGCACCCCCAAAGCCCGGGTGGCGAAATTGGTAGACGCACCGTCTTCAGGTGGCGGCGCCGCGAGGTGTGCTGGTTCGAATCCAGTCCCGGGCACAAAAGACCCCGATAGTCAATATCGGGGTCTTTTGTTTTTAGACGGTCAGTAAACTACAACCCCTTAAATCACTTCCATCCACCCTGCCTAACACTTCAAAACCATCATTGCTTTTAATTCTGCCTGCATCATCCGTTGCTATAAAGGAGCAAGACCATATATTGGCAAGATCAATCACATTAATGGTACCCGATCCATGCCGGGTTAGCAAAAAGGGATCTTCATCATCTCTTAGTAAAATTTTCATCCAGGGAGGACAGCTGAAAACACCATCTCCCTGTGAATAAGCCTGTGACAAAAGTTCTGTCATTCCATACTCTGAATGTATGGCCGCTGATGAAAATGCTTTCATCAGTTGTTCATGCACTTCCTCCCTTATCATTTCCCTTCGTCGCCCCTTCATACCTCCGGTTTCCATAATGACGGTATTCGCTAAAGGCATATTCATTTTCTCCGCCAGGTCTAGCAGGGCAAAAGTGACACCAATAAGCAGCGTTTTTTGTTTTCTTCTTTCCAATTCTGATAGTAGTGCTATCAATTGATCATCATTATGCAGGTAAAATCCACTATCAGGATGCTGGCTGCTGGCGATCAATCTTTCCACCATATACACCAATGATGAGCCTTTTCTCTCCAGGTAAGATGGCAGCAGGCCCAATATGCACCAATCGCTTACCGGTCCATAGAAAAGTTCAAACCCTTTTAAAAAACTTTCTTCATACAAAGCCAGGTCTTTTATGTAATGACGGCTGTTTATCATTCCGGTAGTACCGCTGCTCTCAAAAACAGCCTGCGGTTCAAATTGGGTTGTTACAACACGGTGCGACTTGAAAAAACGTACCGGTAAAAAAGGAATTTTCTCTATACAATCCACCGTATCGGGGCGACAGCCAACCGCATCAGTGAAAGACCGGTAAATATCATTATGAGCATATTGAAAACGGAAAATCTCCAGTGCCAGGGCATCAAAATCAGCCTCCGTTACAGTAAAAATTTTATGATTCCAATCGCTTGCCATTCCTGCATTTTTTGGCGGCAAACATGTAAATTTGTTTATACTTAAACAATGCCGATGAAGTTCAGAGTGATCATTGCCGCAGTACTGGTATTTACATTAATTGCCTGCAACAAAGATAAGTTTCAGACAAAACCCACCATCAGTATCAAATCCATCAATACTGAAGTTGTTCCCCAAAATGGAACTTTTATTATCACTTTGGAATGTACCGATAAAGAAGGTGATGTGGAAGATTCATTAATTCTCATCAAAAAAAGGTTGAATAGAAGAGTAGTTACTACGGTTCGGGATACCTTACGTTTTAAGATTCCAACATTTCCTGCAAACTCCAGAACTGAAATACAAGCCGTACTGGACTACCAGAATATACTCTCCGCTTTAAATCCGCCTAACATTCCCGGGTCTAATCCATTACAGAGAGAAGTAGACACCCTGGTGTTAAGAATGGCTGTCAGAGACAAGGCTGGTAATACCAGTGATACTGTTGAGTCCCGGCAGATTTATGTGATCCGGTAATTTTGCCCAACATGGGTAAAAGCATTCTTCGATTCGTTGTTTACTCCAATTTTTTTATTGGCCTTTGTGCATTGGCCCTTGCATTTGAAACCTTTGTTCTGCTGGACATCCCGGTAAGTAACAGTTGGTTTCTTTTACTTGTTTTCCTTTGCACTGTTTTTATCTACAGCTTGCATTATTTTGTAAAAAGCAAGTCTACCAAAACAGACAGTCGCCTCACCTGGTGTCGTAGAAACAGAATCCTTCTGCTTATCATACTGCTTGCCAGTTTATTGTTAAGCATTGGCGGTGTCATCTATCATTACCGGGTAATCTTCCTCAAAGATGGAAAATTCAATTACCGAAACCTTACCTGGTTTTGCTTGATTCCACTTATCGCCTTGGCCTACTCTTATCCGATTATCCCATGGAAAAGTAAAAGTATACGGCAAATTGGCTGGCTAAAAATGGCTTCCCTGGCATTTATCTGGAGCTTTACAACGGTTATTCTACCCGTTCTGATGCTTCATGATTCTGCAAACACACATTACAGTACTGTACAAACCATAGCCCTGTTCATCAATAGATTCTTCTTTATTGCAGCATTAGGATTCCTGTTCAATATCAACGACTATGAAGAAGACAAGGATGATAAGATCAAAACAATGGCCGTTTTACTGGGACCTTCCAAAAGTCTTTATTGGGGAAAATGGTTGTCAGCAGGTATTAATATCCTGACAGGCCTATCGCTTATTTATTTTTTCGGCCTGCACCAACCACCGCTTTATGCTGCCATACTTTTACCCCCTCTTCTAGTTTTCTTCTCTTTTCATAATTTCAAATTTTCAACCGAAGAAGCCCCGTTTGTACTCCGGTATGATGGCCTCATGATTATTAAAGTACTGCTTCTTATCTTCGCTGTTGCAATTAGTTCAACTTAAATCAACGGACATGGCAAAAGCTTTAAAAAAGGCAAAATCGGGTTCTGCTAAAAAATCAATCATAACTGATAAGGCATTTGAATTTTTTAAAAATTATATCAATAATGCCTCGCCTGTTGGCTTCGAAACCTGGGGGCAAAAGTTGTGGATCGAATACCTGAAACCGTATGTTGACAGCCACTTCGTTGATCCGTATGGAACTGCTGTTGGTATCATAAACCCGGATCATCCATTTAAAGTTGTAATAGAGGCTCACGCCGACGAAATAAGCTGGTTTGTCAATTATGTAACCCCGGAAGGGCTTATTTACCTAAAAAGAAACGGCGGTGTTGATCATCAGACAGCGCCGGCATCCAGGGTAATCATTCATGGCAAAAAAGGTCCGGTAAAAGCAGTGTTTGGCTGGCCGGCTATTCACACTAGAATTGGCAATCCGGATCAAAAGGAACCAACGCCAAGAACAGATAACCTGTGGCTTGATTGCGGTGCCAGAAACCGGAAACAAGTCGAAGAGCTGGGTATTCACATCGGAGCTGTGGTAACATACCAGGATGGCTTTGATGAACTCGCCAATGGCAATTACATTGGCCGTGCCTTTGATAACCGCATTGGTGGATTTATGATTGCCGAAGTCGCAAGACTGCTCAGAGAAAATAACAAAAAACTTCCTTTCGGGTTATATATTGTTAATGCAGTGCAGGAAGAAATAGGTCTTCGCGGAGCGGAAATGATCGCCAGGCGCATAAAACCCAATATTGCCATTGTTACAGATGTTACACATGATACCACCACTCCTATGATCAATAAGAATATTGAAGGTGATGTAAGTACAGGCAAAGGACCCTCCCTCTCCTATGCCCCTGCAGTACATAATAAACTGTTAGGCCTGGTGGAAGAGATTGCAAAAAATAAAAAAATTCCGGTACAATGGAGGGCTCTTAGTCGCAGTACCGGTACAGATACTGATTCATTTGCTTATTCAAACGATGGCTGCCCGTCTGTTTTAATTTCTATTCCACTGCGCTATATGCATACAACAGTAGAAATGCTGCATAGAGATGACATTGAGAATACGATCAAGCTGATGTATGAAACTGTCCTGACCTTGTCACCCAAAACAAACCTTAACTACCTGTGATGATGCATTGGCTATATATTGATCCGGGAAGCGGAAGTTATTTGGTGCAAGTTGTAATAGCTGCCGTCTTAGGCGCTGCTTTCTGGATCAAAATGTCATGGCAACGGGTAAAAGCTTTTTTTGGCGGTCATAAAATAAAAACAGAAAAAAAAGAAGATCAGGAAAAATGATCATTTATCAGTATTGATCTTTGCCAGCACATAATCAAGCCCTTTCTGATAATAGCTTTCAGCATTATAAAAATGCTTTTCTTTTACTATTTTCATTTTTGCAGCAAACCCTGCTTTTAAAGACTCTGCTTCTTTTAATTTATTTGCCAAAGTATTTAATTCCAATGGTTGTAAAATAACTCCCAACTCAGGCCTTAGGCTGTTTTCCAAAGGCTCAATATTCAGTTCTCTCCAATCCTTATTAGTTTCCTTCAAAACTGTTTCAATAAAAATAACAGGCTTACCTGTTCCAATGGCAAACTCAAAAGCTATACCTGATCGGTCAGCAATTAGTATATCCGACTTGCTTAACCTTTCTGTTACATCAGGCAAATCGTCTATGAACATATTATGGTAAGTCTTAACCAGTTTCCGGATGCTGTTAAAACCCCTCTTATTTCTTTTTTCATACTCAGGGTGCGAACGAAGAATGATTGTATATGGAAGAACTGCCAGTTCCTGCAGTAATTCTTCAATACAAGTTTCAAAGATGCAGCCACTGAACCATGAAGGTGCTATTAATATAACCGGTTTCTCTCCGGCAACAGGAATCGTAGTCGCCAATTCTTTAAACAAAGGATACCCATAAGGAACAATTTCTTTAACAGGATGTCCATACAACTCTTCTGCCTTTCTAATCTCATGCTGCTGGTATTCCCCGGTACAAAAAATGCAATCATAGTTTACAAATGCATCTCTCCTGTATTGCTGATGCGTACTTACGGCCGCATGGAACATATAAATATATGTCCCTACCCCAGGTGAACGTTTATACAGAAAATGCCCCAGGTCCGGCATGGTCATGATCATTACATCTGCCTGTAATCTTGGAAATAAAAAACCAAGCATCCATTTTGCGTACACAACATTTAAACCGTCAGGTGCAGATTTCAATAGCTTATCAGAAGGATCAGAAGTGATATAGCAAACCTGTACTTTTTTACCTAAGAGGTCATCTAGCAAAGGCATAAAGTATTGCAGGTAATGTCGGCTTTCTGCATAAAAAACCACCTGCTGCTTTTGTTTCAGCAACCTGCTTACTGCCTTATATTCTGACAAAAAACCCATTATAAATTTTCATTGATGAGCCTTTCCAGTTTTTCTTTATTAAACGGTACCGGGTTATTGGCAAACCTTTCTTCATTCACATCATCCAGCAAAGACTGTATTATTTCTTTTTTATTAATATTCAACTCAGATAACCGTGTAGCAAGCCCGGCCTCACTCATTGTTTTTTCAATCTTTTCTTTTGCTTCATATGCTGTTTCACACCCTAAAATTTTCAAAAGCCCAGTAGCAGGCTCATTATATAAAAAAAACAGGGGCAGGAATAATGCCACCGCCTGTCCATGAGGAACGCCAAAATTAGCTGTAAGAAAATAAGACAACGCATGAGGCCCGGTGGTTCGGGTAATATTAATAGCCTTACCAGCGAGGTGAGACGCCCATAACATTTTTTCCCTTGATAAACTATTTGGTTCTTTCACTGCTTCCATGAAGTACTCATTCCACAAACAGATACACTCCTTACTAAAATCTTTCGACTCCGGATTTGCATGAATATTCCAGTAAGATTCCACGGCTTGTGACAGCACATCCATACCCGAAATAGCAGTCTGTAAAGGATTAAGTGAATAGGTCAGTACAGGGTCTAATATTACCAAAGCAGGGAGCATTTTAGGATGTACAAGGGAAAATTTCTTTTTCCCCCGGTAAACAACTGCAAACTGAGTAGCTTCCGTTCCTGAACCAGCAGTGGTAGGAGCAGCTATAAAAAAGGGCACTGAGACATTATTCTTTATACAACGGTAAATTATTGCTTTTGCAAGGTCTATTACACTTCCTCCACCGATGGCAAGCATAACATCTCTATCGGCTGCAATGAATCGCTCAAAAGTTTCTCTCGCTTCGTCATCGTCTACATTTATACCATTCTTTAGATAATGATATAAATTAAGTCTGGCAGTAAATAATTCATCTGCTTTTTTGGCAAAATGTTGACCTGTTATAATGAAAACAGACTCCTTGCCATGGCTTGTTACAAGACCAGTTAGTTTTTCAATGCTATTATCACCGGTTATCAATTCCTGCATTATAAATAATTACTCCTTTTACTCAAGAAGACATAAACCTATTTTTCCAGTCAGCAGGCGTTCCGGCCGGTCGGCCAAGATCAGGCCTGCTGTTGCAATTAATTCTGATCTCTACAAATTGTACAGTATCCCTCTTTAACCCATCATGCAGCCACCTTTCAAGTTCATTTTCATTCTTGATACATATTACTTGATCATAACCACAGGCTATAGCTATTGCACAACAATCAATCCTGTAAGCCTCCGTTGGTTGTCCTCCAACAGACTCGTGGCTTCCGTTATTGAGCAATACATGGATGAATTTCTCCTTTGCATAATGGGTGATAGCAGGCAATGCTCCAAGGTGCATTATCAATGCGCCATCTCCGTCAAGCATAATCACTTTTCTGTCAGTGGCAATTTTTACTCCTAGTGCAATATGGTTAGCATGCCCCATGGCACCTGCACTAAGTAAATATTTTTTTATTTTATTACCGGCAGTAATATTCTGCTCATAAAATTCCCTGCCGGTTTTACCAGTGGTGCATATTACCGTTTCGTCGCCCTGTAAAACGTCAATTATTTTTTGAATAACAGACTCCCGTTCGAGTTTATAGTCATCTGCCAGTTCAACG
>JBGARY010000059.1:0-10093 GCA_044229985.1 Chitinophagaceae bacterium
AAATATGTTATGAGGAAGTGATTGAAAGAATTAATTTTTGGAAAAGCGAGGATTCTTTTATTGATTATGAGATTGATAATTATAACTCAGAAACAGAAAAGTTTAGTGTGTTTTTTCGGATTCGAGATCTAAAATGGAGTGACAGTATTTCTATATCGATAAAAGAGGCGCTAGAATTTAAAGAAAATTTTCTTAATTATCGTGCAGTTATAAAAAATTCTGATTGGTGTTTTTATCAAAAATATCTCTACCCTACAATGTTCTTCTTGGAAAATCAGGATTATGATTTATCGCTCAAATTCAATGTTCCCATTAAGGAAAAAGAGGATATTAAGTTTGCTATTAGAAAATTTGGGATAAAGAATTTTGGGTTGGATTCAACTTATATATTTCTTTTTTCTGAAAACGTTTTTAAAATTGAAGAAATTGCAAAACGGCAGGAGGAGTATGATCAGCAAAGACGAGAAAGCAGTTCCAAGATTAAAGTTACACGGGGTGATAGGAAGATATTAAGGTATTCTCCTTTAAATAGTATTTTAAATAAGGCAACTATCTACGCTAAGGTCATTGTATCTCCAGATGGGAAAGGGCGTTTGGTTTCAATAGTAAAAGGCTCCTCTAGTTTGGATGAGTCATATAA
This sequence comes from Chitinophagaceae bacterium, assembly GCA_044229985.1. Taxonomy (GTDB): domain Bacteria; phylum Bacteroidota; class Bacteroidia; order Chitinophagales; family Chitinophagaceae; genus JJ008. Next base: position 641 of record JBGARY010000059.1, read on the forward strand.
AAGTGTAATTACTGAATTTTTGGAGAATACTTATTTTGATAAATCTGATCATGAGTCAATGATCATAATCCAATTTAATTTTTAAATTAAAAATTATGAAAAAAGAATTTAATGGAGTTTTTTATTTCGAGAAAACAAATAACTTTAATCTTATTGGAGAATTTTCTAATAATGAATCAATAATTGTTATGACAGAAAGTGCAATTGGAAATAATGTTTCCAATGATTTTGAAGGGGAATATACAAGCACATGGTTTGATTTTATTGGCAATGAGGCTAATTTGGTGATTACTAAAAATGGAAGAAAATATAAATTAACTTGGTTTAAGAATGGAGAAACTTTGTTTATTGGCGAGGGGTTTGTGACTGAGCACAAGCTGATTGGTTTCTATAAGAAGGTATTGGAATAGCATTCCTATAAAAATGAAGGTTTTTATATTTTAATAATAAAAGAAGACGCTTCACTTGGAAGCGTCTTCTTTTACTATCCGATCAGTAAACTTATTTCAAATTCAAACTTCCCGCTGCCTGCTTTAATGCATCAGCTCCTGTATGATCGCCCTGCAGAGTTACCAAAAAACGTTCTCCGGCAAAAAAAGTGAAAGTGCAGTCGTTGGTGGCTTTTTCACAATGTTCAAATGCTTTGCCGCCTTTGAATTCCACTGTCTTGGTGTATTCTTCTTCACTTTCCTGTTCCATATTCATCATAGCCAGGTATTGCATACTATAAATACCTGCGCCGCCGGAGCCGGCACAATCATAAACAGTAAGCGTAACATTTACACTGTCATTCACCTGGTAGTCGGCGGTACCCACACTGGCGCCCATAGCACTGGTAACATTGTATTCTGTACGCTTACCACCCATTAATGATTCGGGTAACAGGGCCTTTAACTGGTCGGTGGTGAGTGGTGTAAGTTTGGTCAGTTCTTCTTTTTTCTTTTCCATGGCATCAGCGGCCTGCTGCATCTGGTTCACATCAATGGTCACTTTTTCTTTACCGTCATCACTGGTGATGGTTGTTTCGCCAGATTTTTTATCACTGTTACAGGCTGCCAGTAATACGATGCCTGCCAGCAAAAGGGAGGAAATTCGTTTCATAATTAATGATTTAGATTTATTAGGTGTGTAAATGTACAGGAATTAGTGATTTTACGATATGATATATGAAATCGTAGTTTTCCGATGGTGGCAAAGAAAAATTCCGGAGAAAACTATGAAATACAATATGCGGATTGTATTTTCGTTTTGTCTACGATGATTGAAACTCTACCCGCCCAATTCCTTTGATTTTCCTTAATTAATTTGTTGACCCAATTTAAGATCAAAGCATGAAAAGATTTTTTCTGAGCCTGGTTTTGGCGGCTACAGTTGCATTTATGTTCAGCTCTTGCGCTGCTACCAAAAGAGATTGCCAGGGTGTAAAACATTACAAGCAAAAAGGTGGCTTTTATATGTAATAAAGACAACCCTTGAGCACAGATCATTTATATCCCGGCTTTTTTAGCCGGGATTTTTATTTTTGATAAAATATCATTTATGAAATCGCATATAGTCGCTTTGCTGCTGGTGTTTGTTTGTTCATGGGCTTCCGCCCAGTCCTCCTTTCCGGAAAGTTGGGTGGGCAACTGGAAAGGAGAGTTGCAGTGGTTCAGAACGGGTACAACAGAACCGCAAAAAGTAAATATGGAGCTGCGTATACAAAAAGGTGACAGCGCCGGTAACTATACCTGGCATCTTGTCTACGGATCTGTGTCGGAAGACAGCCGGCCCTATGTGTTGAAAGCAAAAGATGCAGCGAAGGGCCATTGGGTAATTGATGAACTGAATGGCATTGTGCTGGATCAGTTTTGGGTGGCCAATAAGTTTTGTGGAGCTTTTACGGTTCAAAACAGCACTATCGTTAATAACTACTGGATAGAAGATAACAAGCTGATGATCGAATTTTACACTCTCGCAGCCAAACCACTTATCACCACCGGGCTGGGAACGGAAGAAAGTCCCAAAGTGGACAGTTACCGGGTAGGCGGTTATCAAAAAGCAATTCTTAGCAGGATAAACTAATGCCCGTCCGACCGTTACTTCTTGTGTTATACTGAAATATTTTTACATCCGGGCGGGCCCGTTACCTTTGCGGAAATTTTGATTGATGATAAGAAGTGTTGTTCCCTTTCTTTTAGTGATTGCATTACTGTCAGCCTGTTCTTCCAACAATGTAAAACAAGACAAGAGCCTCCAAAAATATTTTGATGAAAATAAAGTTGAGGGCTGCTTTGCCATCATGGATAATGCCAGCGGTAAGTTTACCGTGCATAACCTTGCCCGCTACCGCGACAGCAGTTACCTGCCTGCTTCAACATTCAAGATTGTAAATTCTCTTATTGGCTTGCAGACCGGCAAGATCGTTAATGATAGCATGGTGATTAAATGGGATGGTGTAACGAGAAGGGTAGCCGACTGGAATAAGGATTTGACCATGTATGAAGCATTCAGGGTTTCATCGGTTTATTATTACCAGGAAGTGGCCCGCCGTATTGGAAAAGATACCATGCAGTTTTGGCTGGACTCACTGGGCTATGGTACAAAAAAGATAAAAGGCGCTGTTGACTCGTTTTGGTTGAATAACACATTTAAGGTTACACCTGATGAACAATTGGGCCTGGTGAAAAGGTTGTATTTCGATCAGCTGCCTTTCTTCAAAAGTTACCAGGAAGTGGTGAAAAGAGCCATGTTATTTGAAGAGAATACTAATTACCGTCTTGGCTATAAAACCGGCTGGGGGTTTAAAGAAAATGGTAATGCCATCGGCTGGGTAGTAGGATGGATTGAAGAGAATAAACATCCTTATTTCTTTGTCCTCAATATTGAATCACCGGATAAGGATTTTGACATGTGGACGGTCAGGATGAAAATGCTGAAAGATATCCTGAAGCATCTTGGTTTTATGGAAGGGAAAATGTGATCCCGGGTTAAATGATAGCCGGTCCCAGGTATGAGCTTTATTTTGGTATTTTTATTGCAGTCAATTATCAAACCTTTCTTTTTTGCTCCAATTTCAGCACAAAGAATATGTATGGCTTTTTGCCGGGGTGATATTGCTCGGACTACTGTTCTATGCGCATCTTCAATGGAAGCGCAGCGTAAGGAAGAGAATGGGTGATGAGCGGCTGATAAAATTGCTTACGGCCAATTATTCTTCAAAAAGATTCTTTATTAAGTTCTCAATACTGGCCATTGCGTTTATTGCAGGAATACTGGCCGTAATGAACCTGAGAAAACCCGGTAGTTCAGATGCTGTTAAACGAAGTGGTATTGACGTGGCCATTGCATTGGATGTAAGCAAGAGTATGCTGGCCACCGACCTGGCACCAAACCGGTTGGAAAGGGCCAAGCAATTTATCCAGAAATTGATGGAGGCCATGCCGGATGACCGTTTTGCATTGGTATTGTTTGCCGGCAAGGCTTATTTACAAATGCCGTTAACAGCTGATCATGGCGCTGCAAAATTATTTGTATCAGGTGCTGACCCGGCGATTATTCAGCAACAGGGTACCGTTATCAGCGATGCCTTACAGATGAGTGCCAATGCTTTTGTTTCTGCAGAAAGAAAATTCAAAGCAGTGATACTGATTTCTGATGGAGAAGATCATGATGCCGGAGCCGTGTCAACTGCGAAAGAATTGGCAGAAGAAGGAGTAATGATCAATACTGTCGGGATTGGGTCACCAGAAGGTTCTGCAATCATTGACCCCGCAACAGGCGAGAATAAAAAAGATGCGGAAGGAAATGTAGTGATATCTAAATTGAATGAAGAAGTGTTGAAAGAGCTGGCTGAAGTTACCAATGGTATTTATGCCCGTTTGCAAAGCAGTGATGAGGCCGTAAAAGTGCTGAAGGGACAATTGTCACAGATTGATCGAAAGGCGTTTGGTGATATGTCACTGATGAACTTTACTACTTATTATTATGTTTTTGCGGGACTTATGTTCTTGCTCTTGCTGGTTGAGCCGTTTATACCGGAAAAAAAGAGAGGGTATGCGAAGTAGATTTATTTTATTGATATTGTTTTGTTTTTATTTTACTGCACAATCGCAGCAGGCAGCAAGCCATATCCGTTCGGGTAATGAAGCTTATAAAAAACAGGAATTTGCCAAGGCAACGGAAGAATATGAGAAAGCCTTATCGGTTGACCCGTCCAGCACTACTGCAAAATTCAATAAGGCCAGCTCGGTGTATAAACAGGACAAAAAAGTGGAGGCAGCCGAGCAATTCACCGCAATTGCCAGGTCGGCAACAAATAAAGAAATAAGAGCAAAATCTTTCTATAATAAAGGAGTCATTCTCAGCCAGCAAAAGAACCTGAAAGAAAGTATTGAAGCTTACAAGAATGCTTTACGAATTAATCCTGCAGATAAGGAAGCAAGGGAAAACCTGCAGAAAGACCTGCTGGAACTGAAGAAGAAGCAACCGCCCAAAAAAGAAAATGAACAGCAAAAGAAAAAGCAGCAGGAGCAACAAAAAAAACAGCAACAGCCTAAAATGAGCCAGAAGGAAGCAGAACAACGGCTCAAACTCCTGCAGCAGAAAGAAAAAGAAGTACAGCAGAAGATGCAAAAAGAAAAGTCAAAATCAGGCGGTTCCCAGCCCAAAGATTGGTAAACATAGCTGCTGCTTCTTTGTTAGTTTTGTACTATGCAATTCTACTGCGAATCTCTCACCAGTTATAAGCGACTGCCAACGAAGGAAGTAAAGATCGGTGACCTGTTATTGGGAAACTTTAATCCTATCCGGGTACAAACCATGACCACTACCGATACAATGGACACCATCGGGACAGTGGAGCAAAGCATTCGTTGTATAGAAGCAGGGGCAGAACTGGTACGTATCACCGCTCCTTCTAAAAAGGAAGCCGAAAATTTACAGGTCATTAAAAATGAATTGAGAAAAAGAGGTTACAGCACTCCGCTGATTGCAGATATTCATTTCACACCTAATGCCGCGGAAATTGCTGCCCGGATTGTAGAGAAAGTGAGGGTGAACCCGGGTAATTATGTTGACAAGAAAAAATTTGAGCAGATTGAGTATACCGATGCGGAATATGCTGAAGAGATAGATCGAATCCGGGAAAGATTTACACCGTTGGTTAAAATCTGTAAGGAGTATGGAACGGCCATGCGGATCGGCACTAATCATGGTTCACTGAGCGACCGTATCATGAGCCGCTATGGTGATACCCCAATGGGAATGGTAGAAAGTGCCATGGAATTTTTGCGGATTGCAAGGGCAGAGGCCTATCATAATATCATACTCAGTATGAAGAGCAGCAATCCGCAGGTGATGGTGCAGGCCTATCGGCTGTTGGTAAAAACCATGACTGACGAGTTTGGCGAATGTTATCCTTTGCACCTGGGTGTTACGGAAGCCGGAGATGGTGAAGATGGCCGTATTAAATCAGCAATAGGTATTGGCACCTTGCTGGAAGACGGGATTGGGGATACTATCAGAGTATCACTTACCGAAGATCCGGAGTTTGAAATTCCTGTATGCCGGGATATTGTTAAAAGGTATGCTGCAAGAGAGAGCCGGGAGGTACAGAAAGAGTATCAGACCATCGGAGATAAACAAGTAGTCATTGAACATATCAGCATTACAGAAGAACTCGATGCAAAGGATGTACCTCCTGTAACTAAAATGCCTTATTCGCCTTTTGAATACAAAAGAAGAGAGACCTATGCAGTGGATAATATAGGGGGGAAACAAGTACCGGTAGTGGTTGCAGATCTTAGCCGGATTGACAAAATAACTCCCCGGGATTTGCAGAGTGTCGGGTATACTTACAACGAATCAACAGATAAATGGACAATTGCAGATGCTGCGGCTGATTATATTTTTACGGGTCACCAGGTACTGGATTTTACTCTTCCCGGGACATTGAAAGTGATTGTTTACCCGGCTGCATGGACTGAAGCTACAGACAAAAAGAAGTATTATCCAATTTTTTCTGATAAAGGATTTGCAGAAGCAGAGAAGAAAAGTGAGTCAATCAACTTTGTAATGGTTGATTGTTATAGCGATGAAACAGCCGTTAATGATTATGCTTATTTAGATCAATTAGCAAACGATCCGACCGTTGTTATTTGTCTTAGCTCAACCCGTTTGAATACTATGCAGTCTGTACGCAGGATGTTTGTGGAATTCATGAATAAGGGGATTATGAACCCGGTTGTTTTAATCACTGACAGTAACTGGCAATCACCGGACGAACACCTGATACATTTTGCCACCGAAACAGGTGCATTGTTCCTGGAGGGTATGGGAGATGGCATTTGCCTTGGCTATAGTAACAAAGCCAAAATGACGGATGTAAAAGTTACCGGAAGGACTTATTTACCGGTAAAAGATATTTACCAGTTCACCAACAACACTGCATTCAGCATTTTGCAGGCAACCAGAACAAGAATTTCAAAAACAGAATACATAAGTTGTCCGAGTTGCGGCCGCACTTTATTTGATTTGCAGGAAACTACAGCAAAGATCAGGGCAGTTACCAATCATTTGAAAGGCATCAAGATTGCCATTATGGGTTGTATTGTTAATGGCCCGGGCGAAATGGCCGATGCGGATTTTGGTTATGTAGGCAGTGGCCCCGGCAAGATCACTCTGTATAAAGGGAAGGAAGTAGTAAAACGAAATGTAAATAGTGATGTAGCTGTAGAGGAACTGATCGGATTACTAAAAGATAACGGCGCCTGGGTGGAACCGTAGTACAATTTTGGATTTTAGAATTTAGATTGCAGAATTATAATATTGTTTTTGGAATCCTGATTTATTTCAATTCTCATTACACATGAAAAATGGTATTTCCATTTTGATATATCTCTTGTTGCTGGCTGTGAATATTGCCGGAGATATTATACCCCAGTATTGGGCAGAAACTATTTCAAAGCCTTTGCTGATGCCTGTACTGGCCATTTATTTTGTTTCTGAATTAAAAGGCTATCAAAGCGATTTTAAAAAGTGGATACTCCTGGCGCTGTTATTTTCCTGGGGAGGTGATGTGCTGCTGATGTTCCAGGAAAAACAATCCATTTTCTTCCTACTGGGACTGTCTTCTTTCTTACTGGCCCATATATTTTATATTGTTTTCTTTCATAAGGTAAGGCTGCAGGAGGCAATAAAGGGGAATCCCTGGTTGCTGATTATTGTGGTTATTTACTATGCGGCATTAATCAGTTGGTTATCCCCTTATCTCGGAGATATGAAACTGCCGGTCAGGGTTTATGGCATTGTGATCAGTTTTATGCTGATGCTGGCCATGCATATGTTTTTTTTGAGAAACAAGGCAGCCGGTAATTGGATGCTGGCCGGTGCGTTGCTTTTTGTTATTTCTGATTCTGTACTGGCTATTAATAAATTTTACCAGCCTTTTGAAGCTGCGGGGGTCATCATCATGCTTACGTATGGCCTTGCCCAGTTATTTATCATACAAGGCGCAGTAAAGTATATTCGTAACGATCAATGATTATAAACTCTTTTATTTGCTGACATGGAGAAAACAGATTTTTTGGTAATAGGATCAGGCATTGCGGGTTTAACGTATGCGCTAAAAATTGCCAGCCGTTTTCCTGACAAGAAAGTACTGGTAATGACAAAGGCTTCCGCCGATGAGACCAATACCAAATATGCGCAGGGGGGAATTGCGGTGGTAAATGACCTGGAGAATGACAGTTATGAAAAACATATTGAGGATACACTCATAGCCGGTGATGGATTGTGTAAGGAAGAAGTGGTGGAGATTGTGGTAAAGGAAGGACCGGAAAGAGTGGAGGAGATCATCAATTGGGGAGCCCGGTTTGATAAAGAAGATGATGGTGACTATAAGCGGGGAAAAGAAGGAGGCCACTCAGAACATCGGATTTTGCATCACAAGGATGTGACGGGAAAGGAAATGGAAAGGGCTTTGATTGATGCGGTAGAAAAACATACGAATATTGAATTTATTAAACATTGCTTTGTTGTAGATATTATTACACAGCATCACCTCGGTTATCTTATTACAAAATCTACTCCTGATATTGAATGTTACGGAGTGTATGTGCTAAATCTGGAGACAAACAAGATTGAAAAAATTCTGGCCAAGACAACATTACTGGCTACTGGTGGAAACGGGCAGGTTTACAGAACCACTACTAATCCTTTTATTGCAACCGGTGATGGTGTGGCGATGGTGTACAGGGCGAAAGGAAGAATTGAAAATATGGAGTTCATACAGTTTCATCCAACCGCTTTGTATGAACCCGGTGTAGGTGGGCAGGCATTTTTAATTACAGAAGCAGTCCGGGGTGATGGTGGTATACTTCGCAATAAAAACGGAGATGCCTTCATGGAAAAGTATGACCCGAGAAAAGACCTGGCGCCTAGAGATATTGTAGCAAGGGCTATTGATAGTGAAATGAAAAGGACAGGTACCGAACATGTGTGGCTGGATTGCCGGCATTTTGATAAGGAAAAATTTGTAGAACATTTTCCCAATATCTACGAGAAATGTTTGTCAATCGGTATTGATATTACGCAACACATGATTCCTGTGGCACCTGCTGCACATTATAGTTGTGGGGGAATAAAGACAGATGAGTGGGGAAGAAGCTCGATAAAAAACCTGTATGCCTGCGGCGAATGTGCCAGCACCGGTTTACATGGCGCAAACCGGTTAGCCAGCAACTCATTGTTAGAAGCAATGGTATTTGCACATCGTTGTTTTTTAGATGTGGCAGAAAAGGTGGATAATATTTCTTTCAACGAAGAACTGCCTGATTGGCGGGCTGAGGGAACTTCAGAACCAAAAGAGATGATCCTCATTACACAAAGCCTTAAGGAGCTTCAACTGATCATGAGTGATTATGTGGGTATTGTACGGAACGATGTTCGTTTGCAAAGAGCAAGCAGAAGATTGGACCTTTTATGGGAGGAAACAGAAGTGTTGTACAGAACAACGACGGTCTCACCTCAGTTGCTGGAATTGCGTAATATGATAACTGTCGGTTACTTGATTGTCAAGGGCGCATCATTCAGAAAAGAAAGCAGGGGGCTGCACTTTAATACTGACTATCCGTCGAAGAGCCAGCTTGTTCAGAATATCGTGTTGTAGTGGCTATCTTTGCGGGCTATGTACTATGTTGTTTATGGATTTTTGTGGTTGATCTCTTTATTGCCATTAAGGGTATTGTATCTTTTCTCGGATGCAGTTTATGGATTCCTCTTTTATATTTTGAAATACAGGAAGGATGTAGTGCTGAAGAACCTGGCGCAGGCTTTCCCCGAGAAAACAGAAAAAGAAAGATTGGTTATCGCCAAGAAATTTTATCACAACCTTGTTGATACGTTCATTGAAACACTGAAATTGTTTTCCTCCGGAAGAAAATTTATAGAAAGGCACCTCAAAGCAGATTTTTC